>CAWCAZ010000014.1:0-164193 GCA_963793525.1 uncultured Acidobacteriaceae bacterium
CCAGAATTGGAAATCCGAGGTTATGGAACACGAAGGGCTCTTCATTGCGCTGCATGATCACTTGCCGCCGGAGATGATTTACGAACGCGAGTTACTCATCTGCCGGCTATAAGGAGAGCCATCAACTACTCTAAGGCGGTGGCACACCCTGGCATGGGCATGGGTGGGCGCTCTGGTTGTTTTAAGCAGGACTGAAACATCCGCGGGCGCTTTGCATTCATCCCATGTAAATGCAACTCACACAAGAACAACCCAAATTTGACACGATCTCGCCCAAGATCCTTTACTTCGGCAATCCGGTTGCACTGATCAGCTCAATCAACGAGGACGGGACGCCGAACCTGGCGCCCATTTCTTCCTTCTGGGCATTAGGGTGGACGATGACCCTGGGCCTGCTCAACGAAACCAAGACTTTGAAGAATCTTGAAGTGCGGCCCGAGTGTGTGGTCAATGTTCCATCACCGGATTTGTGGCGCCAGGTGGAAGCGCTTGCTCCGCTGACGGGTCAGAATCCCGTCCCTGAAGACAAGAGCGACAAATTCCGCTTCGAGAAAGATAAGTTCGCCGCCGGGTCCTTCACCCCTGTGCCAAGCGAAATGGTTTCAGTCCCACGGGTGAAGGAGTGTCCCGTGCAACTGGAAGCGATCACGCGCTCCATCCATGCGCTGGTGGGCGAACCTCGCGTTCACAAATTGGGCGGCGCAACCTCGGTGGAGGTCGAGATTCTGCGGGTTCACGTCCGCCAGGACTTCATCATGGACGAACACTACGTCGATCCCGCAAAGTGGCAACCGTTGATCTACAACTTCCGACACTATTTCGGTCTAGGAGAGGAACTGGGCAGTACATTTCGCGCGGAGGTGTAGGAAAATATTTCGTTGTTCATGTGACGCACACGATAAATTCTGAAATTAATTTCAGAATTAGCGGGAGTTGGGAGGCAAATGCGTCGACCATTGATACTTATTTCTATCTTTCCTTCGATATCCGCAAAGAAAGTTTGCCCCGCCCTGCGTCGCCGCCGTGTGCGGCTATCTCGATGCATTGATTCAACCTAGGGATACCTTCACGCGAACGATTGCAGCGCTCTAAGTGCTTGCTGGGTAAGCGGACCAGAATTCACACCCCAAAACAGCCGGGAAAAGTCCTATACTGCTGGCAAATTTCGCCAGGTACTTTGCGACGGCCGGAATTGGATATGCAGTTCTTACTTAATGAAACGCTGGGGCTGCTAGATTCCCTATCCGGTCGGTGACCTTAGAAACCACCAACCCCCAAAGCAGTCGAGGTGTCTATGTCAACGCAGAATCCGCAGCACAATCTATCCCGGGTCTCCTTTCCCAAGAGTGAACGCAAGACACACCCGGGCGCAACGGTCGCGGGCAAGACCGACGCTCAACGCAACATCAGCGTTTCAGTGATTGTGAAACGCAAAAACCGTTTGGACCTCGAAACCATGATTGGCCGGCACATCAGCCAGCAGGACTTTTCGGAGAAGTACGGCGCCGATCCGGCTAGTTTCGACCACCTCCGCGACTTCGCCCACAAGCACGGTCTCACCGTAGATGAAGGCGCATCCAGTCTGGCGCGACGCACCATGGTCATGCGCGGCCCGGCGAGTAAGATCGCGGCCGCCTTTGGCGTGACCCTCAACGACTACGAAAAAGAAGGGAAAAAATTCCATAGCTACGTCGGAACTATCTCCATGCTCCAGGAGTATGCCGAACCCGTTGAAGCGGTGCTAGGCCTTGATAACCATCCCATTGCCATGCCGCACTACCGTCTGCTGGACAAGCAAAGAAAGGGTAAGGCGAAGGGGCATCCTTCCCAGATGGCGTCGTTCAACCCGCCCCAGGTCGCTCAACTCTATAACTTCCCCGTGGGACCCAATGGCGCAGGCCAAACGATCGGCATTCTCGAGCTTGGCGGCGGCTATAACGCCAGCGATCTGTCCACCTACTTTACCTCGCTCGGCATCGCCGAGCCGCGAGTCACCGCGGTCTCAGTCGATGGCGCGACCAACTCACCCAACGACCCTAACGCCGACGGTGAGGTCGCACTCGATATCGAAGTCGCCGGCTCCATTGCTCCAGGAGCGAATATAGCCGTCTACTTCACCACCAATACATCGCAGGGCTTCCTCGATGCGCTGACCACGGCTATTCACGACACTGCCAATGGGCCGCCGTCGGTCATCTCCATCAGCTGGGGCAGCGCGGAGTCGAACTGGACGGCGCAATCCATGACGGCCTTCGATGAAGCCTGCCAGTCCGCGGCCGCGCTGGGCATCACCATCACGGTCGCTTCCGGAGACAACGGCTCCAGCGACGGCGGCAGTGGCAACAATGTCGACTTCCCTGCCTCCAGCCCGCACGTGCTCGGCTGCGGTGGTACGGAGCTGATCGCGGCAAACAACGCAATCCAGCAGGAAGTCGTCTGGAACGATCAGCCGCAGGGTGGAGCGACCGGCGGCGGCGTCAGCAGCTTCTTCCCCATTCCACCCTGGCAGATGAAGGCCAACGTGCCCAAGCCTCCGACCAGCAGCGGCGGGCGTGGAGTACCCGACGTGGCCGGCGATGCCTCACCCGAGACCGGTTACAACGTTTTGTACGATGGCCAGACTGCGGTGGTTGGTGGCACCAGCGCAGTCGCCCCACTCTGGGCCGCGCTCATAGCCCTGCTCAATCAGCAGTGCGGCAGCAATATCGGCTTTGCCAATCTCGCGCTCTACCAGAACGCCGAGAATGGCTTTAACGATATCACCCAGGGTAACAACGGCAGCTATTCAGCGGGACCAGGCTGGGACGCCTGTACCGGCCTTGGCTCGCCTAACGGAAACCAGTTGTCGCCAATTTTCGCGGCAGCCACAGCCGGCGCTGCGAAATCGATCCCCGCAACCGCCTCACGCGGGGGAAAGCCCGCTCACGCCGGGGGCTAGTACGCCACTAATGCAGTTACGAATCGGGACACCCAGGCTTCGATTTTGAAACCTGGGTGCCCGGGCGTAAGCCGCTCAACTTCATTCGTGCCGACCACTACCACCGTGCTGGGAGTGTCGGAGATAGCTACACCGTAGCGAAAGCACCCGAATCCTCCGCCATTCGCGCGATGGGAATCAAAACGTCATTCGCTTGAATCGCTCGGTATTCACCTGCCGTATCCTGATAACACGCTGAAAGGTGCGCCGCATCGAGTCAGTCGATCCGAAGCCACACGCGTCCGCTATCTCTTTCAATCCCATGGAGGAGCTGTCAATCATCTGTTGGGCGGCTTCCACGCGAAGGCGATCAACAACCTGTCCCGGGTTCACGACAAGGTCCGAAACGCGGTTGTCGCGAAGTATCCTCGCACTCCCAACTTCAAAGAAGACATTATCCAGGCCTTCTACGATGGCATTGACAGGAAGCCTGAGACCACGTTCGGTAACGTAAAGGCTGACGTACTTGCGGACAAGGATCCCAAGTTGGTTCGTGGGAACTTCTGCGGCGTCATCCGCGGCCCTAGGTGGATCGGCTGAAGTAGCCCATTCCCCGGTTACAGAAGTACTTACGGCCACGTGGCGCAGAATTCATGAGGCCTTGCGCCATGCTCGGCTACGTTGTCGATTCCACGATTCAGACAAGGACCGCTGAGCCTCAAGCAAGGCGGTCCGAGTGGCATATTGGGTCACTTGGCCGCCGGGTAGGCATAAACCTCTAGGTACCTCGAAGGGTCGGAGTACAGTCGCTCCACCTCACCGTTGGCTTCAAAATCCTCAATAGGGCGCATACTGAGTACATGAGCGAAAACGAGGTTCCGTTGTGTGATCGCCACCATTTCAGAATGAGGCCTGAGGAATCTTCCTTCTTGCCAACGATCATTTTCAAATGTGCGTCGCCAACCTGCAGCCGCTACTACGGAAAACCACATGGGTACTTCAGCGTGCTTCCAGGAGTGTCACCGGCGCTGGCAAGCATCGACCCGGAAGATCGCTGCATGAAAGCCTGTCCTGCGAAACGGCACACTCGCTCTTTCATGGCCATTACACGGCCAAAGAATACTGCGCAAGGGAGCAGAGATCTCTGGCGGTGGTACTGCTATGAGTGCAGCACGACAAAGTGATCCAACCGAAAGTGAACCTGGACGTAGGAAAGACGGTGGAAGAGATGGCAGGCTTAAAAAAGGAGACCGGTAGGGGCAGCTTTGTCGGGTATGAGGTGACCGGCTGGCGGTACACGGACACAGCGAGTTGGCATGTAAAGGTATGGCCTGCAGAGCGTCCAAGTGACTGGATCGGATACACAGTAACGGGCGGAAAGTTTGAGTTGCCGATGTTCTCTCAGACTCAAAAAGAAGCTGTGTTGCACCTGATTCGCCAATGGGAAGCCAAATATCCAGGCTCGACCGCATGAAACGGGCCTTTCGCCGCCTGGTGACTCGCGAAGCGTATGATTGATAGATAGCCCGGATTCCCTCCTCGCCTCCAGCTGTTTATTCCTTGGCTTCAGATGGGCGCTCCTCACAAACAACAGATTTGCTGGAGAATTATATGAGCTTCCTCCAAAGGTCCGACTTGAAGAAGCACCTGTCAACCAGAACAGGCGACGTGCCCCGTCACACTGAATCCCAACCAGCGGAAGCTCCACGGGTGATTCTTCGTGATGGAAACTTAATCACACTACCGCCTTCGGTTTTGCAGGAAGAGACAGTAGAAACACCGGAAAGCGAGTAAGCATAACGCCAGAGGCTCGTTTTACGAAATGGCGCTTCCGAGGGCCATTTGGATTCCGCGACCGAGGGAGGCCAACACCGTGCTAGATCGAGTGCAAATAACGCGATTAGGTGGTCCGATTCCGCGTTGGCAGATTAGGGACGACAAGGTCTATACATCTCAACTTCGCTACGCGCTACGTGCCTCCGAAGAACAGATTCAAGAAGCTGTCAAGCTAGAGCCAGGGCAACAAATGCTCATTGATCTCTATCTGAGTTGAGTACGGATGATGCGCTTTTAGTCACGGGAGTTTGTAGCTCATCACAACCGCCCTGGTGAGCTTCATTCCGTCCTTCACTCTCCCATGTTCGTCCAACTTTGCCCAACCGGAGTTCACGAGATAGTAGAAGTGGTTTCCGACGATAACGCCATGCGTCGGATCGCAACCGGGCGAGACCGACTGTTGAATCACGTTCGCCGAAAGGATGTGAGTCAACTTTGGATCCAGCGCGAAGAGTACGATGCGCTCCGGAGAAGTGCCATTCTGGGTCGCAATCAGGGAGTGCCCGTACAGATAGAGGCCGTCTATACCATTGGCGGCGACCTTGTCCATGCTATCCCTGTTTACCCATGACACTCGCCCCGTCTTCAGATCGAACCGGCCAATTCCGCGAAGGTAGTCCGGGACAAAAAACTGTTCTCCGGACGGGATTCGTGCGCCTGTCTGGGGAGATATGAACTCCGTCCTGTTGATCTCGTGCATTTGGCCATTCGAGACTCGATAGAGAACGCCACCGTCTCCGTCACTGACGATCGGGTCGCCATCGAGCGTAAGCACCATGTCACCCAACGAAGAGTGCAGCGGTCCGGCAACCCGCTGAAGAAGCCTGCCCGTGTGAAGATCGAAGCAAAGCACGGCGGAGTGCCCCCAGGCAGATGCTGGCGCCAGCGCAAGGCCATCGAACGCCACCTCTGTTGCCCAGACCCGGTTTCGCGAGCTGTCGATCTTAATGGCTGCCATGGGCCACGCATCCGGAGAAAGCGCGAAGTTCGCAGACGATCCATCAGCGCGGACGCGAACAATCTTTTGTTCTCGAATGCTCGTAATCAGAAAGGACTGCGACGATGGATCGTAGTCAATGTCCTCAGGCAGCAACTCTGCATCCGGTAATACAAACGCGACGCTCGATCGCGATACAGCCACCTCGTTTGCCCTGAACCGCGCGAGCACTCGTTTGTACTCCGGCATGTTCTGGAGGGTGGAAAAGCTGTGGTCGCTTCCCCGGAGCAGATCGTCATCTGCCTGGCCGAGGTCTGCGATTCGATTCAGCGCCACCAGGGCCTGCCGCGCGTCCCCTGCGGCCGCATATGCGCGTGCCAGCGCCTCGGTGACGGCGGGAGAACCATTTAACAAGCGAAACAGTTCGAGATCAGCGTCAATCCGTGCGCGCTGGTCGCCGGCTTTGGCGGCGGATTGAGCCTTTTGTTCAAGATGGTTCGCCTGTTCCAGGGCGGTCTTCGTGCCCTGACCTGAAAGGCCGATCGCTAGAACCGATAAGATCGCGATGATTCGCATATGAGCTCCCAAGAGAGACCGCTCTGATCATCCATTATCGAAGCCCTGGGTTTGTTTGGAATGGCTGGGCCACGGCAGAGAAGATCGGGAGCAGATCTTCGACCGCATGGCAAATGTAGTCGGGTCGAGCCGAATCGAGTTCTTCAGAGGTGGCGTAGCCGTAGGTGACGGCGATCGAAGTTACGCCGTTCGCGCGGGCGGCTTCAATATCGAAGTTGCGGTCACCGACCATGACCGTGGTGGCCGGATCGAGGGACTGCTCTTCGAGTAGACGGCGGAGCAGGGCTGTCTTGGAGTGATGGAGCGATCCGGCGGTGTCCGCGTACACAGCAATAAAGTAGCGGCTCAGGTTGAATTTTTCGAGGATCCGCGCGGTAAAATCGTCGCGCTTGGAGGTACAGAGGAAGAGTTGCCATCCCCAAGCCTGAAGGCTCTGCAACAGCGCATGGACGCCCGGGTAGACAGAGTTCTCCGCCCAGCCGGTTGCGTCGTAACACAAGCGGTAGTCGTGCAGGAGAGCGGCACGACGAGGGTCGGCGGCGTCGGGCATGAGGCGGCGCATGGATTGATCAGCGGGAGGGCCGATGAACCAGTCAAGAGGCCCGGTCCAGGCGACGCCGTGGGCTTCGAGGGTGTTGGTTAGGCATCCGAGAATGCCGGGTTTCGAGTCAGTAAGAGTGCCGTCGAGATCGAATATTGCAGACCTGCGCATCATCCTTTGATTAGTATCACTCGGTGAAGATCGCGACGTTCAACATCAACAACATCAATAAGCGGCTTGATAACCTCCTGGCCTGGTTAGCCAGAGCTGAGCCGGACGTGGTTAGTCTCCAAGAGCTCAAGGCGGAGCAGGGAGCGTTTCCCGCGAATGCTCTTCGAACTGCCGGATACGAAGCAGTCTGGCAGGGGGAGCGGTCCTGGAACGGCGTAGCCATTCTCGCGCGAGGCCACGCTCCCGTGTTGACCCGTCTAAGCTTGCCGGGAAATCCCGGAGATCACCAAGCCCGCTACATCGAAGCGGCGGTTCAGGGAGTTCTGGTCACTTCCATCTACCTCCCCAATGGGAATCCGCAGCCTGGACCGAAATTCGATTACAAGTTGGCCTGGTTTGAGCGTCTGATTGCCCATGCAGCGGAACTGCTGGCGAGCGGCGCCCCCGTGGTGCTAGCCGGTGACTACAACGTCGTGCCGGCACCTCAGGACATCTATCCGACTCGATCGTTGGATGACAACGCATTGATCCAACCCAAGAGCAGGCAGGCCTTTGCCCGTTTGCTGGCTCAAGGCTGGACCGACGCCATGCGGAGCCTACATCCGGATGGGCCGCTCTGGACATTCTGGGATTACAAATTTGAACGGTGGCCAAAGGACAAAGGCATGCGCCTCGATCACTTTCTGCTCTCGCCTAACGTGGCCGAGCGCCTCGTGGACGGTGGCGTCGATCGATGGGCACGTGGAGAGGTAAATGCCAGCGACCATGCGCCAACGTGGATAATGCTCGATCTTTAGTGAGAGCCCGTGAAAGCCCGGCGGATTCCCTATTCACGGCCCGGCGGAACAGGCTGCAAAAAACTCATGCTTTGTATCAGGGCACGACTTTACAGGTTGCGAAAAACTCACGCTTTGTATCAGGCCAAGACTTTAGCCGGGCCGTAAACGCACGCGAGGGCCTTTAGTCGCTGAGGTACGGTTTGTCGAGACAAGAGCAGTCTGCTTATAACGGTTCACCTGTGACCGTAATCCGTGAAAACGTAATCGCTTGTCTTCACTAAGGTGTGGCACGCGAACCCGCACTTGGCGTCACTCCCTTGCGGCGGCTTGTCTTTGAGGTTGGCGGGCCTGAAGATATTGGACGCCGCGTCATACTCGAACGCGCCGTAACCCCATCCGCCGCTGTCCGCGAACCTCTTGCTGTCCTTCAGCATGAAATCAACGTCATGCTGGGCGTCTGGCACCGCCGGTGCACCGGGTTCATGGTCATTCACTTTCGCGTTCCAGTGGACCTTCGCCATCTTGGCGCCATCAGGAAAGGGTTTGCCGTTACCGGGAATGCCCGCTTTATAAGCGTCGATCATCTCAGGATTCCCAAGGATCGCAGCGAGCTTATCTCCGTTGTGGCTGATGGAGATCACCGGCCAGCTTTCGTATCCCCTGAACTCAGAGAACGCGAGGCCATTCGGCACCTTGAGGGCGTACTTGTCCTGCGTGGAAATAGCGGTTCCTGCCTGTGACGGGAGCGCGGGGGAGGCGGAGGCAGCGCCGAGGCGAGGAAGGTTATGGATGAAACGTGCAAGCTTCCAGGTGTCGTCAACGGAAATGGTCGACTTCCAGGAGGGCATGCCTGTGAGGCGAACTCCGTTCTGTATGATCCAAAACAGTTCCGCGTCGCTCCAGTGCTGCACGTGGGTTGAGCTCAAGTCCATGGCAGGCGGGTTCATGCTCCGCCCGAGGTTAGTGTCACCGTGCGCATCCGCACCATGGCATTGGGCGCAGGACCCAAGGAAAACTTCCTGGCCCTGGCTGAGGACCTCATCCGTCTCAGGCAGCGGGTTTTTCATCTTCCCTGCCTGCAATGGAATGGTGACGTCTTTAGCCGCATTGGCCAGGCCGGTTTCCCCCTGGGAAGGCTGCTTGTCCGCTGTGCAACCTGCAAGTAAAGCGCCCAGCAATGCACTGATCACGCCAAGCATCAGCTTGTGTCTCCTCGTAAGTTCAGTCATGCTGTGCTCTCCTTCACAAAGAAACTCTTCCAGGCCGAATCTGCCGTGGGTCTGCAACGATTTCGATTAGGCCAGACGTGGGGGGGCAAAACTATTGGACGAAGGTATCGACCAATACCTTCGTATCAGTGTGCAGGACGGGCGCACCTTGAATGATGTCATCCATATCACGCGCGGCGTGCCACGCGCTTCGATAAGCACTCAGTCCCTGAGATGCTCAAACTTGGCTTGAACCAATCGCAGAATGACCGCAAAAATCATTGCCGTCGAAACCCCAAACATGAGCGCTCCGTCTGCCGCCTCCAGCGGCCCGAGGAATTTCCACGACGGGCTCATAATCACATCACCGTAGCCCAAGGTTGTGAAGTTGACGGCCGAGTGGTAGTAGGCTAACCCGAATTCGTGAAATTCTCCGCAAATTACGAACAACACCGCCCACAAAGCGATCTCAAGCAGGTGCGCCAGGAACGCGAATGATATCGCCAACACAACGATGGCAAGATCGATCCAAAAGCCTGTGCCCTCGCGGCCCAGCCTTTTCTCACGGCGAACGAAGTTTACTGTCGCGCCCACGGCCAGGCCCTGGATAAGGATCGTACATAGGACGGCGCTTGCGCCAACCGCCAAAGGAATCAGGATCGCGACTTGATGAGTTTGCGTCATTTCTTCTGCCACAGATGGTCGCTAATGGCATATGAACTTTCTTGAGTTCGCCGATGAGGATGTTGCCATCCCTAGAGAGTTGGCCCAGGTCTATCCTGGCCTCCGTGAGAAGGGCTCTGTGGATTGACTGGATGTCCCGTCAGCCAGGTCAGATTGTTGCACGTGCAAAGGTAAGGTCATCAGTGCAAGAAGTAGGCAGGAGCAGCACTTTGTTTTCATATAGGTCAAACGGCCTCCGTCTAATCTGATATCGTTCGTGCCAATGGCAGAGAAGGAGTGGTACCGGCGAACCGCGACCCGATGGATACACTTTCGGTCGGTGCCGATAAGGCGCCTATGGGTGTTGCTAGCGGCGGTCTTCCTCTTGTTTTCAGTGTTCGGCTTCTACGTACGATCTAATGTACGGGGGAGTGTGGCCTTATGTCGTGGTGCTTCAAATCGCGCTTTACGCCGGGCTGAACGCTTCATTGTGGATCCTAGTGCTTTCGCGGCTGTCGATGTGGTTTCTAGTCGGCCTGGTTGTGTCTGCAGTTTTTCAATACTCTGATCAACACCAGCCTCGCACAATGGATGACGCGCAGCTTCGATCTGAAGCCAGTGCCCTCGGAATTGGGAATCCATTTCGCCGCAACCGGGACTCTGTCGGCGGTCATGCTCTCCTACGTTTTTTTCGTTTTGTATATCCGGCGCGAGGGCAGAGAATCGTTCCGCATGCGCAACGAGCTGGAGCTGGCACACGGGATTCAAAAGACGCTAGTACCGCCAGTGGGATTGCGAACGTCGCGCTTTGAGATTTATGGCATTTCGCACCCCAGTGAAAAGGTGGGCGGCGATCTGGTGGATGCGATTAAACTGCCGAGCGGTGAAGCGATTGCCTATGTTGCCGACATCGCTGGACATGGGCTCCCCGCCGGCATTCTGATGGGGATGCTGAAGACAGCGGCTCGCACGGCCCTGCTGGATGCGGAGGGGCGCGAGCCGCATCGGACTCTGCCGGTATTGCTGGATCGGCTAAACACGGTGCTCCCGGAAGTGAAAGAGCCGCACATGTATGCGACGTTCACCGGCTTCCGGCTAGGAGCGGACGGCAGCGTGTTCTATGCGCTGGCGGCAAGCCCACCGATTCTGCAGTGGCACGCGAGCGGGCAGACCGTGTCCCACACAGAGGAGGGCCAGTTCCCTCTCGGGCTGCTGCCGGTTTCCAGCTTTGACGGACGGAGGCTGGAAGTTGCTCCGGGCGATCTGCTCGTGGTTGCAACGGACGGAATTCTGGAAGTGTGCAACAAGCCCCAAGAAGAATTTGGCGTGGAGCGACTGAAGCAAGTGATCGCGGCGAACGCCAAGGACCCTTTACCGGAGCTGGCGGCAAGGATTCTTGCGGCGGCGCGTGGGTTTGGACAACAGTTGGACGATCAAACAATCCTCATCGTGCGTTGTTTATGAGTTCTGGCTTGTTGCAACGGCGCCTGCGGTCCACGCACCAAACCAAACCCTAACAATCGCTCCGCGCCCTACGACCACCTTCCTTTTTAGGAGGCGACGCAGAATATCAAGGGATCGCCGGCTACGGATGGGAGGCCAGTTGCTTGTCCGACTCCGCGACCAGCTTGCGGAAAGCCTCGACCGCTGGAACCGAAGGCGAGGCGAGCGCATCTCTGCCTGAATACCGCCACACCGACGGGGTATCGAGTGGAGACCAGTTCGGGTCCGTGCTTCCGCGATAGACGACGAACATATCCTGCGCAGAACCAGCCTCGAGTTGCGGCTCAGGAGTAGAAGGCTGAGTTCCGGCGTTCGAAGGATCGTTAGGGTTTCCCGGACCCAAACGAACACCCGCACGAGTCGTTGTTTGGGTCGGGGAGGTCGTCGTGCTCCCACTCAGTGGAGGGGTCCCATTAATCGGAGTACCGCCGACCGTGGGTTGTATCAATTTACCGTTGCCCCTGCGTACGGTTATGACCAAGTCTGCCGTCAACCCGTCCTGCACGAGCGTAAACCGTCCCCACTGATCCAGGGCTTTCTCCACATCTGCGCGCGCGGCACGATTAGCGTTCGGGTTCCTGGCATCTACGCCGGCGGTTGGATCGACGATCACGAGGACCGTCCTGGCGCGGAGGACATCCGCCGGAAGCATTGCCTTTTTCTTATCCTTAGCCGGAGCAAGAGCCGAGCAAAGAAGGATGGTGGTGACCGCGAGGAGTTTGCGAAGGGGCATAATGGCCCTCCTCCTTACGCGTGAAGTCTACACCTCGCTAACTGACGATGACAACGGGAGCCCGCATACAAAAAGGCGCGGGCTCTGTTTCCGACGCTGGCTAGAATGCCGGACCCACCGCGATACCGGCGGAGGCCGTCTTGTTCAGCCAGATTTCGTATTCATTGTTCTCCATTTCAGGGGTGATGGGCTGAGCGGGAAGAACGGAGTTGGTGGAATAGTCGGCGGGCGATGCAGGGAAGGATTCGTCCTTGCGATAGCCCGACTGGGAGCAAGAGGAGTTCCAGCACGTCCAGCCGATGAGGTTGTCGTGCATGGTGTTGTTGTATGTGTTTCCGCCGGCGCCGTTGACATCGCCGTTCGCCATGCCCACGTCTTGCGCAGCGATCCTGGTGCCATCGGCCAGCCGCCCGCTGGAGATGACACGATTGTTAGCGGCTATGTTGTCGTGCCCGGCAGTGAACGCGATGCCATAGTTCACGGTGCCGACCACCTGGTTGTCGTGGATGTTGTTGAAGGCAGTGGCCTCCTGCGCGCTGTCGCCGGGGCTGCCCTCGGTCTTGATTCCGCCGCCCTGATAATCAGCCTGTGCGGCGGTATAGGGATAGGCGCCCTGAATGTAGGTGTCGTGGATTTCCAGTGGCTGGTTGGGCGTTCCACTGGAGCGCTTGACGTCGATATTATCGGCCACCAGGCTGCGGCCGGGATAGTTGATGACTTCATTCCAGCCCACGTCGATGCCGGGCACCGATTGCACCTTATCCAACTCGATAAAGCGTGACACGCTGCGGTTGGAGCCGACTCCAGGCAGATAACCGCCATTGCCATCGCTGAGCAGGCCATTCAGGTTGCGTGCCCGGTTGGCGCGGATCACGATGGTCTGTTGTCCATCGCGATTGCCGGAGTAACCGTGCACCAGTACGCCACCGCCGGCATTCTCGACGTAGTTGTTCTCTACGTCGAGCCGCGTCGGGGAGGAGGCGTCGAGGAAGACGCCATTGGATTGGCCCTTGACCGCTGGGTTCAGCGCAAGACCGACACTGTTGCGGACGGTTACATTGGCGCCTGCAACACTGGTCTTGATCAAGCCCGCAACACTGCTGATGTGCGAGTTCTCAATGACCACGGGAGCGGTGGTCGCTACCGTAACCGCCGGGGTCTTGCTGTCCGTGCTGCGCCAGTTTCCGGAGTAGGTGCCGGCCTCGGTGATGACGATGGGACTGCTCCACTCCACCTGGCCGATGCTGCTGACCGCGGGCACCGAGGCCTGCGTGTCCCTGGTAGCTGCCCGTGATGGTTGCTTTTCCGGTGGCCAGTCCTGCAAGCAAGCCGGAAGCGGATGCGGTGATGGTGCGTGTGTCCGACGACGCCCAGGCGAAGTTTGCCGTGACATCTTTGGTGGAACCGTCGCTGAAGGTCGCGATGGCCTTCAACTGGGTAGTGCTGCCAATGGCGACCGTCTGCTTGCGCAGGAACGACGGCTACGGAAGTCAACTCCGCTGCCGCTGCGTTGGCCGTACCTTCTTCGCCGGTGAACGTGTTGGTTCCGGTCAACGCGGAGTTGACCTTGGCGCCCGGCTGATTGCCTGCTACGACGGCGGCGGTAAAGCCGGCGCTGACGACCGCGCTGGGCACGTAGCCATAGCCGGCCGGATAGCTCTTCGGCTGGTTTGGGGCGCCCCACATCGCTATCGCCTGTACCTTGGATCCCGGACTGACTTGAAAGGAACCGGTATAGAGCGTCGAAGCGGTCGTGGGCGTACTTCCGTCCGTGGTGTAGTAGATGGATTGGTTCATTCCGCTGTCAGCCAGGGTTACCGTGGTTGCGCCGGAGACCGCGCCCCCTGCGGGCGAGATGGTGGGAGCGGTAGTAGGTACAGTGCTGCACGTCGACCCGGTGGTGTTACCGCTGATCGTGGGTGCAGCACTCGTCGGCGGGGTAGTCTCCTGGTTTATGAGCGTCTTTGCCGCCGCCATTTGAGCGCCGCAAACGATGTTGTTTGAAATCGACCCATTGGTAATGTAGGCCCACTCAAATCCATTTTGCCAATTACCTTGCACCACGTTGTTTTCGTAGAGCGCGCCGTTTCCCCAGGACTCATCGGCCATACCTATGTAGTCACCCGCGGGCGGCTGCTCGGCGAGTAACACATTGTCGATGTTGGTCATTCCTGGAGCCGTCATCGATGAGCCCTGCAACCCTGCGCAGCAGGCGTTCGAGACACCAAATGTCCAGGCCCACGGCGCGGTCGGAGTGTGGAAAGAATTATGGTCAAAGTGAACATTGGATGACCCTTGCAACTGCATCTCCGCGCCGAATCGATGAATCCCGCTGAAATCGTTGTAGTCCGCCGTGAAGTTGTCGAACGTCCAGGCAGTGGGACCGCTGCAATCGTCCCCGCCAACCGGACCGCACATCACGTGGAATCCCTCTTCAAGGTGGACAAAGTTGTTGTACTCGACCGTGACCCCGTTGATCGCGATGTAGAACTGTATGCCGGAGCAATTGCCTCCGTAGTCGTAGCTTGTACCGTCCATCACATCAGCCGGCGTCAGACAGGAACTGGCATCGCCGAATTGGTTGTTGGTGATGGTGGTGTTGGTTAGATAGGAACAGCCAGGGCAAGCAGTGCCGTTGTAAGAAGAAAACGTCAATGCAGTGTCGCCAGGAGAATCGCAATTTCCCTGGGTACCGCTGCCGGAATCACAGGCAGGGCCGGAGTTGCCCCCATTACCATTAGGCAACTGCGCAGTTAGACCCGTGAATTGATTGTGAGCGATAAGGCACCCGTTGGCACACCATGTGCCTGGGTCAAAGCTGAACTTGAGGCTCTGCGTCTTAGTGAAATTCAGGTATTCAATGCTGACGCCAGTGCAGTCGCTTAGGTTGAAGATGGCCTGGTTGGTAAACGACGGGTTAAGATCGCCGTTGCTGGAGTCGTGGCAGGGCCGGTCAGCGTAAGCTCGGGATGAACAAGGAATGTTGAGGGTGCCGGTGATGTTGTAAGTGCCTGCCGCAAAAACAACCAGGGCGCAGCTGAGGCGCGCTCGAAATTGTGCTTTGCAGCGTGCTCTGACTCATGCCGCTATTCAGGTTGACGGTCGGGCCTCCGCACCCGGCCGGTGCTGGATTGCTTGGAGGAGCTGGGGCCGGTGTTGATGAATTGACGACCAGGGTGTTGTGCGCGGTGGCGGAGACATAGTCGGTGGTGTCGGTTGGAGTAAATACGGCTGACAGCGGCAAGGTGCCTGCTGCAGGAATGGTACCCGCGGCAGGACTGTAGGCAAACACGCCGGGCACGTTCGCGGTAGCACCCAGCTGGGCTGCACTCAGAGCTGTCCCTTGTGTGATCGCGGCGAGCGGGGCCCAGGTAATCACCGGGGCGGCCTGATTCACAGTCAGCTGCACGGTGGCTGTCAATGCAGAGTAGGCCGTGGTGTTGGCTGGCGTGAAGATTGCGGTAAGCGGCTGCGTTCCTACCTTGAGCACTGTGCCGGCAGCCGGCGTGAATGTGAAGGTTCCGGCAACACTGGCAGTCGCGTTCAGCTGCGCGCCGCTCAATGCTGTGCCATAGGAAATGGGCGCGGGCGCACCCCAGGTGATGAGTGGAGTGCTCTTACCTGTGTTCGACGCAGTCACGGTGAGAATATTGTGCGCAGTCGCAGGCATATAGTCGGTTGCATCGGTTGGAGTGAACGTGGCCGTCAGCGGTAGTGTGCCCTGCAGAGGAATGGTGCCTGCGGCTGGGCTGTAGGCGAAGGCGCCGGGCACATTCGCCTTCGCGTTCAACTGGACTGAGCTTAGGGCTGTCCCTTGCGTGATCACCGCGAGCGGAGGCCAAGTGATCACCGGACTGGCCTTGGTCACGGTGAGTTGCACGGTGGCTTTCGCGGCAGAATAGTTTTTTGTGTCGGTTGGCGTGAAGACTGCGGTGAGAATCTGCGGTCCTGCTTTGAGCACGGCGCCGGCAGCCGGCGTGTAAGTGAAGGTTCCGGCGACGCTGGCCCTTGCGTTCAGTTGCGTGCCGCTCAATGCTGTGCCGTAGGCGATGGGCGCGGGCGTATTCCAGCTGATGAGTGCCGAGCTATTGCCTGTCCCGGCCGCATCCACAGTGAGTGAATTGCGCGCCGTGGCAGGCATATAGTCGGTCATGTCGGAGGGTGCAAAGGTGGCCGTCAGCGTTTCTATGCCCACCGGAGGAACGGTGCCCACGGACGGACTGTAGGAGAAGGTGCCGGGCACATTCGCCGTGGCATCCAGCTGCGCTGCGGTGATAGCAGTCCCCTGCTGAATCGGGGCGGGCGGAGCCCAAGCGATCACCGGATTGGCCGGATTGACGGTGAGATTCACAGTGGCGGTCGCTGCGGAATAGGTCTTTGTGTCGGTTGGCGTGAAGACCGCAGTGAGCGTCTGGGTTCCGGCTTTGAGCACCCTCCCGGCGGCTGGTGTGTAGGTAAAGCTACCCGGCACATTGGCCTTGGCGTCTAATTCGGCACTGCTCAGTGCCGCACCGTATGGGATGGGCGCCGGCGAACTCCATGTCACGGCAGGGGTGGTCGTCGTGGCTCCCGGTGGTGTGATGGTGACCGATGCCGAGGAACTCAGAGTCTGCGGAGTGGAGTCTGCAGGCGATGAGGATTGGCCGGCCGCGACCACCATGACATACGCTGCCTGCACGGTCAGGGTGCCTGCCGCCTTGCTGGTAATTACACCACTGCCCAACGTCGCTAATGAGGGATTGGACAGCGTCCATTGCGTACCTGAAGTTACATCTTGTGTTGAACCATCGCTCAGATGCGCGACGGCCTGCAGGGTTACTGCGCCACCCACACTTACTGTTGCAGGCGAGGCTTTGACCACCAGGAAGTTCAGATTGGTTGATGAAGGAGGAGTAGCGCACCCTACTAAAAGAATGAGCAAAGCACTTACTAAGTCAAAACGCACGCGCGAAATACGGGGGAAGCGCATATACTGCCTCGTCAAAATCCGTAATCTTGAAACATCGAGGCCTGGGGAAAACGGCCACAGGGCGCAAGCGGCCGTTCGCGTCGTTGAGACACGTTGTTCCGTCAGCGAAAATAGTTGTTTCTACTTTGGTGCTACCTTCGCGCACAGGCGGGGAATACTGCAATCACACCCAAGAGGCATTACGTAAGTTTATAAAGACTTTATTTTCAAGGACTTGAGTGGGAAGTTTTTGCCACGAGACCGAGTATTTTGGGAAGCTGCCGGGTGAATTCGGCGGTTACTTTCGGTCGCGTAGTTACAAAGGTCTAACGATCTTGGAAGGAAAAATGCCTTGAAGGCGAAGTGAACTTACTCCATAGGTAAGATCCGTCGTAAGACACGGGGTTTCGGAGTCCGTGTGAGAGCGCCGCTGTCGAGACCACTCTGTGCTGGCGCGGGGGATGGCAAAGGATGGACGATGCATGAAAAGGTTTGTACTGACCGGGACACCGTGCTCGGGAAAGACAGCGATCATCCGTCAATTGGAGATCGACGGCTTCAGCGTAGTGGAAGAGGCCGCGACCGACCTCATCGCCCTGGCACAAGCACAAGGGATCACCGAACCATGGACACATCCATCGTTTATCGATTCGGTCTTCAGGCTGCAAAGGCAGCGACAGCTTCGAGCGTCGCGGCAGCCGGATGAGATACAGTTCCACGATCGCTCAGCTGTCTGCACCGCTACTCTGGCGACCTACCTTGGGCAGCCTGTTTCCGACGAATTTGCACGTGAGTTGGAACGAATCAAGAAGGAGGCGATCTATCAGACGCAAGTCTTCTTTAAACGCAATCTGGGCTCTATCACTCCGACCGAAGCGCGCAGGATCAGCTTCGAGCAAGCTTTACACTTTGAACGGGTCCATGAAAAGACCTATCGAAACTTCGGCTTTGAGCTCCTTTTCATTGAACCGGGGGTCTCTCAGCACGCGTAGCGGCAATCAAGGCGGCGATGCGAATCATCGACCCCAGATTGAGTTGACCACCATTGGCCTGAACACCCAGGTTCAGCTACAGCTCTGCTACAAAGGAAGCTGGTTTGGAATTGTGGCGGGATGCGAGTGGGCAGATCGCATCGATTTTTTCCTCCGCCTCAATTCGAGCCCGATACCGGCTCAGTTCGGTAAGCCTTCTATCTTCTGTGGCTTAACATTCACGACGAATTCGGTCGTAGATATCTGGGCCCAAATGAGTCGCAATTTACACAAAACAGAAGGCATACTACTGTGGTTTCAGAAGGTAATCAGACACAGGAGGTGAAGGATATGGAAACAGTGCGGAATGGGCAGTGCGGCCTTTGTACTCACTTCGGGGAACAGCACAAGACAGACGTTCTGGTCAGCATCATTAGCAGCCATAAAGCGGACCTCAAGATGGTCGACGAATGCGGACACCCAAAAAACGCCGCCCTACACTTGAAGGTCACGCCCATCAGCGGTTGCGATGGATTTGTCCCTGCTTCGGCAGCGTAACGAAACAAAGATCCTCAATTTGGACAACGGCCCGATACTTCGGGCCGTTTGTCGTTTGTCTTTCAGAGGTTCGGGAAACTTTCCAGCCAAGGCTCAGAAATCTTGGTCCCGCGCAGGTTCATTCCAATGCCAAGTCTGTGTTTTGCACGTGTGGAAATACACAGGAATCGTGTAGTGACCTCTATATCCACGAAAGCCCAGCACAACTAATCTCAAGCTGTGTGACCGCCTTGGATCACGAAGCCGTTGCGCCGCAATAGCCGACTCTTGATAACGGAGACTCCATGTATGCCTTCAGACCTTCTACACGCCACAAGCCTCGATGATGCGCCAGCCTATTGGTTCCTCAACAACCTCCATATTCTTCTCGCCAAGAGCGAATCAACAGGAGGGGCGTATTCTCTGATTCATCTCACAGCATCTCCAGGCTTTGAGACGCCTTACCACCTTCACCATGCGGAAGACGAAGCGTTCTATGTGCTGGAGGGAGAGTTCACCTTTATCGGCGACGGTAAGAAGACGGTGCTTGGGGCCGGCGGATACATCTTTCTGCCGCGCGGAGTGCCCCACGGCTTGCGATGCAGCAGCAAGAAGACTTCTCGTGTTCTTACACACGCCATGCCAGGCGGGGAAATTGGGTTTGTGGGAATGATGCTCGAGATGGCTGTACCAGCCACGGAACGCGTGCTAACAAAACCGACGCCGCCCGACCTTCAAAGGCTTGCGGCGCTGTGCGAGAAGAACAAGATTGATATTCTCGGACCCCTGCCGGAATGATTTTCGGCAGGAACTCCGCGCAAACAGATAGAACGGTTTCTCAGTGTCAACGCAAAAGACCCTGTCCGGATAGGTGATCGACCTTGCAAATTGCCGCTCCGAGCAATTGAACAGCCTTCCCGGAAGGTAAGACGACGTCGAAAAGACTCTCGGCAATGGAAGACTGAAGATCGTCGCAGCACACCGGCTTCAGCACGCCGGAAACGACGCCGGAAATCCGGCGAAACCGATCGCACTTTATCCACACGCGAGTTCCTACCAGTTCTAGTACTTTCATACCGGCCCTCCAAAATTTTCGATTCATGATTAGCCCGTAGGGTTTTCTGCAACCCCTGTGTAATGAGGCAATTCTTCGCTTGAGACTTGCGAGAACAGCTGTCAGACGACCGATTGCGTGCATAATTGCGGGGTGTCTTATATCGAGGAGGTCCGGTGCGGATGAGCCCCAGGGGGTTGCTATATTTCACTGCGATCGCCGTTTTCTCCGCGATGGAGGCATTGCAAGCTGCCGGGCAGGCTGCGAAGGGTCCGCAGACGATACTATTTGGCGCCGCCTACTACGAGGAGTACAGCCCCACGGACCGCCTGGCCGAAGACGTGCGCATGATGAAGGCGACCGGAATTACGGTGGTGCGGATTGCCGAGTCTACCTGGGGTACGTTGGAACCAAAGCCAGGCGTCTTCGACTTTAGCCACGTGGATCGGGTGCTCGACGCCATGGACAAGGCGGGCATCAAGGTCATCGTGGGAACCCCGACCTATGCGATCCCCACTTGGCTCGCACGCGAGCATCCTGAGGTTCTGGTGGTGACCCCCAAGGGCCCTGCGGAATACGGCCGCCGCCAGAACATGGATATTACAAATCCGGTATTTCGCGAGGCTGCGCGGCAGGTGATCGTCGCCCTGGTCGACCACGTCAAGGATCATCCCTCCGTCATCGGCTACCAGGTGGACAATGAAACCAAGGCGTACGAGACGAGTGGCCCCAATGTCCAGGCCGCGTTTGTGACGTGGATGCGAGAGCGCTACCCGGATCTCGCCGCCATGAACAAGGAGTTCGGCCTCGATTACTGGAGCAACCGGGTGAATGACTGGGCGGACTTCCCTTCCGTGAATGGCTCTATCAATGCCAGCGTTTCTTCAGCATTCGCCGAGTTCCAACGAGGCCTGGTGACCGAGTACCTTGCGTGGCAAGCGGCCCTAGTTCGCGATCACGCACGGAAGGATCAGTTCATCACGCAGAACTTCGATCTCGAATGGCGTGGTTATTCCTATGGCATCCAGCCTGCGGTCGATCACTTCGCAGCCGCACGTGCGCTGGATGTAGCGGGTATCGACATCTACCATCCCACGCAGGACCACCTTACCGGCACGGAGATCGCGTTCGGTGGAGACCTGGCGCGATCGATGCGCGGAGGCCAGAATTACCTGGTCATGGAAACGGAGGCGCAGGGCTTTCCCGAGTGGACGCCCTACCCCGGCCAGCTTCGGCTTCAGGCGTTCAGCCATCTTGCCTCCGGCGCCGATATGGTTGAGTACTGGCATTGGGGAAGCACCGCGAACGCCATAGAAACTTATTGGCGTGGTCTGCTCAGCCAGGACTTTAAGCCCAATCCCACCTACGACGAGGCGGGTTCCATCGGAAGAGACTTTGCGCGCCTAGGTCCGCAGTTGGTGAACATGCGCAAGCACAATCGCATCGCCATCTACTTCAGCAACCAGGCTCTGACGGGGTTCAATTCTTTCCGGTTCGGATGGACATCCGCCATCGGCTATAACGACGTATTTCGTCCCTTCTACGACGCTCTCTACCGCATGAATGCCGAGGTGGATTTCATCGATCCCTCGACGACGGATCTCTCCGCTTACAAGCTCATCCTGGCCCCAGCGCTGTACTCCGCTTCCGACGCGGAGATCGAACGCCTGAACGCCTTCGCCAAAGCGGGCGGTCATTTGCTCTATACCTTCAAGAGCGGCTTCTCCGACGAGCGCGTAAAGGTGCGCTCCAGCACGCAACCCGGTCTCATCGCGGAGGCCGCCGGCGTCCAGTACAACCAGTTCACCATTCCCGATGGCGTCTCGCTCGAAGATGATCCGTACCACGTTGGCGCTGCCGACAATACCGCGCGGTGGTGGATGGAGCTACTGACGCCGACAACAGCCACCACTGTGGCGCGCTATCACCATCCGGTCTGGGGTAAGTATGCGGCGGTGGTCCGCAATAACTATGGCAAAGGCGAAGTCACCTATGTCGGCTTCATGCCAAGCGATGCACTTACGGAGAAGATTGTGGAGGACTGCGTGAAACGGGCTGGTCTCTGGGGAGAGCAACAGGCACTCCACTTTCCGACGATCATGCGCAGCGGTACGCTGCGCGACGGGCACCTTGTTCACTACCTTTTTAACTATTCGGCTGCACCGGTCCGGGTAACCTACGCTTTTCCCGAGGGAAAGGACCTGCTTTCCGGGGAGGCCGTAGCTCAAAGTGGCCCCGTCAATCTACCCGCGTGGGGGGTTGCTGTAATCGAAGAGGGCGTCCACTGACGGGGGGACGGACTCCTTTTGGGTTAAGCCGAGTGTTTGCGTAGCCAGAGTTCCATCACCAGGGTGTTGATCGAGAAGCCGATCCAAAAGGCTGGGCCGAAAAACTGCGCGGCAGTCCAGTGCGTGAGACGCGATGTCGCAAAGAAGATCCCCATGACGGGCCGAGTCGTAGCTATCCCCAAAGCGATGGCTGTAGCGCGCAAGGTCCATCGTAAGCTCTTTTCTGTTTGCCCCATTTTCCAGGCCGCGCAACTGAGAGCCAGCGACAGCAAAAAAAGACCGTTATAAAAGATGACCGCAGCGCCTTCAATCGCGCCTCCAACAGGGTGAACAACCATCCCGAAGGCCGAGAACCCGACAATCGTTCCAACTGTGTAGAAAAGGAGACGCACCATCGTTGAAGTGCGGGTTCGGCTCCAAAAGACAAATGGCAGCACGCAGACAAAGAGGAGACCTGCGAAGATGTGCACGTAGGTGAGGGTCGCGTGTGTTTTGAAAAAAGCATCGAGCCGCAACAGGTCTGGAGGAGCATTCGTTGCGAGAGGCTGGCGCAGAGCGAGCGCGCGACGAAGTACGACGGCGATGGCGATAACGATGCCTCCCCAGAAACCGGCCCGTAGAGCCCCGGGTACGCGGGGCGGGCCCTGTGGGATTGCGACGCTGCGGGTTCTCGTGCCGGATTGGTCCATCGGACTCACATCTCAATGCTACAGCGCAACCCGGCATCTCAGCCGCCTAGGCTGTGGCCATCGTTCAAGGCTCTTTGCGGGGTGAGCTGCAGGGTTTATGCCGAATTGAGATAAACTTGTTTGGCACTCCACCTCTGCACGCTTGCTCGAGGCCGCCTTGCGTTCATCCCGTCGTGATTTCCTGAAACAATTGTCAGCTGTCGCCGGCGCGTGTTGCATCTCCGTCGAGAGCTCGGCTCAATCAAAGAACCAGAGCGCTCAACCGCATCTGGAGTTTCCTACCCGTCCGCGCGACCGGCTGGCCGTTACGTCGTGGCCCTTCCGCGCCTACATTGCGAGTCCCGCCGATCAGGGCCGGAAGCCCAGCGTTCCCACCATCGACATGAAAGAATTCCCGGCGATGGTGGTGGAGAAGTTCGGGGTTTACAACGTCAATCCGTTGCTGAGCCATTTCTCTTCGACCGATCCTGCGTACCTGGAAAGTTTTCGCGAGGCTGTGGCCAAGGCACGCTCCCATATTGTCGACCTCGGGTTGTCCGGAGGACGTTTTGCGACCACCGACTCCACGGTCGCTGAAGCAGCCATCCAGCAGAGCTGCAAATGGATCGATATCGCCGCTGCTATCGGTTCTCCCAGCGTACGGCAGCACTTATCGGTCCAAAAGGGAGAGAAGCCGGACGCGGACGCGGCTGCAACCTATCTCGCCCGATTAGCCGACTATGGCGGCAAACGGAATATCGTGGTTATTTTGGAGAACGATAACGCCGTTGCGGAGGATCCGTACTTCATCGTGAGCGTGATTGAAAAAGTAAACCATGGCTATCTGCGAGCACTCCCCGATTTTGGCAATTCGATCGTGAAATACGGGGAGGAAGGAAACGAGAAGGCCGTGGCCGCGATGCTGAAGCACGCCTTCAACATGTGCCACGTAAAAGGCGCGATCCAGCCCGAGGGCGGCCAAACGTATCACGTGGACCTGAAGAGGATGTTCGCAATCGCTCGGCAGAGCTCATATCGTGGATATTTCTCCATGGAGTTCGACACCAACGGCGGAGATCCGTTCGCGGGGACGACGAAGCTTATCGACGAGACGCTCAAATACCTTGGGTAGGAGATTTATGACAAACGAAAAGGACCTCAATCGCCGCGACTTTCTGATCACCGGCGCGGCCGGGCTCACGGCACTGGGAAGTGCGGCTTTTCTTGGCCGCCCGGGGCTGGTGATGGGGGCCAACGAGCGCGTACGCGTGGCGCTGTGCGGTGTACGCGGGCGCGGCGGGGATCATCTCCACAACTACTCCCAATTGCCCAACGTGCAGATCGCCGCACTCTGCGACATTGATGAGAGCGTCTTGCAAAAGCGGCTGGCGCAGATGGAGAAGATGGGGTTGCCTAAGCCGGCCACCTATACCGACGTAAGAAAACTGCTGGAAGACAAGTCGATCGATGCTATCTCCATCGCAACCCCGAACCACTGGCACACCTTAATTGCCATCTGGGCGTGTCAGGCGGGCAAAGATGTCTACGTGGAAAAGCCCTGCTCTCACAATCTGTGGGAGGGCCAGCAGTTGGTGAGGGCGGCCCAACGATATAACCGCATCGTCCAACACGGAACTCAAAGCCGCTCCGCAATAACCGTTCGCGAGGCGGTGCAGAAGCTGCGGGAAGGCGTTATCGGGGACGCGTATATGGGTCGAGGGCTCTGCTATAAGTGGCGCGACACGATTGGGAAGACGCCCGTGGGGCCCATTCCTCAAGGCGTTGACTACAATTTGTGGACTGGACCGGCGCCGGAGCACGCGTTTACGAAAAATCGCTTCCACTATAACTGGCATTGGTTTTGGGACTACGGCAATGGCGATCTGGGAAACCAGGGGATCCACCAGGTGGATCTTGCGCGATGGGGGATGGGCCTGGGCTTCCCCAACAAAGTAAGCGCGATCGGCGGGCATTTTATGTTCGACGACGATCAGCAGACTCCAAACGATCTAAATTGCGCGTTCCAATACGACCTGCCGAACGGGCAGCGGCGCATGATCACTTTCGAAGTCAGGCATTGGATGACCAATCATGAGGCCCAGATCGGAACTCCTAGCCTTGGCACGCCGGAGCCGAAGAAGTCGTCCGTGACCGAGAAGCTCGGTCCCATGGCAGGCAGCCATAATACGGTCGGGAACATATTCTACGGATCAAAAGGCTATTTGGCCTCGGGCGATGAAGACGCTGATACCTACGCCGTCTGGATGGGTCGCGATCAAGAAGAACAGACGGTCTCGCATGGCGGCACGGAGCTGGCCCACTTCAAGAATTTCATCGATTGCGTGACCAGCCGGAACAAAGCGGACCTGAATGCACCTATTGAAGAAGGACACATCTCTTGCGGGCTCGTTCACCTCGCGAATGCGTCGTATCGGCTGGGAAGAACGATCAACTTCAATCCCGACACGCAAGAGGTTATCGGCGATGAAGAAGCGCAGAAGCTGCTGCGCGACGGCGATCGAGGGTACCGGGCGCCTTTCGTGGTCCCGGAGCAAGTGTGAAGGTTGTTGGCCGGTCTACGTGCGGACAGGTGCGCCCACGAATAACGAGCCTTTTGTTCCCTAACCCGAGCCTCTTGTTCCCTAACAAGAATATTCGTCCTAGGGGGCCGGCGGTTTAACGTACATGATCCATTCCGAGAACTTCATTCCGCTGGGCGATTGATAACGAATGATGGCCGTTCCCTGCGAGACGGCCCAGGTCATTCCCGATGGGCTGACGTACATCACCAGAGGATCGCTCGATGTCCAGGCGCCATTGGAGCCTTGTAAATTGGTGCTTAGCAAAACTTGCTGGCTGCCGTCACTGTAAAGCGCTGTAGGTGTGAACTGGAGGACAGCGCCAGGTTGTACGGTGTTGACATCAGGGGCCGGGCCGCTGTCCTCGTTGCCGTTGGCTTGCTGTACATCTTGCAACCAGCCTTCCTTCAGCGTCAGGTTCAGGCTGTTTATGGTGGCTTTTGCCATCTGGGTCATCACGGAATACCCAATGCCGCTTGGGACGAGCCCGCCATTTTCGCCACTGGTCACCAGCAAGGAACTCTTGCTCGTCCAGCTATACCCTACAGCGGTGCCAGAGCCAGAGCACATATAACCACACAAAGCGCCCTCGTAGTTGATGACCGGGATGTTATTCGCTGCCCCGTAGCTCGCAATGACTGAGTTCAGCTGTTCGAGAATCGAGCTCTCATAGCTCAAGGTGGAGGGCTCGATTCCCAGTATCACCTTGATGTTGGCGACTTTTGCCTCCTTCACCATGGCATCGAGATTGGTCAGAAAGGAGGGCAACGTTAGCTGAAAGTTTGCATCGTGGTCCTCATCCGCATCGCTTGAGCCAAGCATGATGTGAACAATGGCCGGATGCAGGTTCACCACATCGGACTGGAATCGAGCGAGGGTCCCACCAGAATCTCCTTTGCCGGCCAGGCCTGCACCCGGGGTGCCCTCATTGATCCAGTTCTTGTTGGCGGTAAACGCGCCAGTCCAACCATACGTGACCCAGTCCCCGATGAAGACGACCTTAGGCGGGTTGGTTGCGGCGGTCGCTGAAGTAAAGGCAGAAAGAAGCAGGCAGGCTAGTATTGCTTTGTAATGCTTGGTCATTGAGCGCTGCCTCCTGGGCAGTTCGCTGGGCCCTAAAATCGCCTTGGGTGGGTGTCAAGAACAGTCAACATGTCTTTTGCGAATGAGCTGCATTGGAACAAAAGCCTTACCGGAGAGATCGGCACGTTAATGGATTTGGTCTAGTAACTGAGAGGCTGCGCGCTGTCCTTCCTCGATGGCAGTTGCGTGCCCGGGGTCTCCGGAGAGATCAGTATTGGCGAAGGCAATCCGGCCAAAGGGTGCGCGGCGCAGGATTTCACGCGGTGCTGGTTGTTCATCGTGGCCAAAGAAGAAGCCCGGCTGCGGGCTGCAATAAGCGTGTCCCCAGCGATTCAGCACGATGCCGGCGATATCCCGCTTGGCGTCGAAGCCCGACGCGGCGAACATCTCGGTGAGTTGCTCCCGCACCCGCCGCTCGTAATCCAGATAAGAAGTGGAGAGCAGTTCGGCGCGCCCCGCATTTTGTTGCTCCACCAACGGCAGGCCCGGCCGGCAGAATAGGACTTTGATGGTCATGACCACGGGTGAGTCCGGACCGATGGTCTTGTCCCCGGTGGAGAAGGTGGGAGACTTGCGGACCGATCCATAAATGCCCAATCCGCCGTACCAGAACGCTCCCGAGATGCCGAGCTTGTAGAGGAAGCGCCAATTCCGCAAAGCGACGTTGACTATCATGCACGGCGAACGGAAGAACTGAGCGTAGGCAGCACGTTGCTCCGAGGGTAAGTCGGTAACGACGTGCTTGGTGGTCCAACTGCCGCCGGCCATGACTACCGCCCGTGCCTTGAGCCGGTAGACCTTTCCCATGTGGGTGTAGGTAAGTTGAACGAATTGGCTTTGTTCTGGAGGACCTTGATGCTCGACACGCACAACCGTCGCGCCGAGGCGGATGCGTGCAGCGTTGCCGGGCTTGTCGAGAGCGTCAAAACTCACGCGCCCGCGGCAGACCGCCTCCAGCGTGCGGGGGCCGGGTATCGCCGCCGGCAGCAGGGTCTTCACTATGTGGCGCGCGAAGCCGCCATTGCCTCCGGGAAAGGACTGCAGAGCTGCCTCTTCGCCATAATTCATTGGGTCGCCACCGAAGCCGAAGGCGTAGGCGGATAGCACGTCGGGGCCAATACCGAAACCGTCCGCGGGACCGGGCATAAGAAACGTTCTAATCGTCTCCTGGCTCAGCCCGAACTTCTGCATCATGAACTGTTCCATGGTGATGGCATCGAGCGAGCGTGGGTTCTGGCCGGCGAGACGGCCTAGTTCCCGGTACTTGAGGATCTCGCTTCGCGCCTTTGCCGATAGCGGAGACCCTTCCAACTTTTTGCCCCACGGATCGACGACCCACATGCCGGATTGGTGGCCAGCGTTGCCGCCGAAATAGAGCCCATACGGTGACTGAATGTGTTCGAAGCTCCTGCCTACGGGAATTTCCGGCGAGGAGCTTTGCCATCTCTGGTATTCGAACTTGTTGGCGTCCACGCCGACGGAGGCATAGAAATCGGCCATCTTGCTCCCCGGCACTGGGGTGTCAAAGTGGTCAGAACCCTGCGGAGCGATCAGTCGATGACCGTCGACGATGAACTCGTTTCGCTTGGCTTCGCCGCCAAAGATGGGGTGGTTTTCCAGGACCAGGGTTTTCGCTTGCGGCGCTTTCTGCTGAATGTACAAGGCGGTGGCCAAGCCGCTCAGGCCGCCGCCGACGATGGCAACGTCGAAGATCTCGCCCGTATCCTCGGCTACCTTCGGAGGATTGGCGAAGAGGTGGTCACGAATCTCGTGGCCGGCGGCCATCACTTCGAAGGTGTTTCCATTCGATTGGGCGTAATCGCCCGTGCCGCCGTAACCGGTGAATCCCTCTTTGCCCAGTTGGGCTAGCAGCTGGTGCGGGTTGAGCCCACTCAACAACGCGTTGCCCGAAGCGAGCAGGGTGGAATTCATGAAATCCCGGCGAGAGATCTCACGATTCATGCCGAGGGCAGAATCGTGAGCTTGCTTTTTAGGCTCTTCAGTCATCGTGCAGCGGGCTTTCTCCCCCTGGCTCCTGGCAAAAGCTTGATTCCTGTTATCAGATATTACAGAGAAATGGACCCCTGGCAGGCTGGCGCCGTTGAGTAGGGAATCAAATGGCCACTGGGGGTTCGGGGATGTCCGTGATAAGTGTCACTTTATATCTTGGACTTTCGGGCACGACAAGATCACATCACGCTCTAACAGCCTGCGACCCGAACGAAAAATAAAACGTGGCTCCGCCATCCACCACGCCCTCTGCCCAGATTCGTCCTCCGTGGCGTTGAATGATTCGCTGCACGTTGGCCAAGCCGATGCCCGTGCCTTCGAACTCTTCCTGGGTGTGCATGCGTTGGAAGACGCCAAATAATTTTGCCGCATACTTCGCATCGAAGCCGGCGCCGTTATCGCGGATAAAGATGACGGAACCGTCTTTATCGTTGGTGGTGCAACCGATCTCAATTTTGGCCTCGGCGCAGTTCCCGGTGAACTTCACTGCATTGGAGATCAGGTTGACCAGGGCCAACCGCAGCAAGGCACGGTCAGCCAGCACCGGCGGGAGCGGGTGGATTTTCCAGGTGATGGCTCTCCCCTTCGTGTCCCCTTCAAAACTACGCACCGTCTCCGCGACCAACTGGTCAAGGTCGACTTCAGTCTTTTGCATCTCCATTTGGCTAATTCGCGCAAAGGCCAAGAGGTCATCTATCAACTCTTCCATCTGTTTCGTCGCCTGGTAAATGGCAGAGAGACTGCCGAGAGCATTCTCAGAGAACGAAGACCCGGCGTCATTTTGCAGATGCTTCGCGAAACCCATGACATGGCGAAGGGGTGCTCGCAGATCATGGGAGACGGAATAGCTGAAGGATTCCAGCTCCTCGTTAGCGGCTTGCAGTTGGGATGTGCGTGTGATCACGCGCTGCTCCAATTCTGCATTGAGAGCGAGCACTTGGGCCTCTGCCCGCTTCTGCTCCGTTATGTCGTGGACGTTGCAGCGAATCATGTCGCGGTCTTCAGCTCGAAAAACATTGCTGACAAACTCTACGTCGATCTTCCGGCCAGCCCTCGTTTCCAGCGCCAGATGTTCATAGCGGACGTATCCGTCTTTTTTCAATTGCAGGAGCATGGTTTGGTTGGACTCAATACCCTTGAACGGACTGAGGTCCCAAACGGCTTCACCCACCATTTCGTCGAGGGAAAGCCCCAGCAACTCAGTCAGGAAAGGATTCACATCGCGGATACGGCCGGTTTCGCCATCCAGGATCATGATGCCGTCCCTCGCCGACTCGAACAGGCGACGGTAACTCAGTTCCGAGGCCCGGATCATTGACTCGCTGCGAGCCTCGACTTGCTCTGACCGCGCGTCGGCTTGCTCCGTACGGGTCTCGGCCTGCTCTGTCCTGGTCTCGGCCCGTTCTGTGCGGGTCTCCGCCTGTTCTGTCCTGGTTTCCGCCTGCTCCGTGCGCGTTTTTGCTTGGTCTGTCCGCGTCTCTGCCCGCTCTGTCCGTGTCTCTGCCTGTTCTGTGCGCATCTCCGCCTGCTCCGTCCGTAGGGCCGAATCGAGTTGGAGGAGACGGACTTCGAGCAAGTTGTGAACGCGTAACAATACCTCCGGCAGGTCGAATGGTTTTGCGACGAAATCCTTCGCTCCAGCCTTCAGCGCGCGCAGCTTGTGGCTAGGGTGAGCACTGAGGACCAGCACCGAAAGGTAGCCCTCGGTCTCGATTGCCTTCAGCCCCTCCAGCACCTGAAATCCATCCATGTCCGGCATCGTAAGGTCCAGGAGTATGAGGTTATAGCGATGCTTGCGGTGCAACTCGCAGACCTCTAGCGGATTTGTGGTGGAGGCTATGGACAGGAAGCCGGTACCGCGGAGCGCCGACTCCAGGAGAGAGATGTCGGCCTGCTGATGATCAACAATCAGGATGCTCGCCCTAAGAATGTCAGATGCATTGATCATGGCCGTTGTTCTCCGATCTGCCGTTTTTCTGAGAACTCCGCCGGGGCGTTGAGGGAGCCTGTGCGCCGTAAGTTGGGGACGAAAATCGCGATTGAGCGATCGGCTTACCAACGCAAATAGGATGTGAAGGTTTTGTGTGAGATCGGCGGAGCGACTTGACTCCATCGGGAAAGAGGGAAACCTGATCGACGGCCTGCCTCCGTGGCCGACACGGACGGTGGCAACCTTACTTGTGTCGATGGATTTTGCCTCGCCAAACAACGGCGTGAAGGCCAGGACTGCGGCGAGAATGCCGGTGAGCAGTAGTGGAGATACCCCCCGCAACCGGTGGCTCATGTTGGTTATCGACCGGCCCGGCGCGATCTTTACGACTCGTTTGATTTTGAAACGAATCACGGACCAAAGTGGAGGATATCTTCCCCTCAGGCCTCCTGGGGATCGTGATTGTTCCACACGTCCTAATCCCCTGCCCGGCAATCCCCTTTCACGCGCATTCCCAATCCATCCGAACCGCCCTGTAATTTTTGTCCGCATGCGAAGATCGCATCCGCGATAGACTCATTCGGGCGGATTTTATGAGACAAATGGGAATCATTGGAACGACATGCATCTGGGCCGGCGTTGCTGCGCTGGTCGGGACTGGTATTGCGAGCTTACGAGCGCAGGGACCAGGGGGCGGGCGAAATGCCGAGGCGATTTTTTCTGCCCTCGATCCCGACAACGACGGAACGCTGACCCGGTCCGAGCTGGAAGCTGGCTTCAACTCCTGGTTTACGGCTTGGGATAGCACTCATAGCGGGGTGCTGACTGAGCCTCAGATTTTGGCCGGAATCGGCCAAGTGCTTCCTGCGCCACCCGCGGTCAAGCAGGGGCAATCGGGCACGTTCAACCCGGTGGGCAATTCGACGCCCTTCCCCGCGCCACAAGCGGCGGTGGACGCGATGATGGCAGCCTTACCCACGACACCCGGGGCGAAGCCGTTGCACCCGCGCAAGGTGCTGGTGATGGCGCATACCGGTCCGGGAGGATTCGTGCATGCCTCCATTCCACTGACTGCCAAGACGGTGGAAGCACTTGGAAATCAGGGCGGTTTATGGACCACGACGGTCAGTTACGACGCGGCCGATATCAACACCGAGAACCTGAAGAAGTACGATGCCATTTTTCTGGACAGCACCACTGCGTGCTTCCTGGATGACACCGATCCCGCGGTGACGGCCGCGCGGCGCGCGGCCCTTCTAAGTTTTGTGAGAGGTGGAAAGGGTATCGCTGGTATCCACGCCGCGTCAGACTCATATCACACCGATTGCCTGGCAAGTGAGGCAGCCGTAAAGAGCGGCAATCCCGGGCGAAATCCGGGGGCACCGGTTCTAGCTGAACGCCTGTACATGGGAGCGAACAAGGATAGTGACGATACTGTCAGCCGGCAGGAGTGGACTGCCCTGGCCGACAGCTGGTTCCAGAAGTTAGATACAGATAATACGGGGAAGGTCACTCGCGCTGATTTTGTGGCCCACTTCAACTCGTTGTTACCCCCGCCGGACTCGCATCGTTCAGGCCAGGAATCGAAGCCTGTGCAGCAATGGCCGGAGTTCAACAAACTGATTGGCGGTTACTTCAAATTCCACTGGTCCGATCCGCAACTGATCTATGTCAAGATCGACGATCCCAATAGTCCCTTGACGGCTATGTTCCATGGCAAGGAATTCGAGATCCACGACGAGACATATACCTTCCAGCTGGAATCGTTTTCGCGCAAGAACGTGCATGTGTTGACCAGCATCGACTACGACAAGATGAGCCCTGAGGATAAGGCGAAGGAAGTGAATCCGCGATCTGATGCTGATTATGCCTTGAGCTATATTCACCGCGAGGGCAAGGGGCGCGTGTTCTACGAGGGGCACGGCCACAGCGATCGGGTGTATGCCATGACGCCAATGCTGGAACACCTTCGCGCCGGTATTCAGTACGCGTTGGGCGACCTAAAGGCGGATGACAGCCCCTCGGTGAAATAGATGGCTGGTTGTAGAAATACTGCTGAGGCGGTAGGGCCGACTTAACAGCGTGTGGAAAACACCTTGAACGAAGGGCACGGGTTCGACCGTGCCGCAAAAGCCATTTGCTAAACGCGGCTTTAGCCACTGGGGTACGTCTTTTTCAAGACGCCTGGACAGGAGTCCCCGTCTTTGATAGCAGGAACTGCGTGGAAAGCCGTACCTCAGGGGCTAAAGTGTCTGCGTGAGAACGAAAGACACGGCAGATCCCTCCGATCGACAAGGCCCAGAGGGCCGACCGCCAAACGTCAGCCCAGCCCGTAAGGGCTGGGATAGTATCCATGCGATGACGAGCACCGTAGGTGCGGCACCCATCTCGTCCGATCACATTCAGGATCGCTGGGCACGCATGGTGCCGCGCCTACGGCGCTCGGGATTCTCCTCTGGATGAAACCCAGCCCTAACGGGCTGGGCACAGTTTAGCGGTCGGCCCTCTGGGCCTCAGCGAAAGGAGGGATCCTGCCGTGTCTTTCGTTCTCACGCAGACACTTTAGCCCGTCGGATTCGCAACCGCGTGTGCGACCCGACTAAAGTCGTGACCTATACAAAACATGAGCTTTTCGCAGCCTGTAAAATCGGGCCTGACATGGAGCATGAGTTTTTCTGCACCCGGCAAACTCGTGCACTGACAAAACACCGAAACCCGGCGGTTTCTCGTGCACACACTTCACGGCTCTTGCAAAGCGCCGTGCCCTCGACTTGCCTTCGGGAAAACCGAAACATCGACTTACAATCTGCGGATATCATTGGACTCGCTTGCATATCGACGGGACGCAACAATGGAATGGCTGAACTACCATCATTTGCTGTATTTCTGGACCGTCGCTCGCGAGGGCACGATTGCCAAGGCGAGCGAAATATTGCTGCTTGCGCCACCGACCATCAGCGAACAGATTCGTGACCTGGAAGGATCATTAGGGGTAAAGCTGTTTCGCAAGCAAGGCAGAAATCTAGTGCTTACCGATGCGGGCCGTGTGACGTATCAGTATGCGGACGAGATTTTTGCCCGCGGCCGTGAACTGAGTGACGTTCTGCATGGACGTGCCCTGGGACCCGCCGCCCGTTTCACTATTGGCATTGCGGATGTGGTTCCGAAACTGATTGCCTTCCGTCTGATTCTTCCCGCGCTGAAGCTGCCTGCTCCTTTGCGCCTGGTGTGTCGCGAAGGTAAGCCGGACAAGCTGCTCTCCCAACTCGCAATCCACGAAGTAGATCTGGTGATTTCCGACGCGCCCCTCGACCCATCCATCCGTATTCGTGCCTTCAGCCATTTGCTGGGGCAATCCGGATTAAGCTTTTTCGCCCATCCCAGCATCGCTCGTCCATCGAAAGGGCGATTTCCCAAGTGTCTCGACGGCATGCCGTTCCTGATGCCCGCGGAAAAGAGCGCCTTGCGGCGTTCGCTGGAACACTGGTTCGATTCCCAGGGCGTGCGTCCGATTGTGGTGGGCGAATTTGAGGACAGCGCAATGACCGTTGTTTTTGGGGAAGCAGCCGTGGGAGCGTTTGCTACGCCGACTGCCACCGAGGCCCAAGTCAAGCGCCAATTCAAATTATCCCTGCTCGGACAGACACAGGATATCGTGGAGAGCTTTTATGCTATTTCGCTTGATCGGCGCTTGAAACACCCGGCTGTAGTCGCCATCTCGGAGTTTGCTCAAAGCGCCGTCTTCCGGCGCTGAAACAGCAGCGTTTGCGCCGCCCAATGATACTTCGGATAATCCGAAGGATCGAGCGCGAGTTTATCGAACAATCCTATCTTTCCTTCTTTGCGTCCATACAAGTACATGAAGCCCTGAAGGGCTCTTGCTTTATCAAAGGGGAGAAGGAACATGCTTTACATCAAAACAAACCGATGGATGATTGCGAAGGGCGCTGCCATATTGAGCTCCTTCGCACTCTTGAGCCCGCTCGCATCGGCAGAGACTACCTGCCTAGGAGAGCGTACGGCGGCCCAGCAACAGATTGCGCAGCAGATCGATTCGTTCGAACGAACCGCAGCCTTGACACGTAGCGAGTTAGACCGCTATGCGGCGGCGGCACGAAGTGGCAATCTTCACCAGCAGTCGCACGCCAACAAGTTGGACTATGCCAAGGAGAATGTCAATCTTCTGGGTAAACAAATGAGCGAGTTGGAAAGCCTCAACACGCAAGGGACGGTGTTACAGCAGGCGGTCATTCGTGAAGCTCGTCCGCACCTGGAACTGCTGGTCGATCATGTGCAGGACGCAATTGTCATGCTGAATGAAGGCGCAAGCGGTTATCGCTCCCAGGATTTTCGGGAAGCGGTGAATGGAATGTATGAACAGGCGGACCAACTCTATACCAAGGTAGACACGCTCACGGACTTTGAGAAGGCTTGCAACCGTGCCATCGATGTAGTCACGGCCAACAAGACCGATATTTAAAGCCGGCAAACGAACACTTGTAACTGGTTTAAGCGCGGGGCTGTTGTAGGGCCCCGCGCTTGCCCACCTTGAAGGGGGAGCAATGACTGAATCCGCACCCGTGTGGAGCACGCAATCATCTGGCTCTCTATGGCGTAACTGCCGGTGGCTGGATCTTTGTGATACTCGGTGTCGCCGGACTCTTGCTTCCGGTCTTACCGGGTGCTCCCCTGCTTATCGCCGGTTTGGTCTTGCTTTCCGCGGACCACCGTTGGGCGCGAAACTGCTTGCGCAAGGTGAAGTTATGGACTCACAAACTGAATAGACATCGGACAAAGCCAGCAAACGACTACCCGGTCATGCGGAGACCAGAATTTGGACCAGGTCTATGCATGAAAAGCGTTCACCACAACCAGCCACCACCTCAAACAAAGGAGTGTATCACCATGAAACCGACTCAAAGTGAAACCGAGCTGTATCAGGCAAACCAGAGAACGGAGTCACCCCATCGCCAGCAAATTGAAGTCCGTGCTTACGAGCTGTTTGAGCAACGGGGACGAGAGGACGGGCATGATTTAGATGATTGGCTGCAGGCAGAATCGGAAATAACGATGCCCGCGCGAAGCCAGATCAGAGGAGTGGCCGCCTAAGGGCTACCTACTAATGACGTCTGATTCGATTGGCAGCATGTCAGGCAGGTAAAACAGCTTTGCTGATCTTACCTGCCTGGCGATTTTCATCGTCTGTTTCACAGCAGGCAGATGTTAGTAACTGTTTCATCCTGTTCTTTCCCGTCCGTATCTGGTGTCTCGAGGGGATAGCGCCCGGCCAAAATCTCACTTATGATGGGCATGAGCTTGGCTTCTTCACTGTGTATTTCGCCTTGCGCAGAACTCGTCCATCGAAGAATGGAGAAGACCATGGCAAGCGACGCCGTCGTCCTTACGCCTGCATCCGGCCATCAACCCAGATATAGACCAATCAATCGAACGGTCGAACGAGTCTTTTATAGCGGCATGGCGGTGCTGCTCTGCGTCTGCGTGTACATCGGCTTCTCGCCAACTTACTTCCAGGCAGGCATGGTGCGGGCGCCGCTTCCCAGCCCCATTCTCCACGTCCACGGCGCGGTTTTCACCATCTGGATGCTGCTGTTCGTCGTGCAGGCCGCCCTCATCTCCGCTCGCCGCGTCAAATGGCATCGTTCCTTCGGCATCGTCGCCTTCTGCTTCCCCCCGATCATGATCGTGCTCGGGGTGATGGCGGCCATCGATGCGCTTCATCGTGGAGTCAAGATCGGCCCGCTCGATCCTGCCGTCTCTGCTGCCATCCCGCTCATCGGCATCACCTGCTTCGCCATCGTCATCTACGCTTCCTGGCGCGCCCGGCGCAGGCCCGACGCACACAAGCGTCTTATCCTGATCGCCACCATGGGCCTGGTTGCCGCCGCCTTCGGCCGCTTTCCCTGGGCCCGTATCGGACTGCCGCCCGCTGCGGGAGCAGCCACTGGTCTCGGCATCCTGCTTCTCATTCTCATCGTCTACGAACTCATCTCTATCCGCCGCATCCACCGCTCCACCATGTGGGCAGCGCCCTTGGTCTTCGCGTCCGTGGCTCTCGCCGTCCCTATCGGAATGACCTCGGCCTGGCAGGCCTTCGCCGCATTGCTCAACCGAACCATCGGATCTTACATCTAGCAAGCGCCACGAACCCGGCCTTAGCAGCTCCTTGGACGGCCACCAGGACGCATCCAGTGCTCACGCATTCGCCAGCCGAGTCAGGGTGACAACCGTGATGTCGTCATCCTGGCCAAATGCGACGGCGGCTTCGGAGGCCTGCGCAGCGTCAGCGCCCGAAGCAAAGAGCGTTTGCAGCCGTTCGAAGCTGAAGATCTCGCCGGAGGGCGTGCGTGCTTCGAGCAGGCCATCGGTGTAAAGAGCGCAGCGGTCGCCAGGATGGAAGTGCACGATGGCCTCCTCATAGGCGATCGCAGGATCGATGCCCAGGGGCAAAGCGCCGGGCAAGTCAATCTCTTTATCGTTGAAGTACGGCGCGGGGTGGCCGGCGCTGGCCAGGGTACAGGCGCCATCGGGATCGAGGCGCAGGGCAAAGCAGGTGGAGAAGCCGCCTTGAAGACGGCCGTGCAGGCGGCGGCTGAGGCCGGCGAGAATTTCCGCCGGGCGGGAGGTAGTTTCTGCGAGCGTGCGCACAGCACCCACGATGAGCGAAACGGCCATAGCTGCGCGGAGTCCCTTGCCGCTCACGTCGCCGAGGACGATGAGCGTGGACCCGGCGGCCGGGCCATCCAGCGGAATGATCTGGAAGAAGTCGCCGCCCACTTCGAGCGCGGGCAGATAGGCGCTGGAGATGCTGAACCCCGGCAGCGTGGGTAGCTTTTCCGGGATGAGGACCTGCTGAAGCTCGCGCGCGCTGTGCAGTTCCTGCTCCAGGATGGCCTTGCGATCCTGCTGATCACGAATGTAGTGATAGACCGTATAGATGATTGAGAAGAACACCAGCAGATCGAGAAGAGTGTCTGCGTTGAAGTAGACGGGACCCAAATGGAACAGCGGCGAAGACAGAAGCTCAGACAGAGTCCAGTGGGTGAATCGCTGGCCCTGCCGGGCGGTGGCAACAATGACAGCCAGGAGTTGGGAGAGAGACGCGCTCAAAGCGAGCACCCAGCGCGCGGAGTCAAGTTTCTGACGGAAACCGTTCGCGACCAGCACCAGCAGATAGAGCTGGCACGGTTCAATGATTACGGTGAGGATCCCATCGATCCAGGCGCTGGTGTGTGGTGAGATCCAGCTCGTGGGCACATAGGTAAGACAGCCGTCGAGGAACGAACCAGCCAGGCTGACAACGGCAAGGATCTTCGCCCAACGGACCAGCCCGCGACGGCTGCGGAGGTGAAGCATCTCGATGAGAAGGAACCAAAGCGCGACATTGCGCAGGGCCCACAGCGGCTGCAGCATGAACTGGCTGAACTGGCTGGAGATCGGAACGCGCATGGTGTAGACCGACGTCCAGATAGCCGGGCAAATAGCGAAGATGGAAAACCACAGGAGCAGCGTTTCCTTCCTGCGCCGCAACCACAGGACGAAGGCTGCCAGGGCTACGAGAAAGTAGAGAATGTTCCGGGCGTTGAAGTAGAGAGTGCTGCGCAGGAAATTGTAGTTCCAGGTGCCGATATACGCGGCAATCGATTTGGAATCGCCTACCAGGGGTGTCTGTGCAATTCCGCCGCCACCCCCGGACGCACTGGAGCCGAGCGGTCCGGCCCAAACCCGGATGGCAAGCGTGCCGGATCGAGAATCAGGCAAGGTGAAGGCTGCAGGCGCATTCACCGCCGGCGAGTACGGGCGCGGAGGTACTTACCGTAGCGGCCCACTAGCCTGCCGTTCCAGTAGACCTCGCAAATGTCTTGCAGGCTGGGCAGGACCAATTGAAAGTCGGTTTTGACATCAGGTGCGGGTGTGATGCGAAGGTTCAGCCGGTACCAGGCAAAGCCGGTATAGGCGAAGTGTCTCTGCGCGCCCCAAGGACGATCGACAAGGATGGTTTCCCAACCATTTTCCCCCGGGGTGTCGTTTATCTCGGGGTCGGCCCATCGCAAGTCATCGCCGATATGGAAACGCCAGGGCCCGGGGAGATGGACGGTACCTTTGCCGAGCCCGTCGATCGTGACGACGGAGGGAGCAGGTGGGGTCTGCGCCTGCGCAAAGCGAAGATGGAATCCGAAAAACAGGGGTACCAGGAGGAATAGAGCGAATGGCGGACGAATGCGCATCTGGAAGGCATTGTACGTCCGACCAGCCGCCGTCAAACAGCGTATCCGCCGCAGGCCATTAGGCAACGGACAGACGCTTCCAGTTCAATGTTTCGCAGGACACGATCATGTCGCATGATTTGAGTCAGCCCTAGCTGGTGACCGCTCGTGTGCTCAAGAATTGACCTGGGATGCGCGCGCGGAAATGAGACGCCATGCTGCCATCGATTGTTTCAGATAGACTCCGGGATCGCCTTTCAGGCCATAGCACTGGATGCCGAAGGGACCCCGATAGCCGGCTTTTGTGAAGGTGCCGACTAACGCGGCGACATCGTAGTCGCCACTGCCAAGCGGCTGAATCAGCGTGTTCCAATCCCGGCCCTGCCGGTCCGCCCCGTTGATCGTGACGCCATACAGGCGTGGAATGGCTTTATCCAGTAGCTGAGGGAACTCCAGATCAAACCCGGAGCGCAATTCATGGCAGAGATTGAAGGTGACGCCCACGTTGCTTCGCCCCACCCGTTCTGCAATTCGCACAACATCTTTGAAGCGGGCCAGGTAAAAACCATAGTGTGGATAGAGCGCGACGCGAAGGTTAGATTGAGCGGCGAGATCGGAAATTCGATCGACCGCCTGAATCGTCCGTTCTTCTGCTCCGGCGCCGACCCAACCGTCACCCATGGGAACGGCGACCCATACGACAGTTCCCCGCCCTTTCAATGCCGCGATCGCATCTTCCGTACCGGGCTCATATTTGACTTGGCCGTTGCTGATGTCCACCGTCAACCAAAGAAAGAACAGCTGGAGATGCGCCTCGTCCATAGCCTGCAAGCGCTCCGGGATCTGCTTGGCATGATCGAAGACGGTTCCCTGAAATCCATAGTCTCGCGCAAACCCGGCTTGCTGCGCGGGAGTGATATCGCCAAACTCATACGCAAAGATTGGGTTTGGCAGGCCAGCAGCAGTTCCGCCGCCGAGCCCTCTCGCGTCCATCGCGGCCAGCGCGATGCAAGAGGCCGCAGCACCTTTGACAAATCCCCTACGAGTTGTTTCCACCATACTGCGCATCTCCTCAACTGTGTAGCGTACCTGTTTTCGTCTGCACCAGCATCGTTGCCGAAGGCCAAGCGATTCTGACGGCTTCAAATACGAGCGTATTGTGATTCGGCCGGCGGCTGGTAGCGAATCGCCAAGTGCGGTGTCTCCAACCGCTGGTTCAGCCTGTGCCGCGAATGCAGACACGCCTCCAGCACGCCAGTCGTCAGCAGGGTGCGCTCCACCGGATAGGCCGCGCTTCCGGTCTGAAACAGTCTGCTCGATCTTCGCTGCCAGGCAAGCAGAGTAAGTCGAGTTAGGAGCCGGCGGCAGGAAGAACTGGGTCGAGACCATGCCGTGGCCCGCCACCCGCGCCGAGATGTTGTAATCCATGATGGCGCCGTTGAGCATGAGCAGCGTGGCGCGCGTTCCATCGTTGTACTCGATGCAATAGGCGGCCGGATCCTTGACCAATTGCGGCAAAACGCCGGAGGCGACCAGGTCCTGAGTGCGGCCATCCAGCACGGTCAGGCCCAACGGCGTGTCGCTGCGCGACAGGGCAGAACTCAGCAGATCTTTTGACCAGCGACCCGCGTTTCCTGCCGCCCAGACGTCGTCGCCCTCGAGCAACTGCACCGCCTTCACGCCGGTCTCGCCTCCCTTGCGGCGCTCCAGCATGCACTGCATGGCTTCGAGCGCGTCGAAGTCCATGCCGTCGAGCTCGCCCACCCCCACCATCACCGCCTCTTCGACCTGCGCACCCAGCGGGATGTCCACGTCCGGCAAGCGCCAGGTCACGGGCAGCGAGGAGCCGGCGAGCAGCGGGAAGCTCAGGCGGTTGGCGGTCTTCACCATGGTTTGCGCCTGCTCGAAGCTGAAGGAGAGCTGCTTGTGGTTGAAGTAAGGAACCCCGTGTCTCTCGTCCTCAAAGACCTGGACGCACTGCTGAAAGAAATCGTAGCTGGGCAGCAGAATCTGCCCCCTGTCGTTCGTTGGGATAGTCATCCTGCTCGACGATCGCCAGCACCGCGTCGACGGCGATCCGGTCGCCGCCACAGCGCAAGCGCCTCCGGAATGTTGCTGCACAGGCGGAAGCCGAACTGCTGCGCGCGGGCTCTGCTCAAATCGGCCGTTGGATCCGGTGTCTCGGAGGCCTCAGGTTTCTCCGGCGCAGGCTGCGTCTTCACGGTGCGGTCCCTGCCCAGGCCGCCCGCTATTCCTTTGGCTGAACTTGACGGCGCAACTTTGGCTCCCGTCATCGCAAGCTGGTAGGGCGAGGGCGCAGCATCGGCCTGGCGCTCCAGCTGATCCACATACACGGAGACCACTTGCACATTCGGCATGTGCCATTCGCCGTCGTACGGATAACCCACCAGAAAGCGGTCGGCGAGGGTTTGCATATTCGACTGGTGGCGATACACGCTGCCGAGGATCGCCAGGCGCAGCGGGCGCTGGCGGGCGCCTGGCCCAGCCACTGCAGCAGCAGCGGGCGATACGCCAACATAGCCGAGGACAACGCGGAATACTCTACAAAACGGCGGCGGGTCAGCATTAGCTCCTCCAGAAGGTGGATTCAGGGTTGGGCTGGTAGTGTACGGCCGCCAGGTTTGGCGTCTCCAGGCGCTGCATTCCCTGGAAGGCGCTATCGACGCCGGCGATCAGCAGGCCGCTGGTCAGCAGCGTCCGTTCGATCGGATACTGCGCCTTGCCGGTGAGGAACATCTGCTCGGCGTTGTAGACCAGCGGGCTGAAAAAACTTGCCAGCGTGGTGCGGCCGTCCGGCATAGGCAAATACATCTGCGTGGAAAAGGGTTTCGCCTGCCCCTCGATCGCCGCCGCGAAGGTGAAGTCGCGCACCAGCCCGTTCATCAGCAGCATGGTGCAGCGCAGGCCGTCGCGATGTTGGTAGTGGTAGGCAACCGGATCGGGCACCAGGGCCCGCATCTGCTCGACCGTGGGAAACATATCGGTGAAGGTGGCAGTCGCCGGCGCCAGGGTGGAACTGCGGCACAAGCGCCGCTTTCACCAATGCCTGCGACCACACGCCCTGCTGCCAGGCCGTCCAGAAGCCGTCGCCGCGATAGGTCTGCAGCCACTCAACTCCGGTTTCGCCGCCCTTGCGCCGCTCCACCATGCACTGGATGGTTTCCAGACCATGGAAATCGTAGCTGCCCATGCCGCCGTAGCCGACGGAGACAGCTTCGTGCACGGTGGCCCCCAACGGGAACTCCACCGACGGAACTCTCCAGGTGACCGCCAGGCTTGACCCTCCCTGGAGAGGAAAGCCCATCTGCTGGGAGGTGTCGACCATCTGCTTGGACCAATCCCACCTATAGGAAAGCTCTTTGTCGTTGAAGTAAGGAACAGACCGGCCGCTGTCGTGGAAGACCTTGGTGATCTGCTCGAAGAATTCGAAGTGGGGATGCTTCATGATCCCCGTCTCGGTAAGCGGGTAGGTACCGTGCTCGCCGACCACGACCACTCCATCGACCGCCAGCTTGCTGGTGCCGAGGGTCAGGGTTTCCGCGATGGTGGGATAAAGCTTCATGGTGGGATGCCGATCCACCCGCTCCTGGGTCAAATCGCCTTCGCCCCGTTGATCGACGTAGAGCGAAACCACGTCCATCGCCGGATGGTGGAACGTGCCGGCCCATCCATAACCATCGAGGAAACGATCCACGACATGTTGGCCGTGCAGTAATCTCTTATAGGCAGTGATCACGGCAGCGAGCCGGGGGCGATTGGCAGACGTCGTATTCTGAGGCATAGCACGATCCTATGGAATCGATTGGTTGCGAGCGAATATAGCAAAGATGCCTGTACACCCATGCTGGAGGAGCGAATGCTGACCCGCCGCCGATTTCTCGGCTACACCGCACTGGCGCCTTGGCGCTGCGCTCCGCGCTTTGGTCCGCCATTGATCAGCCCGCCCCGCAGATCTCCGCGCGCGCGTGGGCCGTGCATAAGCGGGCGCTGGTGTTTGACGGACACGTGCACGCGTTGGACCGCGAGTTCTATCACGGTGGCAGTATGGGCACGCGCAAACGCGATGGACAATGGGATCTGCCGCGTGCGCGGGAAGGCGGAGTCAGCGCGTTCTTCCTCTCGGTGTTCATTCCCGAAGAGTACTACCCCGGGCGATTCGAGACCAAGCAGGCGTTCCGGCGAATCGATGACGCGCTGCACCAGTTGCAGATGAACAGCGATCAGGTCGCGCTGGCATTAAACGCGGACGATGTGGAACGCATCCATGCCCAGGGAAAGATGGCCGCGGTGCTGGATATTGAGGGCAGCTACGATCTGGACGGCGATCTGGGGGTTTTGCGCGATCTGTATCGGCTGGGACTGCGTTCGGCACAGCTTTCGGCGCACAACTGGAACCAGCACTACGCCGACTCCTGCTGTTCGCCTGCGCAATGGAACGGCCTTACGCCCCATGGCCGCGAGGTCATCCGCGAGATGAACCGGCTGGGCATGGTGATCAACGTATCGCACTCCTCCGACGACACGATCTCGCAGGCGATCGATGTAAGTGACGGGCCGGTGGTTGCCACCCACCACGGCCTGCGCAGCGTCAACAATATTCCGCGGAATATGCCGGACTGGCTGCTCAAGAAACTGGCGGCTAAAGGAGGCGTTATCGGCTTCCAGATCGGCAGCGAGTTCAGTTACCCCAAGGAGTTCGCTTACCTGACCGCACATCAAAAGAAAACCTTTTGGGACACCACGAGTATCCCGGATCGAGTGAAGGGCAAGACGATCTACGAGGTGGACCAGTTGGTGGCGCCGCAGTTTCCGATGCCGGGCGCCCAGGTACCGGACTCGGTGATGATGACGGTAGACGATTGGGTAGCGGTGGTGGATCGAGCCATCCAAATGGTGGGGGAGGATCACGTGGCGATCGGCACCGACTTCGACGGGGGCCCGACGCTGGCGCGTGGCATGCGCGACGTGCGCGATCTGCCGATGATCACCGAAGCCATGCTGCGCCGCGGCTATTCGGAGGAGCGCATTGACAAGTTCTGGGGTGGTAACTTGCTGCGGGTGTTCCGCCAGGTTACGCAGAAGCGGACATGAACGTGTGCCCGGCCTTTGTGGGATAAGATCTTTCAAACAGAAGCTCGCTGCATACGGGAGATATTTATGGGATCGTCTAAGTGCCGAAGAATTGTCTACTATTCCACCTGCGCCACACTGGGGTTGTTGCTCATCGCCCATTCTCCAGCCCAAGCGCCCTCTCATTATGAGGCGACGATCGAGTCTCTCAATCAGCATCCGCTGCCGCAGTGGTTTGACGATGCGAAGCTCGGGATATTCATTCATTGGGGGCTCTATTCGGTGCCGGGCTGGGCGCCCCTCGAGATGGTGGACTTTACCAAACCGGATTTTTTGAAGAAAAATCCGTATGCGGAGTGGTATTACAACACGGTCCGCATTGATGGTTCTCCAACGCAAGCTTACGACAAGGAGCACTACGGAGCTGACCACGACTACTACAGCTTCTCCCAGACCTTCGATAGTGAAAGCGCGAAGTGGAACCCGGATACCTGGGCAAAGACATTCAAAGACGCCGGCGCGAAATATGTTGTGCTGACCACGAAACACCATGAAGGGTTCACGCTATGGCCGAGTACGATGGCCAATCCGACGCTGCCGCCGGAGCGACAGCACGCTACCCGCGACCTGGTTGGAGCGCTGACGGAGTCGGTTCGCAAAGAGGGGCTGAAGATGGGGCTTTACTACTCGGGGGGCTTTGACTGGACGTTTGTTCCTGGTCCAATCACATCCATGGCAACCTTCGAGAGCACCAAGCCGCAGAGCGAAGCCTACGGCAAATATGCGGACGGGCAATATCGAGAATTAATTCAAAAGTATCACCCGTCCATTCTCTGGAACGATATCGACTATCCGAAGTCTGGCAACGCCGATGGCGATTGAGGCCGAGTTTTATAACACGGTGCCGGATGGTGTCGTCGATGATCGCTTCGGAATCAAGCACACCGACTACACCACTCCTGAATATGCGACCCTGAAGGAAATCAACCCAAAGAAATGGGAAGAGTGCCGCGGACTTGGACAATCTTTTGGCTATAACCGCGCCGAGGGCGAGGCGCAAACGATTGCGCCCGACAAGCTCATTTACCTGTTGGTGGATATCGTGAGCAAGAACGGCAACCTTCTGCTCGATGTGGGTCCAGAGGCCGACGGAACGATCCCCGCTGTGCAGATGGAACGACTGAAGGCCCTGGGGGCATGGCTGTCACAGAACGGTGAAGCCATTTACGGCACGCATCCCTGGAAGCGCGCCGAGGGGAAAACTGCCGAGGGTATCGACGTTCGTTATACGCAGAAGAAGTCAACTCTGTACGCGACCTTGATGGGCGAGGTGAAAGGACCAGTGGTCACTTTGACCGACCTGAAGCCGAAGAACGGGGCGAAGATAGAGTTGCTTGGCTACAAGAAGCCGTTGCAATGGACGCAGGTGGGTGAAGACATCAAGGTTAGCGTGCCGCCTTCGCTGCCAGGCAAATACGCTTATGTTCTGGGAATCGAGCAAAGTGGCGCAATGTAGCCTGACTCGGTTTGGCTAGTTCTCACGCAGACCTTGAAGCCCTACGTTTCACAGAGGCAGAGTTTCTCTGCAGCCTGCTAGGCCTTCGGGGCTGCGCTGAAGATTTCGGCCAGGCGGTCCGCGATCAGCTTGTCCTCGCCGTCCTTGAGCTGCCAGACAGCGAAGCCGAAGCTGTTCGGGTCACTGGCGTGGCTGTGGTGGTGGACGGGGTGGTTCTCTTCCGGCGGGGCGTCGGGATTGCGTCCGCGCATGCCGCTGGCGCCGGCGCCCATGCTGCCAATGCCGATGGGCCGCGTGTCGGCCAGCTTCTGCATCACCTCCGGCCCAGTGATGTTGAGCTTAGTGCGATCGATCTGCCATTTGTAACTCGGCGTCACGTTGCCCAGCGCTTGCGGGTTGAACTCGCGGGGTAGCGCGGTGACCCCAAACTTCTTCACGGTATCGGTGATCACCTGCGCGCGTTCGTCGTACATCCTCAAAGTGGCGTCATAGTCCTGATTGACGAAGATCTCGAGCGCCTTGAGCAGACCGAAGATGGTCTCCTTGCCGACCTTGCAGCAACGGCCGATGCGATCTTCCTGCGGGCTCATGTTCAGCAGCGCGTAGCGGATCAGCTCTTCCCTGCCGATCAGGACGCCGGAGGCCTGCGGCCCGCAGATATCCTTGCCGCCACTGAAGGTGACCATGTCGAAGCCGATCGCCGGATACTCCCACAGCCGCTCTTTGGGCGGCACGTCGGCGGAGGCGTCATTAAAGGTGTAGATGTTGTGCGCGCTGGCGATGGCCACGGTCTCAGGGCCGCTTACCTGGCCCTGGTCGGAAAGGATGTTGGTGAAGTGGATGGCCACGGTCTTGGGATTGATCGCGGCGATCATCTCTTCGCGCGTCTCCACTTCGACCAGCTTCGCGCCTGTCTGGCGAATCTGGTGGTCGAAGGGATAGCGATGGCTCTTCTGGATGATGACCTCGTTCCGGGGGAAATCCGCTGACGTCGGGAATGGCGTGCATGCGAGGCTCGAGGTCCTCGGTCATCATGCCGGCGTAGCCGACAACCATGGCCGCGGCCGCGCCGCCCGTCACCAGTCCGGTGTAGCCTGCCGGAGACTTACACAGCTTTGCTATAAACTTACCTGCCGCGATTTCGAGCTCGTCGATCAAGACAAAGTGCTCGTTGCCCGCGCGCATCAGCTCCATGACCTCGGGCTTCATCACCGATCCGCCGATGACGGTGACCGTGCCGTTGATGTTGACGAGCGGCGTGACGCCAAGCTCGGCGTAGATGTCGCCGGTACAACCAAGCCCGCTGGTGATGGGCACGATGGCGTTGCCGTCGACAGAGGGCATAGACGGTTTGGGTTTCTTGCCAAACATGCCGGCCGCATCCGACTCCGCCGGGGCGAACAGGCCACCGAGAGTGGCGCCCAGCGCAGGCAGAAAAGAACGGCGGCTCCAGCCAAATTTCAAATTCATCGATAGTTTCCTTGTCATCGCCAGCGGTGGGAGGGGTGGAGGACGAAGCTGCGCTGCCGACGATCTCAATCAGCGAATCGCCGGGGATCCATTCCAGAGCCATGCAGGCGCGCGAGGGAGCTTTGCCGGGTGAGAAGTAGGTCCCGTAGATTTTGTTCAACGCGTCGTATTGCGCTTTGTGGGCATCGAACCTCGCCTTGCCCGTCGGCATGGGAATGCCGTCGGCGAGCGGCAGGCAGAGGAACACCTCGAGGTGGATGATGCTATCCATGGTGCAGCCCGCACGCTCGACCGACTTCTTGAGCGCGTCCATGGTGCGGGTGACATGCTTCTCAAAGGGGTCGGTTACGAGCACGTGATCATCCTTGGGATAGCCGTCATTGGAGCCGGTGCCGGAGAAGTAGTAGATGCCGTTGTGCGTGTGATTGCCGGCACGGCGAGGCGGCAGACCTCCCGGCGAAGCGTCCGGAGGAGGCGGCCGCCGGAGCCTGGAGAGCGAAGAGTTTCGGGGTCCCGGCGATCACCGCCGCCATGACGACGATCTTGCCAAAGAACCCGCGTCGGGTATTCATTTCCATAATTCTCCTTCGCACTCGGGTGCCCGAGGCTCTCGAGCATCGCGGGAATACTGTCACATGTTACCAATTTCACCTGGAGCGCGGTTAGAGCCAGCGCTCAATCCTCTTGAGGCGGCGAATCGAGGGGAGAGATGGAGAAGTGTTCGAAGACGACTTCCAGGGCCTCCTTGCCGGGTGCGGCAGCCATCATGCCAATTTTGACTGGCACCTGCGGAGGAAAGTAGGCAAGCCGAATCATCGACCATTTCTGGTTGTCGCGGGAATACGAAACCTGAACCGTGTCGTTATACCGTTGCATGCGCAACCAGAGAAAGGCGGGGTTGTCAGAACAAGTAAGTACAGACCAATCGGAAAATTCTCGCGTGACCACGGCACTCACGCTTTGCTTGCCGTTCAGGAACTCGATCCCTGCTTTGATCCAGTTCCGGTCGTCGATGCGTATCATCAAGCCGGCCTGATGATAGAGCTCATGGTATTTGCCCGTGATTCGGACCTTGGCTTCAAAGTTTCCACTTTGATCCTGATAGCGAAATGGACCGTTGTCGCGGATAAACCCGTAATGAGTTACCCGCCAATAGTCTGTTCCAGGGGGCGCCGTTTCGGTCAGCGTGTCCCCGGTCTCACTCCAATTTGTAGGCGGATTAAGCCAGGTGCGGGGGATGGTTTGATCTGTCATGGTAAGCGTAAGCATACCGAAAAGAGCGGAAGGACACGTGGGATCATTCAGATCCCTCCGAAACGCTCCCACTGCAGGCGGGAGGACAAGATGCATTTCGGATGGGTCTACTCTGTCTAATCGCCGCCCCCCAGGCTAGGATCGATGTTTGATTCGACCCAAGTGCTCGAAGCGGGTCATTGGGAAAATACGGACAGCTCGCTCCCGATCCCCCCTATTCTGTGACTGTGGAACCGTAGTTTGTTGGTTGTGGAGCGGTGCCGCGTAACTGCTCGATAAACAACGGCACCTCCTTGTCAATCAAGTCCGGGCGGTCAAGCATAACGGGATGACTACTCCCTTTGGCAATGATTCCTCGGCTACGTGTGGAAAGCTTCTTGAGGTCTTCCTGCATCTGGCTCCAGGCGACCTGCCGATCAAAGTCCAGCTGGGTGGGATGTCCTGACATTTGCTTCGAGGGATCATGCGAGATGATCAGAATCGGAAGTGCGCCGTAAGGTCCGGAATGGACAGTTTGCTGGCCGGACTGGTCGAAGCTGTCCGCTTCGGCAGACATCGTGCCGTAATGCAAGCGACACATGGCTTCTGCCTGTAACTTCCTGGTGTGATCTCCCGCACCCTGCGTCCCCCCTGAACACATCCCTAGCAGGCGCGGAATCCCGGCAATCATTGCTAAATGGAACACCCATGGGGGTGGTCCCGAGCCTCCGGTGAGCTTGAACGCCGGGTTCCGATTCTGCAGTGGCGTAGAGCTATCCACAAAGATCAGTCCGGCAACCTCGGCCGGGTATCGCGTTGCATAATCGCGCAAATAGACTCCGCCAATTGAGTGCCCCATGAGGACGATGGGGCCGGTTATTCCAGCTCGGGCTAAAAGTTGGCGCAACTCATCTGCAATGTGGTCAGCATCGCGCGGACCCGAAAGTGCATCGCTCCAGCCGGATCCGGCCCGATCGTAGGCGCAGACGCGGGTGGTCTTTGAAAGCGCCGTTTGAACTCCCCTCCATATCACGGAGTCGCTCCCCCCTCCCGCCTCCAGAACAATCGTCGGTGAGCCATTTCCCGTGCAGTAGATGTGCATTCTGTGCCCATTTACCACGTAGAAATCTCCGGGAGCTGGATTGAGCGCCCAAAAATAGTGGAGAGCTACCGCGTTAAATGCACTTGCTCCCGCCACGGCTACCGCTAGAAGAGCGATTATCGATAGAACGATTCGTTCGGCAACTTTCCTCCACGTGCGGTAATGCTTTGTGGAAAGTGAACGCATCCTACGAACACTCAACCAAATCACAAGAATCCCAACTGCCAGAATGATGGCCGGCATGACAACATAGTCAAAGTCCATACATCACCTCGGTCCTTCTCTTCGTGAGCGCCACGAAAGCAGATCCCCTATGTAGTATTCTACTTTAGCGAAGTCAGCAGAATTCTTGCATGTTCTTTTACTTCTGATTGTTGGCGGTTAATTGCAGAAGCCGCTTGACACACCTATGCATCTATGGGTACGCTCTCAATTGCTAAGTTGTCTAGGGGTAAAAGGCATGGCAAAGAGCGATCTGCAGGGAACCCTGGATCTCATGGTTCGCCAGACGCTCGCTCAGTCCGGGTTCTTTGCACAGGTATGGTGTGGCCGTGCACATTCAAAAGGCAGTCGATTCATTGCTGAGGTTCTTCTCAATCACTCGCCATAGGGGTCGCCATGTTTGAAGTGCGTAGTCTGCATAAACACTACAGTGGCATTCCCGCCCTGGATCACGTGAGCTTCGTCGCGCGGCCGGGAGAGGTGACTGGCTACCTGGGAGCCAATGGTTCCGGCAAATCCACCACCATGAAGCTGGCCACGGGACTAATTGAGGCGACATCGGGAGAGATTCTCCTCGACGGACGCCCCATCAAGGAAAACCCCATGGCCTACCGGCAACGAATAGGCTATGTTCCCGAAGAGCCTCACCTCTACACACACTTGAGCGGCCTGGAGTACCTGGTGATGGTCGCTCAATTGAGAGACATGAAGCGGAGTACTACAGATAAACGCATTCATGGACTTCTGCGCCTATTTGGCATGCATGGTGATCGTGACGTAGCGATGTCGTCCTATTCGAAGGGCATGCGGCAGAAGATTCTTCTGAGTGCAGCGTTGATGCACAACCCGGATTTGGTCCTTCTCGACGAACCATTCTCGGGCCTCGATGTTGGGTCCTCCCTGGTGCTGCGGAGCCTGATTCGAGAATTGGCAACACGGGGCAAGATTGTGCTCTTCAGTTCGCATGAACTGGAAACGGTAGAGCGCGTGTGCTCGCACGTGATTATTTTGCATCGCGGTAAGGTGGTGGCAGACGACTCCATTGAACGGTTGAGAATCCTGATGGAGGTACCGACGTTGGAAGGAATATTTTCTCAGCTAGCGGTCGAGAACGACTCGGAATCCGTTTCACGCGAGATTGCGGACTTGATCTATGCCTAGTCAATGGAGCGCGAGGAGAGTTCAGTTCCGTGCGCTCTACCGCGTCTTCTTTCTGCGTGTGCTCGACCTTGATCTCCTATCGGCGGATGCGGATCTCACCAGGTTGATGGGGCAGTTCGCTTCCATCTTCTGCACCTTCAGCTTCGTCCTCAGTGTGCCCCTCCTGCTAATGAACGGGGCGACGCTGATGACGAACAACGCATGGGGAATGGAACACTTTCTTATTGAAACGGCGATGACCGTGGCTGGGCTCATCACCGTGCTCAACTGGGACGCGGCTTTCCCTGATAAACGAGACCTGATGATCCTTACGCCTCTGCCGGTGAAAGAAGGCACACTTTTTCTCGCCAAACTTGCCGCCCTGTTCGCCGGACCAGCCCTGGCGGTCATAGCGCTCAACATTTTCTCAGGCTTGGTTTGGCCCCTGCTTTTTCGGGCGAACGATAGTGGGTTTGTTGGTATGCTGCGCGCGTTACCCGCCTATTGGATCACACTGTTCGCAGCGAGCGCGTTCTTTGTTCTCACCGCTCTCGCGGTTCAGGGTCTGGCAGCCAACCTGCTTCCGCGGCAGATGTTTCTTCGCCTCTCTGCGGTTTTTCAAGCGACGGTCGCGTGCCTCCTACTGAGCGTTTATTTTCTTGAACCGTCGCTTGAATCCCCGGCGGCGCTGACTGCCCCACAAAATCAACGCCTGCTTGCATGGCTGCCCTCTTATTGGTTCCTGGGCCTCTTTAATCAACTGAATGGATCGATGCACCCTGCACTTGCGCCGCTGGCGTCGCGCGCATGGATTGGCTTAGGCTGCTGCACGCTCGGCGCGGGCGCAGCGTTGCTTCTGTGTTATTTCAGGTTGATGCCGAAGATCGTCGAGCAGCCGGACATTCTGCCGCAGATGCGATCGGGTTCATGGGCGCCACGATTCGGTTATCCGCTCACCGAGGCGCTCACGCTGTTCAGTATGCGCACGCTGCTTAGGAGCCGTCAGCATCGCATGATTTTCAGCTTCTACCTGGGTATTGGCATCACCATCATCATCGGTTATGTACACGCTACGTCCGCGGGAATCGGATCTTCCTCGACGACCGTGAGCGGGTGGTTCTTGTTTGCCAGCACGCTGATGATGACGCTCACAGTGCTGGCGTTACGGGTGGTGGCGTCGATTCCTATCTCCCTTCAGGCAAACTGGATTATCCGCACCACGCAAGTTCGGTCTGCCCTGGATTATCAGAAGGGAGTCCGCTTTTCCTGGCTGACCCTTGGCGTGACTCCTGTGTTGCTGGTCATGACCACATGGCTCATGTTGATGTATCCCTGGCGTCCTGCTTTAGGGCATTTGAGCGTGATGCTGTTGCTGGGGATCCTTCTGGTGGAAGTTTGCCTCTACACGTTTCCCAAAATACCGTTCACTTGTTCCTATCTGCCGGGTAAGGCGCAGATCCATATTTACTTTTGGGTTGGCCTGCTGATCTGTATAAAACTATTGAGTCAGGCAGCCGCATTTGAAAGCCGCCAATTGTATGGTCTGGTTCGCTGCGTGATAATGCTATTGGCTTTCGCCGCGGCAGCGCTGGTCATGCGGTACCTGAGCGGGGCGCGGGCCGCCTCTAGCGAAGAGCTTCGGTTCGAAGAAGAATATCCCGCTACCGTCACTACGTTGGGTTTGTAGCGAACGTGGCGAACGGTTGTGACGCGGATGGAGCAATCACCTTGCCTGTGCCGAAGCTGCGGTCACTCGATGCCTGTGAAGGATCCAGAACGACTTCGTGCAATGTACAGGCTTGTTACCATGTTGCGGTTCACACGATCTTGGAACTCGTCGCGTGCAATGCGACGCAGTTCGGTAAGCACGGCCTCACGGTTGGGAGCTCCCCACGCTCGGCGGCTTGCTCGTAAACGCGGCCGTAGCCGAGCAGACACGATTCGCTCCAGGCGGGACCGATCAGGGGTGGGCCTGGCGGAGGCCGCTATTTCCCCATCTGGTCGTACGGGGAAGCAACCTTCTTGAAACCCTTGGGTATCTGGAACGCCGAAGGGGGAACCGCTTCCATGGAAAAGTCTGTCTCCTGATTCGTCGTCTCCATCAGAACCGCGCTCTGCGTCGCCTGGGTTCCTCCTGGTGCAGCCGCGGGAGTCGCCGCAGGAGCTGGTGCGGGCGCTGATGCAGCCTTCTTTTTGCGAAACGCGCCCAAGGCGGAATTACCCAGTGCGGATCCAAAGACACCCAGTTTGCCCGCTTCCCCGGCTGCTGTTTGCGCCGCGGTGTCGGTCGCCACTTGTCCCGCGACCGATCCGGTCGAATTCCCGGCCGTAGATGGAGCCGCAGCGGAAGCAGGCGGCGCATTTGGCCCGACCCCGCTGCCACCCATGCTCGTCACTTCCATTACATGCGTCCCTTTCAGCTTGGCCATCTCTTTGCCCATCTGGGCCATCGCGTCCGCGGCACCAGGCTGACTGGAAAACATGCCCGCCATGCCGGCGTTCGAATTAGCTTTCATCGACGTGATGAAGGCTGACATGTCCACGCCCTCCATCATCTTCTTTGCCGCACGCAAATCGAAATCCTTGATCTCCGTGACCGCTGGTGGATCGGGCGCGATCCAAGCATCTGTTGTCACCACATAAGTCATCGAGTTGGTACTGTTCGTTGCCGCAGCATTCGGATCAGTGACCTTCATCGACATGGTGATGATCTGTTCCTGCGCTGTGACCCCGTTTACCACCTTGCTCACCCCCGTATTTTTCGCGGTTACGACGAAGCTGGTCTGCAAATTGTTCGCCGGCATCTGGCCTTGCTGCTGCTTCATCTGTGCCTGGGCCTGCTTCATCTGGGTCTGCGCCTGCTCCATCTGCTTTGGCATATTCGCGAACGCCTGCCGCATCTGCGCGAAAGTGATAACAGAATAGGTTTTATGCGTCATGTCCACATGCGTGATTGTCTCCTGATCCAGATCCGTGATCTCCATCGACTCCTTGGTCACCACCGCCTTCTGGTTGCCGTGCACCATGGTTAGAGTATTTGTGGGCGCGAACATCTTGCCCACAGCTTTGCCGATGAATGCCTGGCCTTTGAGCGCGTCGACCAGCGTTCCACCCGTGATCTGGTACGTGGACTGAAAGCTCGCGTCTGCTAACAAACACTGGTTCACCAGCAGCATCACTCCGATCGCCGCTACCTTGTGCATACCCATCTTTCTGTCCCCCATGGATTAATCTGACCTACCACTGTGTCAAACACCTTTGCAAAAGTTGCTGGCTGGATTCCAGCGTGTGAACGTCTTGGTGAATACGTCTTTGGTCTTCGTCGCGCCCGGCGTAAGTCCCAGGAGTTTTGCTTCACCGCCTATCTGGCCGGTGATCTTCAATTCCTGCTTGGAACAAGGCGCCAGCGAGATGTTGGGCGCGTGCGTCACTCCTTCGGTGTGAATCACCTGCACATAGATATCCGCCTGTGAGCTGAGAATGTTAGTTGCCGTCAAAGCTCCCAGAGGCGACGCCGTGTACGTGGCGAAGGCCGATGGAGAAAGAAAGTGGCGCGCGATTGCATCGATGGCTGTATCGATAGTCGCAGCAGCGGTCTTGAAGAGGTTGTCCGACCCATAAGAGCCCAGCAGCGCGAGCTTCAACTCAATGCGCGGCGCGCACACCGAGATCACCATCCCATTGGGCGCTACAGGCGAGATGCTTTGATCGTCCGTTACTTCAAACGTCAAGCCCTCGTCGGAGCCGCTATCGGCCGCATCGCTATTGCTCCCGACCCAACCGATGGTGAAGCCTCCCTTGGAGTATTCACCGCCTCCGGTCAATGCCGGGTGGATCAGAAATGCAGCGTAGATGTCGATACTCAACGGCAAGCCGGCCAACTCCGGGCCCAACGGAATGCTCACACCCGCCGGCAGCTTAACCTTGTCCTCAGCCGCCCAGACGCCGGGAGTGTCCTTGCCAATCTCCCATACAAAGTGCATCTTTCCGCTCATACCCTGCACACCGCGAATCGCCTGCTCGCCGGTATTCTGGGAAAATTTAAGATTGGAAACGAATTGGAAGTTGGTGATCGTGCCATCCGTTTCTACCACCGCCTTGAAACCGCTGGTGAACTTCGACAAGCGAGCGGAGATGATCGCGGAGTTGTTGCTCGGCACCACGGAGTAGTTCTCGATCTTCCATCCCGAGGTCAATGCGTCAACCGCTGCGTCGTGCACGGTTTTGCCAGGGCTGTCCACCGCCCTGCCTGGTTTGGGCGTGGTCCCTGGGATCAAAGAGCCCGGCGCAGGGCCTTCGCCAGTGCCGTTCTGGGCATACACTGGAGTCTCGATCACATCCATCAGGTGGAACGGGCGCGCAGGCGGAGCTGACGCAACCGAAGGCCCGTGAAAACCGATGGGGGTGTCTATATTAATCTCTCCCGACTGCACCACGTCAGACAGGTTCGCCTGGTCGGTAATCAGCGCCGTCTGGTCGCCGTCGTTTACTGCCACCATGATCTTGGCCGCGAATGCGTTCTTCACCAGCAGAATGTCGCCCGCCTTCAAAGCGCGAATCTCGGGAGAAGCATCCTTGAAGATCACTCCTCGTCCGTTGCTGCTGATACCCTGAATCGAAGCGTCGATCGTCGCCTTGTCAATGATTTTCACTTCGGGCTTATACGTAATGTTGGCAAAACTCTTGCCTGCTCCCGCGGTAATGTTCCGCTCACTGGCTTGCTTCTGTTTGAGCCACGAATCTCCGCCGAACGTCGACGCACCCGAGGTCTGAATCTCTGGAAGGGCCGCCTCGCCGTTTGCGGCTGGTCGACTGGCTACCGCTGGTGGCTTCTGTTTGCAGCTTGTAGTGGAGCCGAGCACTGCGACGGTGGCTAATACGAGACATCTGCGGCGCCGCATATTGGAGGAAATTCGTCCCATCGTATCCATCCCTTCGTGAAGCAATCCTCTTCACTTGACTCACACTTCCTGTTCGCTTGCCCAAACCTTACTGTCGTTGTAATTCGACCCTGCGATTCCTTGCCCGTCCCTCGATCGTGTCATTCGAGGCGACAGGATTCGACGAGCCATATCCACCCGTGGTAAGGCTCTCCGGCGTCGCTTTGTATTTCGTGACCAGGGAGTCCTTGACCGCGGCGGCACGCCGCTTCGATAGATCCAAATTGAAAGCATCGTCACCGATGTTGTCCGTGTAGCCGGCAACACTCAACTTCCAGTCGGGATTCTTATGCAGAATGGCGGCAATCTGGTTCAAGACCACGGCGGACTGCGGCTTGATCACAGCACTGTTGAAGTCGAAGTAGATGCCGTAAATCTCCACCGGCTTTTTCGCCGCCAGCGCAGCCTCCATCGACGAGGCGGCAGGCGCAGTTGCGGAAGCCGCCGGCGGTGGCGGAAGTTCAATTCGCACCAGTTGTAATGTCTCCGGCAGAATACCCATGTTGCTCCACAGCTTCACCGGGTTATCGAGCTGATCCAGCACGTACATGTGGGCCTCCCGGCCATCGGGAAAGGCGCACATCGCGTGCAGGGCCGGCAGCTCTACCGGGTCATCGTTCAGCATTACGGGAAACGCCAGGTCAAAGGACTCGACCCGGTGGAGCGTGCAGGAAAACATGGGCACGTTGGCATGCAACGTCAGCGGAGGCAGTTGCTGCTCGCCTCCCATCATGGCCGAGATCGCGGCGATTGAGCCTGTTGCTTCGCTGTCGGGAACGAAGTGGAAGTCCACCGGCTGCCCAGACCTCAGTTGCGTCAAGGCCTCGGTGGACAGCCCCAACGGCTCGGTGCCGGGGAAATGCTCCATCTTGGTCTGGCAGACGTAGTCCCTCATATTGTGCGAGGTAGCCAGATCGCTCCGGTCGACCGTGATATCGCAGTCGATCTCGCGATGGTCCACCTCCGCCTGCGGCTGCTTGGTTTGGGGGTCATCGGATTGGAACTGACCCATGCTTCTCGCCTTGTCTGCGGCGGGGTCGTTGTAATGATGCAAATGCACCACCGTCGGCGAAACGTCCTCGACGTATGCGGCGATGGGTACGTCTCCCGGATTGGTCTTTATCCGGGAGGGGTTGACTGCGGTAAGTCCAAGGCCCGGCCGTAACGGCACCTGGATCACGCTCGCGCCCGAGGGGAACGGCTTCCAACGCGGCAACGGCACCCCGGTAGGTTTGTCTGCCGATCCGCTTTGCACCGCGTTCAGCCGGTCCGCCAGACTACCGGAGGGGGCGGCGGGTGTGCTGGTTGACGGCGGGGTAGAAGCAGAACCCTGGGGTTCATGCTGCGATGGGGAGGCGGACTTCTTGCACCCTCCCACCTCACCAACACGATCGCCAGACCACATCCGGCCCAAGCCTTTCTCGACGGACGGCTCGTTACCATTCCTCTGCAGAAGTTCACCAATGGAGAGCTCCCTTACTTTGTTTTCTGAAACCAGCGAGCGACCTGATGGAGAAGCAGTGTCATGTCGCAGCACAGTGCTGGGGCACGGCTCTGGTGTTCATGCATCTATCCCTCGGCCAGGCTCACTCAAGCGGCTTCTGGTACGCGCCTGGGCCACGACGGAGTCGCTCAAGGGAAACCGAGCAGAGAAAGACTTCGCCGGTGGCCGTTTCCAGAAAGTGAAGCGCGTCCTGCTCCACCCAGCGGTAGACTTCGCGCCGGGTTGCCCCCACCGTCACGGCAGCCGCTTCGGCAGTCAGCATCACGACCTCGCGCCCGCACCGGGAGCATCTACCTGAGTAACTGGCGCCCGGCTGGTAGTGGACGGTAAACTGTTCGCGCTCGACGCGGAGTTCGGTGCGACGATAAGGTCCGCGCTGCTCTGTGGCCGGTTCTCCCGCTGCTAGCGTGTGTGCTGACAAAGGGTCGTTGTCTGGCGCCATGGCTCCTCCGTTCAACGCCACTTCACATGAAGGCACTCCACCAAGTCTTGTGCCCCGCATGAATCGTTATAAAAAGTTATGAAGGCGCGTATGTCATTGACTCAACAGCACTCTTACCGCTTTGGGGAATTCGAGCTGAGCGTGGGCGCGCGTTGTTTTTATCGCGACAGGGAGCCGGTGGCGCTGGGATCCAAGGCCTTCGACGTGCTGACTTGCCTGGTTGCGCACGCAGGCCGCGTGGTCACCAAGGAGGAAATGCTGCGTACCGTTTGGCCGGACTCCTTTGTCGAGGAGGGCAACCTGGCGCAGCATGTTGTGGCCTTGCGCCGGGCACTCGGCGACCAGGCCGGCTGGATCAAGACCGTGCCTGGGAGAGGCTACCAATTCACCGCTGAGGTGCGGGAGCTAGTACTAAAAGACGCCCTCTTGGAAGAGACTGCACGTGGCCATCACCGCCAGGGCGAAGGGGTCACGGTGCAGCACACCGTGGAGCGCGCCCAACTGGTAATCGAAGAATCTGCACCGCCTCCTGAGACCAGGACTGTGCCTGGTTCGCAACGCTCGCTTCGCCGCATCTATCTCTATCTGCTACTTGCCGCCGTTGTGGCCGGCGCCATCCTGGTGGGTTGGAAATTCTGGCGAGGGCAGACAGCGCGCCCCTACTTGCGCGTGACGCTGGCCGACTTTAGCAGTGGAACCGGAGATGCAACCTTGGACCACTCGCTCAAGCGGGCGCTGGCCATCGATCTCGAGCAATCGCCCTACCTCGGCATAATGACAGATGCCGATGCGGTTCGCGTGTTAAAGATGATGGGGCGTAAGGGCGACGACGCGCTCACGCCGGAAGTTGCGATCGAAGTTTGCGAGCGCGGCAACCGCGATGTTCTGCTTACGGCAGGCATCGAACCGGTAGGCGGTGTTTACCTGCTCACGCTCCAGGCCGCAGATTGCCATACGGGCAAGCGACTGGCGAGCGCCGAGGCAAAGGCGCGAAATCGGGAAGAGATTCTGGACGCGATCGATACCGTTGCAACCCGGGCACGCAGGCAACTGGGCGAAGCCGCAGGGTCGGTCGCACACTACGACAAGCCCATCGCTGAGGCAACCACCGCCTCGCTGGAGGCGCTCAAGGACTTCTCCATGGGCCTCCACCTGTTCTCCGAAGGCAAGGGTGAAACCGAGATCCTGCCCTACTATCAACGCGCGCTGCAACTGGATCCACAGTTCGCCATGGCCTACGGCGCCATGGCCTCGATGTATTACAACGCCAGTGAGCAGAAGCTTGCCGCGCAATATCTACAGAAAGCCTTCGACCTGCGTGCCCGCACCAGCGCAAAAGAGTCGCTGATTATCGAAGCCCACTACTACTCCGAGGGCCTCGGAGACATCCAGCAAGGGATCAGAACCTACAAGGTATGGGCGGCTACCTATCCGTTTGATCCCATACCCTGGATCGACCTGGCCAATGATTACACCCAGATTGGCCAGTACCCTGCCGCCATTGAGGCTGGGGAGCGGGCCCTGCAACTTAGTCCGGATCAGGCCGTGATGTATGCCGTCCTGATGCGCGCCTATCGGCGGCAAAATCGCTTAGCTGAGGCAAAGTCAACGGGGATGCTGGCGCTGCAGCGAGGCAAGGCATCTCCGACCGTCCATGCCATCCTTTATGAGATAGCGCATTGGGAGCAAGACCCGGAAGCACAGGCGCGCGAGATCGACTGGGGAGAACAAAACCCGGGGGAATATTACTTTCTCTATGACCGTGCAGAGGCGGCACTCTTCTCAGGAAGTTACACGGAAGCAAAGAGGCTCTTCGAAGCTTCTCATGAAGCGGCTGCACGCGAGGGCCTCCCCGAGGCGGCAGACTCGGTTTTGCTTGACCTGGCGCAATATCAATTGGATTTTGGTATGACGGACGAGGCACGTGCGACCCTGGCACGCGTCCTCAAACCTGACCCGGATTCACCCGACGTAGCGATGTTGCGAATACGACTGGGCGATCTGCCTTCCGGCCGTCGCTTTCTCGATCGGCAGCAAGAAATGACCAACCAGCCGACGCTGGTGAAGTTGGTGCAGCTTCCGCTGATGCGCGCCGCTCTTGCCATGCACGAGGGCAAGCCGTTCGAAGCCATTGCCGCGCTTGAAGCTGCACGGCCTTACGAGCTTTCGGGCTTCGCCGTGCTCAGGGCGGGCGGAGAAGCTAATTTGCTGGCGAAGCAACCGAAGGCCGCAGTGGCGGCGTTCCAGACAATTGTGGACCACTATGGCATCGACACCATCTCGCCCTCCATCCCCCTCGCGCATTTGGGCCTGGCGCGGGCCTATGCCATGGCTGGGGATACGGTCACCAGCCGAGGCGAATATGAGAAGCTTTTCGCGCTGTGGAAGAACGGCGATGCAGAGGTGCCCGTGCTACAGCAGGCCCGGGCTGAGTATGCGGAGATTGCGCCGGGTGCATCCGTAAGTCACTCGAAATAGCTAAAGGAGCGACTGGTCTCGTTCAACAAGAGAACCCCAATCTAATCGGAACGCAACATCGTACTTGGATCGACGTGTATTGCTCGAAGGAGCGCTGGTACCGCAGCGATGCAAGCTATGGCTAAAATTATTGAGCACGGAAGCGCGATCATCGCGATATCCGTAGCCTTTACCTCGTAAAGGAGCGACTGGATATAACGTGTCAGCCCCAGCCCAAACACCAACCCTGCAAATACACCTGCCATGACTGCGAAGGAAATTCCCGCAGCGACCTGTCGTACAACATGTACCATCTGCGCCCCTAGTGCCATGCGAATGCCGATTTCGCGCTCCCGCTGCTGCACCGAATAGTTAAGCACTCCGTATAACCCCACCCCGGCAAGCAGCAGCGCGACCGCTCCGAAGAAGAAAGCAAACGTAGCCAACAGCCGCTCCCGTATCGTCTGCGCCTGATTTACCTCCAGCTGTGTCTCGACATTCGAGACGTGGAATCCAGGGCGCGCCCGCGACACTCTCTGCCGCAGTGCGGAAGCCAGAGCTAGCGGATTGGACGAAGCTGTACGCACGATAAAAGCTCCGTAGCCCTCTGCGACCATTTCCCCGTTGGCGCCTATCTCGTGAAATGGAACATAGGCAGCGGGCAGTATCGGGCCGCGCAGGCTGCTGTAATAAGCATCCCGCACCACTCCAATCACCTGTATATGTTGACGCTTTCCATTATCGGAGGCTTTCTCGAAAATCCTCCCTACCGGATGGACATCTTTCAGAAATGTCGCGGGCGAACGTCTCATTGATCACGGCGACGTCCGGATAGGTATCACTCTCACGAAAATCTCTTCCATCGATGAGTGGAATCTTCATCGTCTCCAGCCATCCCGGCGAGACATTCAGGAAGTAAGCAAGATTGTTGCTCGGCGGTCCTCCATTGATGGAGATCGCGTCGTTCCAACTCGAGCCCTTCAACAAAGGAAATGCGGCGAGTGACACGCGCTCGACTCCTGGCACTTGTCGTAGAGACTCCGCCACCTGATCCCAGTAGAGCGATGATTGTGCGGGCCGGCTCGTGGTATCCAACAAAAGAATCCGGTCCGTGGAAAACCCCGTTGGCCTGTTGGAAAGCCGTTGGAACGTAGCCACAAACAACCCGGCAAGAAACAGCACCAGAAAACAGAAAGCCACCTGGAGCGCAATCATCCCGTGCATCAGGCGATGCCGCGAATGCGGATCGTCGCCACCCTTCAGCACGCTTACCGGCCTCACCGATGAGGCCCGCAGCGCAGGCAGAAGCCCGAACAGCAGGACGACCAGCAAAGTGAGGCCCACGCCAAATCCAAGCACGCGCCAGTCCGCCGGCAGAACCAGCCGCGCTGGGTTATCCGGCGGATTGATCATGCTCACTACGAACGGAGCGGACCACCACGCAAACAACGCTCCGCTAGCAGCTGCCAGAAAGGCAAGCAGAGCACTCTGCACCAGCACCATCTGCACCAGCCGCCACCGCCCCGCGCCAATCGAAACACGCAACGCCATCTCACGCGCCCGCGCGGAAGCCTGAGCCGTCATCAGGTTCGCTACATTGGCGCAGGCGATCATCAGCACCATCAGCACCAACCCACCGAGAGCGGCGAGCGCATCACGATACTCTCTCTGCATCGTGGATGCGCCGGTAGGCGCAGGTTCCATCAACATCTGATTGTTCAGTACATTTCTCAATGTTTCCTGCGACAAGCCAGTCTCGCCGCTCAGTCGATTTACTTCAAAGGCATGGCTCACCGCCGCCAGCTTTTCCCTGAAAGGCTCAACCGCAACTTCAGGGTTTAGTACTACCAGTGTCCGGAACGGAGTTGCATCCGGGCGGGTGACGCTGCGATGCATCATGACAGGGAGGAAGATGTCGACGATCGTGCCTCGTTCCGTCCCGGTGAACTTCTTCTCGCTGACGCCGATAATCTGGTAAACCCCGTCGCCAATATGTAAGGTTCGTCCGATCACATGCGGATCGCGTGCGAATCGCCGGCTCCAGTAGTCGTAGGAAAGCACGGCGAAAGGAGCCGCTCCAGGAGTGCGATCGTCATTTTGACTCAACAAGCGGCCAGTCACCGGCTGAATTCCAAACGTGGAGAACATCCCTCCGGAAACGTATTGCAGATTGGCCTTTTCCATCTCTTCGTCTGTCTTGTAGGTCACGTCGGAGCGGTCCGCATAGGAAAGCGCAATCAGTTCAGCCTGCCCTTCTGCAGCGGCTCGCATCAGTTGAAAACAAGGATATGCCCAGGAATCCCAGGCGCCTGGCTTGTTGTCAAAACCCATCCCCTGACGCGACAAAACATAAAGTCGCTCTGGATGCGCCACCGGTAAGGGGCGAAGCAGCAGCGCATCAATCAGCCGGAATGCCGCGGTGCAGGCCCCGATCGCCAAAGCCAGGGAGAGGATTGCCGCAGCGGAAGTCACCCGGTTGCGGTTGAGCTGCCGCCATCCAAAGACAACGTCGGCGCGCAGCCCATCGAGCCATCCCACTACCCGGACATCGTGACTCTGCTGCCGTTGCCGCACCGCTGCCCCAAGCGCGCGCCGCGCTTCTTCCGGATCGCGGCCCTGCTCAATCGCCTCGGCAACATGCGATTCGAACTCCTCCTCGATCTCATGGTTCAGGCGATCTGCTTGAAACACATTGAAGATGCGCGACCACAGAGACATTTCACACCGTCCTCAAGACGCGATTCACTGCCGAGCGACTGCCTGCCAGCGAGACTCCTCGGCTGAGTGCTTGACGCCGCTGGAGTCATGCGCGCGCGCCGTCCGGTTCTTTTGTGATCCACTTGGCGCGTCCCCCCGCCTCTTCCTTCCTGTGAAGAGCCCGGATAGAGCGAGCCTTCCTCGGCACGCAGCACATCCCCCGACCATTCGCCGATAGCAGCCATGATGGCATAGCCGTGCGACTGTGGCCTTCGTGAGAGGATTTTCAGCACCAACAGGTCGAGAGATCGCTGAAAGAATCCTGCTTCTTCATACTAAGATATCTATATATAGCTGTCTAAATATAAATGTCAAGAGCCACCTGGCAGGTACTTGAGTGCATCGGCCGCTTCGCCAAGGGGACGACCTCGGCTACGATTCGCCTTTCATAGCAGTACGAGGACGAAGGGCTGTCTGTGGAACTGTGGGGCCTGCAGGTTTTCTCGAGAAAAAAGCATGAACAGAAGGCACCTCTGCGGAATATCCCTACTAGGGAGCCTTCCTCGTGGAGCACCCGCCGTTTGCATCTGCCAACGCGGGGGGCAGATGCCATGGCCAACAAGACATACTTGGTCCGGTTCAAACCGCCAGAGATCAGCACCCAGGTCGTGCATGCGGAACGCGCCGAAATCTACGGTGAGCACCTCGTCTTCTTGAACTCGAAGGGCGAGCTGGCTGCCCTGTTCTTGATGGAGATTGTTGAAGACTGGTCTGAGCTTTCAGACTAAACAGAGCGTTTTCGGACTACCCTGTTCCGATTGGTTCGAAGCCTTAGGTTTGCACCCAGATGCCAAAGCACCTCCCGCCGGTGTGCGGTTTATTTGTCAGGATCGGTAGGATGGCGGGAACAAGTGGAGGGACAGGAACGTTAAGGTATAGAAGCTGCCTGAATTGTGATTCACAGAAGCGAGGTGGGGAAAGATGAAGCGAGACCTGCGATTTGCGGTTCGGATGCTTTTGAAACAGCCCGGCTTTAGCCTGATTGCGGTCCTCACCCTGGCGCTGGGGATCGGGGCGACCTCCGCGGTCTTCAGCTTGATCCAGGGCGTGCTGTTGACGCCGCCCCCCTACAAGAAGCCGCAGCAACTGGTGCTGGTGCAGACCGCACGGACCGACGGGCAAAAAGAGGATCAACCCGCGCGACTGGCCCGCCCAACAATGGTTGGAATGGCAGAAAGAAGCGAAGTCGTTTGCGGGCATTGCCGGCTACTATTGGCAGTTCAATTTCCTGATCCGCAATGACGGCAGCCAATCGATCCAAGGTATGGCGGTGAGCCAAGGATTATCTGCAGATGATGGGATTGCGCCCGGTGATGGGGCGTGGCTTCGCTGAGCAGGACTTCACCCAGGGACCAGTCAAGGTGATTCTTCTGGGGTACGAGTTCTGGCAGCGGACGTTCAACGGCGATCCGCAAATCATAGGCAAAACGGTTCGTATCAGCCGGTGGGACGTGCCGCCGACGATCATTGGCGTGATGCCGCCGGGAGTGCGCTTCTTGCCTTCCCCGGGAGCCGCAAAGGAGCCGAATTACAACGTCAACGCGCTGGTGGATTTCTGGAGTCCTGCCGAGCCCGACCCGAAATATCTGAAGGATCCGTATTGGAACGTGGTGGCGCGACTGAAGGATGGCGTGACGCCTCAGCAAGGGCAAGGCGAGCTGGCGGTGCTGACGGCGCGGGAGGCACAAACGGAGAAAGAATTTGAAGGATTTCGGCCGCAAGTGCAAACCCTGACGGACGAGATGAATGAAGGCGGCCGGGGCATTTTGTTCCCGCTGCTGGGTGCGGCCGCTCTGGTTCTGCTGATTGGTTGCGGCAATACCGCGGCTTTGCTTTTGGTGCGCGGGCTGCAACGCCAGCAGGAGTATGCCGTGCGCAGCGCGATGGGGATGGGACGCATCGCCCTCTTGCGCCAGGTTTCCATCGAAAGTCTGTTACTGGCGCTTCTGGGTGGGGTTTTCGGTGTGGGGCTGGCGGTCGGCATCGTGAAGGTGTTCAAGCTGATTGCGGGACATGCGATTCCGCGCCTGGATAACGTGACGGCCGGATGGGGGGTGCTGGCATGGGGGTTGGGTGCGGCGGTGCTGGCGTCGATGTTGGCGGCTGTTTTTCCGGCGTTGCGGGCGTTTCGGCTGGATCCGATGGAGGTGCTGAAGGATGCGGGCCCGAAAGGAACCGCGGGACTCGGGGAACGCCGGCTTCTGCGCGGCGTTACCATCACCCAAACAGCCCTGACTCTAGCGCTGCTGGTCGGGGCCGGCTTGCTGATTCGCACCATGATCAATATTGCGAGAGTTCCGTCGGGCTACAACACCAGCCACATCTTAACCATGAGTGTGACGGAGGTTCGGAGTTTTTCAGAGTGGACGAATTTTCACAAGCAGGCCTTGCAACGGGTCGCGGCCATTCCCGGCGTGCAATACGCGGCATTCGCCTGGGGAGTGCCGCTTACCGGAAACAATTGGCCGGCGACTTTGGAAATCGAAGGGCAGCCTCCGGCGGTGAAGGAGAGCGATAAGATCGCGATGCCGCTGCGCGCGGTCACCGAGGATTATTTCAAGTTGATGGGCCTGCCCATGCTCGGTGGACGGGTGTTTCGTCCGACCGATGAAGGCAAGACGGCCAATGTAGCGATCGTGAACCAGGCATTTGCGGATAGGTATTTTCCTCACGGCAATGTGATTGGGCGGAAGATTTGGATGGACGGCCGGGACAAGCCGGCTATGGAAATCGTCGGGGTGGTCTCCAATGCCCGAACCGACGATTTGACGCAAGCGGCGGCCCCGGAGATTTATTTGTCGTTGTGGCAGGCGACCGCGTTTTCGAAGCACCTGGTGATTCGCACGACGGCGGACCCGCGGACGGTGATGGTCGCGGTGGAACGTGAATTGCGCGCAGTGGATCCTACCGCCGCTATCGAAAATCCCAGGACGCTGACACAGATTCGCGACGAGTCTCTGGCGTCGCGCACGTTCGCGATGCAGTTGCTGGTCGGGTTTGCCGTGGTGGGGAGCATGTTGACGCTGGTGGGAATCTACGGCGTGCTTGCGCTGTCGGTGGCCTCGAGACGCCGTGAGCTGGGGATTCGCCTGGCGGTTGGTGCTCAACAAGAGGACATTCGGAGGCTCATCTTCGGCGAGGGATTTCGTTTGATCGCCAGCGGAGTATTCGCTGGGGTCGTGCTGGCGATTGTTGTATCGAGAGTGCTGAGGAGTTTTCTGTTTGAGGTGCAACCGAGCGATCCGATGACGTTGATTGTCGTGGGGGTGCTGTTCGCGGGAGTGGCGCTGCTCGCGTGCTGGGTGCCCGTGCGACGCGCTGCAGAAGTGGACCCGATGGAGGCGTTACGGTATGAGTGACACTGCGTCAGCTTCCCTCTGAAAGCGGGGGCAGGCGAGATGACAAGTTTTGCGTTGCAGCCCCGAGAGTCAGAAGGAAAGAGCAGTGGTATCCCACATCTCGCGAAAAACAAGCGAGATATGGTGAAAAGCCTCGCGTAATTGCGCCACTTACGAGTTCAATCCCGCAAAGGCCCTCCTCTCGTTCCCTGACGAACGATGGGTGGCCCATATCTCGCTCGTTTTTCGCGAGATGTGGGATACCACTGCTCTTTCCTTCTGACTCTCGATTGATCCGATACGCTCAGTTCTACTCTGGTTGTTTCAAAGGGGCGGCGTGAAGCGGCCGTCTACTGCGGTCCAGCCGGCGTCCACCAGGGTTAGGGTTCCGGTGACGAAAGAGGCGGCGTCGGAGGCAAGATAGACGATGGGTCCGGCCATCTCATGGGGTTTTGCCCAGCGACCGAGCGCGCTTTTCTTGGCGTAGGCGTCATACCACTCCCGATTCGCGACAATCGGCGCGGTGAGTGGCGTATCGACGACTCCCGGGCCGATGGCGTTGACGCGGACTCCACTGGGTCCCAGCTCGGCTGCAAGTGTGCGGCATAGCTGTACGACTCCGGCCTTGGTGGCAGAGTAGACGCCCTGGCCGGGTTCGACGGTGAGAGCGCGGATGCTGGCCATGGCAATGATGCTGCCACGGCCGCGCTTCGCCATGTTCCGGCCGGCACAGGTGATGAGGCGAAATGTTCCCTTAAGGTTGAGCGAGACCACCCGATCGAATTCGTCTTCGGTCATTTGTAACAGTGGCTTGCGCACATTGATGGCAGGTGTGCTGACCAGCACATCCAGGTCTGGAGCGGCATTAATGGCTTGCTTCACTCCGTCCGCATCGCGGATATCGAGCACCTGCGATGTGGCCACGCCGCCGTTGGAGCGAATGGCTTCCGCAACGCGGGCCGCCGCTTCGGCATTTAGATCAGCACAGACGACTTCTGCACCATGCGCACCCAGCCCCAATGCGGCTGCTTCACCAATACCGCTGCCGGCACCCACCACCATTGCCTTGCGGCCAGAAAGGTCAAAGAGCTTCTTGTAGTCGAACAATTGCTTACTCCATTCCGGCATTGCCAGGGAAATGAGGGGCGGGCGGTCCTTGTCACAAATTCGCGAACTCTTCTACGGAGGACGGACCTCGAGCCGCGCGGAGACGGATGCGGGCTGACTCTCCGTGCCCTGCTCAAAGACTGCCTCGCCGAAGCGCAGAGCGCTCATGAGCAGGCTGGCACTGCGCTCCATTGCGTTGCGGATATGCATGGCTGCCATCTGGCGGGCCCGTTCCGGATCACGCATCCGAATGGCCTCGACCAGACCTAGATGTTCCTTTACCAGCGCCGGACCATAGGAGTCGAACGGCAACCCCAGATAGAAGAAGCGCATGAGGCGCACATGCACATTGCTGACCACATCGGAGAACTGCTTGTTTCTGGTGGAATGAGCAATGAGACAGTGGAGCTGATAATTTCGCTTAATGAACTGACGGTAGCTTTTGCGATCGCCCACCTGGTATTCGTAGGCCGCAAGGGCGGCCATGTCGACGAGATCTTCTTCGCGGGCACGCTCGGCGGCAAAGGCCGCCGCCGCCGGCTCGAAGATCATCTGCAACTCTTCCAGGTTATGAAACTCGGCTACCGAGAGAGGGGCGATGGTGTAGCCGCGGAAAGGAATGATTCGGATTAGGCCGTCATTTTCCAGGCGTCGACAAGCTTCGCGGACGGGCGTGCGGCTGGCGTTGTAGTGGCGGCCAAGCTCCGCTTCAGAAAAGGAAGCTCCCGGGGATAGCTCACATTCGACAATATCCTGGCGTACTTTGTGATAGAGCCGGTCGACGAGAGTTTGCATTCGGCTACTGGTTTAGCAAGTGCATATGGTGTATGTCAAGGTTTGCAAATATCGGTATACCGAGTGTTGACGAACTTAAAGAAGCTGGTGTACATTCACCATACATTCGAAAGACCGAACGCTCTTTCATGATCGACAGCCACCTATTCCCTTGTTGTCGCCCCTTCGCAGCCCACTCGACTTGTTGTCGCTGCGCGCCACAGGTACCCCTGTTGGCCAAGGCTTAGTTTTCCGGTTCCCGGCCCCGGCAGCGTTTTTTTTGATCACGAAGCAGTCAACATAAGACAATCCGGAGAGCGACTATGCGTTCCAGGTATCTACTTGCGGCGTTTCTCATCTCTATTCTGGCGTCTGGTCTTGGGACGAGCGCCTGGGGCCAGTACACCACCGGAACCATTACCGGGACGGTCACGGATTCAACCGGAGCAGCCCTGCCCGGCGTGGCCGTCCAATTGAAGAACCAGGACACGAGCGAAACTCGCACCTACAAGACCGGCGCGGCGGGCGACTATGTCTTTCCGGCCTTGGCCCCAGGAAAATACAACCTGACAGTCGCCGCTCCCGGCTTTGAGCAGGCGACCACGACGGTTACTGCTTCCAGCAGTCAAACAGTTCCGCAGGATTTCTCGCTGAAAGCAGGCGCGGAGAGCACCACCGTTGTGGTTGACTCCTCGGCGGCAGCCCTGAACACAACTGGGGCCGAGCTGCAGACCACTCGGTCCACGGAGGAGCTGTCACAGCTGCCGACACCGAACCGCAGTCCATCCGACCTGGTAACGTTCGTTCCCGGGGTCACGCCGGTTTACAGTCCCGGCTTCGGCGCCCTCGTTGCCGTCAGCGGCGCACAAACGGGTTTCCTTTCCCCTTATGGCAGTCGTGCGCGAGCCTCGGCGGCTTCGCTCGACTATACCGACATCACCGACTGGGAATTCGGAGGCATTGCTCTGGGCACTCAACCCACCGTCGATATGGTCTCCGAATTTAAAGTGATCGCCGGGCCCTTCCCCGCCGAGTATGGCGTCGAGGCCGCAAACATCGTCGAAGTAACGAAAAGCGGCACCAACAACTTGCACGGCACCGCCTACGACTACATCCAGAACGACTACTTCAACGCTCGCGATTACTTCGATACCACCGGCAAACCCACACCGATCAAACAAAACAACTACGGCGCTTCCGCCGGTGCGCCGCTTTGGCGCAACCGCACATTCCTCTTTGCAGGATTTCAGAAGATCAGCACGCGCGGTGCTGGCTCAACATTCACCTTTCCTGTTCCCACAGCAAGCGCGCTGGCCGGTGCGACCGACCCGCTCGCGCTCAAACTCTTTCAGGCCAATGTGCCGTTGCCGGCGAATGCCCCCGCGGGCGCCACCAGCGCCAACGTCTCGGAGACGATGACCTCCCCGAACGACAGCTATCTCTATCTGATTCGCGGCGACCATCATTTCACTGCCAATCATTCGCTGGCGGTGCGTTATCTCTTCAGCAAGGGCACAGCGGTTCTGCCTTATGCCGGAACCATCAACTTTCTCCCCGGCTATGGAGCCGACTTCGACACCGGTGCGCACAGCGTCAATCTCACGGACACGTATCTCTTCGGCAGCAACAAAGTGAATGAACTGCGCATTGCCTATGGGCGGTCGCAAGCCGAGTTCAACTCCCAGGCTGCGGGCGACATCCCGCGCATCGATTTTCTAAATGACTACTACAGTTTCGGGGAGGCGCAGTTCTTTCCTCAAGGGCGTCTCTTCAACACCTATCAGGTCAACGACACCTTCAGCTGGGTGCATGGCCGGCACTCGCTTAAGTTCGGGGCTGACGTCCGTTACATCCAGGACAACTCCAGCAGCACCACCAGCGGCGGCGTGCGCGGCACTTTTGCCTTCACCTCGTTGGACAGCTATCTCGCCGGACAGCCGGTCGCGTGGTCCCGCGTCTTCGGATCGACGTACGAGGGCTATCGCATGTGGCTGCCCGGCTTCTTTGCCCAGGACGAGTGGAAGGCTCTGCCCAACCTGACGATCAACTACGGAGCGCGCTACGAAATTCAGGGAGCTTTGAATGAGGTTCACGGCCTCATCTCGGAGTTGGATCCTAACCTTCAGGGCGTCGCCGTGGGAGAGGCTGGAACCGGCCCTCTGGGTGCATTCCGGAGCGGGAATCCGGGCATTGCGGCCAACTATGGCAACTTCTCTCCCCGGCTCGGCGTCATATGGAATCCGGAGAACAGCAAACTGCTGGTTCGCGGCGGCTACGGGGTTTATTTCGACACGCAGAACTTCGCCCTGCTGGCAAATACGCGCTTCGGACCGCCACTCAACTACACCGTTTCCCTCGGTGCAACGCAGTTCGCTGGGGGCAACTCCTTCGACAATATTGTGAATGGGGTAGCGCCCATCGAGACGGCGACGACGGCACAACTCGGCTCCTTCGGATCGCTGACCAACTTCGGCAGCATCACCTCCGTGACCAGGCATCTGTCCAACCCGTACACGCAGAACTATACCCTCGGCCTGCAGTATCAACTGGGAGCAAAGACTGCTCTAAGCGCCGACTATTTTGGCAGCATCAGCAGAAAGCTCACCGATCTTGGGCCGATCAACTCCGTGGCGGCGCCTCCCACTGCTCCTCTGACGCTCGCGCAGGAGCAAGCCTGCATCGGTGTTCCTTCTGCTCCCGGCCCCTGCACCCTCACGTCGAATGGTGAATACGGTCCAGGCAACAATCGAATCGATCCCCGCTTCGACCAGGTCGATATGCTGGCTGCCACCGGCGGCTCTAATTACAACGCCCTGGCTCTGCAGTTGAAGCAGCACGCCTTCTACGGATGGGAGGTGCAGGCGTCTTATACTTACTCCAAATCCCTCGACGACGATTCGGATTACAACCTGGCGCAAATCAGCAATGAAGAGAGCTTCCCCCAGGGTCAAAGCGCCGCGCAACACAGCTTCGAGTACGGTCCCTCCGACTTCGACGTCACGCACCGCTTTCTCCTCACCACGGTTTGGTCTTTGCCTTGGTACAAAACGCAGAGTGGCTTGGCTGGACATTTGCTGGGCGGCTGGGTCTTCTCCACTGTGACTGCTTATCAGACAGGCGTTCCGGCAACTCTCTATTCCGGCTCGCGCTCCGGTCTGCCTGATCCCACCACAGGAGCGCAGATTTCCATTTCTGACGTGAACCTGGATGGCAACCTGGTGCAGACGACAGGCAGCGACAACACGCGCGCCTCTCTGAATCCAGGTGGCAAGAACTTCAAATTCGGCAATCCTTCCACCATTCCGGCGCCTCAGGACCGCGGAGTAGGCGGACTTGCCGGCGACACCAACGCGAGCAACTTCAAGTATGTCCAGACGCTGGTCGGCAACAACGGAACACTGGGCCGCAATACCTTCCGCATGAATCCCCTTCCCCAATACGATTGGTCTATTTCGAAAAACACGCGCATTGTCGAGGGCGGCTTTCTCGGCTCTGGCCCGTTGAACTTTGAGTTGCGCCTCGACGCTTTCAACGTCTTCAACACTCCGTTCCTCACGGCCACCGGTTATCAGACCTGGAACAATCTTGCCAACTCCTCGTTTGGCCTCTACAACACCGCGGGCAGCCCGCGATACCTGCAGATCGCCGGCAAGATCAACTTTTAGATTGCGGCCTCTTACGGAGATTCGATGACGAAACAAAGCCTTTCTCCTAGTGTTCAGGAGGCCGTTCTTAAGCGAGTCGAAGAGACGGGCTCGGAGATGATCGCCTTTTTACAAGAACTGGTGCGTATTCCCACCGTGAATCCACCGGGGGAGCACTATGTCGCAAACGCGGAACTGATCGGAGGAAAGCTCAAGGAACTCGGCTACGAGACGCACTACATCGCGGCCGAAGGTTGTCGTGAGCACACAGAAGAGTATCCGCGCTTGAATGTGCTGGGAAGGATGGAGGGTTCCCGCCCACGTCCTTGCTTGCACTTCAACGGGCATTTCGACGTGGTCCCGGTGGGTGAAGGGTGGACAGTCGATCCCTTTGGGGCGGAGATACGAGATGGAAGGCTTTATGGACGCGGAGCTTCTGACCAGAAGGCAGGCATCGCCGCATCGATCTTCGCCATCGAAGCCATTCGCCGCAGCGGACTCCGCCTGCAAGGAACCGTGGAGCAGAGCGGCAGCGTGGACGAGGAGAGCGGTGGGTTCGCCGGCGTAGCCCACATGGCGAAGCTAGGATGGATCAGCCATGACAAGACCGATTTCGTCATCATCACCGAGCCCACGAATGTGGACCGTCTCTTTCTCGGGCATCGCGGAGTCTATTGGTTCAAGGTGACTACCCATGGACGGATCGCTCACGGGAGCATGCCACATCTCGGCATCAGCGCGGTCGATCATCTGGCTGATTTCCTCTATGACGTGAATCATCAGCTGAAGCCTTCCCTGGCACAGCGCAAGACAGCGGTTCCGGTAGAGCCGCCGGGGTCGCGATACGCCAGCATCAACGTGAACGCGGTGTTTGGCGGGCAGCCGGAAGAAGGCATGCAAACGCCTTGCGTCATCGATCGATCCGGCGCGATTTTCGATCGTAGATTCCTGGCAGAGGAGAATTTCGACGAAGTGCGAGCTGAAGTGAAGGCTCTTCTCGAACAATTGCAGGGAAAGAATCCCGACTTCAAGTACAACATGGAAGACTTGATGATCGTGCAGCCGGTGCAGACCGACCCCAAGTGCGAACTGGTTACTGCCGTTTCCGAGAGCACGAAACAAATCTTCGGCAGGCTGCCCGAGCTCGCCGCCAGCCCGGGCACGTATGATCAAAAACACGTGGTGAGGGTGGGAAACGTGCAGCAATGCATTGCCTATGGGCCCGGAATTCTCGACCAGGCGCACCTGCCTGACGAATATGTTCTGGTCGAAGACGTCATCACGTCAGCCAAAGTCATGGCGCTGACCGCGCTGCGGCTTTTGGGAACGGAATAGCCGCACCACATGAACCTCTACCTCACTGCGCTGATTGCCTACTCGATCCTGTTGATGGGTCTGGGCCTGTTGATCAGCCGGCGGGTGAAGACCTCTTCCGACTTCCTGGTCGCCGGGCGCAGCTTCGGCGTCGGGATGCTCTTCACTACATTTCTGGCCGCGAATATCGGCGCCGGCTCTACCGTCAATGCCACCGCACTGGGCTTCCGCTATGGCCTCTCCGCCTGGTGGTGGGTTGGCTCCGCGGGCATCGGCGGCTTCTTTCTGGCACAGTTCGTCGGCCCGCGCATCTGGACGATCGCCAAAGAGCACAACCTCAGCACGCTGGGCGATTACCTGGAATTCCGCTACAACAAGGGCGTCAAAGCCGTGATCGCCGTGCTGCTCTGGATAGGAACACTGGCGTTGTTAGCCGCGCAGCTCATCGCCATCTCGACGATCCTTAACGTCTCCATCGGCACTTCGAAGTGGATCGGCTGCTTAGTCGGCGGAGTCGTCGCCATCGTCTATTGCACAGCCGGCGGCCTGGTCTCGTCCGCCTTCGTCAATATTTTTGAACTCATCGTCACCATGTCGGGTCTTCTGCTCGCCGTGCCATTTGCGCTGCACGCGGTTGGTGGCTGGAGCCACGTTTCTTCGGTCGTCGCCGCGCAGCCGGGCAAGGGCTTCATGCTCAGCCTCAGTGGAGTGGGGCTGAAACAGATCCTCGGCTACCTCGCCATCCTTGCGCCGTCCTTCATCGTCTCCCCCGGCCTGGTGCAAAAGCTCTACGGCGCGCGTGATGTAAAGACCGTACGCATCGGCATCACCCTCAATTCGATTGCGCAGCTTTTATTCGCCTTCGTCCCCGCCATCCTCGGGCTCTGCGCCTTCGTGGCCATGCCGCATCTCGCATCGTCTGACCTGGCTTTGCCCGCCGCGATGAAGATGCTGCTTCCTACCTGGCTTGGCATGTGGGCAATGGCCTCTATCTTCTCCGCCGAGCTCAGCGCGACGGGAACCATCCTCTTCATGCTCTCTACTTCGCTGGCCATCGATCTCCACAAGACATTTCTGAACCCTGCCATCTCCGAGCGCCGCCTGTTGACCGCTAACCGGATCTCGTCTGTGGTCGCGGGAGTAGCCGGAATTTTTCTCGCGATTCAGCTGCCCACTATTCTCGGGGCGGTGCAGATTTTTTATGGGCTTCTCTCTGTCTCCCTTTTTGTTCCGGTCATCGCCGGGCTGTACTCGCGGCGCGTAGTGTCGAAAGCCGCGCTGGCCAGTATCTTTGCAGCGATCGCGTCCATGCTGGCGGCGATGCGCCTGACCCAGAACCATGGTTGGTGGTTATTATCTCCTCAGGCAATTGGGATCCTTGCGGCCGCGGTGGTGATGCTGGCCTTCCGTGTCCTGGCTCCCGCGCCTGTGGACGTTGGGAAATCTGTTCTAAGCACGAGGTGAGGAAATGAAGCGTCGTGATTTCCATCGCGCTCTTATCGGGCTTCCGCTGACCGCGGCTATCCCAAGGTTTGGCTTGGCCACTGCATTTGCGGAAGGCTCCACGGAGACTGAGATTCCCGGCGGTTCGATCACTGATGTTTCCGGACTGAAGGTAGGGCATTGCACGCTGACGGAACGTCCTACAGGCTGCACCGTAATTCTCTGCGATAACGGCGCGGTGGCAGGCGTGGACGTGCGTGGAGCGGCTCCCGGAAGCCGGGAGACTGACCTGCTGAATCCTGTCAACACGGTCGAGAAGGTAAATGCCATCGTTCTGTCAGGCGGAAGTGCGTATGGGCTGGATACTGCGACAGGAGTGATGCGCTACCTCGAAGAGCACAAGATGGGCTATCCGATTGGTTCGCTAGGCGTGGTGCCGATTGTGCCTGCCGCGATCCTGATGGACTTGGGGGTTGGAGGCTTTAGTATTCGCCCCACTGCCGATTCAGGTTACAAGGCATGCGTCGCGGCGAGTTCGGGGCCGGTGGAAGAGGGTTGTGTGGGCGCCGGAGCTGGAGCGACGGTGGGCAAGATGTTCGGTCCCAAGTTCGCCATGAAATCCGGACTGGGCACGGCGAGCGTGAAGATCGGCAATACGGGGATCGTCGTTGGCGCCCTGGTCGCCGTGAACGCCGTGGGCGATGTGCGAAATCCGTTGACACAAAAGATCATCGCCGGGGCGCGCAGCGAAGACGGCAAGGGATTTCGCGATGCGATGGCGCAAATTCTCGGCGGCTATGGCGTGGTGCCCTCTCCCGGACAAAACACGACCATTGGCGTGGTCGCTACTAACGCGAAATTCAGCAAGACCAAGATGACCAAGATCGCGCAGATGACGCACGACGGCTATGCGCGGGCGATCAATCCGGTGCACACGTTGTTCGACGGCGATACGGTCTTTGCGTTATCGACTGGAACCGCGGAGGTCGAAGCCGAGGAGAGTGCCATTGGAGCTATCGCCGCGGTGGTGATGGCTCGCGCGATTGCGCGGGCAGCGATGCAGGCTACGAGCTTGCCCGCTCTGGGTCTGCCGGCATGGCGGGACTATGTGAAAGCGTCATGATTACAGATACAACCCAGGAGTTGACGGCGGTGGTTTCGACAGCGCGCGGACGATGTTGCCCAGCTATGTCTTCCACATTTCCTCGAATCACGCCGTAGCTGTTCTCCTGAGGTTACGGGCGGAACCTCCACAGATCACTATCAGAAAACGAGGGTTTCTATGCGAAGGACGTCCGGCCTTCTTGCGTTCCTGCTTTCACTCATTGCGCTGACTTGCAGTATCCCTGCGGTGGCCCAGCACGGTACAAACGAACCTGCGGGATTGTTGATTCACCTGAAGACGGGTGTAACGCTGAACTACGTCGTTCAGGGCAAGGCAGACGGCCCGGTCATTGTTCTGCTGCATGGCGCGGGCGATTCGTGGCACTCGTTTGAGCGCGTGCTTCCGCTTCTTCCGGCGGAATATCGAGTCTATGCCATCACGCTGCGCGGCCACGGCTTATCCGACCATCCGGAGAGAGGATATTCACGAGCGGACTTTGCCGGCGACATTCTTGACTTCATGAACCAGCTCAACATTCATCACGCTACGCTCGTCGGGCATTCGCTGGGCAGCTTTGTGGCGCAAAAGGTGGCCGAGCTGGACACCGGCCACCTCAGCCGGCTTGTGCTCATTGGTTCGGGTCCGGGCATCGCAAAGAATCCCCAGGCAGAGGAAGAGATTCGCAAGAGCTTTGCCCAGATCCAGGATCCCATTCCGTACACATTTGCGCGGGATTTTCAGGCGAGCACCATCTATAGCCCTATCCCAGCATGGTTTTTCGAAACCATGGTTGCCGAGGCGCTGCGCGTTCCGGCAAGCACCTGGCATGGACTGGGCCAAGGAATTACCGCTCCGGAGCCGGTCGACGACCTGCGAAAGATTCGCGTGCCCACGCTGATTTTCTGGGGCGATAAAGACTCCATCTTCCATCGCGAGGACCAGGATGTACTGCTGAAGACCATTCCTCACGCCACGCTAAAAGTCTTTCCCGACACCGGCCACGCGCTGCATTGGGAACGGCCGGAGAAGTTTGCTGAGGACTTGCTGCAGTTCATTGCCTCCACGCCGGCATAGCTGTCTCTCGTTCTGCGGATTTGCCTTCGAGGTCAAAAATTATGTCAGACAATCCACAACTATCAATCACCGAGAACGAGGCTGCAGCACTCGAAGAGGTATTGCGATTTCCGTTGGCAGACGCACTCTTCGGCCGGCGCTCGCGAAGATTTTTTCGCGGCGCAACCATTCCCGATGGTGCTTTGCAGTACGAGTCCAAGCATGAGCCGATGCCGCTGTCGCAACTGGAGCGTTTGCTGGTGCTGGTGGCCATGGGCGGAGTTACTGGTTGGTCGAACCTGGTAACGCGCCACGACCGTTACGCGCCTCATCTGTCCAACTACTCCGGTTCTGCCAGTGGCCGCACGCTCGCATCGGCAGCCGGATTCCAAACAAGCGAGATATTCTTCACCGATGACTCCGGAACGTACATCTTCGAGACCAGGGATTTTCCCCCGCCGGTGGCACGCGACGCCGAAGGACAAACGGATCTGAGAGATTTGCTGACGGCCCATGAAAGTAGAATCCGCAAGATCTCAGAAGACCGCATCTATCTTCCGCGCCGCGAGCCGTACATGGAGGGCCACAACACCTGGGTGGCGAATGCTCCAGGCTCGCTGCTGGCCTTCCCTGTCGGCGACCTTGCGCAACATACACTGCTGAATCTGGCGTTCTATGTGCAGAACGGCTTTTGTATCTATGACGACATCAATCATCGGCAGATTCCGGGCATGGAGAAGTTCGGCGATCTGGTCGATCTGAAGAATCCTTACCCGCTCTCATTCCTGGACCAGTATTCGTTGTCGGAGCTCTCGGCGGAGCTTGCCATTTCTTCGTTTAATGGACAGCTCATGCTGCAGGCGTTGGGGCTTGGAGGATGGAGCTTCGATGGAATTGACCGGCTCACGATTCTTGGCGCCAGCGGCGATCCGGCGGTTCCCGGCTTAGGTTTCCACGTTGATACCGACTCTCGCTGGGCACTCCCGAATCCTACAGGACTTGAGGGCGTGTTCACGGCGTATACGCCACCCCATTACTCGGATATGTACGCGGCGACAGACGCGCTCATCGAGCGCAAATTCGGCCCTGGAGGGCCGTTTCATCCGGATACTCCAGGACCGTGGAATGACAGCCCGCGGGTGCGAGAGCAGTGCCCAGGTTCATGATGCGCAGTTTCGTGAGTGCATTGCGGTGCAGGCGCAGTATATGTACGAGACCTTTGGGAAATTTCCTGCCACCATTCCTTCGGTTTACATACTGATGTATTTGCAGGCGCATCATCTGGATCTTGATTTTTATGACGCTAAGTTTGTTCCGGGCGCGTACTTGCGGACACACAGAGAGCACCTTGCGCGATGGCATGGAGGAAGTTGAGGGCCAACTAGAGACCGAGAACCGTGAATCCGGGCTGAAAGCCAGATCCTTCTCATTTGTGGAGGGGAACGGGATACCGCAGGTCCCTCGGCCGCAGAAAAACCTCATGCTTTGTGTCAGGGCACGACTTTACAGCTTGCGGAAAAACACGTCGAACGAAGCGCACGGGTTCAGCCGTGCCATGCTAGGCGTCGACCGATGAGGGCTTTAGCCCCTGAGGTATGGCTTTCTTTGATCCTGGGCCAGTGTGGCCAGCGTATCTATGTTGTTTCGGCTGCCAAAGCAGGGTGATTTCTGCTAAGGAGTCTTGAAAACCGTACCTCAGCGGCTAAAGCCGTCATCAGGCGCGCGGTTTACGGCCCGACTGAAAGTCGTGCCCTGACACAAAACATGAGGTTTTCCGCAACCTGTGAAGCCGTGCCCTTCATAGAAAGGTTCCGCAAACAGCAAAGACCTTCCTTCCCCCCCGCCTTGTTCCGCAGCTTGTGGCTTAGGTCTTAGGCGAGCCAATGAGGTAGACAGAAGCCAGCCAGGTTCCCTGGCCGTGGGCGTAGCCGGCTTGCCAATCATAGTGCGGGAAAGCTCGTGGTTAGGGCTAACAGCTCTTCCGGGGTTCGGGTGCGGAGGCAGGAGACGACGCCGTCCCACAAAACGACCAGCGGGATCACGGGGACCAGGTAGGTCAGCAAGAGTCTCGACCAGCGAAAGGGGCGCATCTGCGGAGTGAGGAGCCACGCAAAGAGCGGCATCAGCAAAATGGTCGCGAACGCCCGCAGCGTGCGCGAGGTTACTTCGGCCGTCGCGAAGCCTTCGCTCCGCAGCACCGCGTCGCCCAGAACAGCGCGCGCAAGGGTGTCGGGAAAATGATGGAAGGAAGAAAAAATGGTGCGGAAACCCCACAAGGACTCAGGGACACAAGAGGCATCTACAGAAAAACTCACGCAACTTACACCCTCACCGAGTCGAGACGGCAAAACACTGCTGGGGAACTTATCCGTTAGAACAACAGCGAGCGGTGCGTGAGCGGCCAACGCTGTACGCCAGCCGGGGCTTAACCACGGGCCTCCGCCGCCGGAACAGAGATCAACCACGCGCTCGGCGCCGGAATCTTCGATGGCGCGAAAGATCTCCGCTTGGATGGGACGATAGATGTCTCCCCGGCTGGTGATCGCTTCCAGAAAATCCGTGGCTCCGTGACGCACGGCTTGCGGACACCAGGACTGGTCGAGGAATTCAAAAAGATGAAGACGGCGCAACCTGGTTATTGCCGATCTCTCCACAGAGCCATGGCGCCCAGCAAACCCTCTTCGTTGGAGATGATCTTGATGTCGTTACCGTGCTTGAGCGTCACTTTCTTGGCGTTGCCACCCCCGATATAGAGGGTGTCCCAGTTGAAGGTCGCGGCTGTCTGTTCGATCGCGCGTTTCAGTAGTTTGTTCCAGCGCTTTACACCGTACTTCCCTAGCCCGCGTTTGCCCAGATATCCCTCATAGGTTTTTTTGCGCCACGGGTGATGCCCCAGTTCGAGGCCGGGGCAGAGGACACCTTCGGTGAATAGAGCTGAACCCATGCCGGTGCCGAGGGTAATGACCAGCTCGACCCCGTGGCCCTGGATCACGGCGTAACCGCCCACTGCGCAATCGTTGGCCATCCGCACCGGCTTACCCCATCGCTTCTCCAGCGTTTTCGCCAGGGGAAAACCAATCCATCCCGGGATCAAGGTTTGCGGCGGTGAGCGTCTTGCCTTGCTTGATGACCCCAGGAAACCCGACGGAAACCCGGTCAAAGAGAGGAACACTCACTTTCAGTTCGTCGAGAGCGATCAAAATCGCGGTGGTGGTTGCCGGGACTTGGAGTGGGCACGCGCAGCCGTTCGCTGATCGGCTTGCCCTCCGGGCTCAGCGCCTGGATCTTTAAGCCGCTGCCGCCAATATCGATTGCCAGAGTGATCGGACGTGCTTCATCACCAGTACGAGGCCGAACTACCTTGGAAACCGCTCGAGCCATAGACCCCCGAAGTTTAAACCAGCTGTCATTCTAGACGCCAGTGGCCGCTTGCCGAATAGCAAGGATGTGTCAGGTATATCCCTGCTTAACAGTCGGTTCGCAGCCCCGGAGTGTCGTACTGGCCAGAGGTGACGTGCCTGTGTGGGAACCGGAAGAGCCTATTTCGCTAGCGCCCGCTTCTCACGTTTCGCGGGTTTGGCCACCGGCTCTTTTTTCTTTCCGATGCGGTAGCCGGATTCTTCGGCCTGCTCGCCTGCTTCCTGAACTGCCTGCTCGATCTCCTCTTTCGATTTCAGGGTCGATTTTGGGAGCGTTTTTGCGCTCTTGTTTGCTCCAGCTTGACCCGGGGCTGGCGGGACTTGGTTGGACCGCTCAACTGGAGAAGATCGGGCACGTGCAACCACCACAGCATTTGCTCGTGCAGCTCCTTGTTGAAGTACCACTCTCCAGCGGACTCGTTCACGCTAGCAGCCAGCGGGCGTCGGGGTCGTCCCAGAGCGCGCGCGGAAGCCCCGCGAAACTGTCGTCTGCCGCCGCCGTCTTTGCGGGCTTGGCAGGCGTCAGCGTGAGTTCCAGCAAAGCTAACCGGACGCGGGCCGCTGCGCGCCAGCCATCCTCGGTGATCTCCGCAGCTAGCGAAAAGGCCCGGGCAAGGGGCTCGCGCAAGCGCAGCTTATCGAAGAGCGCAAACGCAGAACGCGGCGGTGTCCTTGCCTCCGATGCTTCGCGCCATGCCTTCGAGAACACTGAACGCGAGCACAGGGCCCCAAACAGCCTTGGGGTGGAGCTTCCGCATTGCTGCTCGGCAATACGGCCTTGGCTTCCGTCGACCAAGGCTCAGAGAATTCGGCCTCGATCTTGGGTAGTCCAGCCGCGGCATGCAATTGGGGGCAAATCGCCAGCCAGGCATCGTTGGCGTCGACATACGGCTGGCCGGTTTTTCTCGCGTAGATGGCCAGGCCTTCGCCGGCAAAGCGCAGGGTCAACCCCCGCAGCCGTTCGAATAGCTGTGCAGCCGGTGTGGACGTCTCTGCCTCCTGCCCACAGGCGGGCAGCGACTCGCTGCTGGTAGCGACCAGGGCAAAGCTTTCCACTACATCCGTTTCCAGCAGCGAAACCAGCGACTGGTGCAGAGGAGCCAGCTCAAGGGCCAGCAGCGCCTCGTCCAGATTAGGTACACCGCGGCCGTTCAATAAGTCGCAGAGCAGGTCCCAACGGTAGTTCTCGTTCGGTCTTAGCTCCCGCCAATCGAGAAAGACGTGGCACTTGTAGGCCTGCAATTCCAGTGAGTAGCCCTGGGAGACGATCTTCGAGGCCCGCTCCAGGTGTTCCAGCCCGGTGGAATTATCGCGAAAAGCGAGGAATAGGTTGCCGTCGTTGGGCAGTCCAAAAGCTCCGCCGAGCGACTGCTGGCGCAGGTGGCCCGCCCCCTTGTCCGCATAGGCGGCGGAGTGGTTGACCGTGCCGTACGTAGTGGCAAAGCGATTGTGATAAATGATCAGCGCCCGGTGCTCGCCGCGCCGGTTGGAGTAGGCGAAAACATTCTCGTCCACAGAGCCGTCGGGCCGGAAGAAGTCGTACAAGAGAAAATTCTCGCTCTCAGCGAATAACCACCGCTTGTGCAGCAAGGGCGCTATCTCACGGTCGTGGCGCTCCACCAGCCCGCGATCTGGATCTTCCTGGTAGCGGGCGCGGCGAAATTCCATGCCGTACTTCTCGGTGAAACCTTCGATCTGCCCATGGCCGAACATCGGCAAGCCGGGCAGAGTGGACATCATGGTCGCTACCCCGAAGCACTTGTCACCATTGCCAAACTGGTCAATGGCCGTCCGCTCATCGGGATTACTCATAAAGTTAACGTAGCGCTTGAGGATATCGGGGTCGAACTCGATGGTGTTCTTGATCACCGTCCGATACTTGGCATTGTCCTCGTCGCGCATCATGTTCATGAACGCGCTGTTGTAGACCCGGTGCATACCCAGGGTGCGGACGAAATACCCCTCCATGAGCCAAAAGGCCTCGGCTAGCAGCAGCGTGCCAGGAACCTCGCGGGCGACACGATCCACCACTTCGCGCCAAAACTCTTCCGGAATCGCCCGGTCGAAGTCGGCCTTGCTCATGCTGTATTCCGCACGGGAAGGAATGGCTCCGCCGGTGCCGGGAATGGGGAACCACAGGCGCTGGAAATGGCGCTTGGCCAAGGTCATTGCGGCGTCAAAACGGATTATGGGAAAAAGGCGCGCGACGTGCAGGATGGTCTGGATCACCTGCTCCCGCGTGGCCGGGTTCAGATAGTCGAGTTGGGCGGTGTCGTTCCAGGGAAAGCTGGTGCCGTCGTTGCCGTGATAAACGTAGCGGGTATCGCCTGTCCACTTATCGCGGCGGCGAAAGACCACCGCTGCATCAGACTGCTCATAATAATGATCTTCAATCTTGATCTCCACCCGGCCATCGCGGGAGAGATCGGGTCCTTCGAACCGGTACGCAGGATAAGGGCTGTCGGGGCGGGACATGAACCATTCCGGGTGCTCGATCACCCAGCTTGAGTCGATGCCCATGTGGTTGGGCACCATGTCGCTGGCCAGCCGGACGCCGTGGGCAAAAGCGCGGTCACGCAGATGGCGATACGCCGGTTCACCGCCCAAGTCATGAGCGATGTCATAACCGTAGAGGGAGTAGGCCGACGCGACGGCATCATGGTTGCCGCACAATTGCTTGATGGTCTGCGACGCCGAGCTTCGCTCCCACACGCCGATAAGCCAGAGGGAGTTGATGCCGTGGCTCGCGAGGCGGCCCAGCTCTTCGTCGGGAATTTGGTCCAGGCGATGAATGTGGCGGCCGTAATAGCGGGAGAGCTGCTCCAGCCAGACGTAGGTGCTCTTGGCGATGAGCACGGTGGTCGGCATCCATTCCTGGTCGGGGCTGAATCGCTCGGTCTCCTGGGCCGATTCAACGTACGACGGCACTTCGCCCTTCTTGTCGATATTCCAGGGAAAATTGCCCCTGCGGCCGGCGTCAGTGCCGGGAGGATTGAACCGCATCCAGATGGCGATGTCCTCTTCCTTTAGGACGTCGATGGCCAGAAGAAGCTTGGAAAGCGCATCGCCGATCAGCTCCGCCCAATGTTCGACGATGTAGGCGAGTTGGCCGCTGAGCGAGTCTGGCGAAGCCAGGGCCGGCGCCCGCAGCATATCAATCAGGTTTTGCTTCTTCGAGCCCAGCGGCGGCCGAGTGCTGAAAAACTCCCGCAGCCCGGCGGTGATCTGCTGATAGCGCGTGACTGCGGCGAGCGACTGATCGGTGAATAGCTCAGAAAACGGTTTGAAGGCGGGGTTGGCGTTGGCCAGCCACAACAGCATCAGCTCTTCAAAGGCCACTGCCCGATGCGCGATGCCATCCGTGGCCCCCGCGAGCCACTCGGCGGGGGTCTTCTCCTTGCGATAGACATCCGTGGTAGGAAATTGCTCCACAAAAGCCAGGATGGTCTTGTCCAGTTCCTCTTTGCCGAGACGGCCGTCGAACCACTCCAGCGCGCCAGCCATGACTTTCGGATCCAGGCGCTTGCGGTAATACTCGACCAGGGCGTGGCTCATCTCGTCGATCAGGCCCATGGCGTAGAGCGCGCCCGGCTGGATGGTCTGCGTGGGGTCTTTCTCGGCTCCACGGCGCTCGTTCATCCGGAAGGCGAACTCCCGGCTGGCGCTGAGATTGGCGAAGACTACGTTGCCACTGAAAGAAAACAGTTTCTGGCTGAACTCATAACGATCGCGTGCTTCACGTGATACATGGAATTCCATTTCTTACCCTTCCCAAAACTGCAGTTTTGAGCGTTTCCACTTCGCACGGTCAAGCTCGGCGAAATGCGGCTTTTCCTGTTGAGAAGCCACGCCGGAGGCCGTTGCTCTGTAAACGCCAGAAGTGAAAATGCTGTAGCCAGACACTCTGTTCGATGCGAAATTTGGCCCCGGCAACCGCATAAAGCGTGGCAATGTACCTAAAGAGGCGCAAATCGGCCGCTTGAGCCGGATTTTGTGCCATGTGACGGCAGCGAAGGGAGTTATGTGCGGTCCACTGGAATCGCATGCGGCACATTGGCCGCGCTGAATTCCGGGGAAAATCCGGAAGACGCCCACAAGCCCAGAGCGGGATGGGAGATGAAGAACACCTCTTCCCCCTCAACGGTGTTGTAGCCATCGTGCATTTTTGCCGGGTTGTACCGGGCGATCGTGCTGGCCAGATCGGCATAGCCGAATCCTACGCCTTCTGTCTCCTCCCGGGTGAGACCACCCGGGCAATAAGTGATGTGGAAGCGGCCTTCCGAGGAGCTGTGGATGAGATGAGCGGCGGTGCTGAGCTCGGCGGCCAGATCGGGATTTCTGCTTCACCGCCTCGAGCGTAGCCGGGGTGCCGTGGTAGCCAAATTTGCGGATCATGCGGTCAATGGTGGGATCTTCTCCGAATTGCTTCACCCCTGGAGCAAGCACGATCAGTTCCGCGTCATCGGCCAGCGCCATACGGGTGCGGTAGATCGCCTTATTTCCCAGCCAGGTGCTGTGGAATTCCTCCGGATCGAGGTAAACCACAGCCTTGTGTATGGGCCGATCGAGCAATTGGATGTTGACCTGGACGCTGAGCTCCGAGGCCAGGCGGAAGCATTCCAGGTCATCGCCCACAAAGAGGCCGCGCACCACCAGCTCGCCGGCCGGATTGGTACCGATCACCGTCAGTACATAAACGATGGGAATGTTGCGAAGAAACTCATCGGCGGCGCGATTCAGGACACGGCGGACGGGGTTGTCCATGCGTCCCATGATTCGCTCCATGCCCACCACGGCTCCCAGGTAGTGGCTGCGATGGATGCTGAGCGGACCGGCGGTGCCCACCAGGATGTTCTTGTTGTAATTGGCCAGGCCGATGACCTCGTGGGGCACGACCTGGCCGATGGAAAGGATCAGGTCGAAGTTCCCTTCCGGGATCATGCGGTTGACCTGGGCCGGCCAGGTGTAGTCGAGCAGGCCGCCCGACTGCTCCTGGATGAAGCTTGCCGGCAGCTCTCCCAGGGTGACGATGTCGGTGCGCCAGTTGTGCACGGCAAAGAGGGAGTGCGGGATGTCGCCGAACATGCGGGTGAGCGTAGCGGGCGGCATGGGAGCGTGGGTTCCCAAGGCGGGCAGAACGCAACCCAGCCGGTCGCCATAGTATGCGTAGGCATATTGAGTAAGCGGACCAGCCTGGGAGGGGTAGCGGCTGAAGTCAGGGGGTACAGCCAGAACCCGGCGCCGGTCTCCCAGCTGGTCCAGCGCCTGGTAAAGGGATTGGCGCAAAAACTCCTGGGAGAGCTCGGCATTCGGGCCGCCCTGCCGGCAATAGAGACTCATGTTGTTTCCTTCCTGGATCTCAGGAGATAGAGAAGAGATACCTTCAGGGGCTAAAGCCGATCGTGTTCCTGATCGTTTGCGGCCCGACTAAACAGGCTAACGATTGAGAATACGACGGGCTTCCGTAGCCTGCATCAGAACCGCCAATTCGACTTCTCGGTTCCCTAGACGAATGACGGGACCGTCCTCGTTACAGCCGGTAGGCCTTGCGTGCCAGCTCGTAGGCCAGCGCATGAGCCACTTCGACAGCCTCGTCTTCGTCTAGCTGATGCTCCGCCACCAGTTTTGCCAGGTACGCGCAGTCCACTCGGCGAGCCACGTCATGCCGCGCCGGAATGGAGAGGAAAGCCCGGGTATCGTCGTTGAAGCCCACGGTGTTGTAAAAACCGGCGGTCTCGGTGGTTAGCTCGCGGAAGCGCATCATGCCTTCGGGGCTGTCGTAAAACCACCACGGCGGGCCCAGGCGAAGGCACGGGTAATGCCCTGCCAAAGGCGCCAGCTCGCGGCTGTACGTGGATTCGTCCAGCGTAAAGAGAATCAGGGTGAGCGAGGCATCGTTGCCAAAGCGCTCCAACAGCGGCTGCAACGCGTGAACGTATTCGGTCGGCGTGGGAATATCGGCTCCGACGTCGCGGCCGAAGCGGGTAAAGACCTGGCGGTTGTGATTGCGGCGGCTGCCGGGATGAATCTGCATCACCAGGCCGTCTTCCAGGCTCATGCGCGCCATTTCTGTCAGCATCTGGGCGCGGAAGAGTTCCTGTTCTTCCGCGTCGGCCTTGCCTGCGATGACGCGATCGAAGAGCGCAGAGGCGGCGCCGCCGTCGAGGTCAGCGGTCCGGGCCGTGGGATGCCCGTGATCGGTTGCGGTGCAACCTAGTTTCTGAAAGCGCTCGCGGGCATGGCGGAGAGCGAGCAGATAGCCTGGCCAGCGGGAGCTATCCTCGCCGTGCATCTCGCCCAGCCGTTGGACATTCTCGCGGAAACCATCGAATTCGGGATCGACGACCGAGTCGGGACGAAAGGTAGGCAGGATACGCGCCTTCCATCCCGAATCGCGGATCGCCTGGTGGTAGGTCAGCGGGTCAAGCGGAGGGTTGGTGGTGGCCAGCACTTCAATGTTGAACTGGTCGTAAAGCGCTCGTGGACGGAAGGCCGGGGAGGCCAGCTTGGCGCTGATGGTGTCGTAGTAGGCGCCGGCGTTGGCGGCGCAAAGCCGCTCTTCGAGCCCGAAGAGCTCCTGGAATGCATAGTCGAGCCACATCCGCGTGGGCGTGCCGCGGAAAAGGTAATAGGACTCTGCGAAACGAATCCAGATCCGGCGGGCCTCGGCGTCATCCATCTCCTTTTGCCCAATGCCCAGGTCTTCCATGGGGATGCCTTGGCTGTAGAGCATGCGGAAGACGTAGTGGTCGGGAACGATGAAGAGGCTGGTGGGATTGGGAAATGGCTCGTTTTCCGCGAACCAGCGCGCTTCCGTGTGCCCGTGCGGACTGACGATCGGTAGATTGCGAACTGCCCCATAGAGTCTGCGGGCAATTGCCCGAATTGTGGGTTCAGAAGGGAAAAGACGGTCGTCGTGAAGAATAGTCACAGCATTCATTTTCGCCTGTGAGCCGGTCTTCTGCACAGGGGCTGGGAGAAAAGCGGGGAGGGCCGTTCCCCTAGGGCGGGACACCTAGCCGCTGGTTAGGCGATCTTGTCCAGTGGTTCGTTTTAGCTTTTGCGCCGGCGACTCTTGACGCTGCAGGAGGTCGAAGGCTTGGCGTGACTTGGCGCTTTGTTCCGCCCAGTGGCCGGGGCTCGAGAGCCGCAGGAGCCAGTCGGCCACTTGTTCTGGCCCAGGGCAGGTAGCCGCTGGATGGAGGCCTAACTTACGCACAAAGCCGCCGGTCGCGGAGGCCTCATGGACAACACCGACAATGGGGAGATCCACGGCCATGTAGTCGAGGATGCGTGAGGGGATGGAGTAACGGCTCCTTAGATCACATCCCGGATCCAGCTTGGGGCCGGGCAGAAAACCTATATGAGCATGGCTGAGTTCCCTATCCAGATCTTGCTGCGTAGGCAGGAAGCCACGCACCTTGACTCGCTTCTTGAGCGTGGTCTTGGCCAGGCGCAGGATTCTGGGAGACGCCCAGAAAGGAAACCTCGACCTCGAGCCCTCTGCTCTCGAGCAGAGTCAATGGCCTGATCCAGATCATCGAGGCCCTCCGCGTAGGAGCAGACGTTGCCGTGCATAACCACCTTGATCGGGCCTTGCTCCCGCGGCTTGGCGGTTGCTTGCGCAGCATCTCTCGAAAAGGAGAGCAACTCGGCATCGCCGCGTATTCGCAGGACATCGTCCATCAGCGGCTGACTCACGCAAAAGACACGCTCCGCCCGATTCACCAATTCCCTCAGCGCTCCGGTGGCGACGTCGCCGTCCAATACATCCCAGAGATGAAGCACGAAGGGAACCCCAACCAGGTTGGTCAGCTCAAGACAGCGGGTTGCATCGTCTTCGCCTAGCGGAGCCACATAAGCACTCGAGACCCGGCCGCGATAGTGGTCAGCAAGACGTTTAGCAAGCGAAGGACGCAGGTCGCTGCCGCTCCACGAGCTGAGGCCGAGCTTTTCAATGATTTTCCAAGGTTTGGGTCTATGGAGGAAGGAGTACCGGCTGAGAACGGTGTTCTCAAAAAGAACCGAGCGAGGATCCTGGCGCTGAAAGCTGTTGGTCCACCAGTGGAAATGTAGCCAGTCCTGGTGCGGACCAAGCAAGCGAAGCGTTTGCACACCAATGGCCGTGCGGGGCGAAAGCGAATACCGATTGATGAACAGCGGAACCCGATTTTCTGTGCCCATGCAAGTCTGCCCCATGTCCAATCGCATCGCTTGAAGCGGTGCCGGAGGACAGTGCTGCAGTACTCACCCTCCCGAAACTAAGGTTACCCGAACAGCTGCCAAACGCCACACGAAGTACCTCGGGCAGCAAGTTACCGTCAGTGTCAGCTAGGTTACCGTGATGGGACTCTCTCGCTAGGGAACTGGGGAAGGGTTGATTGATGCATGTCAGGACGGTTGCATCTTGCTGCTCTTCAGCAGCAAGATGCTCCCTACACAGCCGGCGGCGATGGACGCACCTAGCGTTCCTATCTTCGCCATATCGAGCAAATCGCCATCGCCCAGGGCGAGCGAGGCGATAAACAGCGACATGGTAAAGCCAATGCCGCAGAGCCAACTAGCGCCAAAGATCTGGCTCCAGGTCACCGCTGCGGGGCGCGATCCCAAACCGGCCAGAGATGCCAGCCGGGCAAACAAGGTGATGCCGATGGGCTTGCCGAGCAGCAGGCCCAGCAGCACTCCCAGGGTGATGGGATGGACCAGGGCTCGCGCTGGTCTTACCCAAAATATGGACTCCGGCATTGGCGAAGGCAAAGATGGGCATGATGACAAATGCGACCCAGGGCTGCAGAGCATGCTCGATGCGATGCAGCGGAGACTCGATCATTTCGCATTTCTGTTCCAGCGCATGAATGGCATGGTGGGCCTGGGAAGAGTTGGGATCGTGCTGCTCAAATTGATCGAGCAGCCAGCGGCTCTGACGAAGAAATTCCGCCTTGTCGATGGAGCTGCGCGCAGGAATGGTAAAGGCCAACAGGATGCCGGCAATGGTGGCGTGTACGCCCGAGTTGAGCACCGCGGCCCACACACCGACTCCAATCACCGCATAGACCGCGGGATTGCGAATGCCCAGCCAATTGGCGCCAAAAGAAACAGCCACGCCTACAAAAGCAAGGCCCAGCGCGATCAACGAAATATGTTGGGTGTAGAAGAGGGCGATGACCAGCACGCCGAAGATGTCATCCACAATCGCCAGCGCGGCAACAAAGACTTTCAACGCAGCCGGCACCCGGCTTCCCAGCAATGCCAGGACGCCGAGCGCGAAGGCTATATCGGTCGCCATCGGGATTCCCCAACCATTGGCGCCTGCGCCTCCTTTATTGATGGCGATGTAAATCAGCGCCGGGACCACCGACCCGCCGATCGCTGCCATGAAAGGAAAGGCAGCCTGCTTGAAGCTGGAGAGTTCACCGATCAGCAACTCGCGTTTGATTTCCAGGCCAACCAGGAAGAAGAAGATCGACATGAGGCCGTCGTTCACCCACTCATGACGGCTCTCGGAATGCGAGACCGTGCCCAGGGTGATGGTGGCCTGCGTATACCAGATCCGGTGATAGCTGTGCTCCCAGGGAGAATTTGCCCAAATCAGCGCCGCGGCTGTGGCCACCAGGAGCACAATGCCGCCCGCTGCCGCCGTCTTGGCGAAGCGGGTAAAAGGGCTGGTGATGATGTCGATCGGAGGCCGTGGATTCGATTGCAGATTGGTGGGCAATGGCAACGTGGCCTCCCTGGCGGTTGTTTCCCTTCAGCAGGATACGCGTCGAGCAAAGTATTAATAAATTAGTTGACAATCGGCAGGGCTGAACGATTATGCTTTTTTCAGGATGATGAGGCTGGCCCTCCGGGCCTAGCACGGGACTGACTGTATGCCACCTAAAAAATCGCCAACGCTGACCGAAGCGGAATTGCGGCTGATGAAGATTCTCTGGGCCCGCGGGGAATCCACGGTCAATGACATCGCAGCCGCGCTGCCTAAGAAGGATGCGCTGGCGTATAACTCCGTGCTCACCACCATCCGGATTCTGGAGCAAAAGGGGTACGTGGAGCATCGTAAGGAAGGCCGCGCGTTCTTCTATACGCCGTTGGTGGCGGAGGAGGAAGCCGGCTTCTCCGAGGTGCGGCTGGTGCTACGCCGTTTCTTTGGTGATTCCCGGGAGAAATTGATGTTATCTCTGCTGGGCGACAGCGAGATAACAGCGGAAGAGTTGCAACGTCTAAGGGATGCGATCCAGCAGGCGGATGAGCCTGGACGCTCGATAGCGAGTAACGGAATAACCCGATGGAAGCGAATCTATTGCAGCAGTTCATTTCGACCGGTCCCGGCGGAGATGCTGATTGCCAGCATCTGGCAGGGCCTGCTGTTGACTGCTTTGGCTTGGGCAGCGCTCAAGCTCGCGCCCGGATTGCGCGCTTCTACTCGCTTTACCTTGTGGATGATTGTCTTCACCCTGGTGGCTTTGCTGCCTTGCTTTGCGCTTGGCCGCGCGGTCTTCGGCGATCACGCCTTTCTTCGCCTCCGCTGTGCCCCAGGCAGCTTTCTCTCTGCGCTTGAATAGCGCGTGGGCTTTTGTGATCGAGGGTATTTGGGTGCTCGCTTCCCTGCTCTCCCTCGCCCGGCTGATCGTCAGCGCGAGGCAGATGAGAACACTGTGGCGGAGTTCCACCCCAGTTCCCTTCCAGGAACTGGATGCGGAGATGCAATCGATTGTGGTTCGCGCCGGTTCGCGTCCGGTCGAAGTGCGGCTTTCCGATGCATCGACGCGCCCAGCGTGCTGGGCTTCTTTCGCCCGGCAGTGATTGTGCCGCGCTCGCTGTGGAGCGAACTGGCGCCGAGTGAACTGAAGCAGGTCATTCTGCATGAGATCGCGCATCTGGATCGTGGAGATGATTGGACCAATCTGCTGCAGAAACTGTTACGAGCTCTTTGCCCGTTAAATCCCGCGCTCTTTTGGGCCGAGCGTCACCTTTCCCTGGAGCGTGAACAGGCCTGTGACGATGCGGTGCTGGACGCTGCCGGCAATGCCCGCGCCTACGCCACGTGCCTGACGAAACTTGCCGAGAACCGGCTGGTCAAGCGGGCCGCTTTGCTGGCTCCAGGATTTTGGAAGAGGCATTCAGAACTGGCTGGCAGAGTGGAGAACATCCTCCACCGCCGGCGCAGCCTGGGACCCATGCTTTCGCGTGGCCTGGTTGCGGCCGGCCTGGCGGTTTCTCTCTCCGGCGTAATTCTGCTGCAACGCTTCCCGGGCATCGTTACCTTTGCCGGCAATGACTCGGTCGCGGCTGCCGCACCTGCTATGGAACCGGTCTATCCAGTGCAGCACCAGCAACAACATCAGGCCCGGTACCAGGAAGCCGTTTTTCATCCCGATATGAGCCGGCCAGGCGGAGCGCGCCAGCGTTCTGCCCAAGCCGCATTCCACACGGCCGGTTAATACCAGCGCGCCGTCTCCAGTTCGTCCAAGTAACCGAGGACCAGGACGGCGGAGGCATCACCTTGGTTCTCTTTACCGTGGAAGTCCCGCAGAGTTCGAGGGTCTCTCACGGCGAGCCCCGTACAACCCTACCCTCACCCGATCACTGGATAGCTTTCCAGATTTAAAAAACTTCACTTTGAAAGAGGAAAAGTCATGAGCAAAGAAACTAATTTATTAAGAGCAAGAGCCAAGGCCTACGCTGCACCGCTGGTGGCTTTTGCCCTCGTTCTCTCCACGGGAGCAATCATCGTCGGCCACCGGCACGTCGATGCGGCGACCGGTGCTGACAACAACAACATCGCGCCCATCAACAACGCGAGCATCGATCCACTGCTGGCATTGGACCAAGCAACGGAAGCTGTGGCTTCGCGGGTTACCCCTGCGGTGGTCAATATCGCTGTGACCTCTCATAGGACGGAGCAGCAGGCGGAAGCACAAGGTGACGATCAGGGTCAGGATGACAATCCCTTTTCTCAGTTCTTCGGACCCGGCGGACCGCAATTCGGCCACGGCATGCCAGGCCAGGGACAGCCGGCCAACGCCAGATTATGCACGGCATTGGCAGCGGTGTGATCATCTCCCCCGATGGATACATCGTGACCAACAATCACGTGGTCGACGGCGCGATGGAAGTGCGGGTAACGCTGCATGATCGCCGCAGCTTTCCGGCCAAGGTAATTGGCACCGACAAGCTTACAGATCTGGCAGTAGTCAAGATCGACGCGAAAGACCTGCCCACGATCGGCTGGGGCGACTCGACCAAACTGATTCCGGGACAATCTGTGCTGGCAATCGGCAACCCCTTCGGTCAATTCCAGTTCTCTGTTACCCGTGGCATCGTCAGCGCGGTCGACCGTTCCAACCCGTTCCGCGATGACGCGCGCAAGCCGGGTGGCTTTATCCAGACGGATGCTGCCATCAATCCCGGCAACTCCGGCGGCCCGCTGGTGAACGCGCATGGCGAACTGGTCGGCATCAACACCTTCCTTATCTCCGACACCGGTAACTTCTCTGGCGCGGGTTTTGCTATCCCAACCCAGACGGTGCACCCGGTGGTCGAATCGCTGATCAAGAATGGCGTGGTTCATCATGGATACCTGGGAGTTGGTCTGAACGATGTAACTCCTGAAAATGCGAAGTTCTTCAACCTGACTGGAAATACCGGAGCACTGATTGCTTCTGTAACTCCTGACTCCCCTGCGAGCCGCGCCGGCTTGAAGGAGGGCGATGTAGTGACTGCTGTCAACGGCCACCCGATCGAAAATGGTGGTGATCTGCAAGTGATCGTCAGCGAAGACGCGCCTGGCTCGAAGATCCAGCTGGACGTCATGCGGAACGGCCACTCCCAGAACATCGACCTGACGGTTGGCGAATACCACAAAAACACGGAAGTCGCCGCAGCAGCCACGGACGAGGCTGGTCATCCCAGGCTGGGCATTGCGATCTCCGACCTCACCCCGGAAGTGCGGCAACAGCTGCAGCTGGGCTCCGATGTACAGGGCGTAGCGGTTGCCCAGGTACAGCCGGGCAGCCCTGCGGAAGATGCCGGGTTGACCGGTGGCGACGTGATCATGGAAGTCGAATCGCAAGCCAGTGACCTCAGCGGACCAGTTCCGCAACGAGGTGAAGACTTACCCCGCGGGTAAGGACATGCTGCTGCGGGTGTGGGCGAACGGTGGGGCCAGCTACCGCGTCGTTCACCCAGAAACAGCCTCTGGCTCTAACGGCGAGTAACGTGGACTGGCGGATCCCCCGAGCCTCGAACCCTGCTTCGGGGATTCGATTGTGGATGGGCGAACCGTAGCTCTCTCCACTACGCTGCTCATTTGCTCCGGATTTCCTGTTACGTGGCCGCTAGAGAACCGGCCATGAAGTTCAACGACGCCTCTTGAACTTCGACAGGAATCCTGGGGGGCGTAGTGGGGAGACCTGCGGTTCGCTTTCTAAATTTGCGAGCAGCTCAACGGGCTCAAATACAGATTCGAGATGTTGCTTACGATCTCCGCGTCCGCATTCTGCGGCCGGTGCGAGAGTTCCTTCCAGGCTGGATCGGAGCCGAAGACCCCCCACTTGGCATTCAGATCCGCCACGTCCTCGAATGTCAGCATGTAGGTCAGGCTCGGCATCCGGGGGCCAATCAACGTGTCTCCGAAGAAAACGGGAGTCAATCCTGTCCGGGTGAAGATCTTAATCTCCGCCTCGTTGAACATCTCTACTTTCCGCACGTGTGCCCCATAGCCTGCGCTCTCGTAGGTGCGCAGCTGAAAGACTCTTTTCCCGCCTTTCGGCGCCACCAGTTTTGGCCAGCCCTCAAAAGCAGACATGAGAGAGCTTTCTACGCGCGCGAACGAGGGCGCCGAGGCTGGTGCTGTCCAAAATGCCGTGGATGCCGTTGAGGAACTGCGTATCCTCTGCCAGGCGCAGGTCCAAGGTCGCCAGTTCTTCCGCCGAGGCGGAAGGAATGAGCAGATAAAAGGTCGGGGTCTCCGGACCCACGTCCAGTTTGAATGCGCCAACCGGCTTGATTCCCATCCGATTGAGCGCGGGAATCAGGGCAAACTCAAAATAGCTTTGCGTCAGGGTCAACTGTGGTCCCGTTTGCAGCGTGTACTTGCGTAACTGGTAGAACTCCCGCGCAGGGTGCGCCATCGCCCATCCCTCCCCGCCGCTCAACGCGGCTCCCGCCATGGCAATCGCCGATGTGACAAAGTCTCTTCTCTCCATTATTCTCTCCGATGCCCATCGCTCGAGCACTTTCACTTCTACTCTGCACAGCTTAGCGCAGCGAAGAGTTCTTGAGGAAAAGCCACCTGCCTCTCGTTCTCTAGCCAAGGACAGGTGGTTGCGCACTTTAGCCGGCGATGACCAGTGCCAGGGTCAAGCCATCGTATCCTTTGCTGCCCACGGTCTGGATGGTCGTTGCGTTCAGGCGCGGTTAGCAGCCAGCATTTCATGCATGCGCCGCGCTCCAATTACATTGGGATCTTCGCTCTTGGCATCAATCAAAGCTCCGTCGCGGATGACGTTGTCCACGATAATCAGGGTGCCGGGGTGTGACAGCTTGAGCGACCACTCGAGGTAGTGGGGAATGCTCTGCTTGTCGGCATCGATAAAAATCAGGTCGAAGGGACCGCGGCCTTCTGCCACAAGTTGCTGTATGCCTGCGCGCGCATCGCCCAGACGTACTTCCACTGCCTCGGCTAAGCCGGCGCGAGCAATATTGCCGCGCGCTACTTCGGCGTGCTTGGGGTTGGCTTCAAGCGTGATCAGGCGCCCACCGGGCGCGAGCGCCCGTCCCAGCCAGATGCTGCTGTAGCCGCCGAGTGTGCCTATCTCCAAAATCTGCTTGGCGCCAGCCAGCTGAGCCAGCAGCATGAGCAGCTTACCCTGGCTTGGACTGACGCTGATCGAGGGCAGCCCAGCCGCCTCACTGGATGCCAGCGCCGCATCGAGGGCGGGGTCCGCAGGCAGCAGCAGATCCGTGGTGTACTGGTCGACCGCTGTCCATAGTTTTTTGCTCATCCGAATGCTGGGTCCTCCTGGTATTCAGGTCTTTGTGGGCCGTGCCCTCGATTATTGTACGGGTACACTATTTCAGGAACGAACGTCCGCGCCATGCCTACGTCCTACAACGAAATTACCGGTAAAAGTCTTGAGCGGCTCGCCGCACTGAGCGACGGCATCTTTGCTGTGGCTATGACGCTGTTGGTTCTCGATCTTCACGTGCCGGCCAGCGAAGTCATCCACAGCCAGGGAGAACTGTGGCACACCCTCTCCGAGGCGACTCCCCAGCTGATCAGCTACCTGTTGAGCTTCATGACCCTGGGCATCTTCTGGAATGGGCAGCAGGCACAACTCAACGCATTCAAGCGCAGCGATCGCCATCTGTCGTGGATCCATATTGCGTTTCTTTTCGCCGTGTCGATCATGCCCTTCTCTACGCGGCTGCTGGCGGGATTCATCGCCTATCGCAGCGTCCTCATCGCCTACTGGGCCAATATTCTGCTGCTTGGCGTGGTGCTGTTCGTCAGCTGGCGATATGCGGAGCGTGCGGGTCTGCTACGGGAGGGTGTTACCCACGAACAACAATGCGCGGTGGAGCGCAGAATCGTGGTGGCCCAGGGGCTCTATGCCTTCGGAGCGTGTCTTTGCCTGATAAACACTTACGTCAGCATTGTTTTCATCGTGCTGGTCCAGCTCAACTTTGCCCTGGCGCCGCGCCTGCCTTTTCTCTCGGAAGTCTAGATCACAGCCGCTCGGATTCTACGATGTGGACACCTGGAGGTGCGTTGATGGCCGCCTCGAGCAGAGCTTTGGCAATTTTGTCGGCAGGAACCACCCGGTAATGACGGGGCAGGATGGGGCGCAGCGAATGAAAGACCCGGATGGTGCGCGCCTCCCAGGCACGATGAGGCTTGCGCGGGCCCAGGATGCCCGAGGGGCGCACCAGGGTGAGCGATGGGAAGCCGCCCGCGATCAGCCTTTGCTCCACTTCACCTTTGACCCGCATATAGAAGGCCCTGGCCTTGGGATTGGCTCCGATCGAGGAGTTAAAGGCAAAGCTCTTCGCGCCATGCTGATGCAGTAATCTGGCCACGGCCAGCGGATAATCCACATCGACTTTGCGGAAGGCCTGGTGCGAGCCTGCCTGGCGCATGGTTGTGCCCAGGGTGCAGATGCCGGCATCCACGTTCCACCAGGGGGCGTCTTCGGGCAATGCATCGAAGTCGACCAGCGGATTTTCAAGACCATCTTGCGGCGGCAACGGTTTGCGGGTAATCGCGACTACTTTGCTGACCCTGCTGTCGGCGAGCGCCTGCTGCAGGACCGACTGGCCTACCAACCCGGTCGCGCCAACGAGTAGAAGAACCGCCATCTCTTGCTCCTTTGATTCTGCTCTGGCCAGTGTACGGCCAAAAGCCCAGGGGATACTCTTACGCCATGGAGAACTTTCGCCTGCGGGTATTTCGCGCCGTAGCTCGTCATCTCAACTTTCGCATGGCGGCGGAAGAGTTGTTGTTGACGCAGTCCGCAGTGACGCAGCAGATCAAGACGCTGGAGTCGGAGTTGGATGTTCCGCTATTTGATCGCGCCGGCGGCCGGGTTGCGCTCACGCGGGCCGGGGATGCCTTACTGCCGTTTGCGACCCAGCTTGCGGAGCTTGCTGAAGAAGCTCGTGAAGCGGTAGCAGCGACCACCGGCGACCATGCTGGGCGGCTGGCGTTGGGCGCCTCGCAGACGATTGGCCAGTATCTGCTGCCCAAGCTGATCGCCGGCTTTCTGCGGGAGCACCCCAGGGTGCAGATCAGCGTTATGGGCGGCAACACGCAAACCATCCTCGAGGCGCTGGTCGATCATCGCGTGCAGCTATGCCTGATCGAGGGGCCGGCGATGCGTAGAGATGTCCGGGTGGAAGCGTTCATGGAAGACCACATGGTGTGCGTGGTGCCTGCTGGCCATGAATGGGCGGATGAAGAAGTCGATGTGAAGGAGTTGCAGCAGGCGAACCTGGTGACCCGGGAGTTGGGTTCGGGCTCGCGCAGGATCGTCGAACAGGCATTGGAAGAAGCCGGGCTGGAAGTGAAGAAGCTGCGGGTGGCAATGACGTTTGATTCCACCGAGGGCGTTCTTAGCGCGGTCGAAGCCGGATTGGGCATTGCGTTCATGTCGCGCTGGGCGGTGCGCAACCAGCTCGCGTTGGGGACCCTGAAGCTGGCACGGGTGCGAGGATTGAACCTGAAACGGATGTTCTCGTTGGCTACTGTTGCCGGTCCTGAGGTTGCGGGGGTTGCGCGTATTTTCCAGCGCTTTGTGATGGAGCGGGCGGAGGAGCTGGCTCCACGGGCTACTGGGCGCAAGGTGTGACAAACAGGAAGTGGCACATCAAGAGTGGTTAATCCCACACAAGCCAAAGTACGGCTTGAATGGGGCACCCAGCATTTGCAGTCCTGTTCTATCGCTTAGATGGAGATGCAGTGGCAGTAGATTGCGGCCAGGGAGGCGCCGGCTACGATGATCCAGAGGGTGACTCCCTGGATGAAGGGCCTTAGGCCAACCTGCTGCAGGGTACTCCGGGAAAGACTGGTCCCGATGAGAAAGAGGGTCGCGGTGAGACCGGCCTTGCCAAGATGACTCAGCGTCCCATACTGAGCGGCAAAGCGCGGGAGATAGGTGCCGGCGGCAGCGGCAAGACAAAAGAGAAAGATGAACCAGGGAACCTTGATCTTCGCCTGACTGTAAGAGTTGCCGCGGCTCGCTGTCGCTAGCCTCGCCATATAAGCCGCTGTTAGCAGAGAGACGGGAACGATCCACAGCGCGCGTGCCAGTTTCACCGTCGTGCCGACAGCGAGCGCCTGCGTGCCGTACTTGGCGGCAGCCCCCACCACTGAGCTGGTGTCGTGGATGGCGAGTGCGGACCAAAGTCCGAATTGATTCTGGCTCAAGTGGAAAGCATGGCCGATCGCGGGGAAGATAAGCAGCGCTACCGAGTTGAGCAGGAAGACCGTTCCCATGGAAACACTGATCTCTTCCTCGTCCGCGCCGGTGATCGGGGCGATGGCGGCGATCGCACTTCCCCCGCAGATGGCGGTGCCCGCGGCAATCAGGAACGATGCCTTTCCTGCAACCTTAAGCAGACTGCCGAAGAGCAGGCCAAGCAGCATGGCAGTGCTGATGCTAATCGCGGTGTAGACAAAACCGGAGCGGCCGGCGTGCACAACCTGCTTCAAATTCATGCCAAATCCCAGGGCGACGACGGAGGCCTGCAGCAGAAGCTTGGCTAGCGAACTGCTCTCGGTGCGGAAGGGATGCTCGACCGTGAAGCCGAAAGCAATTCCACCCGCCAGCGCAATGGCCGGTGAAAACACGCCGCTGGCAGCAAGAAGAAGGCCGATGAAGAAGATTGTTCTGCTGTTTCGCATCGCCTGGTGAACCCCCTGAGACCACTCTCGGCGTTTTAGAGGCCGGCGTCCAAACGGAAATACTGATGAGGAATAAGCTGCTGTTCACCAATGGACACCCAGGGGTGAAAGCGGACAGGCGCGCCCTCGCCAAGAAAGCCTCGAATCTACTTCTTTTCATGGAGTTGCAAGCAAAACAAGGCTGGCTTGCGGATTGCTCAAGTACTGTCCCAAGGTGAACACCCATGAACACTCTGCTGCAGGACCTGCGATTTGCCATCCGCCAGATACGTCGCTCTCCTGGCTTCGCCATCACTGCCGTGTTCATCCTGGCGCTAGGTATCGCGGCCAACGTCATCGTCTTCGGAGTGTTGCAGGCGCTGATCCTGCAGCCGCTGGATGTCCCTCATCCGGACCGCGTGGTGACGTTCGCAAGCCGCGAGCAAGGATACCCGATCTACTCCTATCCAGAAGTGCGCGACGTGCGCGAGGGGAACACGGTTTTCTCCTCGGTTGGGGCGTACATGTTTGACATGTTCGGCATGGAGATCAACGGTGTCACCCGGCCTGCGTGGGGAGACGAGGTGAGTGGGCAGTTCTTCGAGGTTATGGACGTCAAGCCATTTCTCGGGCGACTGCTGCGGCGCTCCGACGACGATCATCCCGGAGCGGCAGAGGTAGCCGTGATCACCTGGCCAACATGGAAGAACAGGTTTGACAGCGATCCCAACATCGTGGGGAAGATTATCCGTATCAATAAACATCCCTACACCATCGTCGGCGTTACGCCCGAAGATTTCTATGGGCCGGAAAAATTCATGCAGCTGGAAGTCTTCGTTCCCATGGCGAATGAAGCCTCGCTGGATGGAGTCAACTGGCTTGAATCGCGAAGTGAAAAAGAAAGGGTGTTCCCCATTGCTCGCATTAAGGACGGGATCACCAAGGCGCAGGTTCAAGCTGAGCTGAACACGATCGCCTCCCGCATTACGCACCTAAACCCGAAAGAGGAAGACGGCCTGGCATTCAAGCTGGCTCGCCCAGGCCTGATCGGCGACTTTGTCGGTGGCGCTGTACGCCGTTTCCTGGGTGGAGTGATGTTGCTGGCTGGTATTGTGCTGCTCGCTGCCTGCGCTAACCTGGGCGGCCTGTTCGCAGCACGAACAGCAGACCGCGCGCGTGAGATTGCCACGGCTGCGCGAACTGAGTATTCGGGTTGCACTGGGCGCGCAGGGCAAGCAGATTTTCTGGGCCGCACTCGGCCGCATGCTGATCCTGCTGGCAACCGGGTCCGTCTCCGGGATACTGCTGGGCGTCGCCGCCAGCCGGGTACTTTCGGCCATCGTCTTCCAGGCCACGGCCCAGGACCCATTCGTACTCGCGGCGGTTGCATTAACCATCCTGCTGACGGGCGCCCTCTCGGTAGCCGGCCCGGTTCGCCGCGTGCTGAGCGTCGACCCGGCGCTGCTGCTTCGCGACCAGTAGCGACATCTCGTTTATTGTTCGCCTGTGCCAAGTGGCGAGGCGAATTCTCCGTCTCCCGAGGGGACGATCGTGAAGCGCCTTTTGAGGCGCAGGAATGGCTTTTCGTACAGTTGATACGACGTGTGCGCTACCAGGAGGGTCAGGCAGAAGGTGAGGGTTGTTCCTATGCTATTGCGCCAGCCGGCAAGATGCAGGCCTTGGCTGAGGCGATTGAGCCACGCTTTGCCGGGGTGAAAGATGAGGAAATAGATCAGTTCGTGAAAGAGATAGAGGCCGTAGGAAATGCGCCCTAGGTAAACGATGGGTGCGGGCAGGTATTTAGCCGGCAAGCCGAGCAGGCTGAGGAAGAGGAGCAGGGTTCCTGCCAGGACGAGCGCCCAGCCGATGGGGGCTTCGAGGACAGTTGAGTGCGGCGTATCCGCCTGGACGCCGAAGACGATCGAGGCGACCAGCCAACAGCCGATGGCGGATAGAGCCGCAATGAGACGCAGCGCTGGATGCCACTGGGGAACGCGGCCTTGGAGATAGATGGAAAGCAGTGTGCCGGCAGCGAAAAACTGGAACTGGACAAAACTGTTGGTCCACTGACTGCTAAAGCCATTGGTAGGATGCATCGCGTACAGGACGACAGCTACATACGCAACGGCGAGGAGAAACAGCGAGACGGCCTTCACCCCCAGCCGGCGACCGAAGAGGGCGATGATTGGGATCGCGATATAGAACTGCTCCTCTACGGAAATGCTCCAGAGAGGATTGACGGGATATGCAGGAACCCAACCATGCAGACAAATCCACCAATTGCCGGCAAAAAAGGTGAAGGCGAGCCACGCGGAAGGATCTTTGGCGCCGGCCCAGGGAACAAACTGGGTGAGGACGACCAGGCCGTAGAAGACCAGGAAGTACAAAGGCCAGATGCGCAAGATGCGCCGTACATAGAAGGCTTTGAGTTGGATGGTGCCAGTTTCGTCACTCTCTCGAAAGAGAAGGTCGGTGATGAGGAATGCGCTAAGCAGGAAGAAAACAGGAACGCCCAGATCGCCGAGCAGGCAGATATTGTAGAGCCAGTAGTGCTGCGCCGGGTCGATCGGAATGAAGTCCATCCGATGGACGATAAAAACAATCATGAAGGCAATGAATCGGAGGACATCGAGTTCTGGTCGATAGTAGCGGCTGATAGTCACTCGGGCGCGGGTACACCTTTCCTGTGACTAGCGGAGTGTTGGTGATGCGGCGCCCCGTGAGAGTTCGAGGCCCTGGACAGTGTTATCTGCTGATCTTCAGCACCCAGGCAGGCTGTTGGCGCAGATCTTCGGGAAGATCGGGCAGCTGGATAGACAGAGCCTTGGCGCCGTTCTTGAATTTTAGAGCCGTGGAATCGCCGAGAAGGCTCACTGACTTGGCGCCTTCCACATCATTGAGCGTGAAGGAACCGTTCGACCATCGGGGCAGGATGGCAAAGAGATCGTTGCCTTTGGTGGTGTAGAAGGCCTCGATAGCAGCTTTTCCCCCTTCGGGTTTGGATACCAGCTTGGTGATGTCGTAGTCGCTGTTGAATTCGCCGTTATAGTTCACTTTGGGAACTTCTCCGGCGCTCCACTGGCGGGTGGATTTCCAGGGCTTTGTTCCGTAGATCGCGTCCCCGTTGATCTTGAGCCAGCTGCCGATCTCGCGCAGACGCTCCTCCATGATGACGGGGATGTTTCCGTGGGAGTCGGGTCCGATATCGAGCAGCAGATTGCCCCCGCGGCTTACGGTATCGACGAGCATAATCACCAGCTCGCGGCCGGTGTGGTAGTCCTTCAGCTGCTCGTCCCGATTGTAACCGTAGCTGAATCCGATGCCGCGGCTTTCTTCCCACGGGTGAGACATGTCGCTCATGCCGGAAGTGTATTCGGTCGTCCAATAGCCGCCGTGCTTGTGCCGGCTGTCGGAGCCCCAGCGGTCGTCGATGGCAACGACATCTTTGACCGGAGATTCATTGAAGAGCCAGGCGAGCAGTTCGGGACTGTGCCATTCGGCGGAGGTCTGCTCCCACTCACCGTCGCTGAATATAACGTCGGGCTTGTAGTGGGTGACCATGTCCTTGAACTGGGGGAACATGTGCTCTCGCACATAGAGCTGCCTGTCCTTACGCCAGAGCGGGTTGTACCACTCGTAGAGCGAGTAGTAGTAGCCCATGTGGAGACCTTTGCTGCGCACCGCTTCGCCAAGGGCGGCCATCAGGTCCCGTTTGGGGCCGATCTCGACGGCATTCCACGGCTGCCCCCAATCGGTCGAGGCTTCCTTGCTGGGCCAGAGGGCGAAGCCGTCGTGGTGCTTCGAAGTGAGCACAACATATTTGGCTCCCGAACTCGCGAAGACGTCCGCCCACTGGTCTGGGTCGAAGAGTTCGGCGCGGAATTGGGGTGCGAAGGCTTGATAGGGAAAGTCGGCGCCGTAAGTTCGCTTGTGGTAAGCCCAGGTGCCGGTTTCAATGCCATTGGCCTTGGGGTTATCGCGGCCCTCAGTCATCTGGTTCCAGTACCACTCGGAGTAGGCCAGCTTGCCGGGAAGGACGGGGGCGTAGGCGGGGACTGAGTAGACGCCCCAGTGAATGAAGATGCCGAATTTCGCTTCGGTGAACCACTGCGGCGTGGGCCGCTTATCTATGGAATCCCAGGTCGGTTCGTAAGTTTGCGCGTTCAAACGACCCAACAGCAAGGCGAAGACGAGAAGGTATTTCATTCACAACCTTTCTTTGCAGGCGGTGGCGGATGGCGACCGAAATCGATTTAATTGGTTCAGAAGGGTGAATATATCTGGCCTAAAGCGCTTGAGTCTACGGTTAAGTAGTTCAGGTTCAAAATTGAGCCCTGCCTTCCGGTCACGGATGACTTTCGCTTATGTTTCGCCTATGCTGAAGCTGTGACACGCCCTATCAAAACAGTCAGCCCGACCGCCCTGCGCTGGGAACTCAGCCAGCGCAACACAGCGAGAGCTGCCGGGTGGGTGGCGGAGATGAGCTATAGCCCGGTGCCGAGTATCGTCTACAGCGAGAACGATGCTGGGGAACACGGCAATTTTCTGGCTGCCTCCTACAGGCGAATTCTGCAGGAAGCGGGATGGAAGTCACGGCTCGCTAAGGTCTATACCGGATCGCGATTTATTCCCAGGAAGGCAGATCGCACGCGGCGCGAGCTCGAATGCGCGAACAGCTCGGACGCGCTGCTGATGAATATCTTTTGTTACCCACGCATCCTGTGTCGCGCCGCTGTTTGTTCTCTTCTGGGGATCGAGCCGGGGCTCCATCCCGATTTTGGTTTTCGGCCGGGAATCCCCCTGAAGAATGGCGCGGAGGATCGAAGTGAAATGGACCTCAAGCTGGGAGGGTTGCTGGTCGAAGCGAAATTGACAGAAGGCGATTTTCAAAGCGCAAGGCACGACTTGGTGCATCGCTATCGCTACCTCGAGTCAGTCTTCGACGTGGATCGACTGCCCAGGAACCAGCAACGCTTTCGCTCCTGCCAACTGATTCGCGGCGCCCTGGCGGCCCATGCCCATGGTGCATCCTTTGCTGTCTTTTGCGACCAGCGCCGTCAGGATCTGATCGAGGATTGTTTCGAGATTATGGCGGCGGTTATGAGCGCGGAACTCAGATGCCGGATGAGCGTAGTCACGTGGCAGGAACTGGCCGCAGCCATGCCGAAGAAAGTAGAACCTTTCTGGCCGAGAAATACGGCATTATCGCGGGGTCCATTGCGGATGGCTGGTGAAGAGCCCTCCCAGGAAACCAAGTTGGTAGACGAGAAAGAATCCGAAGCAGACACTCACCACTCCCGAGGCGACACTGAAGCCGCGGCTGATGCTGGTGAAACGGTTGCCCGCTAAAGCCAGGGGCACCGCCATCGCCGCAGTCATGCACATCATCCCGACCATCGTGCCTGCGCCAAAAATCAATAAGTAGACCGTCGCCCACACCGGACTGTGGATGGTTGAGAGAACCAGCAACGCAACCGCCGCAGATCCAGCCAGGCCGTGCACGATCCCAATGACCAACGGCCGCACGCATTGATACACGCCGAAACGGCCGACGGATCGGTCAAGCAGCGTCTCCGCTTTGCTGATGGTTGGGATGCGCCAGCGGTTTCCGGGTCAGATACGAGGTCATGCGCTGCATCACGCCGGTGAGGTTGAGCACGCCCAGAAGTATCAGCATGAGGGCGACGCTGAACTCCATGGAGAGACCCAGGCGGGGTGGGATGACCACACCGAAGAGAATGATCATGCTGCCCACGGCGAAGATGGTGAGGGTGTGACCCAGTCCCCAGATGGTGCCGATCAGGCCTGCCTGGCGGATACTCCGTTGCTTGCTGACGATGGTCGAAACAGCGACTACGTGATCGGGATCGGTGGAGTGGCGCATACCCAGCAATAACCCCAGCCCTCCGATGAAGAGGAAGGGACCGAGCCTTTCTTTGCTCAGGTTGTGCAGGCCGATGCCGGTGGTGGCGAAGGCGCGCAGCGCGATGGCGGCGCCGAGAATCGGTCATGAAGGCGGCGGAGGCTACCGGCAGCCAGCGGGTGGTGAGCGGGCCATCGACTTGCAGACGGGCCATGAAGCGGCGCCCATAGACCATGAGCATGCCGAAACCGATCAGCACACTCGCCAGGCCAAGACTGAACGCAGTGATCAGAAAGAAGCCCAGGCCGATGCGGTGCAGGGCGAAGGCGCTGAGCAACACCACCAGCGCCGCTGGGCATGGGATGATGCCGCCGGTGATGCCCAGTACAAAGAGCTGGTAGAGCGATACGGACTTGCCGTTCTCAGCAGGCGCTGGCGTAACGCCGGCACTCTTGCTGCTGGATGAAAACCAGTGGCTGTGAAGCTGACCGGAGGTGTGGGAGTGGTCGAGGTCGAGACCGCTCCAGCGGCGGAGGAACATGTATCCGCCGAGCCCGGCGATGGTCAAGCCGGAGAATACGCCCAGCCAGGGGTACAGTTGCTCGGGCACGATGTATCGCGAGGCATAAAGGGTGATGGCGCCCAGCGCGAAAACTCCCGCGGTGTGCGAGGCGGTGACGATGAGGCCGAGCAGAAATGCATGGCGTGCGGTGCCTCGCGAGCCGACCAGGTAGGCGGCTACGATCGTTTTGCCGTGACCGGGCTCGAGCGCGTGTAGAGCTCCCAGTCCTAACGCGATGAAGGCAGCGGTGATGAGGAACCAGAGGCTCATGGTGCGGGTGGTGATCAACTCGGTGAAAGCGCTGCGCGGGGTTGATTGCTGGTTAGCTTGGAGGTGCAAGGATCGACGAGGCGGCTGCGGGGGGCAACGTGCTGCAGGGTGCTTCCGAGGAAGCCGGTTTATGAACCCGCTAAGAAACCGCAGGTCCCTCCACTCCGCTGCGCTCCGGGCGGGATGACAAATTATTGCGAGCGCGGGCGTTGGTTCCTACAACGGAATTGTCATCCCGACCGGAGCGCAGCGGAGTGGAGGGACCTGCGGTTTCTTTACTCGACGGCGCAACCGGATATCGGAATTGAATCGCTGCGGATAGATCCTGCGGTGGGCTGTTGAGCAGGTCGGTCGGGTAGTTGCTCAGCTCAGCGCTGCGGTCGGTTTGTGGCACTGAGCTGCTGATCAAATTCGCGGCGGGCCCAACTGCGACAATCTCTTTCCATCCGGCATGACCGGGGTAGTTATTGTCAGAGTACTCGAGGGCGGCGGAAGAATGATCTGCGGCCGCCGGATAGGCCGCCTGATAGACAAAGCCCATCTTCATGGTGGGAAGGCCTCCGGCTCCGGGAGGAAAGATCACCTGGCTGGAGAGCAGACGCAAGGGTAAACGCTGGCCGTCAACGAGCAGGCTCAGGCCACGCGCAAATTCAGTTCCGCGCGACGCGACAAAGCGGGTCACGGCTGGGGTCTGCTACATTCGCGGTGACGTTTCCCTGTTGCAACTCCTGGTAGGTGGGGATCTCGGCCAGATCAATGATGTAGGAAACCTTGATGCCATCGCGCTCCAGGGAGATTTTGGAGTAGTGATTGACGCTGAAGTTGCCCATGGGATGGGCAAAACCTCTGGGCGCGAGCCACAAGCAAAGGGAGAGCAGGAAGAAAGCGTAGATTCGCTTATGGAACATGGTTTTGTCCTTGGCTGGCAGTCAATCCAGGTTGATCCTGCAACATTTTCAGTTGTTGCGCGGCAACGCCGGCGTAGATCACGTGAAAGTGAGGATTGATGATGAGCGCCTGCTCCAGCCTTTCTTTGGCTAGCGCGCTTTGCCCCAATCGGCTGGCAATCATGCCGGCATGAAAGAACAAGAGAGCATCCCGCGCGCCGGGACGCAGCGCGTTTTCCATGGCATCGCCCGCCTCCTGGTACTTGCCGTTTTTGTATAAGGCCCAGGCGAGGGCATCCCAGGTGTAAATATCGTGGCGAACTTCAAACTCCTTGTGGGCCAAGGCAAGTGACTCGTCGAGCTTGATATCGTGGTCCGCGTAAAAGAGCGCCAGATCGCGATTGTGCAGTACCTGGTTGATGTGGCCAAGCAAGCCGATGTATTGCACCAACTGGTATTGCTTACTGGCTTCGGCCGGGTTGCCGGCCTTGGTGTACAGGTCTCCCAGTTCGGCTACATACATGGGCATGGGCACGACTGCAATGGCGGCCTGGTAAAGCTTGATGGCTTCAGCGTAGCGCCCTTGATTGCCGCGGAGTTTTCCCAGCCCGGCCAAAGCACGATAGTCGCCGGGATGAATGTTCAGCGCGGCTAAGTATGCGTTGTTGGCGGCAGCAATATCGCCCGCCTGAAACTCGTATTCGCCCAGTTCGTAGTAGAGCCAGGCAAGATTCTCCGCCGGCAAGCGAGCTTCGGTTCCGGCCGCTACCGCGCTTTGCATCAGGCGGATCGCTCCTGCTGTATCGCCGGAGACGAATTTAAGATACGAGGTGCGGCTGTCGCGCACATAAACATTGCGTGGCTGAGCAGCGGATTCACCGGAGACGTCGAGTCGCGAATAAGCAACCGCGGCTCGTTCGTACTCACCCATATCCGCATTGGCATCGCCCACAATGGCAAACGAGGAGAGATCGCCGGAGCCCAGGGCCAGCGCTTTCTGGGCATAAGCGACGGCGTCACTGAAGCGATGCTCGCCCATGCAGACTTCCGCCATGGTGGAGAACGCAGCATCTGCAGAGAAGTCCGCGCTGTTCAGGTCGAGAGACTTATTCAGCGCCTGTTCCGCCAACTGAAAGTCTTCCACGTCGCCGGTCTCTCGGGCGCGCTGGAAAAAGGCCGCCCCCAGAGAGGAATAGGCCCCCGGATCTTTGGGGTTGCCCTGGACCCGGCTCTGCATGGTTTTGATAATGCGCTCGGTGCCGGTTGCATGAGGCATCAGCAGCGCAGCCGGCACCGGAGAGAACACCACGGGCGTGATGGTTGGCGATTGTGTCACGGGTTCGACGCGCTCATGATGCTCGAGTGTTGTGGAAGATGACGGGGCGGAAGCTTCCACCGCAGGGTGAACAACGCCGACACGTGCCCGGTTCTTCAGCGTGTCAGGATAGCCGGGAAAAAGCTCGTCGGCTCGCTGCAGCATCTGGCTGGCGGAATCCAACTTACCCATGCCGATTTCAATGGCTGCGATGTGGTTGGCGATCGCGGCCAGCTCGCCGGTCTCGCCGGGTGAGGTTTCCGCGTAGGCGCGATCAAGCACCTCCAATGCGCCTTCGGAATCGCCATAGTGCTCACGCAGATCGGCCGCAATCAACAAGCCGGGAACATTGAAAGGTTGCAGGTTCAGCATCCATTGCGCCGAGGTCTCGGCATGCTGGTAGTCGCCAAGACCCATGTAGGCGCGCGCCAGATATCCGTGGACCGTCGCATCGTCAGGATTGTGGAGGTTCAATTCTTTGGCCGCGTCCCTGGCGCGTGCAAAGTCCTGCTGGTCGAGCAAGAGAGCCACGTGTGCTTTGCGCAACTGAAAATCAAGGGGGGCAAGGTTGAGTCCGGTGGCGATGGCCTCTGCTGCCTGGCGATCGTAGTCCGGCGACGCTGTCTCGTGGGCGCGGCTGATGTAGGCCAGCGCGAGATTGTTATAGGCTTCGGGCTTCTTGGGGTCGGTCGCGATCTGTTGCTTGGCGGCTGCGATACGTTGCTCAGCGGGAGTCGCTTGCTGCGTTTCCGCCTTGGCGAATAGGACGGGATGCGGCGATGAGAATGATTGCAGATAAGAGCTTCATCACGTGCCTTTACGAAATTGCGAAGGTCGCCGGGCGCACCTGAGCTTGGCGTGCCCGGAAACCTTCGGCAGGTTATGCCGAGTTACATGACAGGGCAGGTAGTGCTGCCGCCCTGGTCTGCTGGTGGAGCGTCGCCTTGGTTACTGCTTCCAAGGTTCGGCTGATCACCGCAACCCGTCTCACTGGGGTCGATATGACGGCTATCGCGCCCGCTGTAAGCAAAGTGCACATACGGGAAGGTTTCCTGTGTGGGCACATCGGGAGCAGCGACACCATCGCCGATCAGGTTATTGGGAGCGACGTTGAATTTGGGATTGAGCACGCCGGCAACTGCGCGTGCTGCAATGTCCACCACGTCGTCGGTGAGCCGCCGTCCGTTAGGAAAGCCTGCGCCGTCGCCGGCCAGCAGACCCAATCGGCTGCGGTTCGCTTCCGGAGTAGGCTTTACCCCGGTGTTGAGCCGCAACAGGTCGGCAACCGGGCCTGCCGGTGTGCCTTTAGCGGCAATCGGCGGAGCGTAGGTCACCAGCGGAAGCAGATCCGTCCGAGGCGGGGTGGGAATATTGATTCCGTAAGCAGCATTTAACACGCGTGCAAGCGTCGGATCGAGATCGAAGCTGGCAAATTGCGAGTCATTTACCGGCTGTGACATGCTCCAGGTGTCCTTGTAGCCGGTGCCGATGATCAGTTCGTTGATCAGCGGATTGCCGAGACGCTGGACCTGGAAGTAGTTGCCGTAGTTCTCCGGTGAAGCAGGAGCACGACGGATGGTAAATTGCGCGCGCGAAGTTGTGGCCCAGGCCCCAATGGTTGCCTTCGCATCAGTCGCTGGGTGCTCGTTTCCATCGCTGGTTAAGAAGCAGATGGGCACCTCGATGGCAATGGTGTTGACGTTAAAGCCGGAAACGGCATTGGGCGCAAGGTTCAGGTAATTGTTCTTATCCTGCGCTGCTGTCAATACTCCACCTCCCGCGCCGGTGCGGAAATTGAAAGTGTCGAAGGCCGCCCCTAAATCGATAAAGAAAGGATCAGCAACCGTGCCGGCAAAGATACGGGCGTCTCCGCCTTCCCCTGAGACGGTGTAGATGCCCTGCTTGGCCAATGCGTCATAGTTGGGCATGGTGCGGGGACCGACATTGGTGGGAACGGCATACAGGGTGGAAGTACCCACCGGGGTAAGAGGAATCCGCTGGGAACCGCGATACATGGTCACGGTATAGGTTTGGCGCAGGCTCAGTCCAGCTGCCCCTGCTCCGCTAAGCGAGGTAATCGCTGGGGGAACAATGGGAGTGCCCGGAGCCACTGGTGCAGGCGAGTTCTTGGGAGCATTGATTCCTGTACCGGCGCCGGCAAAGCCGGTAAAGAGCTGCGGGGCCCGAATTTGGGTCTGGAATTGAATATTGAAGGTCACGTCGGCGAGAGCGTCGTGGTTGTTATCTACCTTGATTTGATAGAGAACATTGGGATCGAAGGGAAAGTAGTTGGGGCCGTTGCTGGGTTCGAGGAAAGGGATCGACATTCATGATGAATGTGACCCGGTCAGGATGGTCGTAACTCACAAACGCGTAAAAGTCTGTGATGTCTGCGGCGTGGTCTAGAGCTGTGATGGGTGCTTCACGATGACTTGATGCGAATACTCCGGGTGGGGTAATCAGCAGCAGGCACATCGCAAGTCCGACGAAGGACTGGCGTCTTGGCATGCGTGTCTCCCTCTATTGCCTTCTTTCCAAGTGGCGCAAGACCCGGTCCAGCGATCGGGGAGAGCGTAGGCGGGAGCTGCACCATCGGTATTGAGGTAACGCAGGGCAGATCTAACTGGATGGCAGGGATGGACGAATATTTGGTGGCGGGGTTACACCAGGCATACGGATTGTTGATGGCATGGGCTGGGGGGCGGTGGCTCTGGGCTGCCGCCCCCTATCCGGAATCGAGGCCGGGGGGCCTGGGACTCACTCAGCCTGGCTTTCGGTGTGGTAGCCGTGATGCTTCACGTATTGGGTGAGCGACTCAAACTTGGTTTCCTTGAGCAGCTCGCCGAGCGTGCTATCGCCATCCCAACCCGGGGCGAAGTGCAACCCATAGTGTGCGCGCAGGTGCTTGATCTTTGTGGTGGGATGCTTGTGCTCGATCTGCCCGCTTTTCTCACGAGCGCGGCCGTCGAGTCCAGGATTTTTGGGGGCGTCATTCATGCTGATTTTTTTCCTTTCGTACGAACAATGTTCGAAGTTTGCTGCGGTGTTACGTCCCAGCGGAACCGAATAGGAACTGGGCGGGTGGATCCTTCTAGAGCGCCACTCGTGGCGCGATACTTGTTGTTCTCTCACTGACCTACTTCAGCGTGTAGGTGAGCCCTGCGCTAAACTGGAAGGAGTTCTTCTTACTGCCGAACGCAGGATCATTCAAGAAATCATCCAGGGCTAGAAGGTTGAAGCCTAGCCGTTTGTAAACCGGGAAAGTCAATCCCGCAGTAGCCAAAGCCGAATAGGCGCTTGGAGTATTGAAGGCCGGGGTCACCACCAGAGCTTGATTGAAGAGGATGCCATGCGCCAACTTAGCCTTGTAGGTGTCGCCGATATCGGCGCCAATCAGGCTTTTGCTGGGCGTGATGGTGGGGGGTACGATCCCAGGCGTGAAGCCGTAGTTCTGCCGTTCGTAGTGAATGTCGCCCTTGAGATCAAGCTCTTGCCTGGGAGTCTTGATCAGGACAAATCCCATTCCTCCGCCGTAGATCTGCTGCAGGTTCAACCCCTGGGAGTAGTTGTGATCGAACGAGGTGTCGACCAGCACATAGAACCGCGGCGATAAGAACCAATCCTGCTCAGCATCGGCGTGCAGGATGTTCGTCTTGGTGGTGGGGCCGCCCGCCTGCGAGAGCGATCCATACGCTGCGGTAAAGTCCGCGGTGGTGCGGGTGCGCGGATCCAGCCAACTCACATTAGGAACCGTCCTGATAAAGGCTGCGCCTCCGGTAAAGGAGCGGCTATTGGTCGTAGCCTCCACGTCGGCTGCGCCGGCACTCAACGCTCCGCTCCAACCGTAGCCCCAGCCTGGCTTCCGATGCACTTCGGTGGTGTAGCTGGCTTCATCGACCATGTACTGTGCATCTTTTTGGGGAATATTCTTTGCCCCGCCGGCTGTTGCTACTTGCACTTGCTCATCCTGGATTCCCACGGTTCCCTGGGCCACATCGGAATCGGGAGTCTTGCGTGAGATGTGTTGCCCCTGCTGAATCACGGCGAACTTTTGTGCGGTGCGAATGGATTTGATCTTGTCCCAGGTAAAGGTCAGGTCGCCGGCCATATCGCTGTGGAAGGTGACTGTTCCATTGGCTTCGCTCAGCAATTTGCCCGTTAGCTGATCACCATTGGCGAGAATCAGAATGTCAGGGGCGGGCTTTGGATCGGCGGTTGCAGCCTGGCTCAAAGCTTGCGGCGAAGGTCCTACTGCCAGGCCGAGAGCGGCAAGTGCGATGGTGAGCGCTACCGGCCTGAAACTGCGCCAACCAAGTGCGAACTGCGGAATTTCGAATGAATAGACATCATCGTCCTTTCGACGTTTTGTTAGGCAACTGGCGAGGTGCAGAAGGCGCAGCGCCGGGCATCCAGTGCGATTTCGCTTCTGCACTCCGGGCATTTTTTCTTGTCTACGACGACCGGTTTCTGGAATCTGCTCATCAGCTTGTTGACCGGTAATACGACGAAGAAGTAGACCGCCGCTGCGATTAACAGGAAGGAGATGACGGCGTTGAGGAAATCGCCGTAGAGGAACTTGGCCCCATTGAGTTCGAAGAAGAAGCCGGAAAAGTCCGGTTTTTGTACGATTGCCGCGATGATAGGAGTGAGCAGATCCTTAACCAGCGCAGTGACCACGGTGCCGAATGCGGCGCCGATGACTACACCCACGGCGAGGTCAACGACATTCCCGCGCAGCACAAAGTCGCGAAATCCTTTGAACATAAATTCGTCTCCAATTCTTGCCTTCAAGAGTGGAGACAACGGACCGGTCGCAAAAGTCACATCGGCCACATGACAGGGCGGATGACCAGGAAACTTTCGCAATTCGTGGGTTGAACAAGGCCGGTTGTGAGATGCTGTATGCCGTATGCCCTCCTCTCATGAATGGGCCGGGTCTTCGTTGGCTGATCCGGACGAAAAGCTTTTGCAGCAGGCGCGGGAAGCTCCGGACGGTGATCTGCGAGCCTTCGAGAAGTTGGTCCTTCGCCATCAGAGACGGGTCGTTGCCAATTGCCGATACATCACGCGCGATGCGAACAATGCTGAAGATCTTGCCCAGGAGGTATTGGTCAAGGCCTTTTTCGGACTTCGCGGCTTCGAGGGAAGGTCTACCTTCGGCTCCTGGTTAAAGCGCATAAAGATCAACCATTGCCTCAACTACCTGAAGAAACAAGCCGGCAGATCGTACGTTGGCGTTGAGGAGCGAGACGTCGAAGAGTTCGATCAACTTAAGGTACATGCCACCGCGGAACAGCAAGCCGGTGCGATCAGCGACCGGCAGCTGATCAGCCAGGTCCTGGATTCGATGTCAAACACCTTAAGGATTCCGCTGCTTCTCTGCGATATGGATGAGTTCTCCTACGAAGAGGTGGCCGAGTCTCTACGCATCAGCCTCTCGGCGGCAAAGATGCGCATCAAGCGCGCCCGCGAGGAGTTCAGAGAACGATACGAGAAGATGCAAGCCGCAGGCGTGCAGACGGGGACAAGATGAGTGATGGACCGGCAGACCCGGAGATGCGGAATGGCGAGGAAGTGGGTCCCGAATTCGACCCGGGAGAACCCATCGCGCTCTTGGCTGAGTTCGACCACGACGCCTCCACCGATCTGCTGACGCGCATTCGCCGGACCATTCAACGCCGGACGGCCGCTGCACAGTTGGCAACTTTCTCCTGGAACGCGCCCCTGGTGGTGATGAGAGAATTCTGGCTTCTATTGATCGAGCAACTCAATCCAAAGGGCACGGGAAAGGATGGCAGAGATGGAAGAAAAACTGTTTAGGGCTTTCGCCAGTCTCGGCAGCTCTGTGGCCGCTGCAATACCAAAAGTAGCGTTTGGCATTCTGCTGATCGTTCTTGGATTGTTGATCGCCAAGCTGGTCGAAGCCGTGTTACGTACCATGCTGGTGCGGATTCGCTTTGACAGCCTGATCGAGAAAGCCGGCGTGGATAAGGCTCTGCAAAGGATCGGCCTGCGACAGCAGCTGAACCTGTTTATTCCCAAGCTGGCCTATTTTCTGGTTATCTTCCTGTTAGCGAAAACGGCGAGCGATGCGCTCGGCCTGGTCGCGATCTCCAACGCAATCGGAGCATTCTTCTCTTACTTGCCCAACATCGTGGCGGCGCTGTTGCTCTTGATCCTGGGAACGACGGTTGGCCAGTTTGCGGGCCAGATGGTAACGCAGGCGGCGCAAAGCGCGGGCATAGATTCTGCCCCGGCGTTAGGAAAGCTGATCTCTGCCCTGATTATCTTCGTCGTGGCGATGATGGCAATCGGCCAGTTGAAGATCGACACGGAGATGATCCGAATCGTAACCAGCTTTGTTCTTGGCGCGGCAGCGCTGGCTTTCGGTCTGGCGTTTGGATTGGGCACGCGGGAGATTGTGCGCAATATCGTTACCGGGTTTTATATCCGCAAGCTGCTGGCGGTTGGCGAGCGCCTGGAGATTGCCGGCCAGAGCGGCATATTAGGCGCAGTCACAGCCACGCACGTGGTGTTGAACAGCGAAGGAAGCGACATCACTGTTGCGAATGCAACATTTCTCGATCAGACGAGCAAGCAGTCATAAGGGCAGACGTTGGCGAACTTCCTGGGGATCAAACTCACAGCCTTCATCGCTATCCTGCTTGTATCGTGCGGCTCGGTGGCTCCGCTCAATGGTCAGGGCCCGGCATCGTGCGCTCACTGTGTGTTGACCGGCATTGACGTGCTGGAGCGGCAGCATTTCCAACTGTTGAGAACAGCTCTCCACCCGCCACGGGGGAAAGTTGCGCATAGGGCTGGTGACCAACCAAACCGGCTTGGACGCGGCCGGGCGGCGCACAGTGGACGTGCTCTTTCAGGATGCAACGAAACAGGTTCCTGGTCTAACCGTGACCACGCTGTTCAGCCCGGAGCATGGTCTCAGCGGGGTTCTGGATACAGCGCATGTAAACGGCGGAGAGCATTTCGGGATCGCTGACAGCCGCGACCTGAAGACCGGCTTGCCCATTATCAGCCTCTTCGGCGATAGCGATGCGCAACGCCATCCTCAACCGGAACAAATGCGCAGCCTGGATGCGGTGCATCATCGATCTGCAAGATGCGGGCGTTCGCTTCTACACCTACGAGACCGTGGTGGGATATTTTCTCGAAGCAGGCGCTAAGACGGGAACGGAGATCGTCGTTCTTGACCGGCCGAACCCCATCAACGGCATAACGGTGCAAGGGCCGATGTCGCCCAACCGCCAGAGCTATATCAATTACATGGCGATGCCGGTGCGTCAGGGCATGACGATCGGCGAACTGGCCACCTACTTCAATGCGGAAAATCATTTGCATGCGCGGCTCACGGTGGTGCGCATGGAAAATTGGCATCGCCAGGATTGGTTTGATCAAACCGGATTGAAGTGGATCAACCCTTCGCCCAATCTGCGGAGCCTGACCGCCGCCACACTCTACCCTGGCGTCGGCTTGCTGGAGGGGACAAACATCAGCGTGGGCCGTGGCACGGATGCGCCGTTTGAACGGCTCGGGGCTCCCGTGGATAAGCGGCGGCAAACTCGCCGCTTTCTTGAATGGCCGCCACATCCCCGGCGTTCGTTTCCTCCCGGTGAGCTTTACGCCTTCCGGAGGAAATCAATATGACGGGAAGCGCTGCGAGGGCATCCGCATGTTGGTTACTGATCGAATGGTCCTTGATTCTCCTGAGCTTGGGGTGGAGATTGCGTCTGCGCTTTGGAAACTCTATCCGCGGCAAATTACCGTCTGCAAGCTATCGATCCGTTGAAACTCGACCGGTCGACGCTGAGCGCAATCGAGGCGGGTACCGATGCCCGGCGTATCGCCGCGGCCTGGAAGGGCAGCCACAGCGTCGTTCGCGATGCGCCGGTCAAGATATTTGCTTTACCAGGCGCACTGGCCCGGCATGCCTCCTCTACAATAAAGATCAGGGCGCGTTCCACGGAAGAGAGGCAACCCCCTAAAAAGGAGAACATGAGGCCACGCATTCATTACGCCATCACTGCCGCCGCTGGAGCCATCGCGCTCAGCGCAACCGCTACACCCGCCACCGCCACCGCAGCCCCGTTCGATGCCGGCAACCCGTTTTATGCGCCCAGCACGCTGCCCTTTCAAGCGCCCCCCTTCGACAAGATTCACGACAGCGATTACCAGCCGGCGATTGAAGCCGGGATGGCGCAACAGCTGGAGGAGATAAAGGCGATTGCCAATAGCCCGGATACTCCAACTTTCGAGAACACCATCGTCGCGATGGAGAAAAGCGGGCGGCTGCTGGATCGCGTCATGTCGGTCTTTGACGCAGTCACCGGCGCCAACACCGATCCTACTCTGCAACAAGTGCAGGCGACGGAAGCTCCCAAGCTGGCCGCGCACGAGGATGCAATTTACCTGAATAGCCAACTCTACCGTCGCGTGGAGGCGATCTATCGGCAGCGCGAAGCGCTCAAGCTGGACCCCGAATCGCTGCGCCTGGTGGAGTACTATCACCGCGAGTTCGTGCATGCAGGGGCCAACCTCTCCGATGCGGACAAGACCGAATTGAAGAAGATGAACGAAGAGATATCGACCCTGGAGAATGCATTCCGAAGCAAGCTTCTGGCCGCGACCCAGGATGCCGCTTACGCGACTACCGAGAAAAGCAAGCTGGCCGGATTAAATGATGCGCAGATGGCGGCAGCCGCGCAAGCTGCCAAGCAGAGGAAGCAGGAAGGCTGGGTACTGACCCTGCAGAACACAACCCAGCAGCCCTACGCTGGCGAACCTGAGCGACCGCGCGACGCGTCAGGCAGCTGTTTGAGGACTCCTGGAATCGCGCCGAGCGCGGGGGAACGAACGACACGCGGGCAACCATTATCCGTTTGGCCGAACTTCGCGCCGACAAGGCGAAGCTGCTCGGTTTTCCCAATTTTGCCGCCTGGAAGCTGGATGACCAGATGGCCAAGACGCCGGAGGCGGCGATGCGCTTCATGGATGACCTGGTCGCGCCGGCTACAGCAAACGCGGCGGGCGAGGCGGGCGACATCCGGCACCTTATGGATGCGGAAAAGGGCGGCGCCGAGTTGCAGCCGTGGGATTGGGACTATTACTCCGGAGCAGGTGCGCAAGGCGAAGTACGACATCGACGATGCCCAGGTGAGGCCGTATTTCGAACTCAACCATGTGTTGGAGAATGGCGTGTTCTATGCCGCGAACCAGCTCTATGGGCTCACCTTCAGCGAGCGTAAGGACATACCCGTCTATCATCCCGACGTGCGCGTCTTCGAGGTGAAGGATGCGGACGGCAAGCCGCTGGCGTTGTTCTACTGCGATTACTTCAAGCGGGACAACAAGAACGGCGGGGCCTGGATGAGCAACCTGGTTGGTCAGTCCAAGCTGCTCGGCACGCTGCCCGTGGTTTACAACGTGGCCAATTTCAGCAAGCCGGCGGCGGGCAAGCCGGCGCTCATTAGTTTTACTGATGCGACGACCATGTTTCACGAGTTCGGCCACGCGCTGCACGGCATGTTTGCGGACTCTCAGTATCCGAGCCTCTCCGGCACCTCGGTGGCGCGAGACTTCGTCGAGTTCCCTTCCCAGTTCAACGAACACTGGGCGACGTATCCTGCGGTGTTCGATCACTACGCCAGGCATTATGAGACGGGTGCGCCGATGCCGGCGGAGTTGGCGGCTAAGCTGAAAAAGGCCAAGACTTTTAACCAGGGCTATGCGCTCACTGAGATCCTGGCTGCGGCGGAGCTGGATATGCAGTGGCACACGTTGAGCCCGGGCACGAAGGTTGAGAACACGGACGCGTTTGAGAAAGAAGCGCTGAACAAGACGCATCTGGCGATCAGCTATGTGCCGCCGCGCTACCGTTCCAGCTATTTCTCCCATATCTGGTCTACCGGCTATGCGGCGGGATACTACGCATATCTATGGAGCGAGATGCTCGATGACGATGCGTACCAATGGTTTCTGGATCATGGTGGGTTGACGCGCGCGAATGGAGATCGCTTTCGCCGCATGGTGCTTTCGCGCGGCAATACGGAGGATTTGGCTGCGATGTATAAGGCCTGGTTGGGGAGCGACCCCAGCGTTAAGCCGATGCTCAAGGAGCGGGGGTTGAAGCAAGTCGAGACTAACTGTCGTTACCGGGCCCGAGTGAAACTGTAGTCTTCGACTGCCAGGCCCCGGCATACCCCACGGTTCCCCGGGGCAGGTGGGATTTCTTTGGTCTGGCGTGGAAGGAATAGAATTCGACAGACCTGGAGGACGCCGTGAGTGAAGAAGTTCGATCTTATGAAGTGTGGCGCGCTGCTGCTTGGTTATCGTAGTTGGCGCGGGATGCGCGCCGGCGTGGACGGCGGACCTGCCCGCGGCGAAGCCGCTGGTGGTGCCGTTGTTGCCTTACGAGAAGTACACGCTGCCGAATGGCCTGGAAGTCATCCTGTATGAAAACCACAAGCTGCCGCTGGTTGCGGTGGATCTCTGGTATCACGTCGGGCCGGTGAATGAGAAGGCCGGACGGACGGGCTTCGCCCACCTGTTCGAGCACATGATGTTCGAAGGCTCGGAGCACGTGGGGGAGAAGGCGCATTTCAAATACCTGGAAGGCGCAGGCGCCTCGGACATCAACGGGACCACGAGCTATGACCGCACGAACTATTTCGAGACGCTGCCAAGCAATCAGCTGGAGCTGGCGCTGTGGCTGGAGAGCGACCGCATGGGATTCCTGCTGGAGACACTGGACCGGGCGAAGCTGACCAACCAGCGGGATGTGGTGCGCAATGAGCGGCGGCAGGGCGAAGGAACTCCTATGACTTGGCGGACGAACGAGTGGGACACCTAGCTGTTCCCCAAGACGCATCCTTATTACGGCAATGTGATCGGCTCTCACGCGGATATCGAGGCGGCGCGGCTGAACGACGTTCGCGATTTCTTCCAGCACTATTACACACCCAACAATGCAAGTGTCGCGATCGCCGGAGACTTCGACCGGGCCAAGGTGAAGGCGCTGGTGGACAAATACTTCGGGCCAATACCGCGGGGACCGGAGGTAGAAAAGCCGGCGCTGGTGACTCCGCCGGTCGAGAGCGAGCGGCGGGCGACAGTGACTGATACAGTGCAACTGCCGCGGGTTTCGATCGGCTGGCTGACGCCGCAGGCATTCAAAGCGGGAGATGCGGAAGCAGATCTTTTCGTCCGCGTGCTGGGCGGCGGAAAAACCAGCCGGTTGTACCGCAAGCTGGTGTATGAACAGCAGATCGCCCAGAGCGTGACTTGTGGGAATAGCTCCCTCGTTTTGACTTCCATGGCGCAGTGCGATGTGACGGCGCGGCCGGGAGTGAAGCCGGAGGACTTGGAGGCGGCAATCGACAAGGAAATTGCCCTGCTTCGCGAAAAAGGACCGACGCAGGCGGAGCTGGATGGGGCCCGCACGGAACTGGTGACGAACAAAATCAGGGGGCTACAGCGTCTAGGCGGATTTGGCGGCGTGGCGGACATGATGGACCGGTATAACCAATACGTCGACGACCCCGGATATCTACCCAAGGATATCGCCCGCTACCAGGCAGTGACGACGGGTTCGGTGCGCGAGATCGGGCAAAAGGTGTTCGGCAGCAACCAGCGCGTAGTGGTGTATGCGGTGCCGGGAAAGAAGGTCACCGATGATGTGCCGCGTAGCCCGGAAGATACGGACGCGAAAGTGATCGTGACGCCGCCGTATCCGCAGGAGTTTGAGAACGCTCAGAGGCTGGCGGAAAGATGCGCCGAAGGCGGGGCCGGCTCCGGAGTTGCATCTGCCGGTACCCAAGACGTTCGCCTTGAAGAACGGACTGAAGATCTACCTGGTTGAAGAGCATACCCTCCCAGTGATCAGCGCAGCGTTGGTTGACTTGGCGGGAGGCGGGGAAAATCCTGCCGACAAGCCTGGCCTGGCTGCGTTTACTGCGCAAATGCTGACCGAGGGCACGCGCGACCGCAGTTCGGTGGAGCTGGCGGATGACGTGCATTCCATTGGCGCGCAATTGGTCTCGACTGCCACGGTGGACAACGCGGCGGCCAGCATCGGTGGTCTGAGCAATAACACCGATGCGGCATTTGCCCTGCTGTCGGATGTAAGCCTGCACCCGGTGTTCAAACCGGAGGAAGTGGAACGCATTCGCAAACAGAGGTTGGTGGCGATTCAACAGGAGGGTGATCAGCCGGTAGCTACGGCAGTGCGGGTGGGACGGAAAGCACTCTACGGAGACCGTCCGTATGGCTATCCAAACAGCGGCACCACCGCATCGGTGAAGGCGATCACACGCGAGGAATTGCAGAGCTTCTGGAGCGAACATTATGCGCCGGGCAATGCGGCGTTGTTCCTGGCCGGAGACGTGACGGAGCCGGAGGCGCGGCGTCTGGCGGAGAAGGACTTCGGTAGCTGGACAGCGAGTGGCGAGGCGACGACGGCGCCGATCCCGCAGGCTCCGGTGGCCCCTGCGCGGCGGGTCGTAATCGTGGATAAGCCGGGCGCTCCGCAAACCGCGTTGATAGCGTTTGGCCTGGGAGTTCCGCGTTCGACGCCGGACTACCCTGCGCTGAATGTGATGAACAGCGTGCTGGGAGGACTGTTCTCCAGCAGGATCAACATGAATCTTCGCGAGAAGAATGGCTTCACCTATGGGGCTTTCTCAGAGTTCTCATTCAATCGAGGAGACGGGCCGTTCCTGGCTGGCGCGCGGGTGCGGACGGATGTGACGGGACCCGCTGCACGAGAACTGTTTGCCGAGCTGAACCGCATGCGGACGGATCCGGCAACGGCGGACGAGCTGAGGCTGGCCAAGGAAAATGCGCTGCGTTCGCTTCCCGGCAACTTCGAAACAGTGGCCGAAACGGCGCAGCTGATGTCGGAGATCTTCACCTATGGGCTGCCGGCAAGCTACTACCAAACGCTGCCACGGCAGTATGAGGAAGTGACGGCGGCGGAGGTGGAGAAGGCAGCGGAGGATCATCTGCATCCCGATAACCTGATCGTGGTTGCTGTCGGAGATCAGGCCAAGATCCAACCGCAGCTCGAGAAGCTGAACCTGGGACCAATCGAGCTGAGGGATGAGAGCGGCGACCTGGTAAAGAAGTAAGTTGGAATCGGTTGGGCGCCCCACAGACGATATCCGGAAAGTGGGGCGCTTTTTCTTTGCGTGCGATGTACGATGGCATGGTTTTAGCGAATCGAAGAACACTGTTTCGAACGGCGTGGGCCGGAGGGTATTTCGATGAAGAAGCTGCTGCTGTGCGTTGTTGCGCTGGCTGCGATGTTGGGAACGGGCGCGCGGGCGCAGGATCTTGCCGGCAACTGGCAGGGCACGCTGAAGGCCGGTAAAGATCTGCGCGTCATTTTCAACTTTTATAAGGGTGACAAGGATCCGTGGAGCGCGAAGATGTACAGCATCGATCAGGGCGGGCAACCGATCCCAGCCACGTCGGTGACCAAGCACGAATCGAGCATCAAGGTATCGGTCGACATGATCGGCGGGACCTTTGAGGGGAAGTTGAGCGAGGACGGCAAGACGATTACCGGTACGTGGACGCAGGGGTTGCAGCCGCTTCCGCTGACGTTGGTGCGCGCCACGCCGGAGACAGCGTGGGAAATTCCCGCGCCTCCTCCTCCGCCGAAGCGGATACCAGAGGATGCTAATCCGACGTTTGAAGTAGCCACGATCAAACCGACCCAGGAGGGGACGCATTTTTCAATCCATCCCACGGGCAGCGGCGAGCTCGTCGCAACCGACGTGTCTCTCGCTTATCTGATCAAGTTCGCCTATGAAGTTCACCCTCGCCAAATCACGAAGGGACCAGCTTGGCTTGACACCGATAAGTATGACTTGACGGCCAAGCCCGACATTGAGGGTCAACCCAGCCTGAAGCAAATGAGGGTGATGGTTCAGAAGCTGCTGGCCGATCGTTTTCAGCTTACTTTCCATCGCGAGAAGATTGAGCTTCCTGCGTATGCCGTCACTGTGGCAAAAGGCGGACCGAAGATTACCAGGAACGACAGCAATCCCGATGGCAATCCTGGCTATGGCGGGGGACCTGCAGGGATGCGAGTCGTGAACTCTACCATAGGGGAATTCATCGGCTTTGTTCTGAACGACTCTCTTGGGCTGCCGGTAGTCGATCAGACGGGACTCGGTTCGGCGCGGTACAACTTTCTCCTGAAGTGGACGCCAGATGCTTCTCAATCTCAGCCTGGAGGAATGCCCCCGGGTGCTCCGCCTGCGGACAACGCGGACGCGCCCCCGGACATCTTCACCGCGATGCAGCAGCAGTTGGGGTTGAAGTTGGAGTCGACAAAGGCTCTTGTCAACGTGATGGTGATCGATCATGTGGAGAAGCCATCGCCGAATTAGGTAGCGAACTACCTTGAAAAGGGGAATTCGGTTTAAAGCCACACTGCGCAGAATCTATCTGATCCAAGGCTTGCTATTGCGTCCTGGGCGTACACGGGGGCTTCAGCTCAGTCAAAATACCGGGGGCCAGGTGCGATGAAATCATCATGGCAAAAGAACGGAAGTCTCTCATGTCGCTGGTCTGAAGTGGGGCAGCGCGTCGAGTACGCTTCGGATTGGATTCACGAGACGTCAGTCGTTCACAGCGGTCATTTGCCGCCGGTCCCGGACTTTGCTAGCCACAGTCCATTGGGTTCAGGAGAATGGTTTGTGCCTTGGCGTCTGCGATGGAATATACCCGATGGTAGATCGCTCGTCTGAAGTGGCCTTCTCCGGCAGGAACTGGTGTGAATGCCCAGCAATGCCGGAACCTGTTGTCTGGCCATCGCAGTACAGATACCCGCGCCCAGGTCGCCGCCCTGGGCCACAAATTGCGTGTATCCAAGGCGCTGCATCAACACGACCCACGCACGTGCGGTGCGCTCCGGGCCCCAGCCGCTCGTGGTAGGCCCTGGCTGAGAAACCGAAGCCCGGTAGCGACGGGATCACCAGATGAAAAGCGTCCGATGCGTTCGCGCCATGTGCCGTGGGATTGGTGAGTGGATCGATGATCTTCAGCTGCTCGATGACCGAGCCCGGCCACCCGTGGGTGACGATAAGGGGCAGCGCATTTTCATGTTGCGAACGAACGTGAATGAAATGGATGTCCAGTCCATCGATCTCGGTCATGAAATTCGGCAAGGAGTTTAGCTTCGCTTCGCACTTGCGCCAGTCGTATTCTGTCGCCCAATAGCGCGCGAGCTCCTGCATCGTTGCCAACTGCACGCCTTGCGATTCATCCTCGACCGTTTCCCGGTCAGGCCACCCGGTCGCATCTATGCGGCTGCGCAATTTGGAAATTTTGGCTTCCGGAATATCCACCTGAAACGGACGGATAGCCGTCTTATCTCGGCTCGTCTGTTGGGCAAATCCATTCATACGGGACTTCCCTCTTTGACTTTCTAATGCGCTTACTCCGGGATCAAGCCGAAAGCGCAGATTCCGCATACATAGGCGAGACAAGCTGCAACGAAGAAGAGGTCATAGGGAACATTCAGGAAAACGAAGTCGTCCGAACAACGTGCAGCCGTGCAGGCAAGTATTGCAGGAGCCTTGAAGGAATACAATCTCGCCATTTCTCTCTGGGGAGTTGAATGATAAAGCGATAGCAGACCTATTGTGCCCTTCCTATGGGGAGCTTTTTCGGCAGCACTGTTCGATTATTTTTAAAATTCGATATTTTTGGGTCGTTTCTCAAGATTTCGAGCTTAGGGGCGGCGGACTCTGGCAGCGCCAGCGCTAAAGCGCGTGATAAGAGTCGAAACCTTCCCACGGAGCGCTAACGCGCTCCTTCCCGCATAAATGCGGGGGCTTCCACCAATGGTCGAAAACGCCGCGGATATCCGCATCCGGCTCTGCTCTGCTTTTAACGCCAGGGCGGGCTGCCCGCACACGATGACATTCGATGGAAGTGCGCTAGGGATGCCCTACTTCAACTAATTTCCCGGTCGCGAACAAACTTTCCGTTTCCCAGCCCAACTTTGCATCGGCGTTGGAAACCCTTACATCGGCCTGTTCGATTATTTTTTAAAATTCGATATTTTTGGGTCGTTTCTCAAGATTTGGAGCTTAGGGGCGGCGGCGGGCAAAGGGGTTCTTTTTTATCGAGAAAGGAACCCTGGTGTCGGGAACAAAAGCGGACCCGGGGATATAAGGCGGCAGGCCGTCGGCGAGGGGAACGCGATGGGCGAAGGCGGGCTGACTGGGGCCGGGGTCCGAAGGCGCCTCTGCCACCGAGTTGGGAGCGGGTTCGCCGGGACAGGCGGCGACGACATGCGAGTCTTCTTTCCTGTCTTCTACCTGGGCTGGGGGATGGGTTGGCTGCGGGCCATTCGTCTTGGCTTGGGCTGCGGCCTGCTGCTCTCGAAGCCACTCGGATTTGTAGATTTGCGCGGTGGGCGCAGGGGCGGATTTCTTTTCGGCCGAGGCGGCGCGACGGTCGGGGATGAAGTTTTCCATGGCCACGATGATGGAGAGGGACTTGACCTGGCCGGTAACGCTGCCTCGGGTCAGTTCGGGGCCGAGGTTGGCGATTTGCCAGAGGCGGACCAGTACTTGTTCGCGGTCCAGGGTGAAGTGGCGCAGTCCGTCCACGGCACTCCTGTACAGGTCCACCTCTTGCTGGACGGGCTGTTGCTGCACGGCGGCACGGTGCTGGATGATGTAGTCGCGGACACCGGGTTTTGCTTTGGTGTAGGCGGCTGCGTCGGGGTTGAGACCGACAGCTTCGGCGGCACGACGGTCGGTCATGGCGCCAGAGAGGACCAGGTGGGCAAAGGCTATTTCCTGATCGGTGATGGGGTCGCTTAGTTCCTTGCCAGGCATTGGTGGCTCCTTGAATCGAGTTAGGACAGAGGTTTGCACTGCGCGCTTGGAGGCGTGCTGGGTGCAATAAGAAATCCCGCCGCAGCGAGATGCTTGGATTGCCTAATTTGGGACAGGGATCGGGTGTGACACCGGACGGCGGTAAAGCTGTCCTTCGCTCGCGCTTAGGCCTAAACTACGGGCAACTGCCGGCTAGCGAACTGGCGTCGAGAACCTGTCTGCTGCCGATATCGTCTGCTTATAGGATACAACGATCCGGAATCAGTTCCAGCCGCCGCGACTCTTTTCTTCAATCGTCCGTTATCGTTTCACAAGTTACTTTTGGTTGGCTTGCCCGCCTGTAACGGTTACGTTCTGATTGCCACTGGGTCGGCTTTATTGCGCCCTGTTAGCGCCTCGTCCGATCTAGTGAAACCCGATGTACGCTGCGGCTGAGATGGCCAGGACGACGGACAGCGACGATGAAACAAGCTCCTCGACGGTTGCGTATGGATAGTGTTTCCCGTCTGCGATGTATTTGCTTTTGCCCCCTGTGCTCCAAAGGCGGTAATGCGCTGCGGTAGTGAATGGATGGAAGGCGATCAATACGTACCCGGCCCCCAACACTATTCGCGAGAGCCAGAAATACGAGTCTGTTGCAATGGGTAATACGATGAGGCAAATCACTGCCGCGAGCAAACCCATGATGTTGAGGACGTCCGGTATTAGAACCCAGGTTCCCCTGTCAGTGTCGCTAAGACGTATCTCCCGATTCACTCGCCATCCGAAGGCGATGAACTGCAGCGCGATTAACGGTGGAGCAAGTCTGGCGAGAGTATCTGGGGTCATAGCAGCGCCGAAATTTGTCATGGAAAGAAAGAACCTCAACAAGGATTAGAGACTCTGAAACCCCTTTAGGTGATTTTGCGTCGTGCTCATTATCGGCGGGCGTCAAACCATGCTTTCGGCATAACGATAATGAAGGCCCGGCTTGGCCGCCGTGACTGCGTTCAAGATCGCCGCCGCGATGGTGGGAGCGGGATTGACATGAAACTTCTTTGGGAGAATCGGCGCAAAGATGCTCATTAGTCGTAGAGCCATGCCCTCCCTGAAGCGAGGTTCCTCTCGTTCGCCGCCGATAAGGCTGGGTCGAATTATGGTTAGTGAGTTGAATCCCACGAGCTCGATGTCGCGCTCGATTTCGCCTTTGATTCTTGGATAGAAAATCGCAGAACTGACAGAGGCAACGCTCGCGGAGACAAGGACGAAAGTCTCCGTTCCGTACTGGTGTGCGGATCGCGCAAACGCCAAGGGGAGGACGTAGTCCACCTCGCGAAATGCTTCTTTAGAACCGGCTTTACTAATCGTCGTTCCCAGCGCACAGACGACGGCGTCGACTCCCCCGGCCACTCCCGCGGGCAGCAGCGACTCCAGGTGATCGGAAACAGGATTTGTAAGCTTCGGATGGGGGGCCAATGGCCGGCGCGTGGGCGCGACCACGCTTTTAATGGCAGGATCCGCGAGAGCCTGCGCTAATACGTTCTTTCCCACTAAACCAGAGCCTCCCAATAACAACATCTTCATCATCGAGTCTCCACGACGCGGCGACTCGACAGCCGCGCCCTTTCCACATCCTATTTGGTATAGATATACCATCCGGTATTTCGGTTGCAAATAGTTTTCGTGCGCTATTCTGAAGAGCGTGCCTAAAGCGATCAAGCAGAGATTGACCCGGCAGGAGAGCCGGCTCGAAACCAGGACAAGGCTTCTGGAGTCAGCGGCTCAATTGTTTGCAAGGGGTGGTTATGAAGGCGCGTCTGTCGATCTGATTGCGGAGAGCGCAGGCTATTCCAAGGGAGCGTTCTACTCCAATTTTGAGAGCAAGGAAGCTATCTTCCTGGAACTTCTCGATGCCCATAAGCGGCGCGAGATTGAAGCTTTGGCTCAGCTTCTTGCGCAGGACATCCCTGCGCCGGAGCTTCTGTCGCTGATTCGCAATTCTGAAACCGGGCGTGGCTCTGATTTCGACTTCGGTTTACTTTCTGCGGAGTTCCAATTGCAAGCCTGCCGCGATAAGACGTTTGCCAAAACCTATGCCAAGCTGCACCGCACTCACCGGGACACCATGGCTGGATTGGTTACCAAACTGTTTGCCAAGCTTGACCGGATTCCACCATCTGATCCGAAAGATCTTGCCGACATCATCATGGCGTTGACCACCGGTCTCTCTTTACAAAGAACGAGCATGCAAGGACCTCCGCGCAAAGGATTCGTTACTGAGGCGATCCTTCTCGTTCTTGGTCTCGACCGATTGCCGATGTAGCGTAGTGATGGCGCGATCATACTCAAGGACAAGCCCAGGCCTGCTGATCGCATCTACGTCTGGCAGTGGTTCTAAACCCTTCCGGAGGACAACCAGCGCTCAAGTCGATCTGCGTAGGTGCGGCTCGAGCGATGCTCCGAGCCGTCCGAGAGCTTCACCGTGAATTCGCGGTTCTCGATGGATCGCAGCTCCAGTATGCCTTTGGACTGCACAATTCGGGAGCGGTGTATGCGGAAGAAACTTTGCCGGGTCGAGCTTCTGTTCGAGAGAAGCCATCGTCTCGCGTAACAGGAAAGAACGACCGTTGACGTGGAGTTCAACATAGTCACCAGCAGCCCCAATCCACTCAATATCCTCCGCAATGACGATTTGAATGCGGGATCCAGTTTGCACCGTAAACCGGGACGCGTATCCATCCGAGGCGCGGTCCAGCATTTTCATCACCCGCTGTGCCATGTCGGCCTTTAATTCGGAATCGACCAGATCGCGAGCTCGACTGACCGCTGCCGCGAAGCGTGATGTCGTCCACCGGCTTCAACAGGTAATGCAGCGCATGAACATCGAATGCCCGCAAAACATGTTGCTCATACGCTGTCAGAAAAATGACGGCGGGCAGGCTTTCTCCAGGCAATGCACGCAGAACCTCAAAACCGTCCATGCCCGGCATCTGGATGTCGAGGAACACAACATCGGGAGATCGTTCCAGAATTCTCTCCACCGCGGATATGCCCATCTCCGCATTCTCCAACGATCTCCACATCCTTGAATTTGACGCAGCCTGAGAACGACGCCACGACGCGCCAAGGGCTCGTCGTCAACGATCAGAGCGCGCACGGCGAGGCCTCCTGCAGGTTCCGAGCCCTGCGTAACGGCAATTCCAGCACGACTTCGCAACCGCCCGCTTCAGGCCACCCAAGGGAGAATTCAAAATCCGTCCCATAAAGTGTTTTCAGGCGCTCCGCCGTGTTTCCGAGACCGATTCCATTTCCATTCTTTTTCTGCTCGCCCTCACCACGCCGTCCGGAGTTCTCGATGACAATTCGCAACCTGTTGGCATGCAGCGCGCTCTTGATCGCAATCCACCCACCTTCGACCAGTGGCGCCACGCCATAGCGCACTGCGTTCTCAACCAGCGGCTGCAGCAACATGCTTGGCACCAGTGCATCCCGCGTTTCCATCGGAACAGCCATATCGAATTTTAACCGATCTCCCAGCCTTGTTTGCTCGATCGCCAGATACCCTTCGGTAAAGGCCAGTTCCTGAGAAAGCGTCACCTCTGCTGTAACTTCGGAATCCAGGCTTGTGCGCAGAAGATCTCCGATCTGCGCCAGCATCCGCGTGGCCGCAGGCGCATTTCCATCCAGAACGAGAGTGGAGACGGCATTGAGCGAATTGAATAGGAAGTGTGGATTCAACTGATAGCGAAGTGCAAGCAGGCGCGCCTCTCTGACCTCAGACTCGGCGCGAAGCAGCCGCTCCTTCTCCTGCTCGATTGCTGCCATTGCTTAATGCTGAAGTACAGACTGCACCACATGAAGAGAATGAAAGAGGACCACACCCAAACTGCAACCAAAGCGTGCCAGGGCACATGATAGACAATTCCGCAAAATGAGGCCGGCTGCGCAGGCTACGGGAATGGATGTGACCATGGCCGCCGCGGCTGCTTTCAACTCAAAAGCGATCCAGGACTGCGATTGTCGCAGCAGCCGACGGCAAAAAGGGCGTAAGGCGACAACTTCCCAGGAACATCAAGACGATAGGCACCGTCTCTTCATCGATCGACACACGCTTAGTCAAGAACGAATGAATGGATTCCAGAAGGTCGAAAAGATAAAAGCAGCCCCATCCAATGATCTGGATTTGCCAGAAGGACCGCAAATTCAGAACATTCTCTCGATTCATGAATAGCATTCTAGCTTAGGCGGTGAAGCGGCATTCCAACGGCCTGGCGCACGAAACCCTCGGCTCATCGCATCTCTCAATCGCCCAGCGGATTAGGTCCGGCTTATCTCATTTCGTTGCACTAGGCTCTTCCTACGGTTCGCAAGGCCTGGCGTCGCGAAGCTGGTGGAAATGCCGCACAACGAAGAATCCCGATAAGTTATCACCGCGACAGTAGCCACCGTGTTTTGGCGGGGCATAGAGCGAGCGCAACCCGTTGGAGCACTCGATGATGCGAAATGGATTCGCTGTAGTCGCCCCCCTAGTCCTGGTCCTTAGTGCTTTCTCCGCAGCCTCGCGGCAGTCGTGGGCGCAGGATGTCAAAGCTCCCTATCCTGGTATGGCGCCGCTGGAACAATATTTGACGGCGAATCGGGATGCTGAGATAGCTCTTGCGCGGAGCGCGGCGCCCCCATCCATATCACGCGATGCAGCGGTTCTGGTCTTTGAGAAAAGCGGCTACCAGACCGCAGTCGAAGGGAAGAACGGTTTTACGTGCCTGGTGGAACGCTCGTGGATGTCTCCATTTGATAGTCCGGAGTTCTGGAATCCAAAGATACGCGGGCCGATTTGTTATAACCCAGCTGCGGTGCAGACGATTCTTCCCTTCACCATTCATAGAACAAAGCTGGTATTAGGCGGATCATCCAAAGATCAGATCCATGAAACCATCGCCGCCGCGATGGCGAAGAACGAACTTCCGATGCCGGAAGCGGGCGCGATGTCTTACATGATGTCGAAAGCAGGATACCTGGGTGATTCGGTTGGACACTGGTGCCCGCATCTCATGTTTCATGTTCCCAAGGCCGACGCCGCGACTTGGGGAGCAGACGTAGCAGGCTCACCGGTGCTGTTCAACAACCAATATCGTGACGTTCCGGAGCCGGAAACCATTCTCATGGTGCGCGTTATGCAATGGTCAGACGGCACAGCTATGGCACAGTAGCCACTTCATCGACGCGCCAGGCAGCGGCGCAATGACAAGCTCGATCCACAGATGCACGCGCGAAACGGAGGAATCACATGCTGCAATTTCTTATGGATGCCACGGCGGCGCGACGGCTCAGAGTATTGATCGCAGCGCCTCTATTGTTTGCCGCGAGCCTGGGCCTACCACAAATCGCGGCGGCACAGAACATCTACGCTGCGGTGCATGGCACAGTGACCGATACGAGTGACGCGGCCATCCCCGGCGCCGCGGTATCGATTACCAATACAAGCACCGGCATCACCACAAAGGCCACGACGGACGAGCACGGCTACTATATTTTTCCCCAACTGCAGATCGGAGGCCCTTACACCGTTGCCATCACTGCCAACAGTTTTCAGAAGTTCTCCTCGACCGGTCTCACGCTGAATCTGAATGACAATCGCGAGGTCAGCGCCAAGCTGCAAATCGGCTCCGCCGTGCAAACGGTTGAGGTGCAGGCCGCGGCGGTGCAGGTGGAAACTTCAGATACGCAGTTGAAGCAAGTGTTTACCGCTCAGCAGATGGAACAGGCACCTCTCCTCGGCCGGGATGTGACCGGCCTGCAAAAGCTCGCGCCCGGCAACATGGAATCGAGCGATCGGTTCGGGAACTTTTCCGCCAATGGCAGCCAGACGCAAAGCAATACCTACCTGGTCAATGGCGCGGATATTACTGACTCTTCCCTGCAGAGCGAAGGGCTCTCCGTCAATCCAGATGCGCTGGCGGAACAGAACATAGTGAGCAGCACGCTTAACCCGGAGTTTGCCCGCAACAGCGGCGCGGTCGTCAACCAGGTGCTCAAGTCCGGAACCAATACCTTCCACGGGAGCGGCTTTGAGTTCTATCGCGACACGTTTTTGACCAACGGAAGTTATTTCGCGCCCACCCGGCCAAATTTTCACCAGAACCTATATGGGGGAACGCTGGGTGGTCCGGTGCTCAAGAATCGTCTCTTTTTCTTTCTGGCGTACCAGGGGCTCAGGAACCGAGTGGGGGCAACCCAGCTATCGCCGGTGTTCAGTCCCTCTCAGCTGAATGGAAATTTCAGTGCCGACAACAATGTGGCCAACGACGGCGCTAACAACGCCGTCGGTCTTTCTGCCAATCCGATTCCGTTTGCCATTGCGGGTTGCGCGGCGGGAACGTTATGGAACGCCTGCTTTCCCAGGGGTAACATTCAACTTCCATCGAGCAGTTTCAATCCGATCTCGGCCAAATTGCTGCAACAATTTGTTCCGGCAGCGAACACGACAGTCGGCGGTGGTTCCTACTATGCGTTCAATGCTCCCAACAGTGCAGCGCAGGACCAGGGAATCATCCGCGCAGATTATCATCTATCTCAGAACGATTCGCTCTGGGCATCCACCATTGTGCAGTCGAGCCCCAGTGCCAACGCCTTGAGTTTCGGTGGCTCTGACCTGCCCGGGTTCGGGGCCAATGAGGCGGAGCATTACAAGATATTTATGGCCTCATGGACACATACGCTCGGGGCCACGGCGCTGAACGAACTGCGCGCAGGTTATTACCGTCTCAACTTTGCCGATGTTGAGCCCATGCAAGTTGTTCAGCCCAGCAGCTATGGTTTCAATATTTCCCCGCAGAGTCCCATGGCGAACCTGCCCCTGATCAGCGTGAGCGGCTTAAACGGCAATACTGCCTCCGGGATCGCCGGTGGCTTTCTTGGTTTTACGAATAACGGGCCACAACCGCGTAAGGACGCAAACCTGAGCGCTGCGGATAACTTCAGCAAGATTCTAGGCAACCACACCTTGAAGGTTGGCGTGTCGTACGAGCAATTCGGCGTGAGCAATCCTTACTATGCCGATAACAACGGCAACTACAGCTTTTCGGGCACCGGCAGCTACAGCTCAGGCGACCCGATCGTCGATTATGCCCTTGGCATACCGGACTCTTACCAACAGGCATCCGGCAGCTTTATCCAGGCTATCGGCCATGAGTATTACGTCTACGCCCAGGATGGCTGGAGAGTTTCGAACGACCTGACCTTAAACTATGGCATCGCGTGGGATACGGAGACGCCGTATCAGAACCATCAGTTCAACGGCCTCGGGATTGTCTGCTGGGCGCCCGGCGGGACGCAGACTTCCAAGGTCTATCCTGGCGGCCCTCCGGGTCTGACTTATTCCAGGGATCCTGGCTGCAATATCGCCGGCGGGGTCACTACCAAATACAACCACTTTGGACCGCGCCTCGGTTTCGCCTGGTCGCCAAGCTCCGGGCCTGCCAGCTTACTGGGGGCCGCGGGCTCACATAAGTTTGTTGTCCGCGGCGGTTTCGGCATGTACTGGAATCGGGACGCGGAGGAGGGGCAGTTGCAAAACCTTAGCGATCCGCCGGGGTTCAAGAATTCCTTCGGCGCGGGAGATTTTGGAGGCACCCCCTCGTTCGCCAATCCCTTCGCAGATATCGCCACCGGCCAAGCAGAGACGAATCCATTCCCCTATGCGTATCCTGCTGCCGGAACCCAGTTGAACTGGCCCAGCTATGCGCAGCTATCGCTCAGCACTTATCCAACCAACTACACTGTGCCGTACGTATACAACTTCAACCTCAATTTGCAGCGGGAGTTGCCGAGCAATATGGTGTTGCAGTTGGGCTATGTGGGCTCTCTCGGTCATAAGCTGGTGCGGGCGTATGAAGGCGACCCCATTACTGCGGCCGGCCATGCGGCCTGCCTGGCAAATCCCAGTTGCGCCGCGGATGGGGGCCGGCTTTCCATCGACTTCCCACAATACTTCACGCAGCCGGCGATTGTTCCGGGGAGCGCGGGCAGCGGGGCGTTTGGGAATGGAATTCCGTGGTTCATCAGTGTCGGCCAACAGCACACAGACGGCTCCTCAAATTACAACTCTTTCCAGGCAAGCCTGACCAAAGGGACTACTCATGGTCTCTACTTCACACTCGCCTACACCTACAGCCACGCACTCGACAACGCCTCCGGCTATGAGAGTTCAGGCGCAAACGGCCGCGGTATTAACACCGTTCCCGGCTTCGAGTATCTGAATTATGGCGACTCGGATTATGACGCGCGGCAACGCCTGGCTACCTCCTATAACTACGAGATGCCGATCTTTCGTACCTGGCAGGACAAGCTGGTCCTCCGTGAAGCTCTTAGCGGCTGGCACATCTCAGGCGTGACGGCATTCCAAACCGGATTTCCTGTGACGATTCAAGACAAGGGAGCACCGAACTCGTTGTACTGCAATGCCGGCCAGTTCCTGTCTTTTTATAACTGTCCGGATACGCCCGATACGGCCAACTTCAACATCAAGACTTTCAATCCTCGAACGTCGAATCACGAGTGGTTTGATCCAACGCTCTTTTCCCAGGAACCGCTCGGGAGCCTGGGCAACGTGAAGCGCAACTTCTTTCATGGGCCCGGATTTAACTACACGAACCTGAGTCTCTATAAGGATTTCCCGTTGGGTGCGGAAAAGGCTCGTTATGTCGAGATTCGCATGGAGGCCTTCAATGCGTTTAACCATGCGAATTTCGGGCAGCCGGATGGCAACTACACGGATGGTCCAGGATTCTTTGGCGTGGTCACCTCTGTGGCGGGTTCGACGACTGCGGACGTGAATGCAGATCCACAGCCCGGGCGTGCTGTCCAGCTTGTCGGTAAATTCTTTTTCTAAGGACCGATGTAATGGCTCCAGAGTTGCAATGTGACAACGCCTGACGTGCGGCGCATATACCGATGTCCAAGGTAAGAGCCACATGGAGGTCGGGCATACGGACAGAAGGCCGTTCGACACTGACGCCGAAGTTCCCGTGAAACGGGATTTCCGGTAACATGCCTTTCGAGGGCATCCCGACTACGCTTACTTATATGAGAAACTGCTCGAAATCCGGAGACGGAGATTGAGCGCAATAGGCCTTGAGAATAACTCTGTTGGCATCCGTCGCGGCTGCCTTGTGCGGGTATTGCGTCAGTCAACCTCTGAATCGGCCCATCAGAAGCCTGTATCACACCGGCTGGAGAGTTCGCGATGGAGTCCCAAATGACATCGTCGCGATTCAGCAAACAAAGGATGGTTATCTTTGGCTGGGCACCGGCGAAGGTCTTTTCCGTTTTGATGGCGTGCGGTTCGAACGCTACGAGCGGAGCCGGGGAGATGAGCTATTTTCCGGGAGGATCAGTGCACTATTCGCAACCAAGGATGGCGGTTTATGGATTGCCCATCAAGGTAGAGGAGTGCGTGCGAGTTTTCTGAAGGATGGCGAGGTAAGAAATTACGCAAGTTCGGACCCCCTTCACCCAGGAACCATTTTGGCTTTTGCGCAGTCTCCCGACGGGACCATGTGGGCAGCCACCGACTACGGGCTTGCTCGCCTTGAAGGTGCGCATTGGATTGATGTAGGGCAGCACTATGATCGAGCCTCGAGTTATCCAGAGACCGTCTTTGTCGACCATCGAGGCACCTTGTGGGTCAATACCAGGGCTGGGCTTCTGTATCGTCGCCCCGGGGCAAAGGCAATTCCAAACGGCGGATGCGACGCTCTCCGAGAATGTCGATATCACTGAGGCCCCCGACGGCTCGGTTTGGACGGCGAGCGTCAGAGGGTGGGTTCGCAAGGTCACTCGGCCGGATGGCAGTCTCCTAAGGGAGTACCCACTCATTGCCGCTAAGTCGTTGGGCATAGCTTTTACCCACGATGGAGCGTTGTGGATCGCCACCGTTGGAGATGGACTCTTGAGGGAGCCATTTCCCAACCAGTTGCCTACCGACCGCAAGACCTCAGTGGATGCGCTTGAACACTATACGGAACGGGACGGTTTGGGCAACGACTTCAGTGACACCGTCTTCGAAGACCGGGAGCGAAATGTCTGGGTAACGTCCAGTCGTGGGCTCGATCAATTTCGCTGGTCTAAATTGATGCCCATTGAGCTTGCGCATGGATCGACCTATATATCGATGGGTGAAGATCCCTCAGGCGGGCTTATCGTGGGCAGTGAAAGCCTCATGCGTACGGTCGATGGTGTCTTGACCCACGTCCTTTCGCCTCCATCGCGCATCGAGTGCATCTATCGGGATCCATTAGACCGAGTCTGGCTGGGAGGTGTCGACGGTCTGTGGCGTCTCTCCGGCGGTCGTTTTCTCGCATACCCTCTGCCCCCTGGCTTGACCCCGAGCGGTCACAACGTTCAGGCAATGACACTTGATCGGTTTGGTTCGCTTTGGGTTTCGTTCGACCGAAACGGAGTCTACCAATTGAGAGGCAACTCCTGGACACGGTCGGGAGGTTTCCTCAATTTTCCAGCGGACCCGCCCCTCATCGAGACGACGGACGCAGAAGGGCGAACCTGGTTCGGCTACAGGGACAATCTGGTCACCATGCTGGATGGAACGAAGCTTTCGCTCTTTACACCCCAACAGGGCGTAAATATCGGAAACGTCATCTCCGATCTACGGAGCTGGGGGGCGCATCTGGATTGGAGGCGACAAGGGTATCGAAGTCCTGGAAGGTTCCCGCTTTCGTGGCATCAGTTCAGCGGATGTTGAAGCTCTGAAAGGCATCTCGGGTATCGCGAGCGAGGCGAAAGGAGATATGTGGTTAAACGGTCTTTCCGGGGTAGTGCATATTAAAGCCGATGAAATCGCGCGTGCGCTTGCAAACGATGGCTACTCGATGGCCATCGAACGGCTCGATAATCTCGATGGACTGGTGAGCGCGCCGGAACAGATTCGGCCTTTGCCAAGTGTGGTCAAGACAAGCGACGGTCGGATCTACTTTGCGACCAGAAGCAGTGTCGTCTGGATTGATCCCCGTCAAATACCAAGAAATACCACTCGGCCTACAGTGGACATACAATCCGTCAATGCGGACGGAAAAACGTACGATCGTCCCAAAGATCTGCGTCTCAAGGCAAACATAGAGAACCTTGAGATCAGGTACACCGCTCCAAGCCTGCTGATCCCGGAACGCGTCCGCTTTCGATACTTCATGGAGGGTCTTGATAAGAGATGGATGGATGCGGGAGACCGCCGGTATAGCGCTGTATTCGAGAGTGCCTCCCGGCAAGTACATTTTCGAAGTAATCGCCTCCAACGACGAAGGATTATGGTCGGAAAGCGCGCGTACGGTGAGCATCGATATTCCACCGTCATTCATTCAGAGTATCTGGTTCCAGATCCTCTGCGGATTAGTCACTCTCTTGTTGCTCTCGTTGGTTTATGTCGTGCGTTTTCGGCAGGTGAATGCGCAGATTCGAGCCCGGATTTACGGGCGAGTCGCTGAACGGGAGAGGATCGCACGCGAACTGCATGACACCCTTTTGCAGGGCGTTCTAAGCGCATCGATGCAACTCGATCTTGCGGAAGATCAATTGGCTCAAGATTCACCGCTCAAAGGTCTTGTGCAAAGCGTGCTGGCGACCCTGCGACATGTAACAGAGGAAAGCCGGATGGCACTGCGGGGACTGAGACTCGAGGACGTCGAAAACAATGATTTGGCTAAGGCGTTTCAGCACGTCGAACTGGAGTTTCGTCACAAAGACACTACCATGTTTCGGGTCGCGGCACAGGGTACGCCGCGTGCCGTCAGAGGGGAGATCCGGAACGAAATTTACCGCATCGGACGGGAGGCAATCGTGAATGCTTACCTCCATTCTGAGGCAGCGGCCATCGAAGTCGAAATACAATACGCAAGAACGCAGTTGAGCTTACTTGTGCGCGACGATGGGCGAGGGATTGATTCCTCGATCCTTCAAGAGGGCCGGGCCGGTCACTGGGGTCTGTCAGGAATGCGCGAGCGTTCCCAACGAATCGGGGCTACTCTCAAACTGCGGAGCAGACCGGGCGCAGGAACTGAAATCGAACTGGTGGTTCCTGGTCAGCTTCGCATTCGAGGACGATTCGTACAACTCCACGCCCAGGTGGCTCGGTTGGCTTGGGCGAGAGGGGTTCAACGGCAGCAGCAGGAAAGCGCGGGACAAAGAAAATGAGCCCAGAGGGTAAAATTCGTGTTTTGTGCGTCGACGACCATCCGTTGATGAGAGTCGGCATTGTCACCGTGGTTCGCCACGAATCGGACATGGATGTGGTAGGGGAAGCCTCCACTGGCCGCGAAGCGATCGATTTGTTCCAGGAGCTACAACCCGATATCACTTTAATGGATCTCCGGCTTCCTGATATGAGCGGGATCCAGGCTCTGATTGCGATTCGTGGTCAATCCCCCTGCGCTCGCGTGATTGTGCTCACTACGTTCGAAGGCGACGTAGAGATCCAACGCGCTCTCAAGGCGGGTGCGCAAAGCTATCTCTTGAAGAGTCTTCCCCGAAAGCAGATCCTGGAAACGATTCGAAAGGTCCACGCCGGCAAGAGACAGGTGCCCCCGGAAGTGGCCGCGCAACTTGCCGAGCATATCGGAAGCGAACCGCTGAGCGAGCGCGAGATTCAGGTTCTGGAAAAGATTGCGACCGGTAAGAAGAACGGAGAGATTGGAGCTCTGCTGTTCATCACCGAGGAGACGGTGAAGAACCATGTTAAGCACATCCTGGAGAAACTCGGAGCCTGCGATCGAACAGAGGCCGTCACGATAGGATTCCGGCGCGGCATCATTCATCTTTAGATAGTCAGGAGCGGCACTTAGGCATGCAAAAATGCCTCCTTCGAGGCATCACAACTTTGCCTTTTTCGATTAGGTTAGAAATGCCGCGACCTCTACAGAGCAGGGGGTGCCCACTGCAACGGCTATTCTCGACTTTTCCAAACGGGTTTCCCGGAGGGGGCCTTCTCCTCCTCAGGTTCGTGATTGCGCTGAACGCAGTCGTTGAGGGTATTTTTATCTTGTCCTCGCCAGATCATGAGAGTGCTTCCGGTTGGTGTCTTGGTGGTCTCGCGGTGGCGATGGGCGGCTCGATCCTGATGGGATTTCTTACGCCGATCTGCTGCGGACTCACTGCCATCGGAAACTTGATCATGAATCTCGTGCGGTTTCCGTCGAGCCAAGCTTTAGCTCTTGCAAGCCCGATGGCACATCTAAACCTCGCGATCATCTGTGTGGCGCTTGTACTGCTTGGGCCTGGCGCATTTTCACTGGATGCTCGTCTTTTTGGCCGTCGCGAAATCATCATTCCCCGGCTCTGAGCGAGATCAGCTGTAACGTCGTTCGCCCCTCAATCTCCGACGATGACAAGGTAACAGTACGACCCCGCAGCATCGCAACGGCATGTGATGCCTCTGTCGAGGCATCACACAAGACCTCGACTTGGCCATCGCAAAATGCTTCTACGGCGGGATGCAAACGGAGTGGCCTGCGAATACTCTTCTCCCACAAAGGAGAATGGTCATGACACAGAATATTAAGAACGTGGTCCTGGTGCATGGAGCTTTCGCCGACGGCTCCGGCTGGGAAGCCGTCGCTAACATCCTCAAGAATGATGGGTACAAGGTGTCGGTGGTGCAGCACCCGGAGACCTCCTACGCCGAGGACCAAAAGTACACGAAGGCGGCCATCGACGCCATGGGCGGGCCAGTGGTTCTGGTGGGCCACAGTTATGGCGGGTCTGTTATCACCGAGGCCGGCAATCATCCCAACGTTGCGGCGCTTGTCTATATTGCGGCGTTCGCGCTGGACGAGGGTGAGAGCTGTGCGTCGATTGAACAGGGCCTGCCGCAAGCCTCCAAGGCGTTCAAGCCGGACAGCAACGGCAACTGGTGGATAGATCAGGAGTATTTTGCGGCCGACTTCGCGGCGGACATTCCGAAGGATAAGGCGGAGTTCATGGCTATGTCGCAGGTGCCGATCTCCACCGACGCGTTCACCCACAAGGTCACGTCGCCCGCCTGGAAGACCAAGCCCACCTGGTACATGGTGGCCACTGCAGACCGGTCGATCAATCCGGACCAGGAGCGCATGATGGCAAAGCGTGCCAAGGCTAAGACGGTCGAAGTAAATGCCAGCCATGTGGCCTACATTTCTCATCCGAAGGAAGCAGTCAAGCTCATCGAAGAGGCCGCCACCTCTGCACACGTTAACCCGTAGCCAATAGTCAAGAATGCGATGAAAGATCACATCACCATAGAAGGACAGGACGGCGTTTTTGCCGCCTATATCGCGCGGCCGAAGATCTTGCCGGCTCCCGCCGTGGTCGTTCTGCAGGAGCTTTTTGGGGTGAACGCCGACATCCGCAAGACGTGCGACGAACTGGCCGAACAAGGCTTTATTGCGGTCGCACCGGACCTATTCTGGCGTCAGGAGCCAGGCGTAGACCTCGGCGTCAACTCCGATTCAGACTGGCAACACGGCCTTCGCCTCTACCAGGCTTACGACAGAGACGCAGGCGCCAGGGACGTTAAGGGCACCGCCAATGCTGTGGCCAAGCTCTCCGGCTGCAGTGGTAAGGTTGCCGTCATGGGCTTTTGCCTGGGTGCTCTGATGACCTTCCTGACCGCTGTTCGCTATGGCGTGGACGCCGCGGTCGCTTATCACGGCGGCGACACGGAGAAGTATCTGGGCGAGCTCAAAGGGTTTGATTCGCCGTTGCTGATGCATCTGGCCGAAGAAGACGAATTTATTTCCAAGCCTGCGCAGGCCGAGATCAAAGCGGCGCTTGCCAGCAAGCCAAAGGCGACAGTTTACAGCTATCCGGGGCAGCATCACGCCTTCGCTCGACATAATGGGGCGCACTACAATGCCGCAGCGGCGGCGCTCGCCAACGGGCGGACAAGCGAATTTCTACATCAACAATTGCGATGACTGCCGGACGCTCCGGAGGTAGCTATCCGGCCGATTGAAATAAGTCCGAGGAGGCACACTATGAATGGCGCCGCCCTACTCGATCACACGGTAGAGCGAGTGACTGCGCCAGTGGACGCTATCGTATTGGCAGCCCAGGCGGGCTCGCCTGCAGCTTTCGAAGAGCTTCATTCGATCTATTCCGCACGCCTCTATAAAACCATCCTTGCCATTACCAGAAATCCACACGATGCAGAAGAAGCGCTCCAGGAAACGTTTCTCCGAGCCTATTCGGCGATTAAGACATTTGAAGGCCGGTCCAAAGTCTATTCCTGGCTAACTCGGATTGCCATCAACTCTGCTCTGATGATCCTCCGTAAACGGCGTGCTCGTCCCGAGGTATTGTTTGATCCCCAACCGGATGATCGATGGGAAACGATCTTCTTCGAGCCTAGGGACCCCGCTCCGAGTCCTGAGAGGGCCTACGAGTTGTGCCAGCGCCAAATCAACACCTTTCGTGCAATTCGTCGCCTCCATCCTTCACTACGAGCGCCAATCCAGATGCTGATGACGCACGGGTGGTCACTGAGGGAGATCGGCCAGGCGCTGAATATCTCCGAAGCGGCTGTCAAGTCTCGCCTATATCGCGCACGTCGACAGCTTTCCTCCTAAAACAGAAACTTCAACGCGAACTGCACCTGGCGCGGGGACTCCGCCTCAAGGATATGGTTGAAGGTCGGTGAACTGATGTCACTGTCGGGCAGGCGGAAATTTGTGCGGTTGAGGATGTCAAACAACTCCGCGCGGAACTGCAACTGTTTCGATTCCATTACCTTGAAATTCTTAAGCGCTGCGAAGTCCCAGTCTGCATAAGCAGGGCCGAGATTTACGTTGCGGCCTTCGGTGCCGAATTGGCCGGCATTGGCTGTGGGATCAAGGCGCTGGTAAGCGTTGGTGTTGAGCCAAGCGCCCACCGAGCGCGGCCCGTTGTTCGGGTTGCCGATGAGATTGGGCCGCTGTGCGGAGAATCCAGTGATCTCCGGGGCGCTGCCTTGTGCGGCGACGTCGTTTGAATCGAAGACGGTGAACGGCGTGCCGCTCATCAAGGTGGCAATGCCATCCAGCTGCCATCCACCCAATGCCCACTGGTACCAGTTCTGCCCCTGGGTCCAGAACGGAAGCTCCCACTCGTAGCTTGCAACGAATCGGTTGCGCGCGTCGAAGAGCGAAGGGCCACGCTCTGCCGCCAGGTTGAAGGGATCCTGGGCGAGATCGTTCTCGCCTGCGACGGGTTTAGCCGCCGATCCGGTGATGTTAAACGACGAAACGTCGTCGATCACCTTGGACCACGTGTACGACAAAAGGAAGGACATACCGTGATTCAACCGTTTGCGCATCGACGCTTCCAGCGCGTTGTAGGCCGAGTTGGCGATGCCCGCAATCTCGCCGGTCGAGGAAAACGCGCAAGTGCTCGGCGAATCGGCGAGCGTGCAGCCGGAATAAAGACGCCGCTGATCGGCATTGCTCGAATTCGAAATCGGCTGGCCGTCCACGTATCCGGGAACGAAAACCGCCGGGTTAGCTTCAATAAAGCGTGGCAGCCGCGTGCCCTTGGTGCCGACGTATCCGATCTCAAACAGCCAATCGGACCCGAAGGCCTGCTGCACATTCAAGTCCCAATCCTGGGTGTAAGGGAGTTTCAAACTTGGCGCAAGAGTCAGGTTCGTGATGGACGGAGAGAACGTCCCTACAGGCGGAGGATTGCCATTGAAGGGATCCGCGAAGTCGGGCAAGCTTACTTGCGGCGTTCCCAGGAACGGAGGCGCGCTGATGGGCGCCTGCAAAGGCCCACCCTGGCCGGTGTAATACGGCTCATAGAAGATACCGTACGCCGCAGTGACCAGCGTCCTGCCATTCCGGCTGGGGTCCCATGCGACGCCAAGGCGCGGGGCAAACGCCTTCATGTCGGTGGGGATCAAGCCCGCGGGCACACCGGGATCGCCCGGATAGAGCAACCCCGTAGGCGCACTTGGTAAAACCTTCGACTGCTTTCCCGGCTCAAACAGCGACATCCGGTTGTGAATTTCGGTATAGGGTTCGGGTAACTCGTAACGGAGTCCGGCATTGACGGTAAGATGCGGCGTGACCTTATACGTATCCTGCACATACCCGTTCGCATTGTTGCCGCGAATACCGCGGGAGAAATCGCCGATGCCTTGCAGGAAGACCACGGCCTGCCCAGTGAGGAAGCTGGCGAATGCATCGGTGACCGGGAACGGCTCGAATACGAAGAAGCCGTTGGTCGCGATGCCTTGCAGCACATTGATCTGCTGGCGCTGGTATCCGCCGCCGAACTTCAGTTCGTGTTTGCCGTGCACCCAGGTCAGCGCTCCCGACAGGTCGTAAACATCCTCATAGGTGTTGCGCGGGCCGGTGATCGGATCGCCGACCTCGGTATAGCCGTTTACCTCGATAAATGGCGGTCCGGCAGCGATGTCGAGACTCGGGGTGTATTTAAATCCAAGCTCCGAGGGCAACTCATGGTTCTCATGCTCGCCGAAGAGGAACTTGTTGCGGAGAAACGAGAATCGCGCAACAGCGATGACGGCCGGCGAAAAGCTGTGTGTTTCCTGGGCGACGAAGTTTTGTGCGCGCTGGTTTTCGCCTACCGGGAAGCCAGGGACACTGGCGCCGCCCGGCGATAGCGGATCGACCTGGGAAAGCTGGTTGAACATGTACCGGAAGGTCAGAGTGTCGTTTGGATCGAGGTAATGGTCGACCTTGACGCCGAACTGATCGGTGTTGTTGCTCAAGCTTTGCGTTGTGGAGAACAGATTCGTGCCGACGTTGGGAAGCGGAAAGAAAGGGAGCAGGTTTTGTGAAACCGCGTTGAATTGAGTTGCCGGCACCTGGTTATTGGGATACGGCGCATTGGCAAAGACGTTGAAAAGCTGGTTCGCCGGATTGTTGCAGAAGCCCTGGGTGAAGCCTTGCGGGCAGAGTTCAGAGAAGTCGCCGGTACGCTGCTTTAGCGACGGCACGGTGGTAAGAGCTGTCTCCCCCTGACGATTGCGGAAACCTTCATAGAAGCCGAAGACGAACGTCTTATCCTTTATGATCGGCCCACCGGCGGCGGCGCCAAACTGGTTTTGTTTCAGGGGCTCCTTGCCCAGCGCGAAATAATTGTTGGCGTCCAAGTCGTCGTTGCGCAGGAACTCCCACAACGTGCCGTGGAGTTGGTTGGAGCCCGAGCGGGTGATGATGTTGGTCGTTGATCCAAGCGCGTTTCCGAACTCGGCATTCGCGCTATGCGTGATGATGCGGAACTCGCTGATCGCGTCGATCGGCGGCTTGAGGACGAATCCACCATCGACGCCGTTGACGTTGGTCGCGCCGTCGATGAGAAAGTTGTTGGATTCAGGCCGCTGGCCGTTGACGGCATAAGCCTGTCCATCGCGCAGCGATCCGCCCGCTTCGGCTATCCCCGGAGTCAAGGGAACGACCCCAGGCTGCAACAAGCCAAGTTGGGAGAAGTTGCGTCCGTTCAGCGGCAAATCTTCCAATTCGCGTTGCTCTACCACCTTGCCCAAGCTGGTGACGGTAGGCTCAATCAACGCGGCATCGGCGCGCACCAGCACCTGTTGCTTTTCAGATCCGACGGCGAGATGGGGCGAGACCGAAGCGGTCTCGTTCACGTTGAGCATGATGCCATCCTGCACGTATTCCTCAAAGCCTTTGGCGGCGACATGCAGGCTGTAGTGTCCGACGGGAAGTTCGAGAAGAACGTAGTTACCGTTGCGATCGGTGGTGGTGGTGCGCGACAGGGCCGTTTCCGCCTGCTGTGCTGTTACCTCGGCGCCCAAAATGACAGCGCCGCTTGGGTCTGTCACGGTTCCGCGAAAGTTCCCCGTGATCTGCTGGGCAAAGGAATTGAGGCAAGCAAGCACTACAAAGGCCAGCACATTGCGAACGATGTTCATGTTGTTTTCGTGTCTCCTGCAAGATTTGGCCCGACCAATCGAGTCACGCCGGTAATTCGCGTGACACGGTGTTGAAATGGACCGCAAGACATGCGCCCGAGAGCGCGCGGCATGGTCAAGGGTCCGTACATCACAGAATTGCGGCGGGGAACGCCAGCAGCGCGGGTCCGCTCACCTTCAGGGGAAGAAAGCGCTCTGTTGGCTGCATGGATGAACAGTAATGGTTAAGTTAAAGCTTGTCGTGCACCTGTCGATGGATAGATAACTCAATCCTTGGGTGGAGAGTTTCCAGTGGGTGGCCCTTTTTGCCGGGCGGATGCGCCTTAGTAGGTGAGGGCGGTTGGTGAGACGTCTTCCGCAAGGAGAAGCGTCATGCACATCGAAAAGAAATTATTCGTCAACAAACAAGTTGCAGCCGCCACAATCATCGCCATCGACTCCGTTGACTCACGCCGTGCGGACATCAGTAAAGCTGCACCAGCTCGTGTACTGGTGGGTGCTGCGCGGGTCCTGCCCTTTCGTGGCGGCGGTGGACTTCACCGGTAGTCTACGATTTTGGGCCAAGCACCTTTCAGTAAGCGCAGGGAAACCCTAATGACCGACATATTTGACTCGCCAAATGGAGTTCGAGGCATCGTCGGTGACAAAAAGGGATCCATCTGCTCCGATTGCAACCCCGGCTGGCCGTCCCCAAACCCGCTTATTGTCGATGGCAAATCCAGTCAAAAAATCCTCGTATTCTCCTGTTGTTTTCCCCATTTGGTGTAAGCGTATGCGGATGACTTCGTAACCCGCGCGAACGCTCCGATTCCATGAGCCGTGCTCCGCAGCGAAAATATCGCCTGAGAACTCCGGCGGGAACTGACCGCCATCGTAGAAGGCAAGTCCAACGGAAGCATTGTGGGGCTGCAAGAGCACATCCGGAGTGATGACCTTGTCTTTGAGCTCGAGATGCCTACCCGCAAGGCGCGGATCCTGATGACCACCCATGTACCACCACGGCCAGCCGTAAAAACCGTCTCTTTCGACATGAGTAATGTAGTCAGGCACAAGATTGTCACCAAGCCCATCGCGTTCGTTCACGGTTATCCAGAGGTTGCTGGTCTTGGGATCGATCGCCATGAAGGATGGATTTCGAATGCCGTAGGCGAAAATTTTTACATCGGAACCATCCGGATTACATTCGAATATCTTTGCGCGGTTTTTTTCCGAAGGGCCATCTGCATCATCTGCGTTGGAGAACGACGGCACCGTGACCAGCATTTTTTTTCCGCCAGGTTCAAATAAAACGTCGCGGTTATTGTGACCGTTGTCCGGGAGGTCCATGATGTGTTCTGAGGGCCCGCGGGCCTGCAGATCGCCATTGCGATAGGGAAAGCGGACTATTGCTTTGGTGGTGGCTACATAGACCCAACGTGGATCGGGTCCCGGGGGGTAGAAGTTCACGCCAAAAGGCCGATCCAGACCGACATAAACTGCTGTGCGCTGCGGGTGCCCAGCGCTATCGATGCCGCGAAAGATAACAACCTTGCCGGTGTTTACTTGCGCGACAAAGAGGTCGCCATTCGGGGCCCGACGAATTCGACGAGGATTGTCAAGACCTGTTGCGTAAAGCGTGACCTCAAATCCGGCTGGTGCTTTGGGCCACGCGTTTGGAGGCCGCGGAACGATCATTGGTCCGTTCGAAGCGGAAGGCGTGTCGAAGGGCGCCGGCAAATCCTTTAACGTGATTTTGTGGATCTGTCCCGGTTTTTCGAACCGATAGTCGGTAAAGGGTGGTTTTGGAGGATCTGCAAGCGCGGAAGATGGTTCAAGGACTGCTGTTGCAGGCATGGGCAGCGAACCGTTGCGGGCGTTGTCGTCCTGCGATAGGGGTGTTTGCCCATTCGTTTGTTGACTGAGTGCCAGTAGGCAGAGGAGGAGCAGATAGCGAGTCATTGTTGCCATAGTCCACCAGCCTGAGTTCCGTAGCGGTGTGATGCCATTCTTTTGCAGTTAACGCCGCGAAATGTGCAGGGAGTTGGAGGGCATTGTGATTATTTCGTCAGGCTTTACTGGAACTCGGGAGTGGCTGAGGTTCAGATTCCGCGGAATCCTGGATATCGAAGTGGTTGGAATCCTTCCAGAAATCCACCCAGGAATCCATCCGGGCGGTAATGCGGCGACGTGATACCTTTTCCCCCAACTCGCTCGGCGGGGAGCAGGGCGGATCGTCTTCCTGCAATCGGTATGATGTCACGGCAGCAAAGCCATTTTGCGATGAGAAAGATCGATTGATCCGCCCTTAGGGGCGTGCCAGGGGCGAGGGGCCCTGGATTCATGGTTCGAGGATGATCGTCCTGTTTTCACCCGTTTCGGACGTGGAGCTGGCAAAGGGCACGGGTCAGACAAGGCTGGGCGTACCATCACATTACGCTGGGCCATCGAAAACCGCCCTTCTCTAGATGGGATGTATCAAATGTCCAATCGATCTCGCGCTCTAAGCATCGCGACTGTTTTGTTGGCAGCCTGTATGCCCTTGCGATCTCAGCCTATGAATGCGAAACAGATCGACGAGTTGGCCGGAAGGGCCATGAAAGCTTTCGGAGTGCCGGGCATGGCCCTTGCGGTCGTTAAAGACGGGCGACTTGTTTACGCAAAAGGCTATGGCGTTCGTTCCGTCGCCTCGTCGGGGCGGGTAGATACGAACACGCTGTTCGGAATAGCTTCTGTCACTAAGGGTTTTACGTCTGCAGCACTTGGCATTTTAGTTGACGAGGGAAAGCTGAAATGGGGCGACAAGGTTCACGACTTCATCCCGGAATTCGAGATGTACGATCCTTATGTAAGCAGAGAGTTCACGACCAGGGACCTTCTGGCTCACCACAGCGGATTAGCAAGTGGTGCGGGCGAATTGATGCAGGATCCCAGTCCGACTACGTTCACAACCAGCGACATAATACATAGTCTCCGGTATTTTAAGCCGACATCATCCTTCCGCACTCAATTTGCGTACAGCAACATCATGTACATCGTCGCGGGCGAGTTGATTGCCAGGGTTTCTGGTATGAGCTGGGAAGAGTTTATTTCTAACCGCGTCTTCGAGCCTCTGCAGATGGACCTAAGTGCACCATCGCGACACCTGATCGGTGAAAACACGAATGTGATTCAACCTCACGCTGAGGTCAATGGCGCGGTGCGTGTTGTAATTCGCGATGACGATAAAATTGCCGACCCCGCCGGAGGGATCTTTTCGACTGTCGATGACATGAGCAAATGGGTGATCATGCAAATGAACGATGGAAAATACGGCGACGGCCTGAAGAAGAGGCTTTTCAGCCAAGCCGTGCACAATGAAATGTGGACTCCTCAAACCATTATCCCCGTGACCGGCAAGAGCGTTTACAAGACTCATTTTGGAGCATACGGACTGGGTTGGTTTCTAATCGATGCGGCTGGCCGAAAGGAAGTGTTCCATACAGGGGGGGATACCGGCATGTCTTCAAATGTCGTGATGATTCCCGAGTTGAGACTGGGCATTATTGTTCTTGCGAATGAGGACAACGGGATTGGCGTATCCGTGGCGGACCAGATCCTCGATAGCTACCTCGATATAACGGGCACTGATCATGTTAGAGAGAGATTGGAAAAGCACCACGCGCGAGAACTGCAAGACCAACAAGCGCTTGGGCAAGGAGGAAGCGAGCTGCAAACGACGAATCGTCCGGGGGACGCAATTTATTCTGGAGTGTATACGGACAACTGGTTTGGCGACGTGTCGGTGACCCTCGAAAACGGCTCGTTGTGGCTGAGATCCGAACGATCCCCTTCTCTAGCGGGGCCGCTCCTGCCTCTTAAAGGAAATGAGTTCGTGGCGCAGTGGTGTAATGCAGTTTTGTCGTTCGAGTTAAATCAGGAGGGAATCCCCACGCGCCTAACGCTTAAGCCGTTCGCTCGTGGGGCGACGACGTTATATTTTGGCGATCTAGACTTCCATAGGCAAGTGGGCACTGTAGGATCTGGAAGGCAAGCTAGCAAACACTAAGCGAGCCGCCCAGTGTTGCTGCCTCAACAGTCAACGATATCAAGCGTACCGCCCTGCGCGGAGCTTCTTCCAGAAAGCAAGATGAAGCGTTGGCAGGACCGGTACCGGTTCCCGGACCACTGGCGGGAATCATTTTTCTTGGATGGGCGTGACAAATGGGAAGTGGCACATCGAGAGCCATTTATCCCACTCAAGCCAAAGGGCGGCTTGACCCCGATTTTCTGCCGCGCTGCGGTGGAGAGGTCCGTGTGTGCGCCTTTCATTAGGGAAAGGCGAAATGGCGTGTATCAATGCCACTAGCCTCAACAGGAAATCGGGGCAAATGGGGCACCCAGCATTTATTGCCAGATCGATCCGCAGTGTTTTGGTTTTGTATCAGGCCACGACTTTACAGCTTGCGGAAAAAGTCGCTGAACCTCGAAGAAATCGTCCCTCAGCGGCTAAAGCCGGACCTGTTCTTAATCACTTATGTACGAGCTGAAGCTCGTACCCTTCAAAGCCAGAGTTTTCCCCAGGCTCTTTAGTCGGGCCGTACAGGATCGAGAAAAGGACTGGCTCTAGAGTCTGCGTGAGAACGAAAGACCCGGCAGATCCTTCCGAATCGCTAAGGCCCAGAGGGCCGACCGCCAAACGTACCGGCCCCGGCGTGCCGTGGGAGCCCGGGCCCGTGAGGGCTGGATTTCGATCCAGAGGAGAATCCTGAGCGCCAGAGGCGCGGCACCATGCCTGCCCACCGATCCTGAATGTGATCGAACGACATGCGTGCCGCACCTACGGTGGTCGTCATCGCATGGATACTATCCCAGCCCTCACGGGCTGGGCTCCCACGGCACGCCGGGGCCGGTACGTTTGGCGGTCGGCCCTCTGGGCCTTGGCGATTCGCAGGGATCTGCCGGGTCTTTCCTCCTCACACAGACTGAAGCCCCTGAGTATTGCTTGCCTATCCCGCATCTTGCGCTCCGTTGCCTCAATGTCTTAGGCACCGGACAGCCTGGCTCAGCCCTGGGCGATCAGGCCCTCGATATAAGCTTTATCGTCTAGAATCTCCTGGTCGCCTCGGGTTCCCGGGTTCCCAGCTTCAATGGTCGCCGTGCCGTCATAACCGAGCTGCTTCAGGCGCTCAAAGATGCGCGGCCAGTCCACGTTGCTGGTCTGGCTGGCAGGAACCTGCCGGCCCAGATGCTTGGGGTCCGTGGGATAGAAGCCGCCCTTGACGTGGATGGCCCGTACATAGCTTCCTATGACATCAAGGGCATCTACCGGATTGCCTTTGCCGTACAGCACCAGGTTGGCCGCGTCGAGAACCAGCCCCAGGTTGTCCGTTCCGGCGTCCTGAATCGTCCTGAGCAGGGTGATGGGAGTTTCCTGCCCGGTCTCGTTGAAGAACATCTGGCCGTTCCCCTTGCAGTGGACGGCAATCTCGCGCACCGCCTCAACCGTGGGTTCGTACAACGGGTCGCTCGGCACTTCGGGAATAAAGCCCCATTGATTAAACAGCGCCGGCACACCCACGCGCTTTGCGAAGTCAGAGGCTCTCTTCAGCTGATCAATTCTTTGCCGCCGATACCGGGAGGGGATCAGTCCGAAGCCGGGGGGGCCATCAACCAAGTCGTACTTCTCCTCTCCGGGCCCGGACGAGTAGAGAACCGTCGCCTCCACTTCATAGCGGTCGAGTGCACCTCGCAGCCGGGCAGCCATGGCCGGTGAGAAGTCCCAGATCATCACGTGGGCCGTGGGCAAGCCTAGCCCGTGAACCTGGGCCATGACCTTTTCGGGATCATCCGAGACCCTGACCAGCAGGCCCAGCCGTAGGGCCTTCTTGGATGCTTCTTCCGGCACGCCAGCCGTTGCCTTGCCGAAAAGCTGCCCGGTACCAGCAGCCGCCGCTGCCCCTGCCGCGAACTGGAAAAGTTGCCGCCGGCTGTAAGTTTGCATCCCTTCCTCCTTGTTGGCTGCGGTCACCCGACGAGGCTTTCCTCGCTGGTGAACAGCGAATAACTGCGAACCGCTCGACAACTGCCAGAAACTACAGAGTGCCGTCTCTGAAGGATACGGGCTTCAACCCGTACATCAGCGAACCTCGCAGCTGAGATGGCTTTAGCCACTGAGGGAGGTTCCTCTTCCATCGAAACCGCTGGCATCGACGGCGTTACAGGCTGCGATTTCATAGCGATCCCGATCGCAAAGTCTATCTTGATTTTGCTCATGAAATTTACTCGCCAGACGGGACTGGTACTTTGGGAAAAGGGTTTTTCGAACGCTCCACGGTAAATCCAGACCGAAAAGAGGACTGCAAATAAGCAAAAAAATAGCGGCACCGTAGCGCTGCAGGACTGGACGGCAACCGTTCCTGGATTGCAATTCTTTGTTTTTATATGTGGCGACCAGCTCTTGAAAGAAGAGGTTTGGATTGAGGTTAGGGGCGGTAGCGAGAGGAAGGACTTCCTACGTCGCACTCTCCAAAGTGTCTGGCTGCGCGATTGCAACGCCTTCGGCCTTGTATTCTGTTTTACGGTACGCCATTTGGGACGTGCTGGCTGAGCACACCTAATGGGACCAGTACAGCGTACCCGCCTAAAAAAGGGCGGGCTCGCTTGAAGGAAGCGGGAGACGTTTCGGCACGTAGATTGTCGCCGGTCTTGAACCATAAGACACGGCGGAACCATCGCTGTCGCGGACGAGACTGCACCCTGCCTCGGAACCCCATTTATGGCAGGACCGTGCGTCGCTCGGCCGGCCGGGTTCGTCTAATTCTGTAATGAAGGTACGGTCGGCAACCAGGGCCCAGGCGGGAGGGAATCCCGTAGGTAAAATCCTTTACGGAATGAGTCTGCCGAGTCCACGTTTATCAGGCTCATCACAATTCTGTCGCCTCCGGAGGTGGAGTGACGGAGAGCCTGTGTTCCCGCGTTCTTGCTCAGCCGTGCGACTGCTCCTTCTCCTGGGTATTTCCCTCCCTGCCTCTCTCTACAGCCAGAACACCGAAAACAACGGTCACGTCTTCAAGAAGAACGCGCAGATCGTCATTGTCGACGTGGTCGTAACAGGCAAGAATGCAGCCCCCGTCCCCGGACTGCACAAAGAAGATTTCCAGGTCTCAGAAGACGGGCATCCGCAGACCGTAACGCACTTTGAAGAACATCCTGGATCCTCCCAACCTCCCCCGATCCCCCGCCCCGCTCTCCCGCCCAACGTCTTCTCCAACATTCCCGGGACCAAACCCGCTGATTCTGTAACTGTGTTGTTGCTCGATTCCCTGAACACCCCCCTCGCGGACCAGGGCACGGTTCGTTCGCAAACCCTCAAGTTCCTCAAGACTCTGCAGCCCGGGCAGAGAATCGCCATCTTCACCCTCAGTTCCCAACTGCGCTTCATCCAGGGTTTTACCGACGATCCATCTGTCCTGGCGGCGGCCATCAACCGCAAAGGTCAGGTAAAAGCTTCCCCGTTGCTCGATTCCAATTCCGACACAACCGCCCAAAGCCAGGAAACCACCGCCACCCAGAGAGCAATCCGTGGCGGAGAGGGTTATGACGCGGCCCTTGGCGTGGAGCAGTTCATGGCCGACCAAAACTCCGTCCGTGAAAATGACCGCCTGCTGCTCACACTGGACGCGTTCCAGCAACTGGCCCGTTATCTCGGCGGAATCCCTGGCCGCAAGAACATCGCCTGGTTCTCAGGCGCATTTCCGATCATGCTCTTACCCGACGTCACCGTGCGCGAAGCCACCGGCCCGCAGCGCGACGATCAAGAGGTAGTGCGCAAGACCGATGCCCTGCTGGCCTCGGCCCAGGTGGCGATCTACCCTATCTCTTCGGAAGGCGTGTCCACCGGTAACTTTTTCAACGCCGAGACCGACGCCCGCCAAAGCCAGCAGCAAATAACCACAGCCCGGCAGGCCGACATGCGGGAGCGGAATGATGCTTATGCCGCCATGGACGTGATCGCCAAGGGCACCGGAGGCAAGGCGTTTTATAGCACCAACGGTTTGCAGAATGCGCTGGCCAACGTCATCAACAACGGCTCGCATTACTACACCCTCACCTACAGCTCCGCCAACCAGGCCACAGACGGGCGATTTCGCAAGATTCAGGTAAAGCTGACCAATACGCCCGGCTACCAACTCGCCTATCGCCAGGGTTACTACGCCGATGACGGCAAACGCAGCCAGGCAGTGGGACAAGCGAATCGGAAACCATCAGCGAAAACCGAACCAACCGACCCGCTCTCTCCACTTATGCGCCCAGGCCTGCCGGTTTCCACCCAGATTCCGCTCACCGTGCAAGTGTTGCGCAGTACCGGCCAGCCGGTAGCGGCGGCTGACCCCAACGGGAAGGGCCCGCTCGCCCGCTACCTCGTGCACTTCTTCATTCCGCCGGGCGCCCTGCAACTCGACCTCGCACCTAACGGAAATCACGAGCTCAGCCTCGACGCCGCCCTGGTGGTCTACGATCGCGATGGCAAATCGATCAACGGGATGATCCGCAAGATCGATCTCGAGATGGATGCCGCGCACTACGCCACAGCAATCGCCAACGGTGTCAACTTCCGTCTGCAGATCGATGGACCGAACGATGGCGCCGTTTTGCGCGGCGGAGTCTATGACTTGAAGTCCAACCTTGCAGGAACACTCGAAGTTCCGCTCAGCTCCGTGGTCACTCCCGCTCCTGCGGTCACTCCACGATAACTACAGCAGGTCCTATGGAAGCTGAATGTCCACCGCCTCGACGTGCTAGATCGCCATAGCACTCACCGACAGGAAAATGCGCGCCACTTGAACGGCGTCGGCGAGTCGGACAAGTTGGTCTTTGCCAGTGGAAGCGGGGTTCCCGCAGTTTTCCCTCATTCTAGCTGTCTCAGGTTTGGGGTCAACTGCACCCCGTCCCGCAAATACCCCCAGGTACGGTCAAAACACTCGCTTGACTTCAGTATTCGCAAAACGTGCAACTGTTTGTTCGTCAGCCATTCCCCTTCTTTTCCCCCGTTTGCACCGTCCAAGGGGGGACGATGCCATTCTGGCGCGCGTAGGCGATGAGTTGGCCCAGGTGTTCGTGCGCGTCGGCAACGAGAATGTAAACAACGTCACCCTGGTTAGCTTGTGGGCCAAGCTTTGGCAGGAGCTTTGCGAAATCCCCGTTGCTCATGCCAGTGATCGTGTTGTTCGCGAAATCCCAGGACTGATTCAGATCGTGGACGATACGATCCTTGTCCGTTGTGGATTTTTCGAACTCGCGCGCTTTAAATCCTGCCGGAGGCTTCGCACCCATCATGCTGAGGATTCCATAACGCTCTCCAGCAACATGCAGAAATACTTCAGCAAACGACCGGGTGTCGGGTGAAGGGCGCCAGGTGAGCTTGTCGCTCGGGAGTGCCTCGGCGAGATCGACACATTTCTTATTTACGGCCTGCAGGTCGAGAAGGGCTTGGGCTTTCAGGTCATAGCTGGGTGCAGTGCGGTCGGTGGAGTTGTCGGCAGCTCGCGCGTGCATTGCGACAGGATTAGCATTCAGGATGCATGCGAGACAAATCAAAGAGAGAATCGGTGTTTTCATTGCTGTCCCCACTGGAATGAAGTTCTGGAAATCGCCGCGAGGCTAGAGCAGTCTTATCTAGATTTTGCGTGCGGTCGAGGGAAACTGCAGGTCCCTCGCCTTGCCGAATTTCCTGTTGATCTTGGTGGCGTTGGTCGAGTCCATGCGGTTTTCTCCTACGGAAAACCGCACACGCGGCTGTGTCTCGGAACAGCGTGGCCGGAAATTCGGCTGCGCTCCCACGGCGCGCCGGGGCAGGCGGGATGACAAAGTTGAGGGCGGTGGCACACCTGGGCATGAGTGCAGGTGGATGGACAGATTCGAAAAAAGCTAATTTGGACAAGTCTGATTTCGTCCCGAATCTCCCCACTTCGGCCTGCCTCACGCAAACCCGGCTCACCGGAACTTCAGCCTAACTGAGCTACGTCCCTCGGAGCCTTACCCTATGACCCCGTAGAGTTGCCGCATTCTCGTGGACCACGAAACTTACGCAACCTCAAAAGGAGTAGTGCACCGCAAACTGAATGGTGCGCGGCCCGCTGCGGGTGCTGGTAATCTGACCAAAATTCGTATCCGTGACCGTGTTGTCGGGGTTGCTGTAACTGGCGAAGTTGAACACATTGAAGCCATCCACGCGGAAGCTCACACTTTGCCGTTCCGTGATGTGGAAGTCCTTGAAGAGCGAACTGTCGATCTGTTCAAATCCGGGCGCCCGCTGGGTGCCGACCCCCGCTGAACCATAGGTAAACGCGGCGGCTGGTCCGTAGGCGCAAGCGCCATTATCAGGGCCACTGCAGGCAATCGCGGATGGGCCTGTACCAAACCAGTGGGCAACGCCCTGGTTCGTGACCTTGATCTTGCGGTACTGATTGGCGCGCGCTCCTCCCGGGTAGGTGTTGGTGCCGGAATTGTTGGGGCCGAAGATCGTAACCGGGAGGCCCGAGTAGACAATGGCAGTGGAGGAAAGAGTCCAGCCCCCCACCAGCAGGTCGAGCCCGCGGTTGACGCCGCCGGCGAAGGCTTGGCCTTTGCCGAACGGCAACAGATACGATCCGTTGGCCGATAGGTTGTGCCGGATGTCCTGGTCGCTTGGCCCGTAATCGCCTGCCAGGTCGTAGCCGTTTTGGGTGGCGGTTGGCCCGCCTACAGATGCCCCGCCGAAATTTCCCTGGCTATTGGTGAGCGAATGCGCATAGGTGTAATTGACCGTCGCCTGAAAGCCCTTGCTGAGGCGGTGACGCACGGTGACCTGGGCCGCGTTGTAGTTTGAATAGGCTTCTGACTCGACGGTTTCCAGAGTATTGCCCGCACCCACCAGGCTGTCGAAAGGCCCGGGCGCGCCCGCCTGCGCTTGCGCCGGGGTCAGCTGATTTGCGTTGTAATAATCGATCAGATGATGCCCGATCTCCCCGACGTATCCGACCTGGAGCGAGGTGGTGTTATTCAGTTCATATTCCGTCGTGATGTTAAATTCCTGCAGGTAAGCCGGCTGGATGTGCTGCGGATACGCGGTGAAGCTCGCGGTCACGATCGAGCTATTGTTGATAGCGAAGCCATTTTGTACAGCGAAGGGAGTTCCACCGCTGGTGGCTGTCGGTGTGGGCGCGGTCAAGGAAGAGGAGTTTGCGAAGGGAGGATTATTCACCAGGCGCTCTCCGCTGGAGTTCCCTTCAAGGAAACTGGTCGTGCCGTAGCCGCCACGGACGACCAACCGTGGATTGACCTGGTAGGCAAAGCCAAAGCGGGGTTGGAACTGGTCGTAAGTCGCCTGGTAACAACCAGCGTTCCCACACACGATCGACCCAGCCGGCGCGCCGGCGGGCACTTGCTTCGCATACTCTACCGTTCCGGCCAGAGGTCCGGTCAGGAACACATTCGCCGTCTTATTATTGACTTCCGCGTAGGGCTGGTCGTACTCGTAACGCAACCCGAGATTGAGCGTGAGCTTATCGGTGATCTTCCAATCGTCCTGGATAAAGCCGGCCGCGCGATACTGCCGCTGCCCAAACGCGCCATTGGATAAGCTGATCTGTTGGCCGGACGAGAGGTCGAGCACGAAATCGGCTCCGCCATAACCCGTGCCCCCGGAGAGAGCGGTAAAGTTACCGTTGAAGTCGAAGGTCCCGAGCGATCCACCATTGCCGAACAGGAAGAAGTTCTGCTGATAGCGCAGTAATTGCGCGCCGAGGCTCAGCACGTGCTTGCCGTGCTGGATGGTCAGGTTATCTCCATAGGTGAAGGTGTTATCGCGCAGAATTTGTGCCTGTCCTGGAACACCCACGCCGGTAAGAGTCGACGAGCTGATGCCCTGATAAGAGAAGCCGGCAAACTGCTGCGGACCTGAGGGGATGCCAACGATGGAATTCCCGTTCAACGCCGAAAGCGCCGGTCGAGTCGCTGGGGATGTTGCTATCCCAACGGATGCGGGTGAAGCCTATCCGCGCTTCATTCACCATCGTGGGAGATATGGTGTGTACCCAAGTGGCGCCGCCCAGGTGGTCGGGATACGTATCCTGGTTGGGAAAGGTGACGGGGAGCACGGCGACGCTTCCGTCGAACGACCTGCCTTCGGAGTAGAAAGCGGTGATCTTATCCGCGGGCCGGGGATCGGCCTCTATTTTTATATCGCCTTGATCATTCTGCACAAATGAGTTGGTGGGCCCAATAAAATTGTTTTGCACCAGCCCGTCGGTTGGCGTGTGATTGGGCAAAGGATAGTACTGAGGATGGGCAATGAGATAACGAGCCACGGGGTTATTGATGGCCACTCCCTGGTTGTTGACATAGGGCGCAAAGCCATTCTGGGTGTTATAGAGCTGGATGGGCGACGAAAGCCCGAGCAGCGCGGAGAAGTCGCCCTGGCGCATCGCGGCGGAAAGAACACTGGCCGTTCCCTCGCCTCCCTGGTGTCTCCTGGCCCCTAGATAGTCGGCAAAGAAGAACAACTTGTTCTTGAGGATCGGGCCGCCGATCGTGCCCCCGAAAATGGATTGGGTATACGGGTTCTGCGGAACACCGGAAAAGTTGTTTGCCCAGGTGTTTGCAGTCAGATTCTGGTTCTCAATCAGCCCGTAAAGACTGCCGTGAAACTTGTTGGTGCCGCTCTTCAGAACGGTGACAATGTCGCCCCCATTGACGTTGCCATAGGTGGCCGGCGCATTTGCCTGGATGACGCGTAACTCCTGAATCGCGTCGGGCGCAACGTTGTAGCCGATGAGATTGTTCTGGGTTTCGTTGATGTCGGTGCCGTCGAGGGTGTAGTTGTTAGCTTGGGCGCGGTTGCCGTTGATGGTGACCACATCGCTGTTGAAGGTACTGCGCTCAATTGCGTTATTGCCGGTCAAGCCGGTTGGAGCGGTTGCGACCGCGCCTGGCTGGAACAGGGTGACGGACGAGAAGTTCTCGCCATTGAGCGGTATGGTCGAAATTTCCTGCGCGTCGACGGAGAGCCCCAGCGAGCCATCCGCTGTATCCAGAATGGGGGCTAGACCTCCGTTGACGGTCACCACGGTGGCGCTCGAACCAACGGTCAAATGCGCGTCGAGGTTGGCCGTCTGACCAATCTCAAGGGTGAACTGCGGCAGCGTGGTCTTGTTGAAGCCGTTGGCCGAGACCTCGATCTTGTAATTGCCAATGGGCAGAAAACGGATCGAGTAAACACCGGCGCCGTCGCTGGTAGCGGTCGTTGCCACGCTGGTGGCCACGTTGACCGCAACCACGGTTGCGCCGGGAATCACGGCCCCGGACGGGTCGGTCACGGTACCGGTCACTGTTCCTGTTACGGTTTGCGCGGCCCCGGTTGTAACCCACAGCAACAAGGCAAAGAGCGATACCACCCACGTCTGTACAGACACTATCTTCATTGGCCCCAATTCTCCTCAATCCACAGGTTGGCCTGCGGCTTGTTCGCCGCAGCTCGCCACCGAGGCCGGTGTCGATCGTCTGTGTGTTTTGCTGTACGCGTTAACTCACGGTTGTTTTCATGCTCTTATGCCGAAACACCCATCGAGAGAAAATATTCCGCAGTATTTCTGGGGTCGGCGGCCAGAACTTCGTGCCACTTGGGGGGCACCTCAAGTAACGAATGCCGCGCACCGTAAAGCTGCACGCGTTCGCGTGACGCGCCTTCTTCCCGGAAATCACTATATTTGTCGGTTGTAACTACGGTGAGCCGTTCCATGAGGCTCCCGCGATTGTGTTAATAAACATCTATCTTTAGATAACCATGAAAAAGGAGCTAGAGGAACTGACTGAATGTAATCGCATTGTCACTTCGAAACATCTCGCGGCACCCTAAGTACTGAGATGCACAGCGAGGCAATTAGTCGCGTTAAGAAGATGGATTCTGATCCCCTTCTGCTGCTCGATTCCATGGCCGTGATCCTGTGCGACGGCAGGAACCACAACTGCAGAATAGATTCAAGTAGACTGTAAAGAGATGGAGACGCACTCAGTGCTTCTCTGCACGACTCATGAATATTCGCCGAGTTGATTTTTTGAAAACACCCCACCGAAAGGCATGGTTTCATGCTCTCGAGACGTAAATTTCTGCAGACTATTTCTGTGGCAGCCTGCTCTGATCTGCTGGTCCAGCAAACAAGAAGTTTTGCCGCCATTGCTACTCCGGCAGCTGACGGCAGCCGAGGAAGACCTGACCCAGTACGTCAATCTTCGCGTGGGCACGGGCGGCCATGGTCATACCTATCCCGGCGCTACTGTTCCTTTCGGGGCCGTGCAGTTGAGTCCTGACACGTTCGACCGGGGTTGGGACTGGTGTTCCGGCTACCACGATTCTGACAGGTCGCTGATGGGCTTCAGCCACACTCACTTGAGCGGTACCGGCGCCGGAGACATGCTGGATGTGCTGATCATCCCCAACGTGGGCGAAGTGAAGTGGAATCCGGGCACGCGGGAAGATGTCCGGGAAGGCTATCGTGCGCCGTTTTCTCATGCCGAGGAAAAAATGACGCCCGGCTACTACTCCGTGCCCTTGCACGATCGCCATGTTCTGGTTGAATTGACGGCTACCGAGCGCGTAGGGCTGCATCGTTATACGTTTCAGTCTGCTGGTGCAAGCCACTTTGTGTTGGATTTCTCCCACTCCTACAACGATCCCCTGAGTCCCGTTTCGGACGCGACGCTGGACATCGTTGGAGAAGATATGGTCACCGGCGGACGCACGGTGCACGCCTGGGCAGATGGACGAAAGATCTACTTCGCTGCCCAGTTCTCGAAGCCCTTCCGCAGGGCCGAGTTGTGGCAGGAAGGCGCAGTGCTTTCAGCGGGGAGTACGCGTGCCGCAGGGAATGCCGTTAAGGCCGCACTGCACTACGACACCACCTCGAACGAAAAGATTCTAATCCGCGTCGGCATTTCTGGAGTGAGTGTTGCAAAATGCGATGGCGAACCTGAAAGCCGAGTTGCCGCATTGGGACTTCGAAGCGACTTGCGCCGCAGCCAGGCAAAAATGGCAGGCGGAGTTGAGCCGTATCAAGATCGAGACCAGCGATGCGACCACGCGAACGATCTTCTACTCCTCGCTCTATCACATGATGGTTGCGCCGACGCTCTTCGATGACGCGAACGGCGAGTACTGCGGTATGGACGGCAAGACCCATACGCTCGAGCCAGGCCAACATAACTACAGCAGCTACTCGCTGTGGGATACGTTTCGCGCACTCCACCCGGCGTTCACCCTCTTCCAGAGCGAGCGCGTGCCGGGCCTGGTGAACTGCCTTATCGACATGGCTGAACAGAGTCCCGCGGGCATGCCTGTATGGCCATTGCAGGGCAAGGAGACCGGCACCATGACCGGCTACCATTCGGCGAGCGTGATGGCCGAAGCCTGCGTTAAAAACTTTCCCGGGATCGATTGGCAGCGTGCCTACCAGGTGATGCGCAAGCGCAACATGATCGACGATTATCGCGGCCTTGGCTACTATCGCGCGATGGGCTTTATTCCCGCTGACCGGGAAGAGGAATCGGTCAGCAAGCTTCTCGAATACGATTATGGTGACTGGGCATGCTCGCTTGTCGCCGAGAAAGTTGGCGCGACCGAGGACGCGAAGCTGCAGCGAGAGCGCTCGAAGAATTATCGCCACCTCTTTGATGCAAAAACGCAATTCATCCGCGCCCGGCTGATCAATGGCAAGTTTACCGAGCCTTTCGATCCCATCGACCTGGGACACTTGAATACGTATCGTGATTACACTGAATCGAATGCCTGGCAGAGCACCTTCGGCATTCAGCACGACGTGAAGGGCTACATGGAGCTGTGGGGTGGTAGAGAGCCCTTTATCAAGAAGCTTGACGCGCTGTTTACCGTGCCATCGACGCTACCACAAAATGCGCCACCGGATATCGCAGGCCTGGTCGGCCAGTACGCGCACGGCAATGAGCCAAGCCACCATATCGCCTACCTGTACGTCTATGCGGGTGAGCCCTGGAAGACCCAGTCGCGGGTAAACATGCTGCTGAAGACCTGGTATCACAACGGCCCCGATGGGCTGGCGGGCAATGAAGACTGTGGGCAAATGTCCGCCTGGTATGTGATGAGCGCGATGGGCTTGTACGCGGTCGACCCGGCAAGCGGAACCTATGTCCTTACCTCGCCCCTGGTTGATAAGGCCATCATCACGGTTACAGGCGGTAACAAGCTGGTGATCGAAGCAAGGAGGTCCTCGCCCGAAGCCATCTACATCCAGTCGGTAACCGTCAATGGCAAGCCGTCAGACCGGCTATGGATTCGGCATGAGGAGATTGCCCATGGTGGCCACATCGTCTTCGAATTGGGATTGGCGCCCAATGACAAGCTGGCTACTGCTCCTGATCTCGCGCCACCTTCACTCACCGCTTGAGCGGCCGGGAGTGAGAATTCCGGCGCAAGAGTATGCCGCGTTTAACCATGGGTAGATAGGGTCGCTTTCGTCTGTCTTACTTTTCTAACGAGGAGCTGTCCCGGGGTTTGCGACTCGTCCGAGCATCTCACTGAGTCGCTCTCACACCGAATCGATGAGCTTCTATGAGTTATCATGGCGGTCTTACCCTGCGGAAGGGCGCGGCTTCACAAGGTACGGACCGATAGCGGGAGAGTTCGAGACGGCTGTGGCCGTCAGCTGTACGCATCATCACATCACCGACGACGATTCCCACGTTATCCATGCGTTTGAGCGCCATGCGTCGACCGTACCAGTTGTCCCCTGGATGCAACAACGAACGCTTTGCAGCGCCAAAGCAGAATCCGCGCGGAGTCTGCTGATCGCTCCCGAACAGCCGCTAATCGACGCGGATCACGGGCAATCCGGAAGTGATCGCGAGTGGACAGGGGATGAGGGACTGACCACTTCACATCCAAGTGCACTACACCCACTGCAAGCGAAACATTAAATGCCAAGAACGATGATGCCGGGAACGTTTGGGGTACAGCTCAAACGCAGGCGCGAACTGACTCGAACGGTTTTTGGAATCTCTATGCGAAATACCGGCACCGTTGGCCCAACTACCTGCTGGTTGCGCTGATTGTTCTTGGCGAAGGTAGCTTGATCGCAGGGGTACGGAAACTGTTAGGCACCGATTGAATCTCGTGTCCCGCAGAGCCTGCCCTGAGCATCCCGAAGGGGACGGCTGAGAGTAGCCCAGGACGTAGTCCTGGGCATCCGTTCCCCAGGATCTGAAGCCCAACCTGCGGGAAACGCACGCATCTTCGGGAATTACGTTAACCCTCCTGCAAGCCCAATCGGACTATCATGGTCCAGGCGTTTCTCATGACCGACGATAATCCGCAGTTGCAGAATACGGTGCTGGTGGTTGGGTGCTCAGACTCGCCCGTGACGGGTGTGGTGTCGACAGTCCTGTCATCGTGGAAGCTGCAGCGCGCGCGGGATAACGATGAAGCGCTTGCGCTGGTGGAGAAGTCCGCTTTCGACCTGGTGATCGCCGATCAGGCCAGGTCAGGCCAGGAAGATATTGAACTGCTTCGAAAGGTACGGCTGGTCAGGCCACATACCCGTTTGATCATTGTTGCGGACAAAAGTACGCCCGCGGACGTGATTGCCGCGATCCGCGCGGGAGCTTTCAGTTATTTCACGAGACCGCTTTCGACACAGGCCATGGAGGAGGTGCTGCAACTGGCGATGGAGAGTCCTGCCTGGGATGATGCGATTGAAATGCTGTCCGGGACGGATGCGTGGATACGTCTTTCGGTGCGCTGCGACGTATCCGCAGCCAATCGCCTGCAGCAGTTCGTTCGCGCCTTTCTGAATTTGCCGGAAGTGGATGAGGATAAGGTGGCGGTCGCGAGCAGAGAAATGCTGCTGAATGCAATGGAGCATGGCGGGAAGTTTGATCCGCAACGGCGTATCGAGATTTCCTATCTCCGCGCGCGTCTGGTGGTGCTCATCCGCATTAAAGATCCGGGCGAAGGATTCTCTTTAGAGAAAAATCTCGATACGGCTGCGAACAATCCGCAGGATGATCCTTTGCGTCATCAGAAGCACCGCGAGGCGCAAGGAATTCGCCCCGGCGGATATGGGATTTTGCTGGCCAGGAACCTGGTCGACGAGTTGTTTTATGGAGAAAAGGGGAATGACGTGTTGCTCATCAAATACATCAACGGATGAGCGCAGGAGGACAGGCTGCTCCCGGGTGGTTGCCAATCTTGCCGGAATCAGTTCGCTCCTGGCCTCTCCACCTTATCGATCACCAACACATCCGCCGGCGCCCTTACACGTTCCAACTTCAGCCCGATTTGCTCCTGGATGGCGGTAAACAATTCCGGCGGCGCGTCCGGTGCCGCTGGCTGCCCATCGTCCAACGCCCATTGCAACTTGAAATCATAACGTCCCTTGAGGCCGGTCTGATCGACGACGGGCCGGTCCACATGAAATTGCAGGATCAATGCCAAATCCGCCATGGACGCATTCTTGAGTGCTTCCACGTGGCGACTGCTGGTGCCCCCGTTCTGCTGGTCCATCCATCCGTTCGGATCGCTGGTATTTGTGATCAGCTTTGGGCCGCCCTTGGCCACCGTCAGCGCAAACACCCCCATCTCCCGTTGCTCGTGGTGCAGCTGCAACCCGAACCTCTCCGCTAGAATTTTCCGAATCATTCCCTGCAACTGCCTCCAACTCGGCTGGCCTTCCACATCGGAAACGCCGTTCACATCCCAGCGCGCCGTCTTCGCCCATTCCGGCTCGCCCGCAAGTTGGCTCTGCTGCATGCCGTAACCGAGCAGCAGAAACTGTTCCACCGTAGTGTCCAGTAGCATCACCTGCCGTCCCTGCATGCGAATATGCTGGCCCCGCATCTCGTTCGGGTCGCTCGCTTTGACCGTCGCGACCTCCCAGTCCGGGTCTGCTTCCATTGCCATCGCCTTCACCGGTACAGGCTTGCCCGCGTCCTGTCCTTGCGCCCTGTACCCTATTGTCCCGAACAACGCCATCGCCGTCGTCACCGCAGCGACGCCCATCCATCTTCGGGTGCATTCTCGAGCTCGAACCAGAGGATTTCCCATACTCGGCTATACGCAGCGCTTATGCGCGAGGTTGCACTTTTCCCCTAAAGGCGATGCAGTTCTAAAGATGAGCAAGTCGGGAGTGGCCTGCGGAAGGCCGGTACACTCACTCACCCATACCCCTTTCACTTCGACAGAAGAATATCGTAAGCCCTGTAGAAGCGCAAAAGAAACCAGGAGAAACCAGGGGGCAGGCCGCCTGTTAACTAGGTTGCAACGATGCCGATCCAACCACCGCCGCGCCCCTTTTTACCAGCGAGGCCACCGGGAGAACCTACCTATGGTCAGGACCTGTGCTATCCAGGGGGGGTATATTGACATATCGCCGCGGATGGGTCGCGCTGCTGATTTTTGCAATCGTGATCATAAATTACATGGATCGGATTGCGTTTTCAGGCAATTGGGAGGTCCTCGAAGGTTTGGCTATCGCTCTCAAGAAGAATAAAGCGCTAAAATATCGGTGAACTGAAGGGAGCAAACACCGCACGATGCGAAGCGAATCTCAGCTCAAGTATCGTATCGAAGTAATTCAGCAGCTGGCGGAATGGAAGACTCGCAACAAAGGAACCGGGGAGCAAATCGAAGCTGCTGAAAGACTCCTGGACGCCATTGAGTCCTTTGACAGGCTGCGAGGCGGAAGCAGTTCTTTTGAAGCTGCTACACCCCCTGACAGTCTCAAGCGACTCTGGCGTGGATAGCGATCCGGCGAACTGAGTACCCTTGAACATTGAGGGGACAGACTGAAATCAGACTTCTCTAAACCAGCTTTTTCCGACTCTGTCCATCCATCTCCACTCATGCCAAGGCGGGCCACTGCCCTCAACTTTGTCATCCCGACCGGAGCAGACCCGGATTTCCTATATCGCAGTACCGTCCAACGCGATGTATGCGGCTTTCGGTTCGGAAAGCCGCACGAAGTTCGCAAACGCCACTTAGCTGGAAAGGAAATCCGGGGGAGCGTAGGGGAGAGACCTGCGGTTTCACTCGGAACCGCACGCAAATGCCGACAGGCGACCCACAACCCATCCCGGAGGGAGATGCGGGACGGGAAGACGTGAAAAAATCAGTCAGGGCCGCAGATGAACTGCCATGAACGTGGATGACCTACAGTGTTTTCCATCGGCGTTCATCCGCATCCATTGGAGGCGCCCACTGGATTCGCGCCGGGAGGACTACGAGATGCGGAAAGGGTTTACGAGAAAGCCACAAGCGGACGAGCCCGCGACGCGAGGCAAGAACTACATAACGCCGAGCGGGCTGCAGCGCCTCAAAGATGAGCACCGGTTTCTGCTCACCAGGGACCGCCCGGCCGTGGCGGAGGTGGTGGCGTGGGCTGCCGGCAACGGCGATCGCAGTGAAAACGCCGACTATCAGTACGGCAAGCGGCGGCTGCGGCAGATCGATGGGCGGATTCGCTTTCTCACCAAGCGAATCGAAGCCGCGGAAGTGGTGGACCCGGAAGCTCCGAGAGCGGGGCAGGCGGAGACGAGGGCATTCTTCGGGGCGACCGTGCGCTATGCCAATGCCGCGGGAGCGGAGCGAGTGGTGAGCATCGTAGGCACCGACGAGGTCGATCTCAACCGCAACCACATCAGTTGGGTGTCACCTCTGGGGCGCGCGTTGATGAAGTCGGCAGCGGGTGACAGCGTAGTTCTCGAAGCGCCGGGCGGGACAGAATACCTGACGGTGCTGGAAGTGCGTTACGAGCGCATTTCTGTGGAACCGTTCCGTGAACCACCTGGATCCGAGGCCTCGACAAAGGGACTCCCTCGCCGGCGCTCACCTGACGAAGAAGAGACGATACCGCACACGTCGTGATAGAGCGGCGACCGGATAGCGAATTCATGACCCTCACCCACTTTCGGCCTTCACTTGGGGATTATTCTTGTGCGGGTACAGAGTGATGCTCATGAACGATGAGCCACTGGTCACCGTCTTTCCGAAGTCCCATCGTGAGACGGAATTTCAGATCAGTCTTTTCTCCTAGCTCTATATGGCCGCAGTGTCCAATGGCTGTCAAAAAAGCAACGTCTTTGCCTGCGGTAATCTGGGTCTCTTCAAAGCGGAATTCAATGGGTCTGGCTTGAGAGGGGAAAAAAGAGTTTCCAGGTATCCATATAGGCGTCCAGACCTCGAGAGACAAACGGTAGCGGGACATCGTACATCAACATATCGGATGCATGATTGGCACGAATTCCGGCAAGGTCTTCGGCTTGAACTGCGCTCGCCCATCGCGAAAACAGATCGTTGATTTCGGTTTCTGGATTTGAATGCAATGACTGATCTCCCGTTCGTATAGTGAATACGGAACATCATAGCGATGGCGCGGGACGCAGTTGTCACTCGATTGTGAAACGTGGGTCACAGTCCTGATCGATGCGGAGGGTACCGGAATACACTGTTTGGATAAAGGGAAGGAGCAACGCGCTCTTGGCCCGCCGCTGTCGAGGCCCCAGCGAGGAATCGAAAGAAACAGACCCGGGCCATCTTCGCTTTCAGCAGCCCACGGCCCGAGCGCCGCGCATCGAATCCCACCCACTGATTACCAACGCCCGAGGGGAGTAACTTCCAGTTAACTGCCCCTTCTTCCTCATCTTTATTTCAAAGCTCCTTGTGCGCCGGAAACAACCCGTGGGATCGTTAATCCAGCAACCAACTAAGGATTTCGTAACCACCACAGAACTTCTAAAAATAAGCAACCCACGGAGTGACCTTTCATGGCAACCAATCCAAGCCAAATCTCGGAAGACCTCACCACCCCGTCCCCCCACGTGCCCACCCGCGCCGAAGTAGAACACCGCCTGGCCCAACCGCAAAGCCGTCCCCCAAACCCCGAGCCCGACCCGGCACCCGA
>CAWCAZ010000015.1:0-194144 GCA_963793525.1 uncultured Acidobacteriaceae bacterium
CGAGCGGAGGCGGAGCGCGTGATACGCGAATACATTGAGGTGTTTTACAACAGACAAAGGCGACACTCTCGCCTTGGATATCTTCCACCTGTTGTGTTCGCAAAGAACTTCAGATAGATTGAAATTCCTCCAAGCAGCCCTGTCCGTTAGATCCAGGGCACCTCAGTACTGAAAGAGCTCAGCGCCGAGCACGGAGAATAGATCGATGCGACAGAGTGAAGTGACACGGAAACGCTTGCTACTCCCACTTAAAGCCCTTGAGCAAGGGGTGGCACGGGCTGCCGCCGATGGCACGCAACCGCCACGGATCTCCATAAGCAGCATTGCCAAGACCGCCGGCGTAGCCATACGCTCGTGCATACGAAGTACCCAGACGTTGCTGAACGTAGACGAACCGCGTCGAGCGGATCTCTCCTCGAACAACGCGAGCGCAAGCACTCCGCTCTCAAGGATGCAAGAGCGAGGATTGCGGATCTGCGGCGGGAGATTGGAGTCATGCGAACTGAAAATCGCGGCATGGCGAGCGAAAACGCGCGGCTCACCCTGCTTGTCAGCAGCCTGGAGGCGCGAATCCGGGCTTTTGAAATTGGGGCCGCTCTTCTAGCGCCGAGACGCTGAAGAGCTTGAGGTGTATTGTGTCACATGAGAATGCCAGGCACGCGATGTAACCAGTAAGCAGTTGCTGACACTATGAATATCAAGGGCGCACGCGGACTGGCGCAACCTCTCACTGTCCAGACGAGTTATAAAAGAGAGCACAGTTAACTCCCTCGTTATCGCCCGCACGTTGCTTCAGCGGGCTGGCCCCTCTGCAACTCGGAAAACAAATATCTCGCTTCGGCGGGGCTCGTGGTACTTCAAGACGCAATTGAGGCCGTCTTTTACGCGATCCTCATCGAACTGGGGATCGACGAATCCAAAAGCTTGGAGCGCAAGGGTTTCGACGAGCTCATCGGCGAACTGAAAGCTGCCGACATTCCAGTCCCGAAGTCGGGAACCCTCAAGGCGATAAAACAACAGCGCGTATTGACAAAACACTACGCGCAAGTCGCCGAGCCGATTACCGTCCGCAATTATCTCTGGCCGCGCGAACCACCATTGAAGTCATGACACAAAGGGTACTTGGCCGGACAATTTACGACCTCTTCATCGCCGATATTCTTTCGAATGGCGAAGCCAAGAACTATCTGAAATTGGCGGAGAGGGCGGTCTCTCAAACGCGCTTTCTTGATGCACTGGTTGAGATACGTAAGGCAGTATTCGTTGAGTTCGAGGAGGATTATAACATTTTTGGATGGCGGGAATATGATGGGAAGACTCCGGACGGTCTTTTGTCGTCCGTGCTTCGAGGCGGATGGCGGGCACCATACTGGACTCGCCGGAAGGATGGATCGAGGAGAACGTTCATGTCCCAACTGACTATATCCAAATCGACCACCAAGATTGGAGACTTCAAGCCATGGAGTTAGGTATCCATACAATGGAGTTGGAAAATATTCGGCGGTTAACACCGGCGGTGTTCAGATCGGAGCGCAAGTCGGATTGGTCGATAACCTACAACGCAAACTTTCCATCCAGTAATGCGACAGAGGCGAATGCAAGTATTGCCTTGATCGCGCTGTCTCGATAATTCTCAAGAAGCAAGAGCACGCTGGCGTAAAGCGGGAGCCAGCGAAGAATGTTCCATTCGTTCCTCCACCAATCTACATAGATCGCGTCATGTTCGAAAAGCCGTCCACTGAGTCGAAGCCGGTGCACACCGTTGCAAAGGGCTTCAGTTACACGATTCATCGGATTGTGGGAGGCTTCGATCCATCGGAGCGCTTCTTTGAGTTGTGGGCAGAATCTGAAAAGCAATCGGATGCGACTCTGCTCGGTGGACCAGCCGAATATTACAAAGGGTATTTGCAGATACTACCGGACGACGACTACTAAGAGGCGCGGTTGTCAAAGTGGGAATCGGTTATGTCGGAGGTAAAGCCGGAGGCAGTCGATATTTAGCCAAGACGTGTCGCCGCTGAACCTTCGCGATGCTAGGATTGATAATGTATGCAACGCACTTCCAAGCTCCTTGTAGCTCTGGCGCTCTTTGCTGCGGCGCCCACCTTCTCGAGTTCGACGCCGATTCCGCGACGCAAAAGGAATTGAGCGCCTACATGGATGCGCGTGTCCGCGAAAACGACTTCAGTGGCTCGGTTCTAGTCAGTCGTTCGGGTAAACGGTGCTCGTGCGGGGGTATGGGCTGGCAAACAGGGACTGGTCGATCCCGAACACGCCATCGACGAAATTCCGGATCGGCTCTCTACAAAGGGGTTTACAGCTGCCTTGATCATGCAACTGCACGAGCGCGGATTAGTCGACTTGAGCGGAAGCATTTGCAGCTACATTTCCCCTGTCCAGCGACCTGGCAACAGGTTACGGTGCATCAACTCCTTTCCCACACCGGAGGAATTCACAGTTTCACGGATGACCCCGAGTTCGCCGACGACGTAGCCCGCAACCGGGATCGCACGCCTGAGCAAGTGCTCTCGCTGTTCCGAGATAGGCCCCTCGATTTCGCGCCCGGCACAGATATTCACTACAGCAATGCAGGCTATTTCCTTCTGGGACGCATCATCGAACGGCTCTCAGGCATGTCTTACGAAGTCGCATTGCACGACCGCATCTTTCAGCCTCTGGGTATGAGCGATTCGGGCTACGACCTCGCCGAGACCATTCTCCCTGAGAGAGCGTCGGGCTACGCGTTCCGAGATGGCAAGTTCGTTAAGCAGCCGCCATCGATACGAGGTGGGTCGACGCCGCCGGCGCGCTCTACTCGACAGTCCTCGATTTAGAGAAGTGGGATGAGGCCCTCTATTCAGACGCCATTCTGTCAGACCGTTCGAAGGCGCTAATGTGGGCCCCTGTCCGAAACGGCTACGGCTACGGCTGGGCGATTCTAAGCGAGAAGGACAGTACGGCAGGCCAACTGGAAATTACTCATGACGGAAGTATCAATGGATTCAGCTCTCATATTTCACGATTTCCCAAGTCACATGTAGTAGTCGTCGTGCTGTCTAACATGATCAACGGAAGGGCTGATATCGTGAGCCAATCGCTTTCAGCGATTGTGTTCCACAAGCCATATGATTGGCCAGCGCGGCCAATAACCCAGGTTGATTCGGCAACTCTTGACCGATGGGTCGGCACTTACGACGTGGATGCGAATGGGCTTTGGGAGGTCACTCGGGATGGCGATCGGCTATTTGTACGGGTGGTGGAAATATCTAAAGAGCAGAAATTCGAGTTGTTACCCCTTACCGAAAGCTCATTTCGTCTGCAGGAATTGGAGGCTCAAATTGAGTTTGTCGCAACGGGGAAGGCAATTGCTACCGGCTTGAGAGTTCGCCAGGCAGCGAAAACGCGCTTAGGCCGAAGAGTTGCGGATTCTCCGACTCCATAGCTGGACAGCTTCAACAGCAGCGGCCAATCTTTGCGATTCGAACCGCCTTTAGCCACCGAGGATGGGGACGGCTTCTGACAATCAACCAATCCGCCGCGTAACCAAAGCGCTCGGTCTGCACGTGCCCCCCTTTTTGCGCAATAGCAGCAGACGAGAGCCGACTGATTTCTGGCGGTAACAGTTACCATGTAGTAAGAGCGGATGCGGCGTGTTGGCGGTACCGTTTGACGTCAGCGCAGATCGTTTAGCTGAACCTGCCATCGCCGGCCGATTTTGGGCAAGTTAGCAGGCGCGGTGCCGGCACGGAGGTGGAATCGGAAACAGATAATGGAACCGCCGCGCGATGTTGCTAGCAACACGCTCAGCGACCCGCGACTGGATGCTGTCTGGCGCAAGCAAGGTACTCTCGAACTCGCAACACTCGGCTCCGGCAACCACTTTGCTGAACTCCAAGTGGATGGAGAAGATCGGCTGTGGTTGATGGTGCATAGTGGGTCCCGCGCGATGGGAACCGCCATCCGCGACTTCCACTTGGAGCGTGCGGAGGTAACGGGCTCCTCCGGACTACGAGCGCTCGATGCCAACAGCGTACACGGCCGAGCGTACCTCCACGATATGGCCTGGGCGCGGCGCTACGCTGCTGCGAATCGACAGCAGATCGCTATAAACATTGGCACGATCCTGGCGGCCATTATAAGCGCCACCCTACAGTGGGACCATGCGATCACGACGGATCACAACCATGTTGAGTCGGGGCCGCACAGTGGCAGCACATATTGGGTGCATCGCAAAGGGGCCATGGCGGCGGCTCGAGATCAGCAGGGCGCTTTGCCAGGCTCGATGGGTACCGCAATCTCTCACGTGCAGGGACGAGGCTGCTCTCATGCTCTGTGCTCGAGCGCCCACGGCGCAGGCCGGTTGATGAGTCGAACCGCGGCCCGCCGCAGTGTCACCACACATGAGCTGCAGCGACAAATGGCGGGCATCTGGTACGACTACCGTCACGCCGATCAACTCCGCGATGAAGCGCCGTCCGCCTACAAAGATATCCGTGCAGTCGCCCGTGCCCAGCGAGAACTGGTCAGGATCGTCCGCGTATTGCGGCCGGTCTTGAATTACAAGGGGGTTTGAGTGGCACATCCGATTCGCGCTAGGACGGGTTCCCAGGGCGCCGCTCCAGGCGATCCGGCATTGCATTCCGTGGCATTTCGAGGCAGTCCATTGCAAATGGTAGGGGGAAGCCGCCACGAGCTGTTGTGGCACAATGACAGCATTATTTTGTGCTCCGTCTGTCACATGGATTTGACCTCCACCCCGGCGTCCAGCTTCAACGGCTCGGCGGGTGGCGTGCAAACTGAAAGCTCGAGTGAAGGGTGATCTCGATGTCGGGTTCATCTCCAGCGGGAGTTACACCTTCTACAATGGGATCGAGCTTTCGGGGATGACGACGTTCCGGGCGCGCGTTGCCAGCGCGGGGCCTGGTGGGGATATTCAGATTCGGGTTGGGAGTCCGACCGGGTAGGAGATTGAGGATTGTGCCATGACACTGACGGGCGGGCGGCAAACCTGGACTACCGTGACGTGTTCGCTGAGTGGGGCAGTGGGAAGCAGGCTGTTTATTTCGTCTATAACGGCGACCCGTCGGGTGGGGGGTTGTTTAACGTGTAGTGTTTTGCGCTGTTGCCGACGGGTGAGTGGCGAGGCGAGCCGCGGTCGTGCCGCGCTGCAGGATGTGCCAGACGGAGGTTATGCGAACCACAGGCGATGCGATGAGAGTCACGCCGGCTGCGGGCTATGCCAGGCGACAGGCTCTAGGCTAGCTGCAGGTTTGCCGAGGCAAATTGCAGGGCCGCCAGGCGCGCGTACAACGGGCTGTGCTGTAGTAGTTCGGCGTGGGTACCGACTGAGATTTTGTGACCGTGATCCATTACGACGATGCGGTCGGCCTTGAGGACCGTGGCCAGGCGATGCGCAATGATGATGGTGGTGCGGCCCTTCATGAGGCGCTCGAGGGCCTGTTGGACGAGGCGTTCGGATTCTGCGTCGAGGGAGCTGGTGGCCTCGTCCAACAACAAAATGGGGGGATCTTTCAGGATGGCGCGGGCCAGGGCGATGCGCTGGCGCTGGCCACCGGAAAGTCGTGTGCCGCGCTCACCCAGGAAGGTGTCATAGCCCTGCGGTAGTTTGCGCAGGAATTCATCGGCGGCTGCCGCGGCGGCGGCGGCCTCCACTTCGGCATCGGTGGCATTCGGCCGGCCGTAGCGGATGTTCTCGCGGGCGCTGGCGCCAAACAGTACCGTTTCCTGGGGCACAAGGCCGATGCTGCGGCGGACGTCCTCGGGCTTCAGATCGGTGAGTTGAATCTCATCGATGCGTACACGTCCCGCGTCCGGGTCATAGAAGCGCAACAACAATTGAAACGTGGTGCTTTTGCCCGCGCCGGAGGGGCCGACAAAGGCCACCGTCTCTCCTGGCGCTACGTCGAGGCTGAAATTCTCGAGCGCTGCTGTCTCGGGTCGAGACGGATAATGGAAGGTCACGTTGTCGAAGTGAATCGCCCCGCGGATCCGCTGCGGTAGGGGCACAGGCTGCAGAGGCGCAACGATGCTGGGGGTTGCCACCAATAATTCAGCCAGGCGCTCCATGGCGCCCGCGGCACGTTGCATTTCACCCCACATTTCGGTGAGCGCGGCCGCGGAAGTGCCGACGAAAACAGCATAGACCAGGAATTGTACGAGTTGTCCGTATATACTGAACTGAACGAAAAAAAAAAAAAAAAAAAAATTGCCCGGTGTCTTTGCCGCACACCAGGTACGCGATCCCAACCTACTATCTTCTGGCGACCGCCGAGGCCAGTGCAAACCTGGCCCGGTTTGACGGAGTGCGCTACGGCTTTCGCGCCAAAAGATGCGAATACCCTGGGAGCGATGTATCGCGAGTCGCGGGACATCGGCTTTGGGGCTGAAGTGAAGCGGCGCATCCTGTTGGGCACCTATGCGCTCAGCGCCGGCTACTATGACGCCTATTACAAGAAAGCGCAGCAGGTGCGCACGCTGCTCACCCGCGATTTCCTTGCTGCTTTCGAGCAGGTCGATGTGCTGGTGACGCCGACCGCGCCAACCCCGGCCTTCAAGCTGGGCGAGAAGACCGACGATCCGCTTTCCATGTACCTCGCAGACATTTACACCGTGACCGCTAGTCTGGCCGGGATTTGCGGCATATCGGTGCCTTGTGGGCAATCGTCACAGGGACTGCCCATCGGGGCGCAGATTTTGGGAAAACATTTCGATGAGGCGTCGGTCCTGCGCGCTGCCCAGGCGGTCGAGAATGCCACCAAGCTCGGTTAGAGCGGCTGGTAGTATCGCTCTTCCGGGGCGGCGCAGGAGAGGCAGAGGGTATGCCCATCGCGCACCAGGAACCGGTCGTAGTTGATTCCCTCTCCGCATTGTTCGCAGGCGACGCGCTCGCCTTTGTATCCGGGAAACTCCCTGGCGTCGAGTGTCACCCGCACCCATTGCTCGTCGAACAGCTCGTGGTCGCTCATCTCGCGGTAGGCGGCCATTTGCTGCAGGTTCTTGTTTTCTATTTCCGGGTGCAACTGGCGAGCCAGGTCCTTGGACGATTCCCGGGCCGCTATGCGGATAGCGCGCTGCGTTTCCAGGTCAACAAACGTGGCTGCCATCTTGCCCCAATCGCGAAATTTAAGTGCACGCTTGCCTAGCCGGCAACCGGTGACGACTCCAATAGCGTCGGTGGCGCAGCGGTCGATTTCGACGAAGGTGACCAGGCGTTTGCGATCCTTGCCGCGTGGTTGCTCGATGCCCAGGCGGCTGCATCCAAGCATTGCCAAACGGACACCCAAGACCTGCCCTGCGCAGAGATGTCCGTGGGCGATCTTGGCTTCCTCTAGAAGATCATCGAGAGTAGGCATGGTTTCCAGCATTCCTTGTCTCCAGCATTTTGATGCTAGATCATTTTCGCTTCGGCGTACAGCATTTCGCGCGTAGTAGCGGCGCTCCTACTTCGGCGGCAAACTGTAGACATGCTTTTGGATGGCGTTGGTCAGGGAGTGCCGTTCATACGCTGCTTCATCCGGATAGGCTTTCAGCAAATTCTGATCAATCAAGGGTGAGTTGACCTCAGGGTTGGCGCGATAGAGCTCAATGCCCGAGAGAACCATCTGACGCCGCGCGTCGAGCTTCTTGTAAGCGTGTATATCCGCTAAGACGCAGATACATAGCAGTGAGCGCAAGGGAAGCTATGTAAAATCGCCTCCGATTGAAATTGGGCCAGCGGTCTGGCAGGTACTGCCGAAAGAAAGGAATAGCAGAAAATCAGCACCAGAATGGAGTAGATACTGTACCGTCCCCCGACCGCAAAGCTGACCGCTCCCCGCACCCATGCAACCAGGAGACCCGTTGCCACAATCCACACCGTGAAGTAAACGGCAACAGGATTGATCCGATCGAAGCGAGAGCGAAACGCAAGCCAAAGGACTCCCAGGATCACAAGGCCTACCACCGCAGCCGGCCAACGGAGCGGGATCGCAGCCACAGCCCAAAAAGGCAAGAAAGAAGAGCGGTCTCGTGAAGTAGGAACCTCGGTCCGCCGGGTGAACAAGGCGAGTGTAGTGGTAGAGGTAGGCAGCGAGCGGCAGGAGAAAGCTGGCGCACCACACCAGGACTCTGGCATAGGCGCGGCGAGGGAGAAGGATCAAGAAGACCCACAGGGCCCAGCAAAAAGCCATTTGCCGAACAAATGCTGCCAGCGCAGCCGCCAAACATGCGAGCAGCAGACGAGCTCGATCGGTTCAGTTCGTCTTCCGGGAAGCAGAAGATAAATGGCAAGCAGGCTGAAGAAAATGACGGGAATATTTGTCAGTCCGGTGGTTGTCCAATTGAGATTCTCCCAATAAGTCAGCGAGAAGAAGAGAAAGCTTATGGGCAGAAAGGCAAGCAAGCTCTGATTTAGATCACGTTCATCCTCCTCATAGGCTCGCCACAGAAGATAGGCGAGGGGAACAGGAAGAAATCGCCCAGAGCAGTGTCAGAAAAGCGAAGTTCAGATGACGAGTGAGCTTCGAACTCCGGAGGCCACAATGAAGTGTTCAAAACCGAGCTTGTACTCGTTGGACTGTGCGGTCGCAATATACAGTGGCTTCGCCTGAAGGCTGGGCAGTTGAGTGTAGTGGCAGCGAAAGCCAGGATAGTACGCGTAGTCATCCTGATAGGGAAGAGGGAGCGCCTGCCGGTATAAGAATCCCGAAGGCGACGATGCCCGGCAGCAGCACGGCAAGAAACAGCAGGAATTTAATTCCTCGGCGATCCCGCTGTTACGTTTTGCAGCACGTGGCTCATTCCCGCTGTTCTGGCCAGGCACTTGCGCTGGCATGGCTGATTATATCCGAAGCGCAATGCAGCGTAAGAGAGTCCGTAACTTACTGCGAAAAATTTCGGGTTCTTCTAGTTGCTCAGCGCCGGCAGCAGGCTCTTCGTTGCCATCGCCATCCTCAACCAGCACAGCGGACAGCCCAACCAGGTCGTAGCTGACTGGCGTTGCGCCCGACGGTTGGAAGGTCACGCGCAGCGGCTCCCGCTGCCACAGCGCAGCTGCGCACGCCGGCGCTTGGTTCTCTCCCGGGGACCATGGCGATATTTTTTTTGCCAGCACCGGTTTGCGCGCGGCGATCTGGGCGACCACCGCATACAACTGCTTGCCGCTGGCGGTGAGCCCACAGTAGGCGGCATAGTCGCGAAACCAGATCACATTCGAAACAGCGGGGTCGTAATCCGGCAAATGCAGGGCCGTGATGCTGCCCTTCACTCGATCGACCATGAGCCAGGGACCACGTTGCCATATCCAATGTTCGCGTCTTGTCTCCGGGAAGTGAGTCATTGAGGCGGAGAACCCGGCGGACAACAAAGCTGCGGTCTGTGATGGCGTGGCTTCTCCCGTTGTCCATTCCTTAACCTTGTCATCAACCAGAAGAGGGCGAACCCGCAACTGCTTTTCGCCGGGCAGAGCACCGGCCGGGTCGCCGGTTACGGAGTAAGGAACATTTTTCCCCGCGCCGACGAAGACCGTGTGCACCTTGGTTGCGGCAAAGGCCTGCGACGCCGCAAACTGCCAAAGCAACAGCATCAAGGAAACCAGATCCGATAGGCGCAAGCTTGGCCGGCCGATCACCCTGTCTGCGCCGGGCAGAAGAAAGCACGATCTAATGCGGTCGCTCATGGGGCACCAGATTAGGAGCGCTGCGTCGAAAATACAAGTTAACAAAAACTTATATTTGCTCTTCTCGTTCCCTGCTTAGCGCGGGATCAGCGGAGACGTAGAAGCCGGCTTAAGTTCGCGGAACAGCAAAGCCTGCAGCGCCGCCTCTCTCCAAATGTGCGGGTCTTTGCAGCTTTGTCGAAGGTTTCTGCTGTGCCGTAACAGCCAGATCCGGTAGAGCAGCCGGTCGGTAAAGTTCCCGTTCCTTTTGACATAAAGAGTCTGCGCCATGAGCACATTGTGCATCCTCCAGGAGGGCAGGCGGTCAATGTCGGCGTACGATGCCTCGTGCGTCAGCGTCGCCCGCATCACGTAGATGCGATAGCCGCCGGCAAAGAGCGCATGGAAGATGGCGTGGTCCAGGAAATCCAGCCAGAACTCTGGAGGAAAGCCGCCGACCGAGCGCACCGCCGAGACCCTGAGAGTAGAGCCGGAGTTATAGGAGCACATTCGTTGTTGCAAAACGCCAACAACATCTCGACCTATGGGTTTTAAGGGCGGCAGGAACTGGCGCCGCATTTGCTCAATGAAGGGGATGGCCGGAGAATGTACGATGCCGTTCACCGTCAATTTGGGAACGATGGCTGCTACCTCTGGCTGCGCGTGCAAGCTGGCAGCAGTCTCCAGCAACTCAAAGATAAATTCACGCGTGGGAGAAGTGTCCTGGTCCATCAGGAGCAGCCATTCACGCTCTTCCGACTCGGCGCGTGCCAGGGCAAAGTTGTAAGCAGAGGCCAAGCCTCCATTGGAAGGATCGTGGACATAATGAACGGGGAAGTCAGCCGGCATTAAGTGGCTCTGCGGTTGCGGCGAATTGTCGTAGAGAAGGAGCGAAAAGTGCTTCCCCAGCTCAGCGTTTTCGTTGAGTATCTGGAACAGCGAGGTAGCCGATTGACTTTGGGAAAGCTCGCAGTTGTACAGAACGACAACCACTAGGATCGACTTGGGCGAGTGGGAAGCTTGAGGCATTTCATCAAGAGGAGTGAGCAGGTACGATAGCTGCTAGTTCCGCTCTGGACGCCAGTATATCAGCCGGTGCAGGCCAGCCCTGAGCTCTCCTCGGTCCTCGGCGGTTAACGTAACCCACCATGCAATGGCCGCGGTCGCCGCGATCCAGATCGCGAGTACGCCCGGCGGCGCCGGCAGCATATTCAGCTTCCTCCAGAAGGGATAGAGGAAAAGCGAAGGCGCGGCGATCAGGAGAGCGCGCCCCACTCCCTGCAGTACAAACCGCGTCCGTGGAATAAGGATGGTTGGCTGGGTGTAACGCATGCTTACGAAAAGATGCACGCTGAAGCTGACGAAAGCGCCAACCAGAGTGCCGACCGCGACCCCGACGGCTCCGATCCTCTGCACCAGCCAGATGCTCACAACAATATTGACCCCAGCTTCCGCGACCCCGGCGATCGTGGCCAAATGCTGTTTTCCAGTAGCCACAACAACCAGTGAGTAGGGCAAAACAAGCTGGCGAGCAACATTGCCCAGAACCAGCACTTGCAGATAAAGAGCGCTTTGCGCAGCATACCGCTTACCAACCCATAGGCTGAGCAAAGGATAGCTGCCAAATATCAGGGGCAAACCGAGAATCAATAAAAGAGACCCGCAATACCGGGTCAATCGGATGCAAATATCTCCAATTCGGCTTGGTGTTGTGCCCGCCTGCATGGAGGATACCGCAGGAACCAGGGGGCCGAAGATGCTGGAAATCAGCGCCAGCATGAAATTGGCGGCGCCGCTGGCGATCGCATAGAAGCCAGTATCTTTGTATTGATAATGCCCGACGATTACGATATCCAGCCCACTGATAAAGAGCATGGCCACCGTCCAGATGGACATAACGCTGCCGTATTTTGCCAGTTGGATCGCGGAACTACGGTGGAATACAAGAAAGGAAAAATCGACGCGCGCTTTTACCAACCTTCGCCAACCAAAGAACTGCATTGCCGCTGTTGCCAGGTTGAACGCCCCCCACAGCATAGCCAATTGAACCAGGCCGCCGTGCATAAGGAGAAGGGCAACAAGTCCCACGGCTGTTCCTACGCGGCTGACGGTGGCGAGGATCGTGGGAAAGACGTATTGCTGCAGACCGGTGAACGTGGAAAGAAAAACACCGAAGGGCAGTGTAACCGCAGTAGACAATCCAACCGCGAGGAGCGAGATACGCACCTGAGGCACGAGCGTCGCCGGCATCTGGCGAAAAAACTGAGGCACACCCCAGGCCATCACAATGATCGCCGTCGAACCGATGGCTGCCGCGAATGCGAGAATCGTAAACGAGGTGCTTATGAGACGACGGCTTGCCTCGCGGTCGCCTTTTGCGTCGTACTCCGCCACGTATTTACCAATTGCCGTCTGCAACCCTAAATCCAACATATAGACATAGCCGCTCAGTTGCAGTATCAAGACCCATGCACTGTATTCCGCCGGCGCCATGCGATGTACGAGGAAGGGGGGCAGCACCAAGGAGACCAGCATGGAGAGCAGCATCCGCACCAGATTGGAAGCTGAGCCTTGCAGTACTTTCCGCTTATGCGACATTAGTCACTTTCAACAGGCGAGATCCCAGCCTTACCTTACGAGTTCCGCTTCGGCTCTGGGAAGGGATTACTTGCGCAGAACGATCACAAACTCGGTTTCCTCAAGGAGCCTGAAGCCAAGACTCGTGAGTTTGCTCATCATCAGTCGGGACTTGTCGGCCCCGATGAACCGGTCATGTGTCTCCATGATGATCGTGTCAGCGCCTTTCAGCGCCTCCGCTTCCTGGCAAACCAAATCGTACTCCACGCCTTCAATATCGCATATGAGCGTGAACCGGTTGAATCCACGATCGCGCACCAGGTCACCCAGCCGGGCCGTCTGAACCGTGACAGGGGGTAGATCTCCGTCTCCTGTAATCGAATTCCCGCACATGCTGGAGTTGGGCCGGAAAGTAACAGAGTCGACCCCATAGGCAATGGCTCGATTGACTATTTCAAACTGGCAGTTGTTCAACCTCCTGTTGCCCTCCAATTGTGGAATAGCAAGAGGATTCGCCTCAACGACCAGGTGATCGGTCGGATTCTGCAGGAGTTTGTTGGTTACGCACGAGACTACTCCGATAGACCCGCCCAATTCGACGACAGGCAAATTCCGTCGTGCGTACCGGGCGACGGCACGGCGTTCCGGCGCTTCATAGGTATGAGTGATCAGTTGGATTCTGGTGGAACTGTCCGTGATTCCTTCTAAGCTGAACGTGCACCGGTCGAGGCGGACTTCATTCGTATGTCCCCTGGCCAACATTTGTAGCCTGAGCCAGGAGTAGTCGTAGACCCGCTTGACTCCTCCATCGCGAAAAAGGCCATACGCAGTCACAACCTTCTTGCTTAGCATAGTGAACCATCGACCGGCGAAAAGTGGATCGGTGGCGCTTGCGTTGGCGAAGGCTGCTGGACCGGGATATGCATGCTCCTTACCAGTATAAAGGCTGGCAAGTGCGCAATGTACGAGCAGATCCCTATCATGCGCCAGGAGCAAAATCAATCGCGGGCTTACATCCTTTTCACGTCTGATGTATCCACAGCAACTGATCCCGTTCGCCCTTGGCCGCGTCGAAGTGAAAATCAGGGAACCCGCGCGAGTAGGAAGATATGGTTGGGAAGCGGTAGTTCCACTGCAAGGACGTCCAGACCGCTACGAACCAGCAATTCGCAGCTGTTCGATGCGTCAAAAACATGATGGTGCAAACAGCGGTTGTTGAAATTGTCAAGCGACCGCCGGTGAAACTCCTCTACCGAAGCCGAACCGGGATCTAGACTGAAATCGTGTTTCTCCAGGATTTCCGGCAAATGAAAGAGGTCATTTTCCGGAGTGTTTTCACGAAAGTCCTGAAACATGTGGTCGACCGTCGTTGGCGATCGTCGATGATCGAAGGTTCGGAGATAATTCGGTAAAAGCAGGATCAGACCGCCGCCGGGCCGGGTGACTCGTTTCCACTCATAGATCGCCTTGACCGGATTAGCGAAGTGCTCCAGGTTGTGCGATGACAATACGAAATCGTAGCTGTGATCCTCTATGCAGGAAAGATCTGAGGCATCCACAAAGATATTCTTCCCCGGTCGTTTGTGAGGACTGAACTTGTAAGCGTCTGCGTGGGTGGTCCAGGTGGTAACGCGGGAAATGTCACAGTTGTCCAGAGACTCTACGCGGTGATAGATGGGAAGCGGCTTGAACCATCGTTGGAACGCTGTGCTTGGGCCGCCGATTTCCAGGCCCTTCTTACCTTTCACGAACGATAGCACCTGGCCAAAAGAACTTACCCGCCCAGCTAGCAGGAGACGAACCGTGTTTTTGGCGCGACGAACGAGGGATACATGCATGATCTCAACGAATACGCCAGCGCGATTTACTCGGAGGGTGGCCGATTTGTGGGGCGCTTTTCGTGCCGTGCCGTCCCTTCTCAAAAACGACAATACTGTCGTAGAAGTGGATCGAGAGCGTAGTGCGGCTAAATTCGGTCGCCGGAAGCGCGCCACGCGTGTGATCGGCGTTCAGTTCGTCGATCAGGTGTTTGCAGGTTTCTATGAAGGATTCCTTTCGCTCGAGACCTCCTTCGTATTCGGACCAGTAAGCTGTGTGTAAATCCTCCACCATGTAGACACCGTTTCGCGGCAACTGAGGATACAGTGCTGAAAAAGACGCATGGATATGTGACATGACGTGGCTGCCGTCATCCAGGACAACATCCGGCACGCCGAATTCCTCGCAGACCCCCTGTAAGAATGCCTTGTCGGATTGATCGCCGATACGGATTTCTATTTGATCCTCGGCGAATTCTTTGCACTCGGGGTTCAGGTCAATGCCCACAATCCGAGCGTACGGCCCCAGGAACCGCTTCCACATTTGGAGCGATCCTCCCTGGCCGCAGCCTATCTCGAGAAATACGACATCGGTATTCACAAATTTTGCAAAGTGCCGCTCGTATGCAGGGAAGTAATGCTTCCATTTGTGAATGATATGTTGGTCATTCGTCAGAAAATCAGACCAAAGGGTCATGGAGTTATCGTCCTCGTTCAGTCTCTGGCTGCGCGGAACGGAGACAGGGAAAGCGGTGTTTCATCTCCAATAGGTTACCAGCAGCGAAGCCTGTTTATACCAAATCCCAATTTCTCTATCCTGTAGGGTGTCCCGCTAGGATTCCCCGGTTAGGGGCTGCGTCTCTGCCAGACAGACATGGTCCCGAACGTTTCGCCCGCCTGGTACTTGTCATGAATGTACCTGTCCAGCAAGGTCACCCCGCTACTCTTCGAACTGTCATTCGGTTCGCGCGATAATTCGAACTCTGAATCGAGCACGATGTATGGGGGCGCGTTACGTTCCAGCTCATCGACCATTTGCTTCTGAATGTCGTACCTGTTCTGCAGGTCAGGGTCAAAATGGGACCATCGGGTAGCCGGTATGCGCTGGGTCGCGAAATAGATGATGTTGTCGTTGGCGAATATCCTGTCATGGTGGCTCACCCCCACATAGAGCGTTTGCCCTGGTTGAGTATGACTGCCGATGAATTCAATCGCATGCACGCGGTCTTCTTCCGGGAAGAAGCAGAAGCCCGTGGTAAGAGGGTTTGCGATCTTGCACCACTCTGTCTCTGTCCCGGGGCCGGCGTTTCGCGTCAAGGATAAAATCCTTTCTGCCACGGAGGAATGCCACACGTATTCAAACCTGACTTCGTGAAGCGCTGACCAGGCGGCTGGCAGGAAAGATAGCCACAAGAGGCCGCTGATAGAAATGCGGACGGGACGGGAAAACGACGCCCGATGTTGGAAGAGCACAGCAGCCAGGAGTAACGATGGAACAATGGCAAGATACATCTGTAAAGGCGCGGCGCGTACCAGGCCTTTGAGATACATAACGATAAGAAGAATGGTAAAGGTGACCAGAAAACCGTACCACTCCTGCGTCTGACGAGTGTTGTCCAAGCGGTCTGCGTCGCTTGGGCGGACACGCAATCGCCGCGCCACCAAAGCATAGAGAGAAACGCCGGTGATCGCGATCGGCAGGTAGACACCAAGGTTCTCGAGCCCTTTCACGTCGATTCCAGGGAACGGAAGATATCGGCCGCGGTGATAGTATTTGGCCGGGTAGAAAACGATGTCCTCGAGCATGGCAGCGAGAGGCGCAACGGACAAATAGTAAATTGCTGCCGGAATGGTCAGAAGCGCAAAGCCAAGCAGGTAAGGCCAGAAAGTAGATGCGAAGATCGCCAACCTGTTCGCGGTGCCTTTGAAACGAAGATAGACGGCGATGGAAATTACGCAAGCGTGGATTCCTACCAGCGCTATGCCGGTGTCGGGCCTGAACAAGGCGGCCACCCCTGAAATAGCGCCTGCTGCGAACATCCGCCTGGTAGATACGCGGCCTACGAAGGTTGGGAGGATTAAGTAGGATCCAACCAGATTGAGCAGTGAGATCGGTGTCGTCGCAATGCCGAATTCTTTCATACCGTAAAGCCACAGGATGGTCACAACGGATATGAAAATAGCAATTGCCCGGCGGCAATAGGACAAAACGATGGCGTAGACCGACGTCACCAGCAAAGCTTTGATAAGTAGGTCGAAGAGCCGTTCGGCGAGGAGGGATGTGCCGAAGATCTTGAATAAACCCGATAGAAGGTAGATCTCCGCTGGACCATAGATGTAGTGGAAGTCGCGATGAGGAATTTGTCCCGCCGCCACCCGCATCGCGCCCGTGAGCATGATGCCTTCATCATAGAAACCCGGGCGCCGGGTCATGACGGCAAATAGAAAAACATAGGATGTCAGAAAAACTATTGCAAGTTGCACCAGAAAATCACGTCGGCTCCCTCGCTGTCTGCCGGCGAAATCATTGCTATTTTGAGGCGCTGCTCTTCCGGAAATTTCTGCAGGTAGTTCCACTAAGCGAATCCTCGCGATGCTTCATCGCCACGATGAGCAAAGACCAGAGCATATCTTATCGGATGGTGAGGGGTTGAATGAAACCGCTCTAAGCCTCAACCTCAGGTTGGGTTTAGGATGAGGAGGACAACCACTGATTGCCCTGCGTGCGTCGCCATGAACAACTCCCAGCATAAGATATCGGTGGCGCTATGCACGTATAACGGTGATTCATTTCTTCGCCAACAATTGGAAAGTATTCAGCAACAGACCAGGTTGCCGGATGAGTTGGTGGTGTGTGACGACCGCTCGACGGATCAAACGATTGTCATCGTTCGTGAATTTGCCGCCACGGTGTCCTTCCCGGTCGTCATCGTCCAAAATCCCGAGACCCTGGGCTCCGCAAGGAATTTTGAGCAGGCGATTCGGCTCTGTACCGGGGACCTGATCGCGCTCAGCGACCAGGACGACATCTGGTATCCCAATCGTCTCCAACGCTCCGAGCAGGAGTTCATCGCTCATCCGCGAGCGGGTCTGGTCTTTTCTGATGCCGACATCATCGATGACCAAAACCGCCTCCAAGACGGGACACTGTGGCAGCGTCTTGGCTTTGCCGGAAGCGCAAGCAAGACCTGCTAGCTGGCCGATTCATTGTTTTGGCCAAGCACAGGTTTGTGACTGGAGCCACAATGATGTTCCGGGCAGACCTTCGCGATCGATGCCTGCCCGTATCCCCAGGGTGGATTCACGATGAATGGATCACCCTGGTCATAGCTGCTCTCTCCGATCTGCGGCCCATCGACCAGCCGCTGATCCGCTATCGTCTCCATGGCGCGCAGCAGGTCGGATTTCAAAACAAACTGGAGCAACGGGCCCAGGGAAATACGCGTGCGGAGAAGCATTGGGGCCGCGTAGCCGAGTCGGCCAAAGATCTCCAGCAAATGGTTGACTTCTTGTCGGCGATGCCGCCGGAGGAAGGCCGCGCAGTCCGGCTGGCTTACCAGCAACACCTGCAATTTCTTTCCTTCCGGTCTGGTCTTTCCGCTCACCGGCTAATGCGTCTGGTTCCGATTCTGACGCGTTATTCGCAGTATGAGCTGCACGCTTCGGGTTTGCCCAGCATGCTAAAGGACCTGGCGTTGAAGCGGTAGCGATATCCCTACCCGATCACGGCAATCCTGGCCTGCTTGCCGACGCGTATAGGGATACGCGCAGGCCGCCTTGGGAGATGGAGCAGCTTATCCGAGGTTGTCACACCGTCGATATTCACTCCAGCGGTTACCTGCCTATCCGCTTCCGTACGCGAATTCTTCAGGCCCAGCGCCACCAGCAACTTGGCTACATGGATGTCGACGGGATGATTCTGGTCGTTCAGCGCGAGCTCCAGCGAGGCGGCAACCGCCACCTGCCGCAAGTCCACGGCGACCTCTTCGGCAACGGCTTCGACGTTTCGCTGCTGGAACTGCAGGGCCCAGTCCTCGTCCGCTTTGCGCGCGGCCTCCTCTGAGTGAAAGCCGGCGACGATGGTGCGCGCCAGCCGCTTCTTGGCCTCCATGGGGTGCAGGGCTCCGCTGGCGACGTCGCTTTGCATGCGTTCCACTTCGCTCTGCCGCAGATCGGTCAGGAAAATCCAATACCGCCACATGAGCTCGTCGGAGATCGACATCAGCTTGCCGTACATCTCCTGTGCCGGCTCATGAATGCCGATCGCGTTGCCCAGCGACTTCGACATCTTCTGCACCCCATCCAGCCCTTCAATGATCGGCGTCATCAGGACGATCTGCGATGGTTGGTCGTAATGCCGTTGCAATTCCCGCCCGATCAGCAGGTTGAATCTCTGGTCCGTGCCGCCGAGTTCCACATCCGCGCGCAAAGCGACAGAGTCGTAGCCCTGCGCCAGCGGATAGAGCATCTCGTGCAATGAGATGGGTTGTTCGTTGTTGAACCGGCGGTGGAATTCCTCGCGCTCCAGCATCTGGGAGACGGTGAATCGCGAGGCCAGGCGAATGATGCCTTCAAATCCTAGAGTCGACAGCCACTCCGAGTTGAAACGAACCTCGGTCTTGTCCCGGTCGAGGATTTTGAAAACCTGCTCGGTATAGGTCTTCGCATTCTCCGTGATCTCTTCGCTGGTGAGCGGCTTGCGGGTGACCGAGCGCCCTGTGGGATCACCAATCAGCGAGGTGAAGTCACCGATCATAAAGATGACCTGGTGCCCGAGATCTTGAAAGTGCTTGAGCTTGCGCATCAGCACGGTGTGGCCCAGGTGCAAATCGGGTGCGGTGGGGTCAAAACCCGCCTTCACCCGAAGCGGTTGGCCGGTTTTTCTGGAAGCCTCCAGACGTTCACGCAGGTCTGAGAGCCGGATGATTTCAGCTGCTCCCTTCTGCAGGTAATCAAGCTGTTCATCAACTGGCGGGAAATTGGCCATCTCTTCAGCAGTATAAGGTTTCAGGCAAAATGGGGAGGTGCCAGGCGAAAACGAGAGACCCATGCAGGACCAGGACATCGAACGGCTGCGAGCGGAAACCGCAGGCTGCGAGCAGACAACCTTCTTCAACAATGCCGGCGCTAGCTTGCAGCCGCGACCCGTAGTCGCGCGCGTGATCGAGCACCTTCGGCTGGAGGAGCGGATAGGCGGCTACGAGGCGGCCGACATAGTCGCCCCGGAACTGAATGCGTTCTACGGCAGCGTGGCGCGCCTGTTGCATTGCACTCCGGAGGAGATTGCGTTGCAGGAGAACGCAACCCGGGCCTGGGAAATGGCCTTTTACTCGCTGCGTTTCTCTCCAGGCGATCGCATCGTGACCGCGGCCAACGAATACGCAAGCAACTACATCGCATTTCTGCAGGTAGCCCGGCGTACCGGTGCTGAGATCTGCGTAGTGGAAAGTGACCCGGCCGGAGAGGTGGATCTGGGGGCTCTGGAGAGGCTGCTGGACGATCGGGTCAAGTTGATCGCGCTTACCCACGTGCCGACCAATGGCGGCCTGGTGCAGCCGGCAGCGCAGGTGGGCGCGCTGGCCCGCGGAGCCGGCATTCCCTTTCTCCTTGATGCGTGTCAGTCGACGGGGCAGATGCACCTGGACGTAAATGCTCTGGGCTGCGATATGCTGTGCGCGACCGGGCGCAAATACCTCAGGGGACCGCGGGGCACGGGTTTTCTGTATGTGCGGAGGGCAATGCAGGAGCAGATGGAACCGCCCCTGCTCGACCTCCGGGCAGCGACCTGGGTTTCCACCGGTAAGTTCGAGGTGCGGGACGACGCGAAGAAATTTGAAACCTGGGAAGCGGCAGCCGCCCCTCGGCTGGGGTTGGGAGTGGCCGTCGAATATGCGCTGGCTCTGGGGCTGGACTGGATCGAGCGCCGGGTTCAATATCTGGCCGCCCTGCTGCGGGAGCGGCTCGCGGATGTGAAAGGCGTGACCGTGCGTGATCTGGGCCGTGTGCGGAGCGGCATTGTGACCTTCACGTATGAGTCTCATCCGGCTGGAGAAGTGATGCAATGGATGCATGCCAACGGTATCGCGGTGCGAACCATTGAGCGTTCGTCGACTCGCCTCGACATGGAGCGACGAGGGCTAGATGAGTTGGTGAGGGCGTCCGTGCATTACTACAACACTGAGGCGGAGCTGGAACGCCTCTGCGGCGCACTCCGCGCTATGAATGATTGAGAGGTTTAAGCCATGGATGCGGAACGCGCACGGGAATATCTTCTGCGATTGCCCCACGTGGTGGAAACCATGCAGTGGGGCGCCAACCTGGTCTTTTGGGTGGGTGACAAGGCGATTGGCGGCAAGATGTTTACCGTCCTTAACCTCGATGAAGACCAAAAGGCGGTGCTCTCCTTTGCCGCTGGGCCGGAGCGATACGCCGAGCTGCTGGAAACCGAAGGTGTTTTTCCCGCACCGTATTTGGCCCGCGCGCACTGGGTATCCCTCCGGCATTGGGGCGTTCTGCGCAGCAGCGAGCTGGAAGAGCAGTTCAAGCTGCCCACAGCCTGATCTACAACAAATTGCCCAAGAAGACCAGGGATGTGCTGGCCATGCCGGCGGCGGCGCAGCGCAAGCTCTTGAAGGATCGAAAGAAGCTGCTCGCGGCACGCTAACCGAGAATCGAGTTGGGTGTGGATATGTCACTCAACATTTGCGTGCGTCCTGGGTGAACTCGGAGCGCACGCGAATGCTGATCGCAAACGCAGACCCTGTCGAGAACTGCTCATGGCCCGTCTAAGACATGTGCGATGTTTCCGCCGCGCCGCTGCCGGTTTGTACAATTGGGCAGCAGGAGGATCGAGCCGGATGGGGTTAGGGCCTGGCAGAAATGCCTATAGAACACTTGCTTGCCTGTTGGTCATCATGGCAGCGCTGCGCCCGCTCGGGGCGCAGGACCCGGAAGCTGCCGCCAACCAGAAAAAGGCACGGGCTACCCTGGACGCCATGGTAACCGCCCTGGGCGGACAGAGGTGGCTCACGCTCACCAGCACCATGCAGCAGGGCCGGACATCGGGCTTCTACCTCGGCAAGCCCACCGGCATGACCTCCGAGTTCTACGAAATCCAAAAATTTCCCGATCAGACCCGCGTTGAGCTGGGAAAGAAACGGGATGTGGTCGAGATTATTTCGGGAGACCAGGCATGGGAGGTCACCTACAAAGGCAAACGGGAGCTGCCCAAGGACCAGGTCCAGGATCTCATCCGGCGCCGGGACCATTCCATCCAGACGGCCATGCGGGTCTGGCTGAACGACCCCCGGACGGTCCTCATTTACGGCGGGCAAAACCTGGTGGAACGCCATCTGGCCGATCGAACGACCCTCATCAACGCAGAAAATGACAGCATCACCATCCAGACCGATGCCGAAACGCATTTGCCTTTGCGCCGGACCTGGCAGTGGCGCGATCCGCTCTACAAGGACAAGAATACCGACGCGGAAGAGTATGACGACTACCACCTCGTCGAGGGCTTTCCAACCGCCTACACCATCACCCGCTACCACAACGACGACATGACCAATCAGCGCTTCCTCTCCCACGCCGCCTACAATATTCCCTTGACCCCAGACATGTTTAATCCTGACCAGGCGGCGGCCAAAATCAAAAAATGATGCTCTAAATGCTCTATAATCTGCCCTGCGACCATGGAAGACGAGACCCCCAGGCAGGATGCGGCGAGCGGGCTGGACATACGCCAGATCATGGCGATTCTGCCCCACCGTTATCCCTTTCTCCTGATTGACCGCATACTCGAAAGCAGCCCCAAAAAGCGCATCGTGGCAATCAAGAACGTGACCATCAATGAGCCGTTTTTCCAGGGCCATTTTCCTGACTACGCCATCATGCCGGGAGTGCTGATGGTGGAAGCAATCGCCCAGGCAGGTGGAGTGCTGCTGCTCCCTGAGGTTCCGGATCATGAAAACAAGCTGTTGGTCTTCTCCGGTATTGACCGAGCTCGCTTTCGCAGACCGGTGACGCCCGGCGATCAGCTGCGCATCGAAGTGGATGTTTTGAACTGGAGGCCCCTGGCAGCGCGGCTCAAGGGCAAGGTCCTCGTAGAAGGCAAGCTGGCGTGTGAAGCCACCATCATGTGTGCGGTGGTGCCCCGGCCATCCCGCATTGGCAGTGACAGCCCGGAAGGGCCGGTTGCTCCGCCTGCGGAGGATCCGGCTTTGGAGACGGTGAGTCAGGAGTGAGCATTCACCCCACAGCCATCGTGGCTGCTACGGCTGTCGTCCCTGAGTCCTGTAACGTTGGCCCCTATTGCACCATTGGTCCTGATGTCGCCCTGGGCGAGGACTGTGAACTGGTTTCCCATGTCGTGCTCGACGGAAAGACCCGCCTGGGCGCCCGAAACCGCGTCTACTCCTTTGCTTGCCTGGGCGTAGCGCCCCAGGATCTCAAGTACCGGGGCGAAGCCACCGGCCTCGAAATCGGCGATGACAACACCATCCGCGAGTGTGTGACCATCTCGCGGGGAACCAAAGGCGGCGGCGGCACCACGCGCTTAGGCAGCCACTGCCTGATCATGGCCTATACCCATATCGGTCACGACAGCACCATCGGGAGCCATTGCATTCTGGCCAACGGCGCCACCCTGGCCGGTCACGTCACCGTGGAAGACCATGCCAGTGTGGGTGCGCTTTGCCCGGTGCACCAGTACTGCTGTATCGGAAAGCATGCCTACGTCGGCGGGGGCACCACCATTACGCAGGATGTTTTGCCCTACTCCCTGACCTCAGCCAAGCGGGAGACCCATGCCTACAGCCTGAACCGCGTCGGCCTCGAGCGCTCCGGCTTCAGTAAGGAGCAGTTGCGCGCCCTGCAGCACGCCTACCGGGTATTGCTGGCAGCCAAGCTCAACACCTCCCAGGCCCTGGAACGCCTGCGAAGCGAAGGTCAGCCGGAAGACTGCGTGGCTTACCTGATCGACTTTATCGAGCGCTCTCAGCGGGGCGTGATCAAGTAGGAGCGGCCAAGTGAGTCCGGAGCTGATCACCAGGCTGGGTTTGATTGCCGGCAATGGACGCTTTCCGTTTCTGCTGCTCGATGCTGCGCGCGCGCACGGGGCCCAGGTAGTGGTCGCCGCCATCAAGGAAGAAACCGACCCGGAGATGGATGCACGGGCCGCGGCCGACCCAGGCATACGCGTGCATTGGCTCTCTTTGGGGGAGCTGTCGCGATTGATCGAGACCTTCCGCCAGGAAGGTATATCCCAGGCCGTGATGGCCGGCCAGGTCAAGCACAAGCAAATCTTCTCCAGCATTCGGCCGGACTGGCGGCTGGCCAAGCTGCTGTTGAATCTGCGTACCCGGAACACCGATATGCTGCTGGGCGCCGTGGCCAAAGTTCTGAGCGATGAGGGGATCGAGTTGATCTCCTCCACCGCCTACCTGGAGCCGTTGCTGGCGCGGCCGGGAGTGCTGACCGCGCGTGCGCCGACTGCGGAAGAGCAGCAAGATCTGGCCTATGGGCGCGAGGTCGCTCTCGCCCTCGCCGGTTATGACATTGGCCAGACCGTAGTCGTTGCGGGGCAGGCCTGTGTAGCGGTCGAAGCCATGGAGGGTACCGATGCCACCATCGAACGCGCCGGGGCCATCCTGCGGTCTCTGGACGCTGAGGATGAGGCATCCACGCCGGCGTCCACTCTCGCCCGGCGGCTGACCGTAGTGAAGGTGGCCAAGCCGGCGCAGGACATGCGTTTTGATGTGCCGGTGATTGGTCCCAAGACCATCGCGGTGATGCGCGCGGCGGGGGCCACTTGTCTGGCGATTGAAGCCGGCCGCACCCTGATCTTCGATCGCGAAACGGTTCAGGGGCATTGCCGCTGCCGCCGGCATCGCGATCATCGCGCTTATGACAGGTTGCGGAAAACTCGTTGCACCGAAGGCAACTTCTTCAACCGTGCCGTCTAATTCACGCAGCCTGTTTAGCCACTGAGCCATTCCGATGTTGCCGTAGATCATGTACAGAAGAGCTATTGAGGATCACAAGCCTCGGGCCGGCGCCCTGGTGAACGCGGCTGGACAGCTGGAGACGAAAAGCGGTCTAATCGAGTGGGCTCACTTTAGCAACAATCTGGAGATTCAAGTGAAAACGAATCGAGTAGCAATCGTCGCAATCCTAGTGGTTCTGCTTGCTGGCGCCGCCTTGAGCATCCGCGGAAGAGCCGATGATACCGCCATGCCGCAAGCCGGCCAGGCCGCCCCCAACTTTACCCTGCCCTCGCAGGATGGCACCCCAACCAGTCTCGATAGTTTTCGCGGCAAGTGGGTGGTGCTCTATTTCTATCCCAAGGATATGACCACCGGCTGCACCATTGAAGCCCACAACTTCCAACAGGACATCGCCAAGTATCAAAAACTGGATGCCGTGGTCGTCGGGGTGAGCGTTGACTCGACCGACAGCCACAAAGAGTTCTGTGCCAAGGAAGGACTCAGCTTCAAACTTCTGAGCGATCAGGAAAAGAAAGTAGTGGTGCAGTATGGGTCCTTGGGCGATCACATGGGCGTAAAAATCGCCAATCGCAACACGTTTTTGATCGATCCCCAGGGCAAGATTGTCCAGGTCTGGACAGGCGTGAAACCCTCCGAGCACAGCCAGCAGGTCCTCGCCGCGCTGGATGGTTTCGAGAAAAAATAGCCGCCTCCAATCTTGTCTGCACCGCCCCAAAAACCTCCAGACGCAAAAACGCCCGGCTGCTAGCCGGGCTCTTTTGCTTGCCTGTTTGTTATGAAAGAACTACTTCTTCTTTGTTGTCTTTTTCGCGGCCTTCTTCGCGGACTTCTTTGCTGACGACTTCTTGGCTGCCTTCTTTGCCGGAGCCTTCTTCGCCGCCGACTTCTTGGTTGCTGCTTTCTTCACTGCCAAAGGAATACCTCGTTTGATGGTAGATTTTTTGCTACTGGCGCTCTTCTTGTTGCCGACCGCTTTCGCGGCCTTCCTGCCGCTTTTCGCGCCTTTGCTGCTCTTCTTCGCGGCAGATTTCGTGGCGGCCTTTTTGGCCGGAGCTTTCGCCGCAGCCTTTTTCGCTGGGACTTTCTTCACTGCGGTTTTGGTTGCCGGAGGCTTGGCAACCGTCTTCTTGGCGGCCGCCTTTTTGGCCGGCGCTTTCACCGGCGGTGGCGGCGGGGCGCTTACGGGTGGCGTAAGCAACTCGGTACCGGCAGCGGTGGTTGCGACGATGACGCTTACTTCTTCTTCCTCTTCATCATCGTCATCGAAGCCGTCTTCCACCTCATCGGGGTACTCGTCCGCCTCGGCTTCAAACTCATTGTCTGCGTGTGCGTACAGTTTGTAATCGTCCTGCATTCTTTTGCCTCCAAGGCTCGGTTGCTACGGATTCGGATCGCAGAGAACCGCTTTCCATCATACTTGCCTGCGGCGCGGATTATAGCAACAGCATGCAACGGGATGCCAATGAACGCAAGTGCGAATTAAGTTTCTTTTCGGCAAAGCTCTCCGGCACTACCTGATGCAATTGTTTTTCTGGCGTCTTCCTGGCTCAGAGAGCCGGTGGACTGTTCTTCGCGGTCGTATGCGCGCCGGTCGCAGTATGCGCCGCCGGCTTGTGCGCAGACGCGGAGTGCGCCACTCCCTGTTTCGCGCCGGCGGCGGGTTTCGTCGATGCGCTTGCCCGGCGTTTGGAGCCGGTGACACGCGCCGGTTCAGCCACGTAAAGACGACGCCCTGGTTCCACGCGCGCCGAGGTCAGATGGTTCCAGCGCCGAAGTTGCTGCACCGTCACGTTGAAGCGATCAGCCACGGTCACCAGCGTGTCGCCGTGTTCCACCTTGTACAGTGTGAGGCGCGATCTGCTGGACGGAGCAGGCGGTACCGGAATGATGAGCGAGTCGGTCGAAGAGAGATCATCGCCGGCTTCCAACTGGTTCACAAAGACAATCTCCGCGGGGGTTACGTGGTAATCGCGAGCAACGGTCTGCAGCGATTCTCCGGCCACCACTTTGTGAAACCGCCATTGATTTCGCTTGTCCGCGGGGATTTCCGAGATGCGCTTTTGATAGAGGTCTTTGCTGCCGGCCGGCAGGTGCAACTCGAAGGGCGCGTCGCTGGGCGTGCTCATCCGCAACAGGCTGGGATTAAGGTCCGTGATCTCCTGAACCGGCGCTTCGACCAGGTCGGAGACCAGGCGCAGGTCAACGCTGTAGTCCGTGGTAACTGTATCGACCAGCAGCGGTGGGTCAGGCGTCAGCGACTGCAGTCCGTACTGCTGAGGATTCTTCGCCATGATCGCGGCAGCGATGATGATGGGCACATAATTCTTCGTTTCCTGCGGCAACACGTTGCGGTGGTATAGCTCCCAAAAGTCCGCGTAGCCGGTGCGCTGCACTGCCTTTTGCACGTTGCCCGGACCCCAGTCGTACGCTGCCATGGCCAGGTACCAATCGCCCAGTTGGGCGTAAAGCACTTTCATGTAGCGAGCGTAGGCGTGGGTTGATTTTTCCGGATCGAAGCGCTCGTCGTACCAGCCAGTGCGTGCCAGGCCATAGGGCCCCGAGGGCATAAACTGCCACATTCCACCCGCGCCCGAGCGGCCGTTCACCGCCTGCGGCTGAAAACCGGATTCGGCTACGGCCTGATAAATCAGATCCTGGGGAACTTTCTCTTCGGCCAGCACTGCCGAGATCATGGCGTGATAGCGGCCGGCCCGCTCCAGCGATCGCGTGAGCGTCCCCTTCCCCTTGGAAGAGAAATAGCTGATGTAGCCGGCGACGGGATCGTTGATCACCAGCGGCAAATCGGAGACCGTAGTCTTCAGTTCTGCGATCGCCTGCGCCTTGACCGTCGGGTCCACCGGGAAGGTGACGTCGTTAGCAATATCGACTGGAGCGGGTTCGATCTTGGGTGCGAATCCATTTCCCTGCTTGAGCGCCTCGGTCTCCAGCGTATTGACGGCATCGAGAATGCGGTCGAACTCATCGCGCAGCTGGGGTTCGGTCCGCAGATCGAAATTGCTGGTCAGCATCATGTCGACGGCTCGATCGAAATCTGCCTTGGCCGACTGCAGTTTGCCCGCGTGGTAGTCGGTCACACCGCTCTGGTAGGCCGCCTCGACTGAGTCGATCAGGGCCTGCACCTGCGGCTTGGCGGCTGGCGTTGCAGGCGGCTTAGCGCGCCGCCGTGGTTGGCGCGGTGGGCTTGAGCGCGGGAGCCGTAGCCTGCGGTGATTTCGCTGGCCCCGGGGTCACTGGGTTTTCCGGCACACACCCGGTAAGCAGCACCGGGGTCGCGGCGAGCATCAGCGTGGCCACTCGGGGAGCGATATTTAAGCCTTTGAATAAGCCCATGCAAAAATGCCTTGGCACCCTCCGCCTTGGCTGCACAACGAAAGAACGGGTTCCTCCCGGCTTCCTGGCAACATCGTTCAGCTTGATTGTATTGCCCGGGGCCCTCCAGTGTGAATGATAAGATCGGGTGAGAGACTCCTCTCGCCATCAACAGATTTGCCACCCGCCGACCGGCACCCCTTCATGGATAGCAAGCCACATCCGCAATTTCGCCATCATCGCCCACATTGACCACGGCAAATCGACCCTCTCGGACCGATTGCTGGAGTTAACCGGCTCCTTGACGGCACGCGAGATGCAGGCCCAGGTCCTGGACGCGATGGACCTGGAACGCGAGCGGGGCATCACCATCAAGGCCCACGCGGTGCGCATGAATTACCTCGCCCGGGATGGCGAGATGTACCAGCTAAACCTGTTGGATACACCAGGGCATGTCGACTTCTCCTACGAGGTCTCGCGCTCCCTGGCCTGCTGCGAAGGTGCGCTGCTGGTGGTCGACGCCTCGCAGGGTGTGGAGGCGCAAACCCTGGCCAACGCCTACCTGGCCATCAATAACGGCCTGGACATGATTCCGGTGATCAACAAGATCGATCTGCCCAGCGCCGACGTCTTGCGCACGCAGGAGATGATCGAGTCCACCGTAGGCTTGGACGCAACCGATGCGCTCCCCGTGAGTGCCAAAACGGGCCTTGGCGTTCCCGAGGTGCTGGAAGCCATCGTGACCCGTCTTCCGCCACCCACAGGAGACGCGGAAGCGCCCCTGCAAGCTCTGATCTTCGATTGCTGGTTTGATCCTTACCGTGGCGTCATCGTGTTGGCCCGCGTGATCAATGGCATTCTGCGCAAGGGCGCGAGGATCCGGCTCATGTCCAATGGCCGCGTATTCGATGTGGAGTCGGTCGGCGTACTGACGCCGAAGCCGGTCGAGATTGGGCAGTTGTCGGCCGGTGAGGTTGGCTTCTTTTCGGCGACCATCAAGAATGTGGCCGACACCAAGATCGGCGACACCGTCACCGAGGACACGCGTCCAGCGGCGGCGGCACTGCCCGGCTTTAAAGACATTCAGTCGATGGTTTTTGCCGGGCTCTACACCGTGGATTCGCATGAGCACACGCTGCTGCGTGATGCGCTCGAGAAGCTGCGCCTGAACGACTCGTCCTTCTTCTTTGAACCCGAAAGCTCGGTCGCGTTGGGATTCGGTTTCCGCTGCGGGTTTCTCGGGCTCCTGCACATGGAGATCATTCAGGAACGCCTGGAGCGCGAGTTCAACCTGGATCTCATTACCACCGCTCCCGGGGTGCGCTACAAAATCACGCTCACGGATGGCTCAGTCATCGAGGTGGAGAATCCCTCCCGCTGGCCCGATCCCACCGATATCGAGAAGATCGAAGAGCCGGTGATCATCGCCACCATCCTGACCAGCGAAGAGTACGTCGGTGGCATTCTCAAGCTGGTGGAGGAGAAGCGCGGGCGCCAGAAAAATTTCGAATACGTGACTCCGACGCGCGTCATGCTGACCTACGAGCTACCGCTCAACGAAATCGTATTGGATTTTTACGACCGTCTGAAATCGGTCTCGCGCGGCTATGCTTCGCTCGATTACCAATTGGCCGGCATGTGGGAATCGCCCATGGTCAAGCTGGATATTCTCATCTCGGGCGAACCGGTCGATGCGCTCTCCATCATCGTGCATAAAGACTTTGCCTACGAACGGGGACGAGCGCTGGTCTCCAAAATGCGCGAGCTCATTCCTCGCCAGATGTTTGAGGTTGCGATCCAGGCAGCTATCGGCGCTAAGATCGTCTCCCGGGAAACCGTCGCCGCGTTGCGCAAAAACGTCCTCGCCAAGTGCTACGGGGGAGACATCAGCCGCAAACGCAAACTGCTGGAGAAGCAAAAAGAAGGCAAAAAGCGCATGAAGCGCGTGGGCAAAGTGGACATTCCTCAAGAGGCGTTTTTGGCCGTTCTCAAGGTCGGCGAGGATTCCAGCAAATAGTCGCAATCTGGGGTTACCTTGGTCATGCCCAGTTTGCCGTTTTGTGGAAACCCGAAAATTAACGTCACCGTATGCGGCGCGCGACGTCCGGCTCATCGACCGGTCTCTAACACAAGCGATAAACGATTGACAAGAAAAAGGTTAAGGGCTAGCGAAAAGTGCCGCTCCGCGCTCTTGTGATGCGCAGGATTTGGAGCGAAAAAAGAGCACTGCCCGGCTTTCCACAATTTTTTCCACAGACACGCCGGGAACTGACTGCTAGGTATTTTTTAGCTGGTTTTGGTGATTATTTCCCTCCCGGCAAGTGATTCTTGCCGGGAGGGACAAGCGGAACCACGCTCTACTGCGACGGCGGCTTGGTCGTGCTGGGGCGTGGGGTTGTTGCCGGCCGGCTGGGACTGGTTGTGCTGGGCCGCGGAGCGCGCGGCGCCTGCTGCTGGCTGCGGAGGAACGCCGGACTTGACGTTGTACGCGTCCACAATCTGCTTGGTGATGTCAGTGGACCCATTGGCCCACAACACGGGCGTCTGCTGGGCGCTGGTGTCGAGCACCACGGTGAATTTGTTCTGGTTGGAATAAGTGTCCAGCACGGCATAAACCTTCTGTGCCAGTGCCTGGTACATATCGTTCATCGCGCCGCTGGCCTCGTTTTGAGCATCTTCCGCGGACCGCTGCAGCGATTTGGTCTTTTCGTCGATCACCCTGAGGCGGCTGTCGCGCTCCGGTTCGCTCAGCGTGGCGCCGGCGTCCTGCAATTGCTTCTTGAGCGAATCGATCTCGTCGCTTTGCGCCTTCAGCTGAGCCTGCTTGGGTTCGAATTTCACCCGCAGCTGGGCGAAATTGCGCTGCCCTTCGTTGGTCGCTGCGACCGCTTGCTGGAAATTGATGATCGCAACCTTGGCACTGGCAGGGACTGCCGGCGCGGCGCGAAGACCGGCCGTTGAACCGGCAGGGGTGGGTGCGGAGGGCTGCTGGAGCTTGGGCTAACGCGCTGCTGGGCCAGCTGAGGAGCCCACGCCGGTGGCGGACGCAAGCAGGCAAACAAGGGTGAACGTACGCTTCATCGGAATACAGAACTCCTTTTGATCTTTGAATCCAGATCGCCCGCGTCTTTCAGCGGAAAGCGGGCCTTCGCTTGCGGGTCTCCCGCATGCGCATTTGCAATGCAGTCACCTGGCCAGCGCATCTGGCAGCAAATGCGAAGAAGAGACACGGACCGAGACAATCACAGGGCCAGCAGTGATTATAGGTGTGGGCCGAGGGAGCGTCAACGCAGGGTGGCCGCTCTGCCAGAACTGATGCGATCTAAAACTCGTCATCCTGGCCTCCTTAGAAAGTAGTGCTCACGCTCAAGCGGAAGGTCTTCCTCGGTTCACGGAAATGTAACAAGGAATCGTAAGCCGTAATGGCTTGCTGGTAGGTGTAGTCGCCTGCGCCGCCGGCGGGGAACATGCTGCGCGTGATCAGGCTCTCTCCCTGGACATTCTCGTAGAGGCGATTCGTGTTGTATGCGTAGTAGAGGCGCATGGGCGCATTCACGATGGGAAGCATGGCCGAGAGCTCCCCGCCGACTGACATGCGCGGTAGCACGTTGGTGCCCGCGATCGGCCTGATCACGTTGATGAACTGGATCGACTGGCCGCCCTGGCAAGCGCCGTTGAAGTAGGCGGTGCAGCCATAGAGAGGCGAATTGAGCTGATCGGCGCCCTCGACGCTTTGCCGCAATTGCGATTGCCGAATCACAGACGTGATGTCGAAGTCGTCGAAGATGGCGAACTGCACCGGCCCCGCAATCGGAATCCGGTACTCAATCGTAGACGTGAACTTGGCGTCGCCACCCACCGAAACCGGGCGGTAAATCGGGATCGGAATCAGTGATGTTGCCCAGGGTGTAGTTGCTCGGATCGATGGGAACGGGCGTCCCGTCAGGGTTGGTGAGCGTGATGTTCTGCCGTACGGGGATGAATCCATAGGGCGTCGCTGCGCGCACATCGAAGCCGCGCAGTTCGTTGTCGCCGCCGGAATAGAAACGGGCGAACGGGGGAGCCACATCTCCGCTGAAGCCCTGGATATAAGAAAGCCTGCATGCGATAGCCAAGGACATTACGCCCTTCCGAGTTGGGGCGCAGACCTTTCATCGCGATGAAGTGTTTGTACTGCACCACCGGGGTGAAATAGCGAACATTGCCCCACAGGCCGGCGATCACCAAAGCCGCGGAAATATCCGTTCCGAAGCGAGGCCTGAAGATGGATGGACCCACCTTGTTGTACGTATAGCTCAACGAAACCGAGCTGGTGTAAATGCCTTCCAGGGCATTGGCGCCCTGGATCTGGCCGCTGCGGAAGGCGAGCGTTTGAAAGAGATTAGCGGAAGCCTGGCTGAAGGTCGTGATGGTCGACTTATCCCAGCTATAGGTCAAGCCCACCCGCTTGAACGAGCGGCGCAGCGGATAGCTGACAGAGAAGGTCAACCCCGTCGAGGACTGGTTGTAATTCTGGGTGAGCGATTGCTGGGCGGCCGTCAGGTTCTCGGCTTGCCCGGTAACCGTGGCGTAGTTGCGCGCTGAGTTGTAATCCGACTTCCTGGAGAAGACCTGGAAGCCCACGCTGGTCGGCTTGTTGCGCAGGTAGGGCTCATTGAAGGCAAAAACCACGCTGCGTGCCAGGTTGCCGATATTGCCCTGCAGACTCAACGTTTCGCCCAGGCCGAGAAAATTGTTGGTCGAGTAGTTGAGACCGAGGAAAGTGCCGGAAAGACCGCTGACGCCGCCGTTCAAGCCGATCGAGTTCTTGCCCTTCTCGTGCACCTTGAGCAGCAGCGACACCGTGCCGTTCTCGTTGTCCGGGTGTATCTCGGTGTCCTGATCCACCTTGAGCGGGTCGAAGTAGTCCAACTGGTTCAGGCGCAGCAGGCTCGATTCCCACGAATTGCTGTTGTAGGGCTGGCCTTCTTCGATCAGCAGTTCCCGCCGGATAACCCGATCGCGGGTGATGGTGTTGCCCTGGAACTCGATGCGCGAGACGGTAAAAGCCTTGCCCTCGTCGATGTCGATGTCCAGGTAGACCAGGTGTTTGGCGTCATCGATGCGCGGCGTCGGCACCGCGGTGAAGTTGATGTAGCCCAGCGAACCATACGCCTTGCGTAGATTATCCAGTCCCTTGCCGATGGCGGTCGCGTTGAACAATTCACCGTCTTTGGTGGGGAACTGGGCTCGCAGCGCCTTGACGTTCTGCACATGCGCGTTGCCGGTGAAGGTGACGCCGCCAAGCCGGTAGCGCGCTCCCTCCTCGACGGGAATGCGGATGTCGATGCGCTTACCCTGGCGAGGGCGAAAAGTGAAGAACGATAGGCCGCCTTCATTCCGGATATGGGTGACTGGGGTATCGACCTCCGCCCGGAAATAGCCCCGGTCCTGAAGCGCGCGGCGAACCCGCTCCGTATCTTCCTCGAGCTTGCTGGCGTCGTAGGTGCGGGCGAAGAGGTTCTCCAGGAAAATCGAGTGCGGGATCCCAACTGGCCGGAGGTTCCTCATCGCCGCGCGTAGCTCGCGCGAACTCACCGCCTGGTTGCCGGTGAAGGAGATATTCCCCACTTTCACCGTGGGGCCTTCCTTGATGATGAAGTTGACCGAGACCGAGGACGGCGGAATGGTCTTGATGTCCGGCTTTACGGTCGCGAACTGGTGCCCGTGTTCGGCCAGCAGTTCGCGGATCACATCGATTGCCCGCGCCAGCCGGGTGGGATCGTAGGGGCTTTCCACCGAGAAGCCGGTGACATGCTCTTTCTTGAAGCGGTCCAGAACATCCGAGGTCGAGACCGAGTTCAGGCCCTTGTAGTTGATCTCGCGGATGGTCGGCTTTTCTTTAACGATGACGTCGAGAACGATGCCCTTGGGGGTATCCTCACGCGCAATCTGCAGATTCTCGAAGTATCCGGTGTTCCAGAGCGAGTTGAAGTCGCGCTCGATGGTCGCCGGATCGTAGGTATCCCCGGGGTGGGTAAACAGCCGCGCCAGCACCGTCTCTCTGGGGATGCGGCGATTGCCGATCACCCGGATTTGGGTCACTACACCCGGCTGGGGGGCGACGTCCTGCTGAGCCCAGGCAATCAGACTGGAACCGCAAAATAGAAGCAAGCCCACGATCCTGCACATCCGAAAAAAAAACGGCAGCACAGGTTGGTTCTTATGAAACCGGGAGCGAAGGCTCCCTGACACGACGCGAAGAATAGGCACACCCTCACTGCTGAAAATCGGATCCTGCTGGAGGAAAAGGCGATTATATGTGACGGAAGGGGTACTCCCCAACTCCGAGGACTCGTTTCTCACGCCGCCTACCATCCAGGAGGCCCAGTCAGGACAGACACCAAAACTCCCTCAGCTCTCCAGCTCACTGCTGGCAAAGTATTCGCCCAGTGAGGAATCCCACGCCACGGAGAGAAGGTTTGGCTTGCAGCAGACCTGGCAGTCTTCCACATATCGCTGCCGCCCACCTGCTGACTCGTCCACCACGATCTCATTCCACTCTCCACAGCCCGCGCACTGGAAACCCGCTGGAAACGGCATCGTCGATCTCACGCTTGAGCAGGTGTTCCTAGTCTATCGGAGGGAAGAGGTTTTTGGTTGCGGGTCAGCTTTCGAACTTCCACCAGGGTCGAATAGAACGTCGCCCCCCGGCCCAGGTCGGTGAGACGCTCAGAGGTAAGCGCGTTTACATTGTTTCCCCCTTCGGACAGCTTGTTCCAGTTGAGGCTGGCCGCCACCACGCCGGCCGGCACGCTGCCGTCGATACGCGCGCGCAGGCTGCATTTTGCCGCGCGCATTGTAGATCTCCACCAATTCCGCTTCGCCGATCTGCCGCGCGGCAGCGTCGCTCGCGTGCATGAATACCAGACCTGGCGATTCCATCTTCTGGTGTCTCGGAAGGTTGGCGAAGGTCGAGTTCATATAGTGGTCGGCCTTGCGGGGCAAAAACTCCAGCGGAAATGTATGCGCATCGGCGCCCCGGCGCGATTCGTCCGGCGGATGAAACGTCGGCAGCGGGCTCGAACCCCTGCCGCAGCCAGCGCACTCGAATAAAACTCGACCTTGCCGCTGGGTGTGGCAAAGACGCCATTGGCAAACGGCAGCGAGACCCCGTTGCCGCCCTGCAGGCGTATGCTCTTCTTCGCCTCCAGATCCTGGCGGGTAATGCCTTGCGTTGCCGGCGCATTCAGCGCCTGCTCGATCAGGTCGTCCACGCTGTCGCGGAAGCAGGGCTCAGTGAACCCCATGCGCTGCCCCAATTGGCTAAAGAGCCACACGTTGGGCCGGGCTTCCCCCAGCGGCGCAATGGCTTGCTCTGAGAGCTGCAGAAAGTAGTGACCGTACGCTCCCTGAAAGTCTTTGTGCTCCAGGAAGGTGGTCGCCGGCAGCACGATATCGGCGTAGTCGGTGGTATCGGTAAAGAACTGCTCGTGCACCACGGTAAAAAGGTCGCTGCGCATCAGTCCGCGCACCACGGCGTTCTGGTTGGGAGCAATGGCCGCGGGGTTCGAGTTGTAGACGAAGAGCGCCTTCACTGGAGGTGCGTCGAGCTCGGTGAGTGCGTGGCCCAGGCGCGACATGTTGACCACGCGCGCCGGGCGCTGGAGCGGGCTCGCCAGCATAAGGTCCGGTCTTTCCAGCTCCGCCGTGTTGAACGTGAAGGCTCCGCTGGTGGAGAGCTGCAGCCCCCCGCCGAGCTGCTTCCAGGCGCCAATCAGCGCCGGCAGCATGCAAACCGCGCGCACGGCTGCCCCGCCGTTCTGCGAACGCTGTACTCCATAGTTCAGGCGGATCACCGCCGGCGCACTGGTCGCATATTCGCGTGCCAGGCGCGTGACGTCGGCCGCGGGGATGCCCGTTAAGCCGGAAACATGCTCTGGCGTGTAGGGCCCAACATGCTCGCGCAGGGCCTCAAATCCGTGGGTATGTTTGGCAACATAATCCCGGTCGTAGAGCCCTTCGGCGATGATGACGTGCATCAGGCCCAGCGCCAGGGCCGCGTCCGTGCCGGGCTGGATGGGGATATGCCAGTCGGCCACCCGCGCGGTACGGGTGAGGAATGGGTCGATCACCACCAGCCGGGCGCCCTGGTGGCGTGCCTCTTCGACGAAGGGCCAGAGGTGGATATTATTGCCGTGGATATTCGCGCCCCACGCGATGATGTACCGGGCATGGCGGAAGTGTTCCGGTTCCGTGCCCAGCTTTGTCCCGTAGACCGATAGCAAGGCATCGGCGCCTGCCGTGGCGCAGATCGTGCGATCGAGTTGGGAGGCCCCGAGCCGGTGAAAGAAGCGGCGATCCATGGAGCCATAGCCAAGCACTCCCATCGTCCCCGCGTAGGAATAGGGCAAGATGGACTCAGGACCGTGCTCCCGGGCAATGAGTTCCAGCCGTTCCGCTGATTATGTCCAGGGCCTCGTCCCAGCCGATGCGTTCGAAGGCATCCGTCTCGCGGCCGGAGGGCATTCTCCCTTTGGGTGCTCCGGCTCGGCGGCGCATGGGGTAGAGCAGCCGCGCGGGAGAATAGACGCGGTCCAGGTATTTGGCGACCTTGCCGCAGAGAAAGCCGCGGGTCACCGAATGATCCGGATCACCCTGTACCCGCGTGGCCACTCCCGACTTCATCGATCGTCACCAAAATGGCGCAGGAATCCGGACAATCGTGCGAACACACGGCGTGGACAGTTCTAGATCCAGGCATAAGTCAATTGTAGTAGGAACGTTGTCTGGCCTGACGACCCGGGGTCGCGAGAACCTAGAGTCTGCGTCATGGCCGAGTACAGGAAACAGTACGGGTGCCCCAAGTTCGCCGAAGCGTACGTGGCCCGGAAAGACGGCGAAGCCCAGCCATAGTTTTCAGCAATCAGCAGCGACGCTTGCTTTATCTTCGATCCATGAGAAAAGGTAGTGTCCACCTGTTCCTCGCTCTCGCCCTGATGCTCGCGGCTCTCATCACGAGCACAAACCACGCCCAGAGGCCGCCATTCAACATTTGCTCGACCAACAGACGGCCGATTGGAACCGCGGCGATGTCGAAGCCTTCATGAAGAGTTACGAAGACTCTCCCGCCACCACCTTCGTCGGCCAGACAGTGCAATACGGCTACGCCACGATTCTCGAGCGCTACAAGAAGCTCTACGCGACGCCTGCGGCGATGGGCAAGTTAACCTTTTCCCATCTTGCGATCCGCATCCTGGATGCCAACTACGCAGTAGCCACCGGGAATTTTCATCTGGAGCGCACGGCGGCCGGAGGCGGCAATGCCGACGGCATCTTCTCCTTACTCTTCAAGCGGGATCCCTCGGGCTGGAAGATCATTCTGGACCACACCAGCCGGATCGGCTGACGCTCAGATCTGCAGCACTTCTCTTTCTTTGTTGCGGCACATCTCTTCCATGCGCCGGATCTCATCGTCGGTGAGTTTCTGAATCTCCTCGAGCGAGCGCTTCTCCTCGTCCTCGGAGATCTTCTTGTCCTTGGCGGACTTCTTGATCAGGTCATTGCCATCGCGGCGAATATTGCGCACCGCGGTGCGATGGTCTTCGAGCGTCTTGTTGAGGTGCTTCACCACTTCGCGGCGGCGCTCCTCCGTCATCGGAGGGATGGGAATACGAACAATCTTGCCGTCGTTCTGCGGATTGAACCCCAGGTCGGACGTGCGCAGCGCCTTCTCGATATCTGCCAGGATGCTGGGATCCCAGGGCTGGACCAGGATCAGGTTGGCATCGGGAGCAGTCACCTGGGCCACCTGGTTGAGCGGCGTATCGGTGCCGTAGTACGGCACCTTGACCTGGTCGAGCATGTGTACAGAGGCCCGCCCGGTGCGTGTGGATGCGAGGTTGGCGCGGAAATCATCCACCGCTTTTTCCATCCGCGTCTTGAGCTGCTGCTGGATATCTTTCAAGGGCGGGAATACTGCCCATTACCGAGACTGCCATCGTCTTCTTCCTCGATCTTTCAAAAGAAGATTTATGTAAGCAGGGTCACGCCAGTAGACTGCGCCTGCTCGCGTGCATGGTAGGACGACCGCACCAGCGGTCCCGACTCTACGTGGCGGAAACCCATCCTGAGAGCCTCTTCGCGCATATACGCGAACTCCTCCGGAGTGTAATAGCGGGCCATCGGCAGGTGATCTTTGGATGGACGCAAATACTGGCCAATGGTCAACACGTCCGTGCCCACCGCGGCCAGGTCGCGATAAACCTGCAACAGCTCATGCATCTCTTCGCCCAGGCCAACCATCACGCCGGACTTGGTAGTCATGCGCGGGTCGACGATTTTGGCGTACTCCAGCAGCCGAAGCGTTCGCTGGTAGCGCGCCCCCGATCGCACCACGCGATAGAGCCGCGGCACCGACTCGGTGTTGTGGTTCAGCATCTCGGGCTGGGCCTCGACCACAATGCGGATGGCCTCCTCCTGCCCCTGAAAATCGGGGATAAGGACTTCCACCTGGCAGCCCGGCGCCTGGCGCCGGATCTCCTCGATGACCATGGCAAAGGCGCGGGCTCCTCCCAGAACGTCGTCGTCACGGTTCACGCTGGTGATCACCGCATGTTTAAGGTCGAGAATGGCGACCGCTTCGGCCACCCGGCGAGGCTCGTCGAAGTCGATGGGCTCCGGCCGGCCCTTGGGCACGGCGCAAAAGCCGCAGCGGCGGGTACAGGTGTTGCCCAGCATCATGAAGGTCGCGGTGCGCTGGTTCCAGCACTCGCCAATGTTGGGGCAGTGGGCCGACTCGCACACCGTATGCAGGTTGAGCGACCGGGCAAGACTCTTCAGCTCGTGGTAATTCTCACCCACCGGCGCGCGAGCCTTGAGCCAGGCAGGCTTGGGGGCGGGACGGCGTGGGCTTTGGTCGATCTGGACGAGGTCAATCACGCTGCCTCCATTGTATCGGGTCACGTGCTCTAGCGAAGGCGCCCGGTGACCTCGGGGCGCACCAGGTAAAGAAAGAAGACGAGATTGATCACTGCCATGACCGCCCATTGGGGCTGATGAAAGCGGAAAAAGCTGTAGCACCAGAAGCACATGGAGCAGAAGACCGCGCCCAGGGTAAGCGCCCATCCCCATCGCCGCAAGCGGATAAGCCCCAGGCCAGCCAGCGGCAAAGACACTGCACAAGATCAGGATGCCGACGCGAGCCGCTCCCCGACGGATAGTGGCCGGTAAGCACACCAGCCACGCCCACCAGAGCGAGCGCCAGCATCCACAGGGCAATAGCCGCCATGCCCGGCAGCGGAAGCTTGCTCATAACGTGTGCAGGTAGGCCATCAACTCTTCGAACTCCTGATCGGTCATTGTATTGCCCATGGGCGGCATCATGGCGTAGCCATGCAGGATCACCGCGCGCACTCGCGTGTCATTTGCCGGCCATCCCATTCGACAGATAGGGCTTGGAAAACAGCCCCGCGAGGCCGGGCCCGTACAGGCCTTTGTCCGTATCGGCATAGTGGCAGCTGGAGCATTGGTTCACGAACACCTGCTTGCCGGCGGCCTCCTGCGGGGTGAGAGCACGCACCGGCTTGGAGGGTGACTGCTTGCAACCACAGGCGGCCAGCAGCCCGATAGCAAGAATCAACAGCCGGTTCTTCCGAGAGAACATCTTCAATTCGCCTCCGCGATCGCGGCTACGATCTTGTCCATCGCGGCGCGGTCCGCAGGCAGGGATGGAGAGTGATCGGTGCACATAATGGAGAAGGCGACCGTCTGGCCACTGGCAGCAACCAGGTAGCCGCTCAAGGCACGTGCTTCTCCCAGCGTACCGGTCTTGGCGAAGACTTTGCCGTCGAGCAATGGCTGCTTGAAGCGAGCGGAGAGGGAGCCATCCACTCCCCCCACGGGCAGAGAAGTGCGGAATGCCTCGCCCCAGGTCTGCCGCGCCGCGTAGGCGAGCAGAGTGGTAAAGGCCCGGGGTGTGACCAGGTCCTGGGGGGAGAGCCCGCAACCGTCGTAAAGCACAAAGTCGCTTGGGACGATGCCGGCTGAGACCAGAAACTGGCGCACCACCCGCGTGCCCTCGAGCAGCGATCCATCTGAGCTTTCGAGCTTACCCAGCGTTCTGAGAGTGATCTCGGCGTGCAGGTTCTGGCTGACTTTGTTGGTCACCACCAGGTCGTCGCCCAGCGGCGGCGACACATGCGAGGCGAGCAGAAACGGCCCCACGTTTGCGGCCTGGACGTTCTGAATCGAAATGGGATGAAACACAATAGGCTGTTGCTGCTGCGGAGAGAAAGTCGCCGGTTTCGGTCGACAGCCGATGTTGCGCCCGGGCGGTCCCGCTGACCTGCACCCCGCGCGCCAGGAGCATAGCCCGCAGAGACCGTGCCGCATAATCGGCGGGATCTTCGATGGCCAAAGCAGAGTGCAGACCTTGTTGGCCCAGGGGAGTCCGGCCAAAAAGCCGCACCGTCATTCCACCCGGAGAGCGCTCGATCCCCGGCTTGCCCGGGTCGCCCGGCGGTGCTGTGGTGAGCGAATTCTCCAGCGTGTAGTAAGCCGTCGACGGGAGCCAGGAAGCCACAGCCGGTTGCCCCACCTGCGCCGCCGGCATGGCGTTCAGGTAGACCTCGTTATCGTTCACGCTGAGGGCCGAAGCCGGCGCTCCGTAACCCCACTGCAGGTCATCCCAGCTCCAGCCCGCGCCATAGCGTTCGAAGACAAACCAGGTGTCGTCTCCGACGATATCTCCGCTGATGGAGTGGACGCCGTGGCGAACAATCTGATCGGCCATATCCTCCAGCGCCGCCAGCGGCGAGCCGGTGCGTTCGGTCTTGACCCCAAAAGGCATCGTGCGGGCTGACATGTTGGGGTCGCCCACGCCAAAGATCGTGACATCGCCGCGAACCTCTCCCGTTTGGCTGACCGGAGCACTGCTCGAAACCAGCGTGGTGAAGGTGAGCCCGCTGGGCAACAGGGCATACGCCGCTGCCGTGGTGAGTAGTTTGGCGTTCGATGCTGGATTGAAGTACTGGCTGTCATTAAGCGAGTAGAGTGGGCTGCCGCTAAGCGCGACGACAGAGATTCCCCAGTGCGCCTGGTTGACTCCCGGATCGGCAAGAATACGAGCTACGGCCTTAGGGAGCGGCAACTTGCGCGCGGCCGGGTGTTTGGCCGGGGCGGCCGCGATCGTCCCGCCGGAGAGCAGGGCCAGCAACAGGATGAGAAAGGGGGAGCGCGTTCGCATGTCTCTCCGCGGAGTGTACCTCACGCTGTTTGGCCATCCTAGAATGGACAGAGATGCCCTTCGCCAAGCGGTCCTGCTACGACTGGAAGCTGCGCACACAGTCCCTGCCACTGGGGAAGCGGACCCTGGTGATGGGGGTACTAAACACCACCCCGGACTCCTTCTCCGATGGCGGCGCCTTTGCCACCCCTGCGCAGGCGATCGAGCATGCCCTGGCGATGTTCGAGGACGGGGCGGACATCGTCGATATCGGCGGCGAATCCACCCGGCCTGGAAAGCGGGAGCCGCTGGGCATCCAGGAGGAGATCGACCGGGTCCTTCCTGTGCTGGAGGGCGTACTACGCCATCGGCCGGAGTCCATTCTCTCTATTGATACCTATAAATCCGCGACCGCCGCGGCCGCCCTCCGTGCCGGAGCCGAGATCGTCAACGATGTCAGCGGGTTCTCCTGGGATGAGGCAATGGCCCATGTCTGCGCCGCGGCCGGGTGCGGCGTCGTGCTGATGCACCTGCAAGGCCCGCCGGGCGAGTGGCAGGAAGTTGCCCGCGATGGATGGCAAGGAAATGGTAGTGCTGGTCAAGCAGGAGTTGCAGCAGCGCCTGGAGCCAGGCACAACAGGCGGGAATCGAGCGGGAGAGAATTGTTCTCGATCCGGGCTTCGGCTTCGGCAAAACCTACGACCGGAATTACTACTTGCTTGTTGGTCTTGAAGAACTGAGCGGCCTGGGACAACCGCTGCTTGCGGGCGTCTCGCGCAAGTCATTTCTGGGCAGAACCCTGTCCCCGCTCTATCAGGGAGTCAACGTGCCGGTGGGCACCGGGGAAATGCGTCCCTTGCCGCCATAACCGCCACCATACTGGCCGGCGCCCACATGGTAAGGGTCCACGACGTACGTCCGGCCCGGGAAGCGGCAGCCATAGCCGACGCCGTCTTGAGCCGCAGCTGACAGCTGAATCGGCTCTGACCGTGATGCACCTTGTCCGCCCTCTCGCACGGGTTGGGCGGTTCTCTGAACAAGCAGCCCTTTGAGATGGAGACCTGTGAATGCCTAGTGCTTGTCGTCTGAATCGTGGTTATGGGAGATGCGGCTGGCTTCAAAACTAACGATTCTCCACTGGCCCATCCGGTTGCTATAAACCCGGGTATAGCGGAACCGCCCGCTAATATCGCGGTCGCCGTTTTTCCCCACCAGGTCGGCCTTCGACGTAACCACCGCAGTGTCCCCATAGATCCGTACTTTGATGTCGCTTAGATCGAGCTGCGTGATGTGCAGCGATCCGCTGCGGCGCCGGGTGAGTTCATCCGCCTTGGTTTCCAGGGTGCCGTTGGCGCTGATGCCCAGATAGTCATCGGCCAGCAGGCGATCGACCTCGGAGATGTTATTGGAAAGCTGGGCCTGCCGCCAGTCCAGCTCCAGCCCTTCAATCTCTTTGTGGGCATTCTCGTGATGAGGAAAAAGGGCATGCGCCTGGGTTGCACACGCGGACAGCAGTATAAGGACGAAGAACAGTCTGCCGACCGTGGGAAACAGCCAACGATGCTCGGAATGAGCGCGCATAACCGTACCGGATGTTAGTCCGCGTCCGAATAATGAGTCAAAATTGAAACTCCAGAGTGACAGTTTTCGCGGTTGAACGCAATGCCCCGGGGCTTGGACTGCAAGCCAAGGAGCGCCGGCGGAGACAAAACACTCCTTGAACTAGGTCGGATGCGGAATCAGCCTGCCAGGTTCGCACGCAAAGCTCCCGTGCACCCGCAGGTAAGACAGCTTAGACAACCGCGGTCAGATTCTCGACCTCTCGTTCGCGCATAAGCTGAAAAAGGCCGCCCACAGCAAATTTCTTGAAGTGGGGGGTGGTGCGGTGGAACTCACTCGCTGCCCGGTCCCGGTACTGCTCGTAGATCACGACCACGGCTGGGTCGTCCTCAACGGTGTGCGGGACATAGCTCACGCATCCCGGCTCCTGGCGTGATGCGAGAGCCAGTTCGCGCAGAATATCGCTAACGTTTTCACGGTCTTCGGCGGCGAATCGCATACGTACGATAAAGCTGACCATTGTGCCTCTAATCTATCCGTAAATCCTCTGAAAAAATGCCCATAGGCATTTGCCATCCCGGCCTGCCCCGGCTTGCCGTGGATCATCCGTTGGAATGCATCCAGTCCAGGGCTTCGGAGAAGCCGGGAAGGATCATGGTCTGCTCCCGATCCGGCCCGGTGGAGACCATGCCGATGCGCGCACCCGACTCTGCTTCCAGAAAACGAAGATATTCTGCGCCGCCTTGGGCAGCTGCTCAAACTCGGTGATGCCCTCGGTGGAAGACTGCCAGCCCTCCAGCTTGGTGTAAATCGGCTCAATCTTCTCAAACCCGCTGACATCCGCCGGGATAGTGTCGGAGATCTTGCCGTCCACGCGATAGCCGGTGCAGATCGGAATCTCCGCCAGGCTATCCAGAACATCCAGCTTGGTGACCACCAGCCATTCCGTCCCGTTGATTTCGCTGGAGTAGCGCAGCAGGGGCAGATCGAGCCAGCCGCAACGGCGAGGCCGTCCGGTCACTGCTCCGTATTCCTGCCCGCGGGCGCGCAGCAGATCGCTGGTCTCGCCCGATATCTCGGTCGGGAACGGGCCTTCGCCCACCCGCGTGACATAAGCCTTGGTGACCCCGATCACCGTGCCGATCGCGGTTGGCCCCACGCCGGTGCCAATCACGGCGCCCCCGGCGGTGGCGGAAGAGGAGGTCACAAAGGGATAAGTGCCATGATCGATATCGAGCATGGTGCCCTGCGCGCCTTCAAACATCACGCTTTGGCCCTTGCGGATCGCACCGTTAAGCAGCGCGGCGGTGTCGGTGACAAAGGGCCGAACGCGCTCCGCCGCCTCGGCGTACTCGTCGTACATCTTGATTGGGTCGAGCGGGTCGGTTCCGAAAAGCGCGTGGGCGACGGCGTTCTTTTCGTTGCAGGCATTTTCAATATGCGTCTTGAGCAAACTGCGGTTCAGCAGGTCAATCACCCGCAGGCCGCTGCGATGCATCTTGTCTTCATACGCGGGACCGATGCCCCGGCTGGTGGTGCCGATCTTCTGCCGTCCGGGAGCATTCTCCGACGCCAGCTCGATCATGCGATGGTAGGGGAGAATCACCTGCGCGCGGTTGGAGACAAACAGCTGCTCATCGACGTTTACCCCCAGGTCGCGCAGCTTGCCGACTTCCTTCAGAAAGGCCAGCGGGTCGAGCACCACGCCGTTGCCGATGACCGCCCGGCAATCCGGACGCAAAACCCCGCAGGGTACTAATTGCAGGACGAATTTTTGTCCCCGGATGATGACGGTATGCCCGGCATTGTGGCCGCCGGCATAGCGCGCCACCACCGCAAACCTATCGGAAAGAACGTCGACGATCTTTCCTTTTCCCTCGTCGCCCCATTGGGCACCCAGTACTACTGCAGTCTTGGCTCGCATGAACTCCAATCAATTTCGTGTGACGCACTCTTCCCCTGCCGGCTCGGCCTTTGATCAAACCTCGTTAAACCTGCGCAGGGAGTGAGTGGAAATATTGCTGATCAGTCTGGCGCGTACAGGAAATCCGGGCGGCGCAGCCTGTTTCGACTCTTGATGATATAACGCCTCAGGGTAGCGGCCAAGCACCTGCGACAATGACAGAAGATGAGCCATGCCGGAACTGCCTGAGGTAGAAACCATCGCGCGCGGGGTCGATGAACGTCTCCGCGGGGACCGCATTGAAACCGTCTGGTTCAGCGAAAAGCCGGAACCCTTCAATTCTCCTCCCCAGCTCATGGCAAAGGAGTTGCACAGCCGGCGCATCGATCGCGTCCACCGGGTCGGCAAACACATCGTCTTCGATCTGGCGGACCGTCCAGCTTCACACCGGCCTGCAATGGATCGTGCACCTGGGCATGACCGGCCGCCTGCTGGTCGCCGATCCTGCTACGCCGGTTCCCTCGCATACCCACGCCGTTCTGCATCTGAAGTCAGGGAGGGAGCTCCGCTTTGTGGACCCCCGGCGCTTCGGACGCCTGGCGCTCCACGGGGTTTCCCCAAAAAAGTCGAAACCCAAGCGCTTCGAGGGAACCGGTCAGGAGCCTCTGAGTATTTCCGCCGACGACTTCGCCGCCCTTTTCCGGCCTCGCCGCACCTCGATCAAGGCTGCCTTGCTGAATCAAAAACTCTTGCATGGGGTGGGAAACATCTATGCCGACGAGAGTCTTTTCCGCGCCGGTATCCGCCCTCGCAGGATGGCTCGCCACTTGAAGCGGGCGGAACTGGACCGCCTCCATGCGAGCCTGCAGAGCGTCCTGAAGGAAGCCATCTCGCTCGGTGGCTCTTCTGTATCCGACTACGTGGATGCCGCCGGCGTGGCAGGCTTCTTCCAGCTCGAGCATCGGGTCTATCTCCGTACCGGGCAGCCCTGCCTGGTATGCGGGACGCCGATCCGACGCATCGGTCCTGGCCGGCCGCGGCACCCACTATTGCCTCAGCTGCCAGCGCTAGATTTGCCGCCGGGTTCCAAGGCCATTTCTATGGATTCCAGAATCATTGCTTGGGCGCAGCTTCCATAAATCGGAATCTGCGCCCTAGGACGGAGAGCTAACTAACTGATAATAGGTAACATGGCAAACGGCATCTCAACTGCTATAGGAGAGTAGCCAGCGACGCACGTGGTTCGCAAAATGCGAGTCCGGCGCTTTTAGATCCGGCGAGCAGAGCTAGGTCCTACCGGGACCAGCCGCAACCGGAGCTTTACATCCCGCAGACGTGCGCTGCCGGGTTAACCCTTGGGAGGCCAGTGACTGGCCATCGTTAACAGAAAAGCCACTCAGCGGTGGCTTTTCTCTTTCTAGCTGCATTTTCTGCCTTGTTTCCTCTCTTATGGCCCAACAGTAACCCCCGGCTCTGACTTCCGGTACGAAAGCTTTCGAATAGCACTTGCTCTCGGGCAGTGGATCTGTGTATTATCGGTTTTGCCTATCGAGCGGCTGAAGCCAGATCTCGTAATGAGTCAAGCTCGCCGCAATTCTCGAGAGTCAATAGGGTTTTTCTGCCGCGTCGCACCTGCTGGCCCAAATAGCGCTGTTCGTCGCCGGGTCAATCAATAGCGGTACAGACAACACCAGTAGTTTGTTTGAGAGATCAAACCATAGGTTCCACCCCCAACCGTATCTTTTGGATAAGTTCCTTTTGAGTGCGTGGGACGTGGCCGCTGGCCATCAATCAAGTGGAAACATAAGTTGCAGCCTATCTCTGCCTTCCCCGGTCCGAGGTAGGTCGCAACTGAGCAGGCTGCAAGAATTGCCAACGCACCGGGATGTGCATGCATGACAACAGAGCAAAACCAACCTCAGGCTCAGCCATCGAATCAGGCCCAGCCTGCTGGTCAAACTGAAGGGCAAGGGCATCGTCGCCGGCGCCGCAGACGTAAGGGATACGCGAACAACCAGGCGAAGGGCCATGCCAATGGCGAGCCTGGGGCAGGCTCTGGTCAGAGCCATCCGCCCAAGAAGGCCAAGGCCAAGTCGCCTGGCCAAAATCGCTTTGTTGCCAAGAACGGCAATGGCGGCAATGGCAGCGCCCATGCAGCGATGAACAACGGCGGCAACGGTGGCGGCCGGCGCAAAGGCAAGCAGCGCCGGCAACAGACATTCGTCGGCCCCATGGATCACAGCTATCGCGTGGTCAACGGCAACACCGCGGATGCGCCTCATTCTGCCGCGGAGTTTCGTGGCAACGGGCATAACGGCCACTACGTGGATGCCTTGCCTAAGGATCCTGTCGTGGTCCCCGTACGAGAAGATGCTCCCGTTCGCATTTATTGCTTCATCGAAGACCTGTTCTTCCTCGCCAAAATTCAAGAAGCGGCACGCAAAATAGGCGTAAAAGTCGCCTTCGTTAAGGCGGATAAGGATATTGTGTCGCGCCTGGCGGATGTGCCCGAGGGAAGCCGGCCGTCGCTGATCGTCTTCGACCTGAACAATGTCGGTGCGAAGCCGCTTACCCTGATTCCGCGTCTCAAGAGCAAGCTGAAGCGCGGCACCTCAGTGATCGGTTTTCTCTCTCATTTGCAGGGCGACTTGAAGGCTAAAGCTGTGGAAGCAGGCTGTGACATGGTGATGCCACGCTCCGCCTTTTCTCAGAACCTGCCAAACCTCCTGCGCCGTCACGGACTCGACGCCGAATTGGAAGCGGCCGAGGCCTAGAGAATCCGCAGAAGGTACGGCGTTCTAACGAAACTCGGTTCCAGAGCTCTACGTCGCAGCAACGTTCGAAGGAATAGGACCGGTGCCCCAGATTCGCCCCTGGCCCACCCGTACAGGATCTATCTGGTTCTGCCACAAAAGAGTCCCGAAGGGACGGCTAAAGTAGCCCAGGACGATAGTCCTGGGTAGAAATCAGAGCGAGGAATAGTCCCGCTAGGGACGGCTGAGAATGCTGAGAATATCCCAGGACATTCGTCCTGGGCTTCCCTAACCAAAATCGCAACTCAAACCGCCGTCAGCCCTCCGTCACACGTATAAAGCCCCCCGGTGCAATACGACGAGTCCTCTGAAGCCAGAAAGACAGCGATACCCTCGATATCGCAGGGCCTACCCAGCCGCCCCATCGGCACCGCTTCCCTGTATTCCTCTCGAATCACTTTGTCGTCCAGCAAGGGAGCGTTCATCGGTGTATCCATCGTGCCCGGGATCACAATGTTTACCCGAATTCCATCACGGGCATAAGCGGCGGCCATCACCCTGGTGAGTCCATAAATCCCCGCTTTGCTGGTACTGTAGGCGGTAAGACTTGGGGCGCAGCCAGTCATCCCAGTGGGTGAGCCGAGGTTGATGATCGATCCACCGCCCTGTTTGAGCATGAACGGAATCACGTGCTTGGAGCACAGGAAGGTGCCCTGCAGATTCACCCGCATCACCTGTTCCCAGAGCTCCAGGCTCAGTTCATGGGCCCTTGCATCGCGGTCGTGGAAGAGCACCGCCGCATTGTTGTAGAGCACATCGATTCGTCCAAATTGATCCCATACAGATTGCAGAAGGGTCGTCACATCGCGCTCTTCCCCGACATCCGTCCGGACGAAGATCCCATTCCCCCCATCCTGGCGAATCTGTTCAGCCACGGCGGATCCATCGGATGCATTGGTGTCCGCCACGACCACTGTCGCGCCTTCACGCGCGTAGCGGCTGGCCACGGCACGTCCTAATCCCACGGCAGATCCGGTGACCACTGCCACTTTTCCTGAAAGTCTCATGAGTCCTATCGGTCAGCCGGCCCGGCCGTTTTCACCAATGCGCTACCGCTTACCCAAAGCAGAGTATTCGAGATGCATTCTTCGCGTCTCTGATATTCAGGCAAACTTTTTGTTGCAGCAGCATGATCGCCTGGCAACCGAAGACAACCGGGGTTTTTCAAGATTCATTCATAGCTTTCTTATAGCCAGCTCGCTAACTTCATAGGACTATGAATGCACTCCGATTGGCGGATTTTTAGAGCCTGCCTGGCAGGCCGAAGGGTTTCCCTACGAAACTTAAGGATCGAGTAGCGCTGGTGACGGGTGCCGCGTCGGGCATCGCGCGGGCTACTGCGCAACGATTCGCTAGCGAAGGCGCAAAAGTGATTGTAGCGGATGGCAGCGTCCCTGGCGGCCTGGAGACCGTGAAGCTGATCCAAGCCGACGGCGGGTCGGCGAGCTTTACTCAAGTAGACGTCTCCCAGGCAGAGCAAGTGAACCGGCTGGTCGAGACCGTACTCAACCAGCACGGGCAAATCGACGTCCTTTTCAATGGCGCCGCCATCCTCTTCTACGGCACAGTGGTGGAAACGGCGGAGGAAGCATGGAACCGCATGCTCTCGATTAACCTGACCGGGACTTTTCTCTGTTGCCGTGCCGTCCTTCCGGGCATGATTGAGCGGGGACGCGGATCGATCATCAACATCGCCTCCACCACCGGCGCTCATGATGCCTGTGCTCGGGCGGTAGCTTACGTGACCTCCAAGGGGGGCGTGAACATGCTGAGCCGTGCCATGGCGATCGATCACGCCAAGCAGGGCATTCGCGTGAATGTAATTTGCCCCGGTCCCACCGATACTCCCATGTTGCGCAACGCGATGACACCTGAACAGCTGGAGGCCTTCGCTCGAACATTTCCCATGGGCCGCCTCGGGCTACCCGAGGAAATTGCTGCCGCCGCTTTGTTCCTGGCTTCCGATGACGCATCATTCGTAACCGGATCTGTGTTGTATGTCGACGGTGGGCAGACAGCAGAGGTTTAGCTTTTGGAGGAATTCTATGATCTTCGCCGGTGATCTCGGTGCTCCGGAGGGACCGGTTGCTTTGCCCGATGGCACCTGGCTGATTGTGGAAGCCGCCGCTGAGCGCGGCTGCGTGAGCTGGTTAAGCGCAGACGGCCGAAGCAAAACGGTGATCAGGCAAACCGGCCGGCCGAACGGCTTGGCGGTCGATGCTGCCGGCGTCATCTGGGTGGCTGAATCCAAGGTCCCCTCTTTGCTGCGACTGACCATGGACGGTAAATGCGAAGTGGTAGCCGATGGATGCGATGGAGAGCCCTTCTTGTTTCCTAACGATCTTTGCTTCGGTCCGGATGGCGCCCTCTATCTAACGGATTCCGGGGTGCAGATCGAGAATTTTGCCCCCAACAATCAAATTCGCTCGGATTATCTGGATCTGCATTACGACGGCCGGGTATATCGTGTCGATCCAGCCACGGGAGCGGTCACTAAAGTGGACGAGGGAATTCTGTTCACCAACGGAATCGCCTTTGGTCCGGACGACATGCTCTATGTGGACGAGTCGGTCACCGGCAATGTATTCCGCTATGGATGGCAAGACGGTGAGCTGCGTGCTCCGCGCACTCTCTTCGGAAATGTGATCCGTGCCGATGCGCCGCCGGGGTGGAAGGGACCCGATGGCATGGCCTTCGATGAGAATGGCCTACTATATGTCGCCGTCTTCGGCCAGGGAGATGTCGCCGTCCTGGGGACCAAGGGTGAAGTCGTTGATCGATTTCAACCCAAGGCCAGCTCCCGACCAACGTGGCCTTTGCTTTGCCCGGGCAGCACCGGCTTCACGTGACCGAATTTCAATACGGGCAAATGGAAGTCTTCCCCATGAGCTGTGACGGTCTTCCCTTGTGGGACGGCGTGAAACGAAAGAGGCTGTCCCAGTGAGCGTGCCTACAGCAAATCCCACGACCGGTGCAGAAGTCCCCCGCTTGCGCCGGGTCTTGACCCTTTGGGATTTGATCTTCTATGGAATTGTCGCCGTTACTCCGAGCGCTCCGGCGACAGTCTATGGACTGGCGGAGGTGAAGTCGGGCGGATACGTGGTGGTTACAATTCTTGCCGCCATGGTCGCCATGGTGTTGACAGCCATCAGCTACGGCCGGATGGCGGCCCTTTATCCCTCGGCCGGCTCCGCCTATGCCTACGTGAGCCGCGGGATACATCCCTACCTCGGGTTCGTGGCCGGATGGGCCATGCTCCTTGACTACATGCTTATCCCGCTCTTCTGTACTCTCTACGGCACGCTTTCCCTGCAAAGGGCACTGCCAATGTTGCCTTTTCCCATCGGTGCACTCTTCTTTGCCGGCGGCATCACGCTACTTAAATCTCCGCGGGATCCGATCGACAGCGCTCGCCAATCAAGTGCTGCTGGTTTTTATGGGCATTGTGCTGCTGAGTTTCATCGTGCTGGCGATTCGCTACATAGCTATTCGCCAAGGCTTTCTGGGATTGTTTTCTATCCAGCCGTTCTATCGGCCCGGCACCTTTCATGTCCGCGCCATCGCCTCGGCCACTTCGTTCGCGGCGCTGACTTATCTCGGCTTCGACGCCGTCACGACCATGGCCGAGGATGTGAAGAATCCGCGCAAGAACGTCTTGCTCGCAGCCGTTTCAGTTTGTCTGTTCACTGGTTTCTTCGGTGGACTGCTGGTGTATCTCGGCCATCTAGTCTGGCCCAATTACAACACCTTCACCAATATTGATACCGCCTTCATCGACGTTACCGGCCGTGTCGGCGGCGTAGCACTGTTAAAGGCGACGGCGCTCTTATTGGTGGTCGCCAATGTAGGTGCGGGGCTTACTTCCCAGGTAGGGGCGGCCCGGTTGCTCTTTGGCATGGGTAGGGAGAATGTGATTCCCGTCCCGCTATTTTGCCCGGCTCCATCCCGTCCGCAATACCCCGGATATCAACATTATTCTGCTCGGCGTCGTGGGTTTCGTCGGCGCCCAGGTGATCAGTTACGAGTTGGCCGCGGAGCTTTTGAACTTTGGTGCTTTTTTGGGCTTCATGGGAGTCAACCTGGCCGTCATCTGGAAATTCTGGGTGCACAGGGCGGACGAGCGGGGCAGAAACTTCTTCGTCGATGTCGTTCTGCCTGCACTCGGTTTCCTGTTCTGCGCCGTCATCTGGGTGGGGCTGGGCAACAAGGCCAAAATTGCCGGCTGTATATGGCTGGTGGTCGGCTTCTTTGTCGTGGCCAGGCAAACGGGATGGTTCCAGCGTCCGATCGTGATGTCGGATCCCTCTTCTTACGAATAGCGAAAAGGTCAATTGCATGCGCATGAAAAAATTCATCAACGATCCGAAAAATCTGGTCGCGGAACTACTGGAGGGGATGGTCCTGGCCTTCCCCGATAAAGTTCAACTGACCAGCCGCAACATCCTGGCGCGCGCCGTGCCAAAAGAGACAGGCAAAGTGCGGCTGCTGACCCTGGGTGGAAGCGGACATGAGCCTGGCCTAAGCGGATTTGTCGGCAAAGGCATGCTCGATGCGAGCGTCGCCGGTGACATCTTCGCCGCCCCCGGAGCGCCCCGTTGCCTGGAGGCAATTCGCAGCGCCTGTGCCGGCGGCGAGAGCGCTTTGTTGGTGGTGTTGAACCATGCCGGGGATGTGCTGTCAGGGAACCTCGCCATGGAGATGGCTCTACGCGAAGGCTACAAAATCGAGATGATGCTCACCCACGAGGATATTGCCGGCGGCCCGAATCCGGAGGATCGCCGCGGGCTGGTCGGCTTCTTTCCGGTTTACAAGGTTGCCGGGGCCGCGGCAGAGCAGGGCGCTTCGCTCGCTGCATGCCTGGAGATTGCGCTGCGCATGGAACGGAATATGCGTTCCCTGGCGGTCGCGGTCAACACCGCCACCCATCCTTCCACGGGTCAGCCCATCTTCGAGCTGGGCGATGACGAGATGGAGATCGGCATGGGCCAGCATGGCGAAGCAGGCACTGGCCGGATGCAGCTGAAGTCCGCTGACGAGACCGCCGAAATCATGCTCAATATGCTGCTGGAGGATCTGGACATCAAAAGCGGCGAAGAGATTCTGGTGCTCATCAATGGCGCCGGTGCGACCACCCTGATGGAGATGCTGATTGTCTTCCGCCGCGTGGCGCAGCTTCTGACGGCAAAGAAAATCAAGCTGGTGCGCAGCGCCGTGGGAGAGTTCATCACCACCCAGGAACAGGCAGGTTTTCAAATGCTGATTGCGCGCATGGATCCGGAGTTGATCAAGCTGTGGGACGCGCCGGCGGACGCTCCCTTTTTCGTGAAGCAATGATTGAGAGTCCCATTTCGATGACCGGCAATATCGGAAAGACGGAGTTCGCGAACATGTTTGCCCAGGCCGCCGCCTGTATTCGCAGTCGAGCATCAGCGATTGACGGAATTAGATTCCATCGGCGGCGATGGAGATCACGGCACCACCATGCTTCGCGCAGCAGAGCAAATGGAAGATTGGACCGATAACGAGCACGCAGAGCCTCACAGACTCTCTCAAGGCCGCCGGCTGGCGAGTGCTGGGTGTCGATGGAGGCGCCTCCAGCAGTCTTCTCGGAACATTCTTTGCCGGCATGGGTGATGTCGTGCTCGCCGGGGATGCGATGAACTGCAGCGAGCTCGCGCAATCGCTTCAGGCAGGTCTGCGCGCCGTGTCCAGGCAAACCAAGGCCCGTCCCGGCGACAAGACGATGATGGATGCCTTGATTCCGGCAGTCGACGCGGTGAGTGCAGCTGCCGGCGCCGGTAAGAGCATTCCGCAAGCGCTGGATGATGCAGCCTTGGCCGCAAAGTTGGGCGCGGAGTCGACCCGGGACTTGGTTGCCCGCTATGGCCGAGCCAGATCATTGGGCGAGAGAACGCGGGGCCATCCGGATGCGGGAGCGACTTCGATCGCCCTCATCTTCAAAGGATTCAGGGAAGGATTAGAAAAAGGGAGCGTTCGCAATGGCTGATCTTGACAACTTGCAGGATGGAAAAAACTACTATCTCGATGTACCTCCACAGAGCCACCCCGGGCAGGATCAAGGGAAGCAATGCGCTCGATTGGGGGATGAAGAACCGGCTGGCGCGAATCTTTGATCCGAACGATGCGCGCACCGTGATGCTGGCCATCGATCACGGTTACTTTCAGGGCCCGACCACCGGGTTGGAGCGAATCGACGTCACCATCGTGCCTTTGATCGCCTATGCCGACGCGCTCATGGTGACGCGGGGTGGGTTGCGCAGCTCCATTCCTGCGGAGATCGCAAGGCCGGTCGTGCTGCGTTCGAGTGGTGGCCAAAGCATCCTCAAGGAGCTATCGAACGAGTTGGTCGCCGTCGACATCGACGATGCCATTCGCCTCAACGCCTCCGCGTTGGCGGTTCAGGTCTACATCGGCGGCGTGCATGAACATGAGTCGATTGGCAACCTGGTCAAAGTGGTCGACTCCGGCAATCGTTATGGCATTCCCACGATGGCCGTCACCGGCGTGGGCAAAGATCTGGTGCGAGATGCGAAGTATCTCGGCCTCGCCACCCGCATATGTGCCGAAATGGGGGCGCACTTTGTGAAGACCTACTTTTGCGAGAAAGGCTTTTCCCGGGTCGCTGCTGGCTGTCCGGTTCCGTTGGTGATCGCGGGAGGAAAGAAGCTACCGGAGCTCGAAGCCTTGCAGATGGCCTGGCAAGCGGTGAACGAAGGAGCCGCCGGGGTCGACATGGGGCGCAACATCTTCCAATGCGACGCTCCGCAAGCCATGATTCAGGCCGTGCGCGCAGTCGTCCACGGCGATGAGACGCCCGAGAAGGCCTTTGACCTTTATCTCAGTCTTAAATCGGTACCAGCAAACAGGTGAATGATGACCAAGAAAAATACAGTCCAGGTAGTCTGCGTCGCGGAGTTTTATGCGTTGGAGGGCAAGACAGACGATCTCGTCGCGTCGCTCCACTCACTAATCAAAGCAACAACTGCGGAACCGGGTTGCATCCGCTACGAGCTCAATCAGCGCGTGGATGATCCTCGTTGGGTGAGCTTCGTGGAGAAATGGAAAGACCAGAAGGCTTTCGATGATCACTGCCAGATGTCCTACATCACGCATTATTTCAATGATGTGCGGCCGCAATTGGTCGAGAAGTTTGAAGTCAAGCTCTATCAGGAAATTCTGCCATGAGCGGTTCAGAGCACAGCTTGGCCGCGCTACAGGCAACGCGACCAGGAAGCGAGGGAAGTTAGCGACATGGCTTTATATCAGGCACGACTGTACAGGTTGCGGGAAGACTCATGTTTTGTGTCAGGGCACGACTTTACAGCTTGCGGAAAAACTCATTTTTCTGAAGGGTACGGCCTTCAGGCCGTACGTAAATGCTTTGCAATGGATCCGGCTTTAGCCGCTGAGGGATGATTTCTTCGAGGTTCAACGACTTTTTCCGCAAACTCTTTAGTCGCGCCGTAGCGATGGAGAATACGACGGACTTTAAGCCCCTGAGGGACCTCTTCATGCTCTTATTCGCAGCCGCTGTTGTTCCGATGAATCCGGGATGATTATTTCTACGGGTTGCATCGGGACCTATGGTATATCAGGTGTACACCCGCCATTAACAAAGAACTAGGTAAGACCGAACCATGGGTTAGGTAGGGTCACGCAACCATGAACTTACATACTTTCTTACCGGGAGTACGCCATGGCGAAGTCGAAAAGATCTTCCACGTCGAAAACTCATATTGAAAAGTACGATGCTGCCGGACAACGTTCGCGCGCGCATCTGAGGACTGGTCACGTGCATGTTCCCAGGAAATCCTGCAAAGATCACTTCAGCGTCATTGAGCCGCAAATCAATGCTGAGGGCGTCCACGTCTGGCCCTTCGATGTGTCCTGTCCCGTAGATGTCTTATTCCTGACCGAAGATGGTCAGCACAGCGTCCGAATGAATCGGCACGGTTACTTCGAGATCCTGTATCTATGCTCCGGCGCGGCCAACTGTCATATCCAGGACCGGCTCCTTCCCTTCAACGAAGGCGATCTCGCGATTGTGGGCAGCACGCTCTACCACCGTGTGGAGTGCGAATCTTCGAGCCCGTTGACGATCGCCGCGTTATTCTTCGAGCCCGATCTCATTCGCTGTGAGGGAGGCAGCGACAGCGCAGAATATCTCACGCCCTTTCTCCTGCAGGACTCGGAATTTCCTCATATCGTGCCCGCCGAAACTGGAATTCCCAACCAGGTTCTGGAACTTATGTTGCGGATCCGTTCAGAACTGCCGCCCTTGTCACCGCGGGGCAGGCTGGCCGTCAAGACCTATTTGAAGATGATTCTGATGCTCCTGGTAAACCGCTATGCCTCCTATGCAGGCACAGTAGAAACCTTCCAACGCCAACAAAGGGACCTCGACCGCCTTCTGCCCCTTTTTCGATTTTTGGGTGAGAACTGCGGCTGTGCGATTCAGGTGAAGGAGGCGTCTCGGATCTGCGGCATGAGCGAATCCCATTTCATGAGCTTTTTCAAGCGCGTAACTGGCCTGTCTTTCATGAAGTATCTCAACCACTACCGGGTGGAGCGTTCTCAAGTGTTGCTGGTGAATACGGATGAATCCATGGCAAGCATCAGCCAGGAAATGGGCTTTTGCGATCAAAGCTACTTTGGAACGGTCTTCCGCCGGCTGGTTGGTATGACGCCCGCCGCATATCGCAGGCGTTTTCGTACCAGAAACGGATCCGGCCGTGCGCCGGTGAGCCCCGCGCCTCCCATCTGGCCCGCGAAAGCCTCCTTGGCAGGCGCGCCGCGACCCAGCACCACAGACATCAACAAACAACTCGCTGCCCTTCACGACAAGCCGGCAATCAGTCAGACCTACTTCTACTAAAACCGGCGGACTAGGCTCTTTAACCAAGGCCTATGGTCCTGGACGGGTGCCCCATGTTCGCGTCAGCGTACATGGGCCGAAGTCGTAATTCTTACCAATGCTTTTACTTGCCTCGCCTACTGAACCACCAGCATGAGCTGTAATCCGGACTCAAGCTGGAGATTCTTCTTCGCCGAAACGAACGTAGACACCGCCGCCGGCCCGTCCTCGATCTGAAGCGTAACTCCGGGCAGCCCGATCACTGATCCCGTGTGGGCCGCGGTAGCTTTCCCCTGAGTACTCCCCGCGCTGCCAGATAGGGCCGATTGGGTTCCCACGGGGTTGTTGACCAGTTTCGGAGAATCTTGTACGACGTTGTACGCCTGGCCGTTGAGCGGGTGGTCGTACGGCAAAGGTCCTGCGGAAGGAGACACCATCTTATTGTTGCCGGCTGCTCCAGCGGGCGGGGAAGCCATGGCCGAGACAACGGAGAGGTTGAGTGGAAGCTTCACCTTCTTCTTCAACTCCACTGTGTCGAATGTGACCGCAATCGAGGAGATGTGCTGGTCGGTAGAATCCGCGTCCACCTTCACCACATGACCCACCAAGGTCGAGCCAGCAGGAATAACCGTTCCATCCTTTAGCGTTAGTGGCGTCACGGTCTGTGCGGTAATCGGGTCATTGGTCTTTGCCTTGTTGGCCTTTAGGGTCGTCTGCAACCCTGCCTGTACCTTTAACGAATCAGTTGCGGTGGAAGGGGCCGCAGCGGTCTGAGCCCAAATGGGCGACAGGGTTAGGCTACCCAGAAGGGCGGACGTTGCGATGAATGACTTGTACATACGCGACTCCAAAGGTTGAAGAAATCGGCGGGACGGCCACGGCATCGAGCTTTTTGATTGGATCAAGATACGCCCTGTTTCCTCCGCGCGCGATCCTTTTCGATTTGTTTTCAGAGAAGAAAGGTATTCAAGAGCGTTACGGAACCTAGAGGAACCATCGCCTGAGAACTCGTCGAAGAATGCTCCAAAGTGTTAGCGAGGCAATCATTTCGCGCTTCGAAAAACCTTGACTCTCCCTCGAACAATCGAGCCGTCCCCTCAAAAAACTTCCCTGGTTCCCGTAGGTTTTTTCCAAGAAAGAATCATGGGAATTCACTATACCGTCTTGTAACACCGGCTCAACATTAACAACAACTCAGTTGTTTGGCCCGAGCAAGAGGGACGTCGCGTTCCGCCCCACCTCTATGCTCAATCACCATCTTGCTGCGTTCGTCGCTGCTGCCGGGCTTGACCGCAGTGCTTATTGGACCGCCGGGCCAAATTCAGGAGGCGTAACACTGTGACTCAGAAATCAGCCGTTTCCAGCATGCGTATTCCAGCATCGATCACGACCGTGTTCCTACCCTTCCTGATGGTTTGCTTTACCGTGCTGTTTGCCAGTGTCCGATTGCATGCCCAAGCGGTGAACGGCATCAACGGCACGGTCACGGATCCGAGCGGGGCGATCATTGTTGGGGCGAATGTAACCGCTACGAACGATGCCACTGGTGTAACCGCTAAGGCTGTAAGCTCTTCAGCCGGCACCTTCACGCTGGTAGGCCTAAGTCCCGGCGACTATTCCGTTGTGGTGGATGCGGCGGGATTCAAAACCGTAAAGACAACCCTGACCGTTGAAGTCGCCAAGATGTCGAACACCGGCTTTCAAATGTCACCCGGAGCCACTACTGAGACCGTGCAGGTGAAGGAAGCGGACGTATTGCTCAACACCACATCGCCTGCTATCGGCACGACCCTGGAGCCGGAGTTGATTAAGAATGCTCCCATTGAGATCAATGGCTTGGCTCGGCAAATCGATTCGTTTATGTTTCTTGCTCCCGGGGTTCAAGGGAGCGCGACCTCACACAATATCAATGGCGGCGTCACCTTTGAAAATGAGGTCCAATTCAACGGTGTTCCGGTGGCATTTGTCGACTACTCAGGAAACCAGACGTATATCAATCCGCCCTACGAAGCGATCAGCGAGTTTCGCGTAAATAGCTCGACCTTCGATGCCCGTTACGGCCTGGGGCAGGGCGCCGTTACCTACAACATGGCATCCGGCACCAACGACCTGCATGGAGATGCATTCGAAATATTGCGCAATCAGTTGTTCGACTCCGCTGGGTTCTTTCCCACCCATTTCGGCCCGAAAGGAGATCCGGCTCCGCCCATCGATCAGCAAAACAACTATGGATTCACGGTCGGCGGCCCAGTAATTATCCCCAAACTCTACAACGGCAGGAATCGCACCTTCGCCCATTACAGTGCGGATTGGTTCAAGCAGAACCAGGCGCAGAACACCATTGGGACCGTGCCTACGCAGGCCATGAAGAACGGGGACTTCACTGGTTTTGTGGATTCTACCGGGACGCAAATTCCCATTTACGATCCGCAGACCGGCAAGCCATTTCCTGGCAATATCATCCCCCAATCTCGCTTCAGTCCTCTCGCCACTTCGCTATTGCCAAGTATCCCTAATCCCGACCGTGCCGGTATAAATTTTGGTTTGCAAAGTAACAAGTCGCCTGCCATTCCTTCCGTGGCCATCAACCAATTTCTCTGGGCCTACACCGTCGATCACAATCTGAACGACCGTCAGAATATCCACTTCAGCCAATGGCGTGACCGGGTGACTGAGCCTAGCTTTACGGGCGCCCCGATCGTGCCCTTCGACAATCCCTTGCAAGATGGAGTCAGTAACGTCCAGTTGGGCAGCGGGTTTCTACTTAACTATGTGCAAACCCTCAACCAGAACCTGGTGGTGACCGCGGGTGCGGACTGGATTGGCTACATCACCGACCAGGACAACGCCAACCAGAATGTCAAATTTGGCGCCGTGGCTGGCGGCAACACCTTCCCGCTCATCGGTTTCGATGGCCAAAATGGCCCTACCGCCTGGGGCGTCAACGGGGGTTCTTATCTCGAATGTTGTGCGGGCGGACTTACCGTAGCAAAAAACCGCAGATTGGGGCTGGTCTTCGTCAACAACTGGCTGTGGACCAAGGGACGCCAAACCTTCAACATCGGGGGCCAGTTTCGCCGCACCTACCAGGACATCGTCAACTGCGATTTCTGTAGCGGCACCTTCAATTTTAGCCAGCGAACAACATCCACGCCGGATTCAACCGATCCCAATTTCGGCAGCTACGGCAGCTCCTTCGCAAGCTTTCTTCTCGGCCAGGCGGATGCGAGTATACGCGTTCTTTCCGATGAGCTGTATATGCGTAACAAAGCATTTGCCTTCTATGTTCAGGACGATATCAAGTACAACAATCGCCTGACCTTCAACGTCGGCCTGCGTTATGACATTTTGGTTCCGTTCACGGAAAACAATAACAACATCATCTTTGTGAATACTTCAACGCCCAATCCCGGGGCTGGGAATCTGCCCGGTGCGGCTACAAAATTCGGCAATTGCGCCGGATGCGCGGGGGTCAATCGCGCTGCTATTAGCTGGAAGAATTGGCAGCCCAGGGTGGGCTTCGCCTACCAGCTGAACTCGAAAACGGTGCTACGGTCTGGCTTCTACTACACGACTCTGGATGGCGGCGCCTACGAATATGGCACGTCCCAAAGCGCCTCGTTCATGGGGAGCCTGCTGGCTGGCCAATATCTGCGTGCCGCGACCGGTAGCAGTGTTCCGGGCTATGGAAGCTGGGATACCCAAACGTTGCCCTTGCCGCCAACGACTCCATTTAGTCCTACCATCGGAAATGGAGCCGTCATCTTCAATTTCCCCTTAAAGGATCGCCAGCGGCCACCCCTTCTCCCCAACACGGTGAAGGTTGGCGTGGCCCCATCGGATGTTGCCTGGAGTTTCGGCGTTCAGCGAGAGTTGCCATGGAATATGTTCATGACGGCATCCTACGTCGGCAACCGCGCCGTTCATCTTCCCGCTACCTTGGAGCTGTCCAACCAGCCCAACCCATCGGTGCTGCAATATGGAGCTCTTCTGGGAGAGAACATCCTTTCTCCTGATGTCGTCGCCGCCGGTTTCACCGAACCCTATCCGGGGTTTGCGCAGCAGTATGGCGGTTCGGCGATCCTGGAACAGGCGCTGACTCCGTTTCCGCAATTCGGCGGGTATTTTCCGGTCTATGAGAGTGACGGCACTTCCTTTTACAACGCGGCCCAGATCCAGGCAGAGAAGCGATTTTCCAATGGCTTGAGTTACCTGGTCAGCGTCACCCTGGGCGCAAATAACGCCAACACTGCCATCGGATCTGCACCCTATTCTCCTAACGGACTGAACGCATACAACCCGAAGCCGGAATTCGTACGCTCCTACATCGACCAGGCGTATGCGACCAGCTGGGTCGCCACCTATCAGCTACCGGTCGGCCCCGGACAGAAATACTTCAATAACAAAGGCATCACTGGCCAGCTGATCGGTGGTTGGCAGATCAGCGGAATCCTGACCTATTCCGGCGGCAGCCCAATGGGCGCAACCAACAGCTACAATCCCCTGCTCGTGAATAGCTTTGATCGGCCGGACATTGACCCCAGTGTCAAGCTGAAGACCTATAGCTATAGCAGGTCGAAAGCCTACTTTACCGGTAAATCGTCGACGCCGCCCGTTCAATATCCCACCAACGCTTTTGTAAATACCGGGCCATGGGCGGTGGGAAATTCGGTGCGTGCCTATCCTGCGTTGCGTACTCCGCCATTGAGAGTTGAAAACTTCGATGCCATCAAGTCCTTCCATATAACAGAGGGCATAGTGGCGAGCTTGCGTGTCGATTATTTCAACGCCTTCAATCGAACCCGCCTCGAGGCGCCAGATAACAATTCGCTCGATTCCACATTTGGTCAGATAACGAACCTGAGCTCACAGATCAGTAACCGGCAAGGACAGGCAACTTTCCGAGTGGACTTCTAAAAGCGCGATGGCGGGAGCCCCCGCATTCATGCGTGGGAACTCGGCTTTCACGCCGAGCGGCTCGCGAGGACGAATCGCCCGGCTTCAGGTGTGGGTTTTTTGTTATCTTTTCTCCCGCCTTGCAAAGGCGATAAAGGTAGTGCAAATTTCCTGGGATGTAACGCAGCGAAGGATTAATGTAGCGAAAGCACAATGAAAACAAATCTCCTCAACAAATCAATCTTCGGCGTCATGCTCATGGCGCTCCCCTTGCTCACTTCTTGCCAACAACAGAAGACCCCGGTATCCGACGCAACGCCGGCAGCTCCGAAGACCTCCAGCCCAAGTGCACCCGTCTATCCGGTCAAGGTCAGCGCCAACCACCGCTACCTGGTCGACCAGAACAACACTCCGTTCCTGATCGTCGGTGATACGCCGCAAGGTTTGATATCCAGGCTGAACGAAAAGGAAATCGACGCCTTTTGGGCCGATCGTCAGGCCCACGGGTTCAACACCATGGGATGGGTCGACGTACTCTGTGGCGGCCGGGACTTCATCACCAACACCTACGCCACCACCCCTGACGGTATTCGTCCCTTCACCGCGTTCCTCCACGGCAAGGAAGATCACACCGAGTATGACCTCTCCAAGCCCAACGAGCCCTATTTCGTTCGCCTGGACCACATCGTCGAGCTCGCGGCAAAGCACAACATACTGATCTTCATCGATCCCATCGAGACGGCGGGCTGGCTTCAGACGCTTCGTAACAACGGCCTCAAGGCTGCGACCGCCTATGGCGAATACCTCGGCAACCGCTACAAGAAGTACCCCAACATCGCCTGGCTGAACGGCAACGATTTTCATGGTTGGCAGAAAGAGAGCGATGACGCGCTGGTCAGAGCAGTAGCCAAGGGCATCAAATCTGTCGATCCCGACCACATCCAGACCGTAGAGTTTGACCCGCCCTTTGGTTCCTCTCTGGAGGATCCGTCATGGTCAGCGATCATTGCAATCAACGGCGCTTACGTATACGGACCGACTTATCTCCAGGTGCTGCATAACTACAATCAGACTCCGGTTATGCCCGTCTTCCTGATGGAAGCGCACTATGAACTTGAGGATGTCGGCCACACGCCGGATTTCGGGACGCCGCTGGTGCTTCGGCGTGAAGAGTATTGGGCCATGCTTTCAGGCGGCAAAGGACAGTTCTACGGCAACAAATACACCTGGTCCTTCAAGGACGGATGGCAGAACAATATCGACACCCCCGGGGCAACGCAGGTCACTGTCTGGAAGGACTTCTTTTCTTCTTTGCCGTGGCAGGATCTCGTCCCGGACCAGGACCATTCGGTAGTAACCGCGGGGTTTGGAACTCCCGGCGACATGGAAACCCGAGTCAGCAAGAGCGATTACGCTACCACCTCCAAGACGCCGGATGGCGGGTACGTGGTCGTGTATATGCCGAGCTCACGGACAATTACGGTCAACATGACGAATCTCAAGGCAAGCGCCAGTGGCAAGTGGTTCGATCCCTCCAACGGCGCCTATACCTCGATCGCAGGATCGCCGTTTGCCAACAAGGGAACGCAGCAATTCACTCCGCCGGGAAACAATCACGCCGGTGACAGCGATTGGGTTCTGGTACTGGACGCTTCGAAATGATGAGGACCGCCGCGCTCATCCTTTTGCTTCTGGGGGTGGGCGCGAACGCACAGACCATCAGTATCGATCCTGCGAATCCGCACTATTATTTCTTCCAGGGAAAGCCAACCGTATTGGTGACCTCGGCCGAGCACTACGGCGCCGTCGTCAACCTGGAATTCGACTACGTCAAGTATCTCGACGCGCTCCAGGCTTACGGGCTCAACTACACCCGGATCTATCCCGGGTACCTCTTCGAGCCCATGGGCAAATTTATGACCGGCAACACGCTGGGCGTGAAGCCGGCAAAGCTCATCCTCCCCTGGGCGCGCAGCAATCAACCGGGCTACCTGCTTTCCGGCAACAAGTTCGACCTGGATCAATGGAATCCTGCCTATTTCGATCGCCTCAAGGACTTCATTGCCCAGGCCGCCAAGCGCGGCATTGTGGTCGAGATCTGCTTTTTTAACGCCCAGTACGACGACACCTGGCCGCTAAGCCCCCTCTACCACGAGAACAACATCCAGGGTGTCGGCCGCGACAGTTATAGGGATGCGCAAACACTGAAGGAACCGGAGCTGGTCGAAAGAGAAGCCGCTTACGTGCGCAAGATCGTGCAGGAGGTCAATGGCTTCGACAACGTGATTCTCGAAGTCTGCGACGAGCCTTCCTAACTTCACCCCAATCGAGGAGGCCGGACCCTGGGTCGGCCACATGCTCGAAGTCACGCATGATGCGGAGGCGAATCTTCCCAAGAAACACCTGATAGGCCAGGAAGTGCAGGGGCCGGTGGATGGTCCTATCGATTTTTCCGGTAACCGATTTATCTCCATCGTAGTTACACAATACTTATGGCACACCGGCGACTGGGAAATGGGCGGTCTGCAAGGCCTCGATCGCGAATACCGCCACAACAAGCCAATCGAGCAAAACGAGACAAATTATTATCCCCTGTATAAGGGAGACAAAATCGGTGCTTCCAGAGTAGAAGCATGGGAGTTCATGGTCGGCGGAGGCGCCGGCTTCAATCAGCTGAACGGCCTCTTCACCCCCGACGATCCCGCGGGAAACACTCCTGAGAACGCGAAGCTACTGGGTGCGCTGCACAGCCTTAAGACCTTCCTCGAGAGCTTCAGCTTCGACAACATGGTGCCCGACCGCGGCTTTGTCGTGAGCGGATTTGACCGCGAGACCCACTATCGCGGGCTTAGCCAATACGGCAAGCAATACGCTCTCTACATCCATCACAGTGAAGGCGGCGGCGGCCAGCGTACACCGTAACTCCCGGGCAATACCGCGAAAACCTGGTCCTGAATCTCCCCCCTGGAAACTACAAAGCGGAATGGATCGACCCAGCCTCCTATTCCACTCTCGCCACCGAAGACTTCAAGCAGACTGGAGCTCTTCACGTGATAGACACACCCACCTACTCCATCGATATTGCTCTCCGCATCAAGCGCCAGTAGGATGCCGCATCGACCCGGCGATCGATGCCCGACCTGCAGCTATTTCAGCCACTAGCTAATTCCCCATGGAAGCGCCACCCTCACCTTTATCATCCCGACCGGAGCGACCTGTCCCGGCGTGCCGTGGGAGGAGCCGACTTGCCTGCTGCAAGTTAAGGGAGCAATGACCCTGCCTCCTGCACCGGCAACGAAGGTTGGGGTGCCCCACTTGCCCCGATTTCCTGCGGAGGCCAGTGGCGTTGATACACTTCATGCGCCTTTCCCTAATGAAAGACGCACACGCGGACCTTTCTAGCACAGCGTGGCAGGAAATCGGGGTCAAGCCCCGTCTTTGGGCTTGAGTGGGATACGCAGCACTCAACGCCCCAGTCTCTGGTTTGTCATTAGGAGCGAACTCCGGATTTCCTACACGCGGCACTCATTAACGACAACGTATGCGGCTTTCTTTATGGAAAGCCGCATGATCCTTACCGAAACCACGAGGTCCGACAGGAAATCTGGAGGAAGCCGAGGGACCTGCGGTGCGCCTTTCCCGAACGCAACTCTTCCAACGTGTCGCTGCTTTCGGCTTCGCTTGCTTGGCTTCATCTCGTCCGCACCCGCGTGAGATACGCTTGAGTAGGTTCGAACAAGAGAGACGGTCATGAGACAGCGGATTTTGACGCCGCGCCCGGTTGGCATCGCCATCATAGGTTTCCTGGCGGCGGCCACCACGTTGCCGGCGCAGCAAAAGCCAGAGACCGTGCAGCTCGCCGGGCCTGAAGCAGCCGGTGGACATCCTGGTAGACCACTGGGGCGTGCCGCACATCTACGCGAAAAATGAGGCGGACCTGTTTTTCGCCCAGGGGTTCAATGTCGCCCGCGATCGCTTATTTCAGATAGATCTTTGGAGAAGGCGTGGCCTGGGAGAACTGGCGGAAGTCTTCGGGCCGCAATTCGTCGAGCAGGACAAGGCGGCCCGGCTCTTCCTATATCGCGGCGACATGAAGAAAGAATGGGCGGCATACAGCCCGGACGCAGAAGCGATTGCCACGCAATTTGCCGCCGGCGTCAATGCCTACATCCGCTGGCTTGCGGCGCATCCGCAACAGCTGCCCTACGAATTCAAGCTACTGAAATACCAGCCGGCTCTATGGTCGCCGGAAGACGTGGTGCGCATCCGGATTCACGGCCTGGGTGGCAATCTTCTTAAGGAAGTGGAACGCGCCGGGGTGGTATGCGCCGCCGGCTGGAAGGCAGAGGAAATTCGCCAGCGCCTTGGAGCCGCCCTGGCAAACCACTGTGCCTGAAGGTCTGGATCCCTGTTTGCCGAAAGACGTACTCAAAGTCTTTTCCATGGCAACGTCCACCGTAAGGCTCGAGCCAGGCACAACGGCGGGCACCTACACGCTGGCAGCAGCCGAACCAGAACCGGCGAACGCGCCCGTCCTACGGAAGCAACAACTGGGTCATCAGCCCGCAAAAATCCGCTACCGGACGAGCCATCCTGGCCAGTGATCCGCATCGCGATTACGTGCAGCCCAGCGTCCGCTATCTGCAGGACCTCAACGCGCCGACACTCCACATCGAGGGCATGGGAGAACCATTCGCCCCCGGAGTTTCTTTCGCCCACAACGACTGGATAGCCTACGCCGGAACCGTCTTCTGGATCGATCAGGAAGACTTATACGTGTACCAGCTGAACCCGGCAAACCCGGAGCAATACAAGTACCAGGGCCGCTGGGAAACCTTCCGCAGCGTGCATGAAGAGATCAAGGTCAAAGCCCAGCCCGCGGTCGCGGCGGAATTAAAATTCACCCGTCACGGGCCGGTCATCTATGTAGACAAAGAAAAGAATAGGGCCTTCGCCGTAAGGACAGCCTGGTCCGAACCAGGAACATCGCCGTACTTCGTCTCCGTAGCCGTGATGCGGGCGCGGACCTTTGCCGAGTACGAGAAGGCCGTGGCCCATTGGGGAAAACCGCCCCTGAACCTTGTCTATGCCGACATAAAAGGAAATATTGCCTGGACGCCGCGAGGCTATGCCCCCATCCGTCCCAACTGGGATGGCCTGCTGCCCGTCCCTGGAGATGGGAAATACGAATGGTCGGGAACATGGAGCGGAGCGCAATTACCCCTGAGCTACAACCCGCCCAGCGGCTATCTCACCACATCGAATGAGATGAATCTGCCCGCGGACTATCCCTACAAAGAGAGAAAGCTGGGCTTCGAGTGGTCAGATCCCTCCCGGCATCAGCGGATTGACGAAGTCCTGTCTCAGCTCCCCAAGGTTTCGTTGGAAGATTCAATGCGCCTGCAAAATGACGAGCTCTCCATCCCCGCGCGAAGGCTGTTAGCATTGCTGCGCCCATTGACCAGTGACGATCCGGGAACGCAAGCGGCACTGCAGCTGTTGCAGAAGTGGAACGCGCGTCTTGACTCGAATTCAGCGGCTGCGCGCATTGGAAGAAGTGTGGTTCACGCGCCATCTGCAGCCGGCCTTCAAAACGGCAGTGCTGGGCAGCCAGGCAGCCAAACTCTTCGATGCGCCCAATACTCAGGTGCTCCTGGAGTGGCTGGAGCATGCCCCCGCGCAGCAGCGGGACAAGCTGTTGCTCACAACTCTCGCCGCAGCGTACGCAGAGATGAAAATGCTGCAGGGGCCTGACGCCAGCCAGTGGACATGGGGGAAGCTGCACCACAACTTCAGTGAACACCCTTTCTCCCGTGTGGTGGATGAAGCAACGCAAAAGCAGTTGGATGTCGGACCGCTCGAAACCGGCGGTAGCGCATTTACGGTGAATGCGTCGTCCTACCGCGCGCGCGATTTTCTGCAGTCGGGCGGCCCTTCCGTGCGCATGGTGCTCGACGTGGGAAATTGGGACAACTCGCGCGCAGTGAATTATCCCGGAGAATCGGGCGATCAAAACAGTCCGCACTACCGCGACCTGGCGCCGATGTGGGTAGGGGGAACCTATTTCCCCTTGTTGTATTCCAGGCAAGCGGTAGAGAAGGCAACGGAAAAGCGAATCCGCCTCGTGCCCAACGGGAAGTAAGCGCGCCTGCGCCGATTGTAGGGAACTGCGGTTGAACCGGCTCTCACGCAGACTCGGAAGCCCTAGGGCCGTTTTCGTAAGTGTTACATCTGCCATCCAAACCCGATGTGCGTTGACGAACATCCACGTCCGAAAGCGGACACACGCCCCGGCGAACCGCCCTTCCCAAGCTTCGCTAGGGCAACAACTTACCAGCAACCCTGCGACGGCCACTTAATTGCACCCATACTTAAGGCCAAGGAGACGCTGCCTAATGACCACAGGCTTACTCAACCAGGACGTCGCGTACGCTGTGCGGCAGTTGCGTAAGACCCCCGGCTTTACCTTCGCTACCGTGCTTACGTTGGCTCTCGGCATCGGCGCCAACCTCACGGTTTTTCTCCTCCTCTACGGCGTCCTTCTCCGTCCGCTGCCGTTTCCGCATCCCGAGCGATTGGTTCGGGTGGAGCGGTCCTATGCCAGCGGTGACCCCGTGCCTGCCTATTCCGGGACCGTCGCGCTGTTCCTGCGCCGTAGCAGTCACAGCTTCGAGTCCGTCGCCATCTACGACTACATGCCCAGCAATGTGAACCTGGTCCAGGAGGGAGAGGCGATTCCCCTCAAGGTCCTGCGCACCACCTCGGATTTCTTTCGTGTTTTCGCTATGGACCCCGCGATAGGGCGCGGATTTCAACGCGGGCGACATGATTCAGAACGCGCCCGGAGTGGTGGTGATCAGCAATGCCCTCTGGCGCGAACGCTTCGCCTCCGACCCCAACATCCTCGGCAAGGCCATCACTCTCGGCAATCGTCAACTACTCCATCATCGGAGTAGCGCGCCCTGAGTTCCGTCTTGATGCCAAGGCAGACGCGTGGATACCGCTGCCCATCGTGGAAAGCCCCTAAAGATTCGGGTCACGAATACAACATGGTTGCCCGCCTGCGGCCCGGTGTCAGCCCTACCCAGGCAGAGGCAGATCTCAAAGATGGATTGCTCCAGCTCAAGAACACCTACCCCGACCTTTGGGATCGGAATGAATCCAGTCCGCGCGCTGGATTTCCATGACTCCCTCGTCGGCGATATTCGTCCCGCCCTGGAAATTCTCATGGGCGCGGTCGCCCTGGTCCTGGTGATCGTTTCTGCGAATATTCTCAGCTTGTTGCTTACCCGTTCCATCGCCCGCCGGCGTGAGATGAGCCTGCGCTCCGCCTTGGGCGCATCGGGCTGGCGCATTCTGCGCCAACTGCTGGTTGAGAACGCCCTCCTATGCCTTGCAGGGGGCGTTGCAGGAATCCTCCTGGCGCAGTTTGCCGCTCCTGTCCTCATGCACCTTAGCCCGCTGGAATTGCCCGCCTTCAGCTCCATGCAGATGGGCGGCCCGGCCCTGGCATTTGCCGCAGCGCTCACACTGGCCTGCGCGCTGCTCTTCAGCCTGGTTCCGGCATTCGAAAGCCGCAGTACGCAGTTGAGCGAGTCGCTGCGGGTAAACACCACGCAGATCGCCGGCGGCCGCCACCTCGCGCAAAAGGCCCTGGTGGTCAGCGAGGTTGCGGTGTCACTGGTGCTGATGGTCGCTGCGGCTCTCTTGCTGACCAGCTTCTGGAAGCTGATGCATACTCCACCCGGCTTCGATACCCGCAATGTCGTGACCTTCAAGAACGCCTTCACGGATGAGCAGGCCGCGAGCAGCGCGTTGCTTGGCCAGCGTCTCGATGAACTCTCGGGCCGGCTGGAGGCTATTCCGGGAGTCGCCTCAGCGGCCGCGGTCTCCAATCTGCCCACACAGTTGGTCGCCGATCTGTCTTTCGACATTCTTGGCCGCAGCAAAGACCGCAAAGATGCGTCAGGCGATGAGAAATACATCGGCATCACGCCCCACTATTTCGACGCCCTACGCGTTCCCATGGTGTCCGGCCGATCATTTACTCAATCGGACAGTCACGCGCTCCGCGCCGGTTGTGATCGTGAACCAACAATTTGTTCGCACCTATTTCAAAGGGGAGAACCCCATCGGGCAGCACATTCGAATCGGCGCCATGATGGGTCCTGGCTTTGAGGATCCCGTTCGCGAAATCGTCGGCGTGGCCGGCGATATCAAGCAAACTGGGCTCGACCAGCCCACACCCGGGGCCATGTATCTGCCGGCGGCCCAGCTCCCGGACCAGGAGACCCGGATGTTTAACGGTCTGCTGGGAATGAGCTGGATCGTGCGCACCAAGTCCGCTCAGGTGGATGTCGCGACTGCTGCCCGGCGCATCTTCATGGACAACGCGCATACTCCATTGCTGAGCGTCGAACCGCTTGACTTGGTGGTCAGCGCGTCGGTGGCGCAACAGCGCTTCAGCATGATTCTGCTTTCTGCCTTTGGCCTTATTTCCCTCGTGCTCGGAGCCGCCGGCCTCTACGGAGTCCTGTCATTCGCGGTGGCGCGCCAGACCAAGGAGATCGGGGTGCGCATGGCGGTGGGCGCACAACGGGGCGACATCATCCGCATGGTGCTGCGCGATGCGGGAAAGCTGATTCTCCTGGGACTGGTGGCCGGCGTGATCGGCGCGCTAGCCGGAGCGCATCTGCTGCAGAGCCTGGTCTTTGGCATTGCGCCGCGCGACCCGCTCACGCTGGCGTGCATGTGCGGAGTGCTCTTGCTTACCGGCCTGTTCGCGGCCTGGTGGCCGGCGAGACGTGCCGCCGCAACGGAACCGATGCAGGCCCTGCGGGCTGAATAAGCTCTCACAGTCTGCGGAAAAACGTGGTTTGTATCAGGGCACGACTTTAGAGCTTGCGGAAAAAGTCTCTACGAAGGGCACGGCTTCAGTCGTGCCGTAAAAGCCGTAGGCGCGAGACGGCTTTAGCCGCTGAGGTACGCTTTTCAAGACGTCTGGTCCAAAATCACCCCGCCTGAGCGGCGTAGATAAGGTGCGCACCTGTGCCTTGAATCAGGGAAGCCGTACCTCAGGGGCTGAAGCCCTCATCCGTCGTCGCCCATTGTGGCACGGCTGAAGCCGCGCCCTTCGGTGAGCGACTTTTTCCGACAAGCTGTTTATCGGGCCGTAAACGATTGAGAATACGACCGGCTTGAGGCTCCTGAGGCGAGTCTTCCGCAGCTTGCCCTTAGCCCGGAGGCCAACTCATCGCTCGTCCGCCCAGCAGGTGGACATGAAGATGGTCGACCGTCTGGCCGCCATCGGACCCCGTGTTGATGACCGTGCGGTAGCCTTTCGAGAGTCCTTCGCTCTTGGCAATTCTGCCGGCAACTAAATGAAGATATCCAATCAAATCCCGATCCGCCGCCTCTAACTCAGCCAGGGATGCAATGTGTTTGCGCGGCACCACCAGAATATGAGTCGGCGCCTGGGGATTGATGTCTCTGAACGCGATAGGTCAGATCGTCTTCAAAGACTTTCTTGGAAGGAATCTCGCCGGCGACGATTTTGCAGAATAAACAGGGCATGTCTTAATCATCCTACTTGCTGAAGTATCGTGGGTGCCCGCCTGGCTTCCACGGATCGTAATTTGCAGCGAATGCCTCGCGCTCGGCGATCGGCGGGTGGGTATAGGTCCAGAAGACAACCAGCGGCGAGGGGTAGGGGTACTCAAGCGATTGCTCCCCCAGACGCTGGAACGACTCCGCATCCACCTTCTGCGGGTCGGCAACGATGCCATGGACCACCTCGATTCCGAAGACATCCGCCTGGTGCTCCTGAGCCCGGCTGATGCTGTTGCCGATAGGCTCAGCGACAAACGAAAGCACAGACAGCGCCAGCAACAGCACTCCCGTTGCCGCCCAGTCTTCGAGCGAAGCGATATGCCAGCGCGGCCCGTAGCGCCCGATCAGCCAATCCACAAAGTCGGGCGCCGATCCATAGGAAGAACAGAGACAGCACCGCTCCCATGGCGAGCCCGCGCTCGATATGGTGCAACACGTAATGGCCGAGCTCGTGGCCAAAGACCAGCAAGATCTCATCCGGAGGGGAACTCTTGATGGTGTTGTCCCACACCACAACGCGCTGCGAGGAGCCAAAACCCGTCACGTAGGCATTCGAGCTGGTGTACTTTTCGCTGGCCTTCATCAGGAACATGCGTGCCGGCGGAATGGAAACCCCGGTCTTCGAGACCACGCGTTCCAGTTGCTGCACCAGCTCGGGATGAGTCTGCGCCAGCGGCTCAAAGTGATTGAACATCGGGTCGATGACCAGGGGCAGCACAAAGACGACCAGCACCTGCATGGGCAGCGAAAAGACCCACAACCATAGCCACCAACGGCGAGACTTCCTGATCAGGACGAAGACCACCGAGAGCACAAACGTTCCCGGTGACCAGATCAAGCAGCAGTGCCTTGCCCCAGTCCGCAAACCAACTGCCCCATCCTTGGATCGACTGACCGTAGCTGAGCGAGATGTGGTGGCCGAGGATGGCAAGTGGCAGGTGCGCCAGCGAGAGCAGCAGCAGGATCGCGGGCGCGAAGCAAAACCCCTGCAGCCATGGCTTGCGTGTAACTGCGGCTGCCCACGCGCCCAAGCCCGCCGCCCAGCGAAAATTGAGCACCGCGAGCAGAACGACGATGCTCCAGAGGGTTGAGCCGAAGTCGAGAGCCGGTGCGCCAGTAGTAGAGCGACCGGGCCTTTTCCAACACCCCCGGCGCCAGCGTGTACACCAGCTGAGGAACGGCCAATGCGATCCAGCCGAAGTGCGCCATCACTCCGATCCCCGCCAAAAGTCACTTCGTAAGCCCAAGAAACCGCTATTGTTCGAGGATCTGTCTTGACCACCAATCGACGGGTGCCCCACCTCTCGCTCGTTCTTTGAGAGATGTGGGATGCCGCCGCTGTCACTGTGCCTGCCACTCTCCAGAGTCCATTGTGCAGACAGCCATCATCAATCAAGCCGAACCAGGTACGCTTCGCCTTCACTGGGCTGCAATTCGCGGGCAATCTCAACCGCGCGTCCCTTGTCGTCCTCCGCCGGACGGATGCGCACCCAATGACCAGTAGGCCCGGTGAACTCGATCACATTCGCCGTACGGTACTTGCGTGTGAGCTGGTCGCGCAGCTTAAACGCTCCCTTCTCATTCTTGAAGGCGCCAATCTGCACGCACCAACGGCCACCGTGGTCCAGTGGCGATGGAGCAGCAAATACCTCCACCCGCACCCGGGCCACGCCAGGCCTCCATACTCCGATCGCTTTGGCCGATGCCAGAGAAAGATCGAGCATCCGATCGGGAACGAACGGCCCGCGGTCGGTCACCCGCAGGATGGCCGATTGTCCCGTCGACAGGTTCGTGACCTTAATCAGCGAATTCATGGGTAGCGTTCGATGGGCCGCGGTCAGTGCATCCTTGTCGAAGATCTCGCCGTTGGCGCCCCGCCGCTTGTCGTAGGGAGGCCCGTACCAGCTGGCAATTCCTTCTTCGCTATAGATCACCGGATGTGAGCTGACGAAATCCGCATCCGCCGTGCTGTCGGCCACGGTAGCGGGTACACCGGTTGGGCCGGAAGCCGGCGCAGAAGATGGAGCAGGGCTGGATGGGGAGGTGGTGCGGCCAGGGCTGGGGGTGGGGCAACGGCGACCGCCGCGGGTTTGTGGTGGCATCCCGTGATCCATGCGATCGCGGCGCCGAACAGAATCATTCGCGGCAGAGGCCGTAGCACCTGGCCAAGGCCGCCGGTTACCGGCGTCACCTAGCGCGCTCCGCTGCCAGGTCCGTCGTCAAGTTGTTGAGCCAATTTGCGTAATCGATCGGCGGCCGCGTGCAGCGCCTGCGCGGAATCCTGCCGTAGCTGGGGCACCACCTGATCGTTGAGATAGGCGATCACTTTTTTCAGCTCTTCCTCGACCCGCGGCATCGCCTGGTTGAGGCGTTCGTCCACCTTTTTCCCGAAATCTTCAAAGCGTCCGCTGCCTTTGTCATTGAACGGCTGATGCACCATAATCCCCCACTTCATGCATCTCAACTTCACTGGGTCAGGAATCACCCGCCGGGCGCGAAATGAGGCTTTTGCCCGGGCATTTTTCCGATGATCGTTAAAGGTAGAGTAACGCACTGGACTACGTAAAGAACCAAGCCTTTGTGTCCTTGTCCCCTGCCTCACAAAGACTGGAAGGGCCAATGAACCTGGAAGCCGGAAGGGTTGTTTTGAAGAATTCTTTCCGCTGTGCCGCTGCTTGACTTTTCTCTTATTAGCCGTGCTTGCGGCGGCGTAGGCCGCGGTCAGACGGTCTCCGGGAGCCCCGGGACGGCGGTGGCGGCGCTCTTGCCCGACGCGCCGCAGCCGTCAGCGCAGTCGCCGGGCCAGAATTTCACGCCAAGTACCCAGCAAACGGCGTTTTCTCCGCTCCCACCGGCGCGAAGATTCGCCCAGGTGATCGAGCCCGGCCAGACGGAGTACCAGTTCACCGCCTCGGACAAACTGGTGTTTTCTTTCACCGAGGTTGCCCGGCCCATCACCCTGATTCCCGGCCTCTACTCCGCCGGTTACGAACAGCTCTTCAATACCGACCCCAAGTACGGAAAGATTCCGGCGCTTTCGGCGAAAAGTTGGGCGCAGCCATGCTGCGCTCTGCCAGCGTGCGCGTCTTCTCCGATGGAATCTTTGCCGGGGCCTTTCACCAGGATCCGCGTTACTACCGGATCGCCGACGGCAGCTTCGTCCGTCGCAGCCTCCTCTCCATGCGCCAGGCGGTGATTCGCCGTGGGGACGACGGCACGGATCAATTCAATTATTCCGGGATTGCGGGCCGCGCAGTCGCCGCGGCGCTGGTCGCCACCTACTATCCCGAACCCAGCATTACCGCCAGGGTTGTCAGCCTTACTTTCCTGACATCGATCGCCACCGACGCTGGGGGAAACCTGGTATTGGAATTCTTTCCCACCGTGGCGCGCAGGTTTCCCATCATGTACAAACTCCGCGGCTCGAGTAGGCAGCGCGCAGCCGTTCGCTCTTGAGAACAGCTCTGGCGGTCGCCCGCGTCTCCGTGTCTGTTGCTTCACTTGTGACGGACGATACGGCATCCTAAAAGTAGCGTGGCTTTCGCGGCCTCCCGATTGATGACCAGAAGCGTTCTCAGCGGAGCTCTCCTGCTGGCGACCCTCTTCCTGGGACGCCCACTTCTCTCCGCGCAACAGCCGGCACGGCCCCCAACACAATCCCCAACACGATCGAAGACTTGCCCGACGCGCCCCAACCCTCCGCGGATCTCGCCATGCAGGAGCCGGCGGCAATCAATCCCGCGACCGGTCAGCGGATGGAGCCAGGGGCCATCGGTCAGGGGCAAAAGGGCGCCAACCCTCCCGGATTCCCGCCCGTAAGCCCACCCGCGCCAGGAAGAATGCCGGTTCCGGAGGGCAGCCGCCGCAGCATTCCAGGCACACTACCCGAATGCCAGCCCGATTCCTCCAGCCCTGCAGAGAGGGTCATGAGCTGCCAGCCCAATATCCCCATATTCGCCCGCTTCCTCAACTCCTCGGCTCCGCTGCCACTCACCCCCAGGCAAAAGTTCATCCTGGCAGCCAGAAATGTAAGCGACCCCTTTAACCTGCTGACCATCGGCTGGGTCTCTGCGTATCAGCGTCGCCACCGACTCCCATAACGCGGACGGACCTGGATTTCGAGGATTTGCCAAGAATGCCGGCGTGTCCCTTTCCCAGGACATGACGGGCGAGTTCTTCAGCACCTTTCTGATACCGTCCCTTGCCCACCAGGATCCGCACTACCATCGCATGCCAAATCTATCCATGCGCCGGCGCATCCTTCATGTCCTCGATGAGGTGGTGATCGCCCAGAGCGATCAGGGAGTGCCGATGTTCAACTACGCCACCGTCGTCGGCACCATTTGCACCAACTCGCTGGGCAACGTGTATGTTCCCGGCCGGAAGCATAGCTTTGGTGCGAGCGCGGCCCGCATCGCCACCTCCCTGGCCACCGACCCCATCGGCAATGCAATCACCGAATTTGTGCCCGATTTGGCGCGGCACGTCAATATCCAGGTGGTCATTGTCCAAAGAGTGATCAACCGGGTAGCCATCGCCGAGGGCGGCACGTCCCAGGAATAACCTGAAGTGTGGCCGGAACCCGGAACGTTACCATCGTGGTTGCCCCCACAGCCGTTCAAATCAATACTTTGCCGTCCGGCTCGCTATTCTCGCAGTTCAGCGGGAGTCGTTTCGGCCTGTCGAGCGAAGCTCGTACTCTATAACTGGATTGGACCAGCGTGACCAGGTCCAACTATCAGATTCTTCAGTGCCTCCGGCCCCAGCTTTTCAGCGTCAATTAAATCAGGAGACTTCATGTCGAAAGCCGTCAAATATTCAGAGAGAGCGGTTACGATTCTTGCCCAAGGCGCGTGGTCGGTTTTTGAACGAGTAAACCGCATCAGCCCCAATGCCTCTTTCACGCCCAAGTGGTCCGATAAGCCGCTGCTGAAGTCCTACCAGAAAGAAAAGCCGCCCCTTGGCTGGCCGCGCACCACCGATTCTCTGTGTCCCAAGTGCGTACCCGAGATTCGCCAGCAGATCCTCGATGGCAAGCTGCCCCACGAAGTGCTCCTCAATGAGAAAGTGGGCGAGATCAAGGCCCAGATCATCGAGCGCGACGGCAAGATCCTGATGGTCAAGGACTGCCCGACGCACGGCCATTTCGAAGATGTGATGTCCATCGACCCGGCTTTCTTCAAGCACCTCGAAGAGGTCTTCCCCGGCCGCGACATCCAAGCGCACAACGACGAGAAGCTGCACAACCATGGCACCTCAACCGTGACCCACGGGCGCGGTTCGGTGTTGACCATCGATCTGACCAACCGCTGCAACATGATGTGCGATCCCTGCTTCATGGATGCAAACCAGGTTGGCTTTGTTCATGAGCTCACCTGGGACGAGATCAAGACCATGCTCGACAACGCGGTCAGCATCAAGCCGCGCCGCCAGATGTCGGTTCAGTTTTCCGGCGGCGAGCCGACGCTCTCGCCCTACTTCCTGGACGCCATCGCCTACTCCCGCAAGGTGGGTTACGAGTCGGTGCAGGCGGCCACGAACGGAATCGAATTTGCCAAGAGCAAAGAGCTTTGCCGTGCCGCTGCCGAGGCGGGCCTGCGCTATGCCTACCTGCAGTTCGATGGCATCGGCAACGCAGCCAACTCGCACCGCAAGGTCGGCAATTTGTTCGACGTCAAGCTGCAGGCCATTCACAACCTGCACGAAGCCGGCGTCGACATTGTCCCGGTTACCACCATCATCAACGGCATCAACAACGAGCAAGTCGGCCATATTATCCAGTTCGCGCTGGATAACCCGAAGAAGATCAACTTCCTCAGCTTCCAGCCGGTCTCCTTTACCGGCCGCGACGAAGCCGTAAGCGATGAGCGCCGTCAGGCGCAGCGCTACACCCTCAGCCACATGGCCCACGATGTCAAGAACCAGACCGGCATCGGCGAGCCCACCCGCGACTGGTTCCCCATCAGCTTCATGAGCACCTTCTCCGATTTCGCTGACCTGGTCCACGGACCGGATCGCGAATGGGGTCAGATCTCCTGCGGATGCCACCCCAACTGCGGCATCGGCATGGCCATCATGATCGACAAGGAAACCAAGGAAGCAGTTCCCGTCACCGCCTTCCTGAATGCTGATCGTTTGGCGAAGGACATCGCCAAGCTGAACGACGCGGCGCGGGGTAAGACTCTCTCGCTCTTTGGCATCACGTTGGCTCTTTTGCGGAACTACAATCCGCTCAAAGCGCCGACGCATATGCGCATCATGGATCTGTTGCAGAAGTTCGATAAGTTTTCCGGCTCGACCAAGCGCAACTACGGTTCGGTGAAGGCAGACCGCACCATGGCCGACATCGAAAAGCGCCGCGCCGACCGCTGGAACTTCCTCTTCATCGCCGGCATGTGGTTCCAGGATCTCTTCAACTACGACTTCCGGCGCACCGAGCAGTGCATCATCCCTTACGCCACGCAGGAAGGCGAAATCTCCTTCTGCGCCTACAACACCGGCGTGGGCTGGCGCAACATCATCGAGAAGATGCACATGACCTCCACCCTCACCAAGTGGTACGAGGAGCACGGCAGGCACGAGATCTTTGCCGGTGGAAAGAAGGTCGGCATGGGCGATGCGCAGCACACACTCCTGCTTAACCAGGAGCACGTGATGGCCTCGGCCAACGACACGCTCGACAAGCTGGGCATTGCCAAGAATTCGCGTCAGGAAAAGCTGATGGCACGCGACGCGAAAATCAAGGCGGACGCGGAAAATGCCAAGATGGCGCGGCTCTATCGCGAGCATGTCCTGGGTGAGAAGCCGAAAGAGGGTTTCATTCCCCTCGACACGCTGATCTCCCCGGCGCCCAAGCCAGCCCCGGCGGCTAAAGGAAGAACCGGTCATGGGCGACTAACGTTCCTTAGCAATAGGAGTGCGGGAAAGGCTGCCAGCAATGGCAGCCTTTTTTGTGCTCCAATGAGAGCGATGCGCAAGATCTGGATTGCAAGTCTACTTGCCGCCGCCCTGGCAACTGTCGGCCTGAGCGGCTGCACCATTTATGGAGAGAAGAAACCACCCACTCTCCAGAGCACGACCAGCGCGGAGCAGTATGAACGGCTCTTCTGGTCGGCGGTGAAGGCAAAGAACTGGCAGCAGCTCCCGGGAATGCTTGCCGCGAACGTCATGTACCAGGTTGGGGGCAAGGTTCTCAGCAAAGACCAGGTCGTGCCCTATCTGCAAGGGCTGAACATCGCCGATTTCACCATCACCAACATGGTCGTGAAGCCAAACGGCGTTGACATGACGCTCAGCTACACCTTGCAGCTCTCCTCGGCCACCGGGCTCCAGACCTTCACTGCCATCAGCGTCTGGCAACAGGTCCCCAAGGGCTGGATCCTCATCGCACATTCCGAGCATCCGCAATTGCCAAAATAGGGGACTCCACCGGCAACCGAGTGTGGGCGACCCAAGTTTCATCGCAAGGACAGGGTTGAAGCATCCCCCCTCTGATACATTCGACCCATGGTGGGTCCTCGTCCGGCAGCGATCCGGAAGTTTCAGCGAGAGCTATTAGCCTGGTTCGATTCCCACGCGCGAGATCTCCCTTGGCGGCGCAACTGCTGACCCCTACGCGAATCTGGGTCTCCGAGATCATGCTGCAGCAGACCAGGGTGACTGCTGTCCTCGACTACTACTCCCGTTTTCTAGCCTTGTTCCCGACCGTTGCCGCTCTTGCCCGCGCAGAGGAACCAGCAGTGCTGGCAGCATGGAGCGGGCTGGGGTACTACCGTCGCGCAAAGATGATGCACCGGGCAGCGCAGGTGGTCGTCCAGGAGCATAAGGGCGCTTTGCCCACCACCGCCGCGGAGCTGCGGAAGCTGCCCGGAATAGGAGAGTACACCTCCGTCGGCCATCGCCAGCATTGCCTTTGGCGAGCCGGTTGCGGTGGTCGACGGCAATGTCGAGCGCGTGCTGCTGCGCGTCTTTCCCGAGACCGAAAAGCCGGCGACGCCCGCTGCCCAGGCCAAATGGCTTCGCGATCGCGCCGCCAGCCTGGTCGATCCCGAACGCCCAGGAGACTTCAACCAGTCGATGATGGAGCTGGGAGCAACCGTCTGCCTGCCCCAACGTCCGTTGTGCCTGCAATGCCCCGTGCAGCCATTCTGCGCCACCCGAGGTGAGCACCAGGCCCCGCCGCCGAAAAAGATGCGCAGCCAGCAGATTGCCTACGCCCTGCTGCGCCGCGACCATGCTGATATCACGCAGGTGCTGCTTCAGCGGCGTCCCTTGTCAGCCTCGCTGATGCCGGGCATGTGGGAACTCCCGGAGGTGGCGATGCAGCCAGACGATCACCAGCGGGTCGAGATCGCGCTGCGCCATGCCATCACCGTGACCAACTACCAGGTTCGAGTGCTGCGCTTCTCCGAGCGCGAGGCCAGGAATCGCTGGCCGGCCCAACGATATCCTCGCCAATGGGCAAAGAGTTCGGAGCTGGGTAGCTTGCCACTGACCGGGCTGGCGCGCAAGATCCTTCAGCGGCTGCAGATCATGCCCCAGTAGCTTGTGATTCGTGAGGTGAGATGAAGAGATTCCTTTGCCCTGTGCTATCGCTTACGGCTCTGCTCGGGCTTACTCTGCAGGCCCAGGAGCCGGCGATGCCCGAGGTGCCGGCAATCGCCGGAGTTCCAGCCGCTGCGCGCCAGGCTGCTGCAAGCATCGATCCGGAGAAGATCCGTGCTCACGTCCGCTTTCTGGCCAGCGATCTGCTGGAGGGACGCGGCCCAGGTACACGAGGGGGCCAGCTGGCGGCAGAATACATCGCCACCCAGTTCGCACTGGCCGGCGCCCGGCCCGCGGGCGAGAATGGAACCTATTTTCAGAAGGTCCCGCTCATGGCCGTGCACACAGAGGTCGATAAGACCAGCTTTACCTTGGTTCCGGCCAGTGGCGCGCCCATCCACCTCAAGTACGGCGACGACTACTTGACCAAGGACCAGACCGGTGCGACAAACGTCGACATTAGACGCTCCCATCGTCTTCGTGGGCTACGGCATTGATGCGCCGGAGTATCAATGGAACGATTACGCGGGCGTCGACGTCAAAGGCAAAATCCTGGTCATCATCGTCAACCAGCCGCCATCGAATGACGATCATTTTTTCAACGGCAAAGCCCTCACCTACTACGGGCGATGGACTTATAAGTTCGAAGAAGCGGCCCGCAGGGGCGCGCTGGGTGTCCTGATCATTCACCGCACTGACCTGGCAAGCTATGGGTGGGAGGTCTTGCTCAACTCCGAAGCAACAGAGGTGTCCTACCTCCGCGGCGATCCGCTTTCCACTCTTCGCGCCGCCAGCTGGATCCAAATCGACGTTGCCCACAAGCTCTTCGCCGCCGCTGGCATGGACGCGGATCAAATGATTGATGCGGCGGGCAAGCGTGGATTCAAGGCGGTGGAGCTGCCCATCCGTCTCCATGCGCACATCACCAGCCGGGTGAGGAACTATGAATCCGACAACGTGATCGCCATGGTGCCGGGAGCCGACTCGAGCCCAGGCGGCAATGTCCTTTACACGGCTCACTACGATCACCTGGGCATCGACCCCACCGCAGCTGGGGACCAGATCTTCAACGGAGCGGTGGACAATGGAACTGGCTGCGCGATCATCCTGGAGATGGCGCGAGCGTATGCTTCAGCGAAAACGCCTCCGCCCCGCAATGTTTACTTTGCGTCCGTTACCGCGGAAGAGCAGAATCTCCTGGGGTCAAAATACCTGGGCATGCATCCTCCGGAGCCTATTCGCGACTTCACCCTGGACCTCAACTTCGATGAGTTGCTGCCCATTGGCGTGCCCACCTCAGTGGTGGCGAATGGTTCGGAGCGAACCAGCTTCTATCCTGTCGTAGAGAAGACGGCGGCTGCCTTCGGTCTTCAGATCCAGCCTGACAATGCCCCGATGGCGGGAATCTACTACCGCTCCGACCACTTCAGCTTTGCTCGCTTCGGCGTCCCGGCCTTCTCGATAGATGAAGGTACCCTCTTCGCCGGCCACACGGCGGAATGGGGAAAGCAGCAGAAGAAAGACTACGACGAGCAGCGCTACCACCGCCCTACCGACGAATATCGGCCCGAAATGGATTTCCGCGCCGATGCCAAATTGGCTCAGTTCGGGTTCTTATTAGGGTGGCAGGCTTTGTCGTCGGCGCCCGTGACCTGGAAGCCGGGAGACGAGTTCGAGGCTGCCCGGAAGCAGAGTATGAGCGGGCAATCGGCCCAGTAGAGGGAATTGTGCAAATTTTGAGTTGGCATGTGCGTCCAGTCAATGTGGCCGGGCTCGCTTTTGTGCTGCTCGCGCTGGCGCCGCTGTGGGCGCAGACCAAGACGCAGGATCCAGTGCTGCATCGGCGCGGCTATAACCAGGTGGACGATGATCTCGACATGAGCACCAGGTCGAGCGGCCGGACTATCCTCCCGCTGGAGGCCTCAGGAGCATACTGCGTTGGGTGCCTGGGGCTCGATTGATGTGGAGCTGCAGCCGGACCGGCTCAGCGGCTTCATCACCAGGATGGGCGATCGCGCGAGTGACGAGGGTACGCCTCTTACCTTCTTTTTTGCCACCAGCCGGCTGGCGGGGCAGCGAATGGCATTCACCACTCGCCAGGTTCACGGCGTTTGGTTCTCCTTTGAGGGAACGATCGTGCGCGGCTCCGCCCGCAGCCGCGACCAGCAGGGATACTATCTGCTCGAAGGCCGGCTGGTGATGCATGACGCAGCCAGCCAGACGGAGCAGGCGCGCATGGTGTCGTTGCCGCTGGCCCGCCAAGGTCCCAACGGCTAAGCCACGACCAGTCCCACAGGGACGCTGAAAGGGCCAGGCACGTTTAGCTGGGTTTACATTCGCACCGCGATCAGTCCCGCGAGAGCCTGCCCTGAGCGTCGGAGGGGACCTGCTGTTTCGTTTCCAGGACGTCAGTCCTAGACTTCGGGCTGACTGGGATATGGCGATCGTGGGATTCCACCGTCAGGCTCGCGACGTGAAATCGGCCCCCGGCGCAGCGTCTGATTTTATTCTCAAGAATTCCGCCACCCGGCTCCCTGGAAGCCGCTGCGGACATCAATACAATGAGACGGGGTATTAGGATGCTCGTTGGAGTTTCCCTACTCCCCAATTCGCCTCAAGAGGAGTTTCATATGGAGCGCACAGCAAGCGCAGTGTGGCACGGCGGCCTGAAAGATGGCAAAGGTACGATCTCGACCCAAAGCGGGGTGTTGAAAGACAGCCAGTATTCCTTTGGCACTCGATTCGAGAATGGAATCGGCACCAACCCGGAAGAACTGATTGCGGCGGCCCATGCCGGCTGCTTTACCATGGCTCTAAGCGCTCAGCTCACCACCGCCAATCTGCGGCCGGAATCGCTCGAGACCAAAGCAACGGTGACCTTCGACAAGACGGACGCCGGGCCGACGATCACCAAGATCCTGTTGACGACCACGGCCAAGGTGCCAGGTGCGGACAAGGCGGCATTCGACAAGGCGGCGCAGGATGCCAAGACCGGCTGCCCCATCTCCCGGCTCTTCAAAAACAATACTGAGATAACGCTGGACGCCAAGCTCGTCTAGAACCGCGCAGGATCTCTCGTCCGCCGAGATGACGGATTTCCTGCACAAGAAGTTGTATCTGCGTAGGCTTAGCAGGAAATCCGTGGCTCGAACCTCAGCTGTTAGCAACGATATAGTCGCGCAGACTGCGGTTGATGCCGGCGGCTTGCACTACGCCGCTATCGAGCAGTCGGATCCACTGTTTAGCGGATTCGTCATGTGACATAGCGCTTAGCAGGTAATTGGCCTGCACGATGATTTCCAGCGCATTGCTTAGATCGTGAGACAGACGGCGGATCTCTTTGGCCTGTTCTACAGGGATAGTGGGCGAATTGGGCGTCATTCGAACCTCAGCCGAGAGCAGATCGTTCTCTCGGATTCGTGCTGATGTTTACGTTGGCGGTTCCCGAAGCTGGTTGGTTGCACCAGAATGCGTCACTTTCCGATCAGCTCTTTGGTAACCTCCTCTCGAGTAGTTGAGCAGAGGCGCCCTGTAACGTTATTGTAATTGGATGAACCCTTATGCACGACAGCTAGGCACTCGCGATCCCCTCAAAGTGGTGGCCACTACCGCCAGGCATCTTGAACAGCTATCCGTTGCGCTCGGTCCGGCGCGCATCGAAGAATCGCCGGCCCCAGGAAAGTGGAGCCCACTCGAAATCTTGTGCCATCTGGCGGATTGCGAAATAGTCTTCAGCTACCGGCTACGCCAGGCTCTGGCAGAAAATCATCACGTCATTCAGCCCTTCGACCAGGAACTATGGGCGCGGAACTATGCCGGCTATGATGCTCAGGCTGCGATGATGACTTTCTCCTGCGTGCGTCAATGGAACCTGATGCTGCTGCGCTCGGTGCCTGCGGAGGCGATGTCCAAGCGACTTCTGCATCCGGAGCGCGGAGAGATGACCTTCCGCGAACTCCTTGAAACCATCGCAGGCCATGATCTGAATCATCTGGCGCAATTGGAAGCGATTGCCGTCCAGGTCCCGGTAAGCCGCTAAGCCGTTAGCTTGCTAGTGGGAGATTCAGTCCTGCGGAAAAAATCGTTGAACCAATGGTGCGGTGCTGAGGCTGGGGGAAAACTCATGCTTTGTGTCAGGGCACGACTTTAGTCGAGCCGTCAACGATTGAGATATGACGGGCTTTAGCCCCTGGGTACGTCCCTGCGAGCCTTTCGGGGTTTCTCCTCACCGTTTGACATCAGGGCCGGCTTTTGTACACTAGGGGTTGCTGCCTATCCAGCCGATCGCGCTGGATTGTATCGTGCCGGAGTGGCGGAATTGGCAGACGCGCATGGTTCAGGTCCATGTACTCGCAAGGGTGTGGGGGTTCGAGTCCCTTCTTCGGCACCAAGCTCCATTTAATCAGTCTCATCGCACCAGGAAATCAGAATGCGCTTCACGGACCAACGAGCTCATTCTGAATGCCCTGCCAGGCGTGAGCTCGCTCTGGAAGACTAGAGACTTTCAGCCAAACGAGGTTCTTCAGCTTTCGACTTTCTCGCTCCGCTTTCCGCTGCTCCGGTCTTTTCCAGGGCATGGAAAAAGCGGTCGCGCCAGGTAAGGATGTCGGCTTGGCGAATCTGTTGGCGCAGGCGAAGCATGCGCCGCCGGCGCTCCGCCGGCTGCATTTCCAGAGCCTGCTTTAACGCCGCCGCAACTCCCACTTCATCATTCGGGTTCACCAGGATCGCGCCGATGCGAAGCTCAGGAGCCGCGCCCGCAAATTCGCTCAAAACCAGCACACCATTTACTTCCGTCTTGGCCGCGCAGTATTCTTTCGCCACCAGGTTCATGCCGTCTTTCAGCGAGGTGATCAGAGCGACATCGGCCGCCCGATAGATCGCGATTAACTCGTCGCGCGGCACCGAGCGGTAAATAAAATTGATGGGTACCCACCCCGGCTCGCTGAATTCACCATTCACGTGGGTCACCAGCCGCTCCACTTCGCGCTTGAGCTGATCGTAGCGAGGTATGCCTTCGCGGCTCGGGACAACAATCTGAATCAGTTCAACCTTGCGATGGAACTCCGGGTAACGGCGTAAAAAGTTGCCATAAGCCTTGATCCGCTCCGGAATGCCTTTGGTGTAGTCGAGGCGGTCGACGCCGACCACGATCTGAATGCCGTGCGTCTTGGCTTTGATCTGCTTCACGCGTTCGAGCACCGGCTCGGACGCGGATAGCTCGGCAAAGCCGCGGTAGTCGATGCTGATCGGGAACGCCTCGACGTGCGTGTGCCCGTGCTCGCTGACCACCAGGCGGCTCTCTCCTTTCCCCGAGATCTTGACCGAAGGAACGAAGCAGCGCAGGCAGGCGATCAGGTTTCGCTGGTCGCGCCCGGTCTGCAAGCCGAGCAGGTCGTGCGCTAGCAGATCCTCAAGAATTTCCTTCCGCCAGGGCAGCTTGGCAAAGATGTCGGGCGAGGGAAACGGGATGTGAAGAAAGAACGCTAGCCGCGCGCCCGGACGCCGGCAGCGCAAAGTCTTGCCTACCTGCATGAGTTGGTAGTCGTGGATCCAGATCAAGTCGCCGGGCTGCGACGATTTCTCCACCGCAAGCGCGAACTTGCGATTGACGCGCTCGTAGAACTCCCAATAACGCGGATCGAAGTTGCAACGCGATTGCAGGTCATGGAACAGCGGCCAAATAATCTCGTTGGAGAAGCCCTCGTAAAAATTGCTTTGCTCCTCTTCCGTCAGGAAGAGCGGAGCGTACTGGTAGGGATTCTTCCCACTCGCCTTCTCAAGAATCTTGCGGATGCGGGGTGAGTCTTCTGTCCCCCCGGAACCCACCCAGATGCCGCCATGATCCTTGAGCAGTGGCTCCAACGCACTGACCAGGCCACCGCTGCTGGGCTGGCCTTTGAGTTCTCCATCCTCGGTGGTGAAGGTAATGGGGATGCGGTTGGAAACCAGAACCAGGTGGGCGGACTTCATGGGGCAGCCTCCACCGGCGTGACCACCGCCGAGGCTTGGTTTTGCGAACCTGCGATCCAGGCGTCCAGAAATTCCAGCAGCTCTTTGGGCGGCCGCAGCCAAAACCGGGCACAGGACGCGCGCACCTCGGTGCGTACCAGGATCGAGAAGCCTCTGGCTCCCAATGGCGGCAAAGGCGTCTTCGTCGGTGAGGTCGTCCCCCAGGTAGGCCGCTGGGACCGTGGCTGCTTCTTCCGCCAGGATCTGCCCCACCGCCGTCCCCTTGGTGCGGTCGGTCGGGCGAAGCTCGAGACCACCGTCAAACGGCAGCAGGTGCATTCCGTTCGGTTGGGCAAGTCGGCTAAATACCGATTCAACTGAGGAGCGAATTTGCTCTTGTCTGGCAGGCGCTGCGCTGCGCCAATGGATGGCCAGAGAGGAGGGCTTAACCTCGAGTGCCTCGGGAAAACCTAGTTTTGTCATCTCCAGCCCCACCTGGTCCAGAGCTCGCTCGCTGCCTGCGGTCAAGGGCGAACCGTTCATAGGAACCGTCGCTCTTAAGCTGCTCCCAACCGTGGCTACCCCAGATTTCAGCCTTGGTGCCGGAGGGCAAAAGGCTGCGAAGCTCGTGAGCGGGGCGGCCGGAGATCAGTACCAGGCGGACCTGGGGCAGCCCGGATAAGGTCGCCAACCGTTCCTCCACCCCCGGGTACGCGGTGGTCGCAAAGCGGTCCACATGGAAAGGGGCAAGGGTGCCGTCATAGTCCAGCATCAGCAGCGAACGACGCGCGGATCGAAGGCGCTGCCACAGAGCCGCCGCTTCTGCCGAATTCACCCAGGGTGGAGGGAAATGATTCATATACCAATCGTTCGATGCCGGTGGCGGGAGAGTTGGTACGAGCGGAAGGCAAAAGCCGGTCTGCCCAGCAGCATATACTGACACTAGCCTATGGATAGCCAACTTACAAAGATCCTGGCCAGCACCAGGCGCGGAATCGAGGAGCGGAAGGCTGCATCGTCAATCCGGGCTCTGGAGCAGGCCGCGGCCGCCCACCAGCCACGGGGCTTCGCCCGCGCGCTGCGGCAGAAGGCGGCAAGCGGGCCGGCGGTGATCGCTGAGCTGAAGAAGGCGTCGCCCTCGCGGGGCTTGATTCGCCCCAACTTCGATGTGGCTACCCTGGCTGCAGGGTACGCAAGCGGAGGCGCCGCTGCCCTCTCCGTGCTTACCGACGAGCCCTTTTTCCTGGGCAGTTTGCGCAATCTGGAAGTGGCTTCCCAATCTTGCAGTCTGCCCTGCCTGCGCAAAGATTTTATGCTCGATGAATTCCAGCTTTTGGAGGCGCGCGCCCATCGCGCCGATGCCATTTTGCTGATCGCCGCCGCCTTGAGCGAAGCGGAGCTCCGCAAACCTGGCAGCGCAAGCCCACAGCCTGGAATTGGACGTGCTCTGCGAAGTGCATACGGGGGAAGAGTTGGACCGGGTCCTTGATCTGGACTGCGACGCCATCGGAGTCAACAACCGCGATCTCAGCACATTTTCGGTAAGCCTCCAGGTCTCGCTCGATCTGGCTTCCCGCCTGCCCGCTGCCGCTGTTCACGTGAGCGAAAGCGGGATCGAGACCGCCGAGGATCTCAACCGGTTGCGCGCCGCCGGCTTCCATGCCTTTCTTATCGGCGAGTCGCTGATGCGCCACCAGAATCCCGGCGTGGCGCTCGAGACCCTGCTCACGGCTACAGCGGACCGCATGTCAGTGAGCAAGTGAGAGCCCGCCATGTGGATCAAGATTTGCGGCAACACCAGTCTTGAAGATGCGCGTTTTGCGGCGGAATCTGGCGCCGACGCACTGGGCTTCATTTTTGCACCAAGTCCAAGGCAGGTCGAGGCTAAGCTGGTTCGCCAGATCACGGACAAACTGCCTCGCCCAGTGGAGAAGTATGGTGTTTTCGTGGACGCAGGCTTCGACGAGATTGTGTCGACTGTAACTGCGGCCGGTTTGACTGGGGTGCAGCTCCACCGTTCGTCAGACGCCCTTCTGTCCTCCCGTCTGCGCCAGCATTTTGCCCGGTTGGGCATTTTGCGGGTGCTGCACTATAAAGAGCAGGAGTTTGCGCACCAATTGACGGAGTTGGCCGGGAACGATTCCCTTGACGGAGTACTGGTGGACTCCTCAAGCCAGCGAGCGGTGGGCGGCACAGGCACCAGCTTCAACTGGCAGGCGGCGCGGAGCAACTTCCTCAAATCTGCGCCGCATCTACGGCTGATTGCCGCCGGCGGCCTGGCCCCGGAAAATGTAAAGCAGGCCATTCAGGTTTTACGACCTTGGGGAGTAGACGTCGTGAGCGGTGTCGAGAGCAGCCCTGGCAGAAAAGATCCGGCGCGGGTGCTGGCCTTTATCCGGTCGGCCCAACAGGCGGCGGCAGAGCTAGTTGAGATGCCGCTACCGACCCCGTAGAGCTCGGTCGGCGGAATCTTCGAGCGCCGAGGGGCACGCGTTTAACCAGGACATATAGGAAATAGGAATGATGGCTTTAGATGCTGCGGGAAAAACAAGCTTAACGAAGGGCACGGCCGAACCCGTGCCCTTCGTTAACCGTGCTTTTCCGCGGCCTGTTTAGTCAGGCCATTAGAGACTGAGAGGAAGGGTTTCACAACGCGAAAACTCATGCTTGTGTCCAGGGCACGTTAGGTTGCAGAAGAGCTCATGCTTTGTGTCAGGGCACGACTTTAGTCGGGCCGTACGCGAAGAGAGAATACGACGGGCTTTAGCCACTGGGGCTCGTTTGTTGAAGGGTACGGGCTTTAGCCCGTACGTAAGGGGTTGTAAACAGGTCCGGCTTTAGCCGCTGAGGACAATGATCCTGAGGGGGAAAAGGAAATCTTGAGCACAGTCATCCACACTATTCCTGGCCGTTTTGGCGCCTACGGGGGCCGCTACGTCCCGGAGACTCTCATGGCTGCTCTAGAGGAATTGGAGCACGCCTATGCCGAAGCCCAGGCTGATCCTGTCTTTCACGCCGAGCTCAATCTGCTCCTGTCGGACTACGCCGGCCGTCCCACCCCGTTGTACCTGGCATCGCGCCTGACCGGGCAGCTCGGCGGAGCAAAAATCTACTTCAAACGCGAAGATCTGCTGCACACCGGCGCCCACAAGATCAATAACTGTCTCGGCCAAGGCTTGTTGGCGCGCCGCATGGGCAAGCATCGCGTCATCGCCGAAACCGGTGCAGGGCAGCACGGCGTAGCCACCGCAACCATCTGCGCGCTCTTCGGAATGGAATGCGTCGTCTACATGGGCGAGGAGGACATGCGCCGTCAGGAACTCAACGTTTACCGCATGCGCCTGCTCGGGGCCGAGGTCCGCGGGGTCAGTTCCGGCTCCCGCACATTGAAGGACGCCATCAACGAAGCCATGCGGGATTGGGTCACCAATGTCCGCACCACGCATTATCTGCTGGGCAGTGTCCTCGGAGCGCACCCTTACCCAACCATGGTGCGCGACTTCCATCGCGTGATCGGGCTGGAGATCAAGCAGCAGATCCTGGAAAAGGAATCCAAGCTGCCTACCGCGGTATTGGCCTGTGTCGGAGGCGGTTCCAATGCCATCGGCGCATTTTATGACTTCATTGAAGAGCCGAATGTGCGGCTGATCGGGGTGGAGGCGGGCGGCCGGGGCAACGCGCTAGGCAGCCACGCCGCCCGCTTCAGCGGCGGTAGCCCCGGAGTTCTGCAAGGTACCTACTCCTATGTATTGCAGGACGACGCGGGACAGGTATCGCTGACCCACTCCGTCTCCGCCGGCCTGGACTACGCTTCTGTCGGGCCGGAACATGCTGCCCTGCACGATTCAGGCCGGGCCGAGTATGTCTCCGCCTCCGATGACGAAGCGCTGGAGGCAGCCCTGCGATTGGCCCGGACAGAAGGCATCGTGCCCGCGCTCGAGAGCGCGCATGCCGTCGCCGAGTGTATCCGCCTGGCGCCCAAGCTGGCGAAGGATGACGTAGTCGTAGTGAATCTATCCGGCCGCGGCGACAAGGACATGGGCATCATGGCGCGCGAGTTGCAATTGGCGGGTGCGACCCATGCCGATTGAATTCAACAGGAAGCCGGGGTTAAAGCCCGGTCTGGTCATTTACCTCACGGCCGGAGACCCGGATCTGGCGACCACGCGCAATGTTGCCTTGGCGGCTATCGACGCGGGCGCGGAAGTGCTCGAGTTGGGAGTGCCGTTCAGCGATCCAATTGCCGACGGTCCCGTGATCCAGCGGGCCAGCGAGCGCGCCCTTGCCAACGGCACGACCTTGCAGGATGTGCTCAGCTTGGCTGCCGAATTGCGCATTCTGCGACCCTCTGTTGGCCTGGTGATCTTCTCCTACTTCAACCCCATCCTGCGTTTTGGCCTGGAACGCTTTTGCGCCCATGCCGCCCGCTGCGGTCTGGACGGCGTATTGCTCACTGACGTGATCGTGGAAGAGGCCGAAGCCTATCTGAACGAAATGCACCACAACGGGCTAATGCCGATCTTTCTGGCTGCGCCGACCAGTAGCGATCACCGGCTGAAGATGATCGCGGGCGTCTCACAGGGATTTGTCTATGCCATTTCCCGCGTAGGTATTACCGGCGCGCAGCAAAACCTGGCCGCCGATGCGAGCTGCCTGGTCGAGCGTTTGCGCCACTTCACCCAGTTGCCGATTGCCGTGGGCTTTGGCATCTCGACCGCCGAACACGTTGCCGCCGTGAGCGAGTTCGCGGACGCGGCAGTGATCGGCACCGCCATAGTTGCCCTGATCGAGAAATCCGCCCCGGGAACGGCGCCGGCCAAGGTAGCAGCATTTCTTCAGGGATTGAGGCAAGGACAGCACACCGCCGCCAGCTTTGCCTGATTTCTGCGAACTGGTCTCGGCTTAAGTGTCACCCAAACGACACATTTTGCCAGAGGCGATAGCCTTTACGCCAGAGGCGATAGCCTTTACGCCAGAGGGCGATAGCCTTTACGCCATGAAGGGTACGGCCTTTAGGCCGTACGTAAATGCTCTGCAATGAATTTGGCTTTAGCCGCTGAGGGATGATTTCCATTCCAAGCAGCGCTATTCCGTAACCGGCTTAAGAGCCACGGCACCGTATCATATTGATAAGGGCTACAGACACGGCAAGGGATGTGAATGGATATTGACGGCTGGCGAAAGAAAATTGATGAATTGGATCTTCAAATCGTGAAGCTGATCAGCGCGCGGGCACACGCCGCGCAGGAGATCGGCAAGTTGAAGCGTACTACCGCGTTGCCGGTCTATGAGCCGAATCGTGAGCGCGTGATCTTCGAGAATGTCCGCGCCGCCAATCCCGGGCCGCTCCCGGATATCGAGCTGACCCACATATATGAGCGCATCATCGATGTCATGCGCGCACTGCAAAAGGATGAATTGGCATCGCAACGCAAGAACGCGCAAGGTACGACGGGAGAGACAGGAAAGCAACCATGATAGTAGCTATGCTGGAGACCGCAACCGAGGAAGACATCCAGGGGGTGATCGAACGTCTCGTTCAGGTGGGCTTCAATGTCCACCGCACCACAGGAGCTATCCAGACAGTTTTGGCGGGCGTGGGAACGCCATCGCATTTCGACCACAACGACTTCAAATTGCTAGCCGGCGTCGCGGATGTGGTCCGCATCTCATCGCCCTACAAGCTGGCTGGCCGCGGTTTCAGGCCCGAAGGAACCATCATTCGCTTTCCCAACGGAGTCGCGGTGGGTGGGGATGAGGTCGTTGTCATGGCCGGCCCGTGCTCGGTCGAATCGCGCGAACAAATCTTTACCGTGGCCGAGCAGGTGAAGTCCGCGGGGGCCTCCTTTCTGCGCGGAGGGGCCTTCAAACCGCGCAGTTCTCCGTATTCCTTCCAGGGAATGGGCCTTGAGGGGCTAAAACTGTTGAAGGAAGTGGGCAATCGTACCGGCCTGCTGATTATCAGCGAAGTGATGGAGATCTCCCAGATCGACCTGATGCTCCCCTATGTAGATGTCTTTCAAGTGGGTGCGCGCAACATGCAGAACTTCAATTTGCTGCGTGAGCTTGGGCTGATACGCAAACCGGTCCTGCTGAAGCGCGGCATTGCCGCCACGATCGAAGAGCTGCTGCTCTCGGCGGAGTACATACTGTCGGGTGGTAATTACGATGTGATGCTGTGCGAGCGGGGCATTCGCACCTTCGAAACATACACGCGCAACACCATGGACATCTCCGCCATACCGGTCGTCAAGAAGCTTTCTCACTTGCCCATATTGGCCGATCCTTCGCATGGCACCGGTCTGCGGGACAAAGTCCCGCCCATGGCTCTCGCCTCGGTCGCCGCCGGCTGCGACGGTTTGCTGATGGAAGTGCATCCCAATCCGGACAAGGCTTTCTCCGATGGAGCGCAGTCCTTGTTTCCCGATCAGTTCGAGAAGCTCATGGACAAGCTACGCCTGATCGCCCCAGTAGTGGGCCGGAGTGTGAGGGCAGAGGTCCCCGTAGTCGGCTGATAAGTTGACACCTAAAAATTTGCGAAGAACCGGGGCTTGTCCTGTTCATAGCAGACCCCGATAGGACCAGGACGGGTGCCTCGGGTTCGCCAAAGCGAACCTGGGCCGAAAATGATGGGGCGTTTGCCCCAACGATCGCATTTACTGAAAACAGCAGATGCGGATTACACCCTATGACACACACTCCTACGGGACTTCAATGATCCTTACGGTGCTTCGATGACCATCCAGCGCATCACAATCGTGGGCACGGGCCTCATCGGCGCTTCTACCGGCCTAGCTCTGCGCGCCGCGCAGTTCCCTGGGGAGATCATCGGTTGGGACCGTAGCCCCGATCATTTGCAGATTGCTCTCGATCGCGGAGCAATCGATGTAGCCGCTGCCAATCCTATCAGCGCGGCGACATCGAGCGACCTGGTGCTGCTGAGTGGGCCCGTATTCACCATCCTGGACTGGATTGAAAAGCTCGCCCCATTACTCCAGCCGCATCAACTGGTAACCGATGTGGGCAGCGTGAAGGTGGCCATTGCCGAACGCGCGCAGCCACTTTTCGGTGCCCCAGGCCAAGCCGGCTTTCTCCCCGGCCACCCCATGGCCGGCAAGGAAGTAAGCGGCGCCGCGCATGCGGACGCAGAACTATTCGCCCGAGCCGTGTGGCTCTTCACCGAATTTCCCACCCATCCCCTGGCCGCGGAGTGGCGTAGCTGGGTGGAACGCTTCGGCTGCCGCACTATGGACATCCAGGCCCGGCGGCACGACGAGATCTGCGCCTGGGTAAGCCATCTGCCCCAGTATCTCTCCACCGCCCTGAGCGCCATGCTGGAGGACCGCTTTGGCGACGCTCCGGATCTGCGCGCCATCGGCGGGCGGGCCCTGCGCGAGATGACCCGCCTGGGAGCAAGCCCCTATTCCATGTGGCGGGACGTTGCCCATACCAACACAGAGCCGGTTAGCTGAGGCACTCTCGGCCTTGGAGCAGCGGCTCGCGCACCTGCGCGAAAACCTCAAGACACCCGAACTGCGCGACGAGTTCGAACTAGCCAATCGCTTCCGCACCAACCCTCCCGTGAAGACCTAAGCCCGCCGTTCACAAAGCTGTCGCGTTCGCTGGAGCACAATAGACCCATGCCGATTCTCGACATCTTACTGGGCCGTCCTCTGGCCAACTGGGAAGAGCAAGGGGAACAGATAGGTCCGTCCGCCGGCATCCCCATCTTTGGACTGGATGCCTTGAGCTCGGCCGCATACGGTCCTGAAGCTGCTCTCACGCTGCTCATCCCGCTCGGGCTGCTTGGACTCCATTACATTCTCCCGGTGATCGCAGCCATCGTCGTGCTGCTGATCATCGTGTATTTCTCCTATCGTCAAACCATCGAGGCTTATCCCCACGGCGGGGGGTCCTACACGGTGGCATCCGAAAACTTGGGGGAACACGCCGGCTTGCTGGCCGCCGCCGCGCTGATGATCGACTACGTACTCACGGCGGCGGTAGGCATCTCCGCGGGCGTAGGTGCTTTGGTCTCTGCTCTACCCAAGTTGCAGCCGCATACGCTCGGCCTCTGCCTGCTCATTCTTCTCCTGCTTACCGCGGTGAACATGCGCGGCGTGCGTGACACCGGCGTTGCCTTCCTCATCCCTACCTATCTGTTTGTCGGCTGCCTGCTGATCGTCATTCTTCTCGGCATCTTTCATGTGGTCGTGACGGGCGGTCACCCAGTCCCGGTGATGCCTGTGCCCAAGTTGCCTCCCGTCACAGCCACATTGACGCTTTGGCTTTTAGCCAAGGTCTTCGCCAGTGGATGCACAGCCATGACCGGGGTAGAAGCAGTGAGCAACGGAGTGATGGCTTTTCGCGATCCGACGACTGCCAATGCCAAGCGCACCCTGACCGTCATCATCGCGTTGCTCATCGTGCTGCTGCTGGGCATTGCGTTTATGTGCCAGGCCTACGGCATCGGCGCCACCGATCCGGAAGGATCCGGATATCAGAGCGTGCTATCGCAACTGACGACCGCCGTTGCCGGCCGGGGAATCTTCTACTACGTCACCATCGCTTCCATCCTGCTCGTGCTGTCACTCTCCGCAAATACTGCCTTTGCGGATTTTCCCCGCCTCACGCGCGCGGTGGCCCACGACGACTTTCTGCCCCATCTCTTCGCCTTGCGCGGACGGCGATTGCTCTACTCCGCCGGAGTCTACTGGTTGGTCTTCCTCACCGCCGGCTTGCTGATTCTCTTTCGCGGTGTCACCGACCGTCTCATTCCGCTCTATGCCATCGGGGCCTTCCTGGCGTTTACCCTTTCGCAGGCTGGCATGGTGATGCACTGGAAGCGCTGCCGGCGGCCCAGGCTGGCAATGGAAGATGCTGGTGAACGGGGTGGGAGCCACGGCGACCGGTTTGACCTTGCTGGTGGTGTTGGTGGCCAAATTTGTGGCCGGCGCATGGGTGACCGCGCTGCTGATTCCGCTGCTGATCCTGCTCATGAGCATGGTCAAGCATCACTATGACCGGGTGGCCGCACAGACCGCTGGTGATTGCCCACTGGATCTGGCCGGCCTCGCTCCTCCCTTCGTGATTGTGCCTCTCGACCAATGGAGCCGGATTACCGAAAAGGGCATGCGCTTTGCGCTGGGACTCTCCCATGACGTGCAGGCGGTTCACGTAGATTGCGGAGAACATGACGAGGCGCTCGACAATGAGTGGCAGCACAACGTGGTCGCCCCGGTTCAGGCTGCCGGATTGCCGGTGCCCGAACTCATCACCTTGCAGTCCCCCTATCGCTTCATCATCGTTCCGCTGGTGGACCATGTGCTGAAGATGGAGCGGGAGCATCACAGGCCGCACGATCGCCGTGCTGGTCCCGGAGTTGGTGGTCAGGCACTGGTGGGAAAACCTGATGCACAACCAGCGGGCTCAATTGCTGAAACTGATGCTGCTGGTCAAGGGCAACCAGGGAATTGTGGTGCTGAATATTCCCTGGTATCTGCAGAAGTAACTAAATGGCTTCTATCGCATCAAACCAGAGAACTCGCTTTTGAACAGGTCCCGAAGCAGGCTCGGGGTATCATTCGAAACAGTCGTATAGGGAACCGGACTCACACGATGGGAATTGAGAACGCGGGAGCCAACTTTACTGGCCCGAAATATCCAAGCCCACTCCGGGGAGACTCGGAAAGCCTATTCGAACGATGTTCATGGTTCTACGCATTCTGTCGTGAGCATCTGTTTCGCGATCACACCGCAGCAATCTCCCACGCACTTTGGCCCGGCGCCCGGCCCGGCCCCGAAACCCACCTCCTGGAAATCGCTTGCGGCCCCGGCTTCTACGCTTGTAGTCTCGCGCAACGTTACCCTGACATTAAAATCACCGGCGTGGACTTCTCCGAGCGGTTGCTCTCCCGCGCGAAGGACCGCGCTGACATTCGCCAGCTGAAGAATTGCCATTTCGTCAAAGCGAACGTTCTTGCCCTCTCCGAATCGTTGGCGCCGGTGGATGCGATCATTGCCTCCCGCCTTTTGATGGTGGTGGGGGATCGCCGGCAGGCTTTGCGCGAGATATTTTCCGCATTGCGGCCGGGTGGCCGCTGCTTTATCGCAGAGCCGACGTCGGCTTTGCGCGCTATGCTCCCGCTCTCTTGCATGTGGCTGTTCGCTCGCCTGATGGGAGACTGGAGCACCCGGTTCCACGAACCCTGGCGGGCAGCGGTGCTGAACCAGAAGGAATTCCAGTCCCTGATCGCCTCCCAGCCCTGGGGCACGGTCAGCCTGTGGCAGGACAACTGGTATCAGTACGCGGTCTGCGACCGTAGCTGCTAACGCGGAGATTCTTTGCCTTACAAGATCCTTCAACCAGGAGAAGCAGTAGGTGTTGCCGAGGGCTGCTGCGCTTTAGCCGTGATGGCCAAGGCTCCGCGCCCAGGCAAGGTGAAGACCCGGCTTTCCCCTCCGCTGACCCCCGAACAGGCCTCAGAGCTCAACATCTGCTTCCTTCGCGACACCTCGGAAAACATTCAGCAGGTAACAGAAGCCGGCAACAGCGCCGGGATTGTCGTCTACACCCCGATAGGCGATGAGGCAGCCTTCGATGGCATTCTGCCCAATGGCTTTCAGTTGCTGGGGCAACGAGGCGATGGTTTCGGAGCGCGCCTTCTCCATGCCTGTGAAGACCTATTTGCTTGTGGATTCAGCGCGGTGTGCCTGATTGATTCCGACAGCCCCACCATGCCTCAGGATGCGCTGTTGCAGGCGGTCACGCGGCTATCGCTCCCAGGTGATCGAGTGCTGCTGGGCGGCTCCGATGACGGTGGCTACTACTTGATCGGCATCAAGCACTCGCACCCACAGCTCTTCGAGCGGAATCGACTGGAGCACGGAGCGGGTGCTCGAGCAGACGCTGGAGCGGGCCAGGGAAATCGGCCTCCACGCCGAACTGTTGCCCACCTGGTACGACGTGGATGATGGGGCCACTCTCGAACGCCTGCGCCGAGAACTTCTGCTCAGCCTCTGCCGAGAGCCTCGCAGGCTATGATGCCAGGCACACCAGGACATACCTCGTGAGCCTGCAGGCCGCGCAAGGAATGGCTTGCACTGGAAGCAGCGCGTGCTGAGCGCGCGTTATCCAGGCGGCGGAGCGTGGCTGACCAACAGCGCGCTTGCCTTGCTGGGGCTGTTGCTGGTGGGGCTTTGCCGCCAGGGAGTGAACGAGATTCATCATTTCGTAATCGGCTTTGGCCTGGTCGCGATGTACCAGGCGCTGCTTTACCTGGTGGCAGTCTGGGTGGTACTCAATCGGCCAGTGGACCGTTGGACATTTGTGATCATCCTGGCCTGTGCCGCCGGTTGCAGGCTGGTCTGTCTTTTTTCCCCGCCCTTTCTCTCGACCGATATCTTCCGCTACGTATGGGACGGACAAGGTGCAGGCTGCCGGCATCAATCCCTACCGCTACATTCCAGCCGATCCGCATCTGGCGTTTCTTCGCGATCTCGACATCTACCCCCACATCAACCGGCGAAGACTACGCCCACACGATTTATCCCCCGGGAGCGCAAATGCTCTTCCTGTTGATTACCCGAATCGGCGCATCGGTGGTCTGGATGAAAGCGGGTATGGTGGCGCTGGAAGCTCTCACCATCTGGGTCCTGGTGAAGTTGCTAAGGGCTCTCGGCTTACGCCGTGAACAGGTGCTTGATCTATGCCTGGCATCCGTTGCTTCTCTGGGAGCTGGCCAGCAGCGGTCACGTGGATGGCGCAGCCTTGCCCTTTATCGCGCTCGCACTGCTTTTCTACGTCCGCAAAAAGACAACGGCCACGGGGATTGCCTTGGCTGCCGCGACCTTGATCAAGCTCTACCCCATCGCCTTGTTCCCGGCCCTCTATCGCAAGCAGTGCCTGGCGCGATTGGAGGATGCCGGCCGCGCTGCTGGGCATGGTTGTGGCGGGGTATGCCTGCTACCTGAGCGTAGGCCGCCAGGTGCTTGGGTTTTTGCCCGATTATGCCAAAGAGGAAGGGCTGGAATCCGGCAGCCGCTACTTTCTGCTTACGTTGGCCCGCAACGCCTTGCATTGGGACGGGCTTCCGACCGCAGCCTTCTATGGCTTCTCTGCGTTGTTGCTGCTTTGGGTTAGCGGTGTGGGCGTGGCTTACGAGTGAGACCAGCCCGCTGAGCTGCGATTCGCTGTTGCTTCGCCATCGTGGCTGTCTTCATGTTCCTGTTCTCTTCTCACTACCCCTGGTACTACCTGTGGCTGCTCCCTTTTTTGTGCTTAATCCCTTACGTGCCCATGCTCTATTTCAGCACGGCCTGCTTTTACCTCTACACTACGCAGCTTGCTAATCCCGGGCCGGCCATGTACTACATGTTTGAATGGCTCTATGCCACGACGGCCCTGCTTGCCCTATGGTGCATGGGCTGCCGTCTGCTGGAATCGCAAGACAAAGCGTTTGCAATGTATTCCACCACCGCGAGGAACTCATGAGCGAAAGCCTTTCTGTACTACCGCAACTGGCGGAAGACCAGCAGAAGATGCGGCGCTACTTTGAGAAGCCGGAAGAACAGCTCTCCGTAATCATGGACGCGGATCCGGTCTGCCTCTATTTGGAAACCACCAATCGCTGCAACCTGTTGTGCACCACCTGCCCGCGCACCTTTGAAGAGCTTGAGCCGGAAGCGGACATGTCGTGGGAGTTGTTTACCAGCATCATCGATCAGTACCCCAAGATTGCGCGTGTCGTGCTGCACGGAGTGGGTGAGCCGATGCTGGTGAAGGAGCTGCCGCGCATGATCCGGTATTTGAAAGAGCGCGGAGTGTATGTGCTCTTCAATACCAACGGCACATTGTTGACGAAAGCCAACGGGCAGAAATTGATCGATGCCGGTCTCGACGAGTTGCGTGTCTCCCTCGATGCGGCCGAGTCGTCTGTGTTCCAGATGGTGCGCGGCAAAGACATGTTCGACCGCATTGTGACCAACGTAGGCGACTTCGTCGCCATGCAGCGCGAAAGCCAAACCAAATTACCGCGTGTTTCCCTGTGGCTTACCGGCTTGCGGGAGACGCTGGCGCAACTGGAGGCCTTTATCCGGCTGGCTCATCGCCTCGGTGTGATGGAGGTCTATCTGCAGAGGATGGTGTATCTGCCCGAAGGACAAGGATTGGCGCGGCCAGAACAAGCATTGTTTGAGCACACCACCCGGCAAGAGGAACAGGTTCTGCAAAGAGCCGAAGCCGTCGCCCGCGAGCTGGGCGTACTCTTCAGCGCGTCGGGCGCCACCGAGCCTCAGGTCAGCATCAAGAAGCGGAAGGACGACAGCCCATGGTCTCTCTGCCGCCGTCCCTGGAGCCTGATGTACATCACGGCCAACGGACAGGCGCTCCCCTGTTGCATCGCGCCATTCTCCATGCGCGGCTACGACAGCTTCACCCTGGGCAATGCTACGCAACAAACCATGCGCGAGATCTGGAATGGCGAAAAGTACCAGGAATTCCGCCGAGCACTGCTGAGCCCGCAGCCACCCCCAGCCTGCTCTAATTGCGGGTTGCGCTGGAGCCTCTGATTTGGGCTTGCAGGGGGTTTCGGTAGTCATACCAGCATTGAACGAAGCGGAAAACATAGCCGCCGTCGTTCGCGAGCTGCCGTGGGATCTGATCCGCGAATGCATCGTAGTCGACAACGGCAGCACCGACGCTACTGCAGCCGAAGCCGCGGCAGCCGGAGCCCGAGTAGTGAATCTACCGCAACCCGGATACGGCCGTGCATGCGCCGCCGGAGCAGCAGCTGCCGACAAGGACTCCCATATCCTGGTCTTCATGGACGGCGACGGAAGCGATGTTCCGTCCGAGATGGGGCAGTTGTTAGATCCAATCCTCGCCGGAGAATGCGACTTCGTAATTGGCTCCCGAATGCGCGGCAAGCGCGAGCCGGGTAGCATGCTCGTCTCGCAGATCTTCGCTGGCTGGCTGGCTGGAGTCCTGCTGCGCCTGCTCTACCGGGTGAGGTACACGGATATGGGACCCTTTCGAGCAATCACCAGAGCCGCGCTCAGCCGATTAAACATGCGCGAACAAACCTACGGTTGGAACCTTGAAATGCAGATGCGCGCCGCGCAATCTGGCCTGCGCATCCGCGAAATCCCCGTAAGCTACCGCAATCGCGCCGGCGGGGTAAGCAAAGTTGCCGGATCGTTGAGCGGCTCAATTAGAGCCGCAATCCGAATCACCCAAACTCTGCTCCGTGTCGCCTCAAACCCTAACCCTTAGTTTTCAATTGCAATCAAAAGGACGGCTGGCCCATATCTCGCTCGTTTTTCGCGAGATGTGGGATTCCACGACTCTACCCCGACAACTCCTTCCGTCAAAAAAGGCTTATCAAAACAGGACAGGTGCCCATGTTCGCCTCAGCGTACATGGGCCGAAAAAGACGGGGCGAAGCCCCCACGGCAGCTTTTCCTAGCCCTTCTCAGCCGAGCTTTCAATCGCCTTCCACTCTTCCGCCGAAAGGTGCAGTTTGGCTGAAACCATATTCTCTTCAAGGTGAGCTACAGAAGACGTGCCCGGAATGGGAAGCATTACCGGCGAATGATGTAACAGCCACGCCACCGAAAGTTGTGCAACCGTAGCCTTGTGCTGCTTGGCTGCCTTGTCGAGTGGGCCACCGGCCTTCGCCAGCTTCCCAGCCGCGATAGGAAACCACGGAATGAAGGCCAGCTTGTGCTGCTCGCAGTATTTGAGGCACTCCTCGTGTCGACGATCACTCAGGTTGTACTGGTTCTGCACACTGACAATTTTCACCGTCTTCTTGGCCCGCTCGATCTCCGCCGGCGAAACCTCCGACAACCCGATATGCCGAATCTTACCCGCGTCCTGAAACTCCTTCAGTGCGCCGAGGCTCTCTTCCACCGGCACCTTAGGATCGATTCGATGCAATTGATAAAGATCGATGCGCTCCAACTTCAGGCGGCGCAAGCTCATTTCAACGCACTGCCGCAGGTACTCTGGCCGTCCATCCTCCGCCCACTTGTTAGGGCCGGAGCGCGTGAACCCGCCCTTGGTCGCAATCACCAAATCCTTCTTGTAGGGAAACAGGGCTTCCGCGATGATGTCCTCGCTCACTTCGGGACCATAAGCATCCGCCGTGTCGATAAAGTTCACGCCCAGTTCCAGCGCGCGTTGCAACACCTTGCGCGCCTCGTTGCGATCCTTAGGCTCGCCCCAAATGCCGGGGCCAGTGATGCGCATGGCGCCAAATCCAAGCCGGTTGACCGTGAGGTCTCCACCCAGCACAAACGTTGTCGTAGCTTCCGCCTGCAAAGATTCCATACTCCTTGAGATTCGGTCCCCTGGCGATTGGTTTCTCATTCTGTGTGCTATCACTGGTGTGATCCGATGCCTCCCACCGCCAAAATCGTCGGAGCAGGCCCCAATGGCTTGGCTGCTGCCATCGTCCTGGCCCAAGCTGGCTTCGAAGTGGAAGTGCGAGAAGCGGCTTCCGTCGCCGGTGGGGCCGCGCGGTCGGCCGAGCTCACCTTGCCCGGGTTCGTCCATGATCTGGGATCTGCGGTTCATCCTCTTGCCGTGACATCGCCGTTCTTCTCCACGTTGCCGCTGGGCGAATCCGGGTTGCACTGGATTGCGCCTCCTGCGGCACTGGCCCATCCGCTGGATGATGGAACGGCAGTGATGCTGGAAGGCGATGTCAGCGACACCGCAGGCCAGCTAGGAAAGGACGCAACGGCCTACTTCCGTCTCTACAGCCCGCTTGTCTCTAGTTGGAATGGCCTCCGGCATGATCTCCTTAAGCCCATCGGCTGGCCTCGACATCCGGTCGCCACGGCTCGCTTTGGTCTGCTCGGATTGCGCTCCGCTCGTGCGATCGCCGATAGCCACTTCAAGGGAGTTCGGGCGCGCTCTCTCTTTGCAGGCTTAGCCGCGCATTCATTTCTGCCTCTGGAGTCGCCGCCGTCTGCCTCCTTTGGGCTGGTGCTGGGAATCACCGCGCACGCCGTGGGCTGGCCCATTCCGCAAGGCGGAGCGCAGTCCATCGCGGATGCGCTCATAGCCTGCTTGAAGAAAGCTCGAGGGACGGTCACCACCAACGCGCCGGTGCTCTCGCTGCAAGAACTAACCCACGCAGATCTAACCCTGCTCGATGTAACTCCCAGACAGTTCCTGAGCATTGGTGGCGAACAAATTCAGCCAACCTACCGGCGGCAATTGGAGCGTTACCGCTACGGCCCCGGTGTCTTCAAAGTGGATTGGGCGTTGAGCCAGCCGATTCCCTGGCGCGCCAGAGAGTGCCTGCGCGCTGGCACGGTCCATCTTGGAGGCACCTTCGAGGAGATTGCCGCTTCCGAGCGGGCGCCGGGGCGCGGAACGATGAGCGACCGCCCGTTTGTCCTGCTCTCCCAACCCACTCTTTTTGACCCCAGCAGGGCGCCCGCCGGAAAGCATGTGGCGTGGGCCTATTGCCACGTGCCCAATGGTTGGTCCGGATCCGCACTGGAGGCGATCGAAGCGCAGGTGGAACGCTTCGCGCCCGGTTTTCGCGACTGCATCCTAGCCCGTGCGGCTTTTAGCCCCGAGGCGATGAACCAGTGGAATGCCAACCTGGTGGGAGGCGACATCAACGGCGGCTCTTTCTCCGGCTCGCAACTCTTTCTGCGCCCAACCTGGCGGCAGTATGCCACTCCGATGAAGGGGGTCTACTTGTGCTCATCGTCCACACCCCCGGGCGGTGGCGTTCACGGCATGTGTGGCTATTGGGCAGCCCAAAATGCGCTCAAGCATTTTCGTTAACTGCGCTCAGACGCTATAAAGGACTTCCAGCATAGTGAAGTCATCGTTAGGGGGTGTACCAGCCATGAAGGTCTCAACCTTGCTCAGCACGCCCTCAATGTTGGCGCCTTCAACAGCGGACTCCAGCCGCTCTTCTCCAAAAAACTCACCGTCCCGGCCCTCCGCTTCGGTAACGCCGTCGGTAGCCAGCACAATGCGGTCGCCGGCCTTCAGCTTTAAGCGTTCGGACTCGTAGGTAGCCTCTTCGATCAAGCCCACGACCATGTTGGCATTTTCCAGCCGCTTGACGCCGTCGGTATTGGCCAGAAGGGGCTGTACATGCCCACAGTTGACGTATTCGAAGGTCCCGTCCGGGTCGAGCTTGACCAGGATCATGGTGGCGTACTTCTGCACATTCTTCTCGCAGATGTAGCGATTGGCCACGTCTGCGATGTCGGCCAGCGGCTGCCCGGCTAGCACCAGCCCGTAAAGCAGGCCCTGCAGCGTGGAGGCGAGGATGGCCGCCGATACCCCCTTACCGGAGATATCGGCGATCACGATATAGAGCGCATCCGGAGTGGCAATCACGTCGTAAAAGTCGCCCCCGACGTCCTTGCAGGCAACACTGCGAGCATGCACTTTGGCATACGGCAGGTTGGGAATGGCAAACTCCATCAGCCCTTGCTGAATCGCGGCCGCGATGTTCAGTTCTTCGCGATAGCGGCGGGACGCTTCTTCGGCCTGCGCAAGAAAAGCGTTTTCCACCAGCGCGGCGGCCTCAGTCGCGATTGTCTCCAGAAGATCGTTATCGACCTGGCTCAGTTTGCCCGGCTGCAGGCGGCTGTCCAGGTAGAGCACGCCGAGAATATCTTTCTCGTGGCAATCGGCGCCCGCCGCCCGCTTGCGCAGCGGTATGCAATACACCATGCGAATACTCTGCTGCACCATGCTCTCGGTGCGCGAATTGGCCTCGGCCGACAAAGTATCGGTAACGATGAACTTCGAGGCTTTGCAAGCTTGAGCAATAGCGCTATGGGAGATGGTGGAATCGTCTTCCAGGCGATCGCCCTTCAGGCTGCGTCCTGCGGCCAGGGTAAGCTTGCCCTTCTCATCTCGCAGGAATACGTAACCGCGCTCCACCTGGGTCAGCTCCAGCGTCGCTTCCACCAGCGTGGCCAGGATCTCGTTGACCGCCCCCAGTGTATTCAAGCGTTGCGCCGCGGCCAGGAACCAGCTCAGCTTCTCCAGATCCGAAGTCGGTGCCGAAATTGCATGCAGCTCGTCCAAAAGTTTATGAATGGTCGAGGTGCTTTCTCTGGCCGGGCCAAAGCGCAGCGACGGGCCGTTCAGCGAACCCAGGCGGATCTCATCCCCTGGTTTCAACGTCTGGCGGTCGACCAGGGGCTGTGCATTGAGAAACGTGCCGTGACGGCTGCCTTTGTCCACCACATGAAACTGGCCTTTTTCATAGAGAATGGCAGCATGGTCGCGGGAGATGAAGGCGTGCGCCAGTACCAGGTCGCGGTCCTGCAGCCGCCCGATGGTGAACGGCGAATGCGTAACGTTGATCTCTTCCTGCCGGGAATCGTCGATCAGCAGCAAAGCGGTGGCGGGAATTGTTTCGCCCATGGGATGCCTTTCGAAATAGCTCCGGAGGTCGGTAGCGCACTAGCCAAATACACCGGACTGATGTTAAGAAAACTACCACATGCCCAAGCTCGAAGGAGGCGCCTCCGAACCCAGGAAATTCTTGTCGCTCTCGCAACCCCGCCAGTCTTTCGGCGGCATCCAAGCGTCCATAAACCCGGCGCACGCTTGCGCCATGTACATTCGAAGGCATAGGAGAAGAGAAATCGTGCAAATGCCCCTTATACCGCCCCCCCACGTAGAAGGCTATGCCAGCCACCTCGCCATGCAAATGCTGGATGGACCAGAAACACCCACCGCGGCCCTAGGGGACGAATCGGTCCAGCTTCCGCCACTTCAGTTCCTCAAATCCCTCGACGATCTGGATGAGGAAGAAGATGAGGACGACGACGACGATATTGAGGACCTGGATGAGGACGACGAGGAAGATGAAGAAGATATAGATGAAGACTACGACGACGAGGATGAGGACGAAGATGAGGATGAGGACGATGAAGACGAAGATGAGGAGGACGAAGATGAAGATGGAGGCGTTAAGCCGCTGAAGATGAGCTCCTCAACGCCCGGCACATCTCGCCCGTAAAAGAAGTTGCGAAGGGCTATAGCGGTTCCACGATAGCTGTAACCGGTGAAGATGATTTAGACGGGGCTTTTCCTCAAGAATAGACCCACCTCGCTAGCCCCGGCATGGGGGCAAATGAATCGTTGGAACCGCTTGGAAGTGACCCAGGACATGTCGTGCTGGGTCACTTTTCCACTTCGTTCCGGCCTCCTGGTGACTTCCCGGTGGTAATTGCCTGAAAGTGGAAGCGCCGTTTGCAGGCAAGTGAGTTACCTTGTGTAGGCCCCACGTATCCGGAGAGTGACTGTGAAACGGCGCGTTCTGGTTGTGGATGACGATGACGATGCACGCCACGCGGCGGCCTGCAGCCTGCGCGCAATGACCGGCTGGGATGTAGTCGAGGCATACTGCGGAGCGCAGGCGATTGAAAGCGCTAAGCAGCATCAGCCGGACGCCATCTTGCTCGACGTGGTGATGCCGGCGATGGATGGCCCTGCCATGCTGGCCAAGCTCCGGACAGCACGCGCCACCAGTCACATCCCTATTGTTCTTCTCACGGCAAAGGTGCAAGCCGTTCAAAACGGTTCTTTCTCCCACCTTCCCGTAGCCGGCATTTTGCTAAAGCCTTTTGATCCATTGCGCCTGGCTAGCCAGCTCGCGGACGCGCTGGGGTGGGAAAGCGGTACCCCTCAGCCTTGAGCTGGCAAGAGCGGCCGTCCGGCTCGGAAAGACTGCAGAACTCGACCGTCCGGCGACAGAGCCACGAGATTGGCCTCCCGTCCTTCATCGAGCAGGCCCCAATTCCCTTCAAGACCCATGAGCGCAGCGGGATTGCCCCCGGCCATTTGCGCGCTGACCGCCAGGCTGGCGCCGGTGAACATCGTGAAGTTACGCACCGCCTTATCCATGGTCAGGACGCTGCCCGCCAGGACACCGGGGGATCCGGCTGACGTACAGCGTCCATTGGAAACGTCGACATCCAGGCCCCCCAGTTTGTATCTTCCGTCGGGCATTCCAGTGGCGCTCATGCCATCCGTGATCAGGACGGCCGTTTCCGCGCCCTTGGCCTTGTAAAACAACCGGACCATCGCCGGGTCAACGTGAATGCCATCGCAGATGAGCTCCGCGAAAAGCGCATCGTTGTCGAGAACGTATGCGGCAATACCAGGATCGCGATGGTCCAGGCTACGCATGGCATTGAAGGTGTGGGTGGCACTGCGCGCGCCGGCCACGAATCCGGCCTCGGCCTCCCCCAGCGTACCGTTGCTATGGCCAAGGCTGCACACCACGCCCAAGGCACTGGCATGCTGGATCAACTCGAGGGCGGTAGGCAGTTCGGGTGCAATGGTCATGATGCGCATATGCCCGCGAGCCGATTGCCAGAAGCGGTCGAATAGTGCGATCGATGGCGCCTGCAGGAGCGCAGCCGTGTGGACACCACGCTTGGCTAAGGAAAGAAACGGCCCTTCGAGATGAATGCCAAGCGGTACCGCGCTTTCGGTGGAAGGCCCAGCCTCGATCACGCCGGCGATCATCTCCAGGGCGCGCAAGGTTTCCTCAACCGATGAGGTGACGGTTGTGGGGTAATAACCGCCCACTCCGTGGCTGGCCAGAGACGCTCCCACCGCATGCATCGCCTGCGGAGTGCCCTCCATCACGTCGTGGCCCACGGCGCCGTGCACATGAATATTCAGATAGGCCGGGACCAGCATGGCTTCGGGAAAGCCATCGACGGAGTCGTCGCCCGTGGCGCTCTTGCCGCTCTCGATGGAAGTGATGTGCCCGTCATCCACGGTGACCCGCGGGTACTCTACGATCTCGTTGCCGCGCAAGAGCCGCCGCGCGGTAATTGTGCTGGTCATCTCTGTGCTACCCCTGAGGAAGGATATAGCAACTGGCTCTAAACGACTCTCGCCGCCAAGGTCAGACCTTGGCGGCGAGAAGATGGAGAACCCTGGCAACTAAAGCAAGCGCGCAGTTACAGCAACTTCACTCAGTTGACCCTGTGCTTCTATACGAAGAAGCCTATTTGCTCGAGAACTTCTTCGCTCATCTCGATGTCGCTCAGCTTGGCGGCATGAGTGAACTTCAGCTCTTCCCGGAACCGGTCCAGGACGGCGGCGTTGAGGTCCGTCCGCTTGTCCAGCAAGTGGAGCAATTCCGCGGCGGTGGTCGCGTGCTGATAGTTCGCTTTAATGCCGCGTGAATTTTCGATGGTCACAGCCACGGGGAGCGTGCGGAAATCACTGGCTTGTTGGTGGGGCAGACGGGCTCGAATGTTGACTCGCATATTGGTGACGATATTGTCACGCTGCGACGAGGTAGAAAATACGACCTTAAGGGCTCACGCGTACCTGGAAGGGTCATCAAGTTTAGCCGCCGGGGGACGACCCGGATGGGCCGGACACGCCAAATGGCCAATACCGCTGCTGGCGGGCCAGAAGCAGGAAGAGGCCGACCCCGCTGACAATGACCAACAGCACGTAAACCATGTACTTCCAGCCCTGGGGCTCAAAGGCCTGCACCAGGAAGATATAGAGCCAGCAGACCATGGCGAACAGGGCGGGCAACGGATAAAGCCACATGCGAAAGGGACGCGGCGTCTCCGGGTGGCGCCTGCGCAGCAGCAGCAGGCCGATGATCTGCCCCACGAACATGATCAAAATCCGGGCTAGGATCAGGGCGGTGATGATCTGCACCAGGTCGAATAAGCTGGCGATGGCCGACAGGATGCCGACCAGCAGCAAAGAACGGTGAGGAAAGTCTTTCGTAGGGTGGGTCTTGGCAAAGAAGCGGAAGAATGTGCCGTCCAGCGCCGCCGCGAAGGGAATGCGCGAATAGCCCAGCATCAGGGAGTAGACCGACGCAAAGGCGGTCACCAAAACCATGACTGTCAACCACTGCCCAGCCCAAAACCCGGCTACCCGTTCCATGAAGACCGAGCCGACAGCGTCATAAATCACGGTGCCGGGCTGGATCATTTCCCGCCACGGCAAAACCCCCGTGAAGGCGACGGAAATTGCCAGATCCAGAATCAGGACGAGAACAATCGATCCGATGATGGCCTGGGGAATCACCCGCTCCGGCTCTCGAACTTCGTCTCCCAGGTGGCAGATGTTGTAGTAGCCGAGGAAGTTGAACATCACCAGCATGGTCCCATTGCCCAGGCCCAGCAGAAACGCGATATTCAGGTGAAAGGCGTTCGGCGGGAAGTCGAAAAGCAGCCGCGTGTGCAAATGCATCATGCCTTCCACGGCGACCCAAACGCTGGTCAACAACAGGCCGCCCCAAAGCACCAGCATGATGCGGGCAATGTCACGAATCTTGCGATAGAGCAGGATCATGGCAGCCAGGGCAAAGCCTGCCGCGAGCAATCGCAGGGCCCACGGACGGCCGACCAATCCCTTGAACACGTAACCCGTATACAGGGCCATCCCCACCGTGCCCGAGGCGATCTCCAGGGTACCGCTGAAAAGAAACTGCCAGACGAAGAGCCAAGCCATCAGCCGGCCTAAGCCCTCCCGCCCGAAACACTCGCGAAGGTAGTTATAAGAGCCTCCGGAGCTCGGGAAGGTAGTGCCCAACTCAGCAAATACCAGCCCATCCGCAATGGCGATGACCGCTCCCACGAACCAGCAAATCAGGGCCTGCGGTCCTCCCATGGTGGCCAGAATCGCCGGAACCGTAATAAATGGCCCCGTGCCCACCATGTTGGACATGTTGATGGAGATGGCATTGAGCAAGCCGAACTTCTTGGGCAGGTGGACAGTGGACATGAAGTAGGAGGGTCGCGAGTTAAATCTAAACCATCCGGCAAGGCCGCGACAGAATTCCTAAGCCCTTATGAAGATTATCCAGGAGCACCGGACACCTTTAGGCATGCCACCCCGGGAGCGAAAGAAAGTCAGCCGGGGCATAGCGCGAAGATGCCGGTGCTTATATTATTTCCTAAGCGGTTAGGGCGACGCAGGAGCACCGAAATGCAACAGGACAGCGTGGTACGCGCGCGCAATCTGCCGGCCGATCAGGCGGGAGAAATGGTCGGCTTCACCCGCGAGGAAGCGGGATGGGAGTGGATGAGTTTTGTGGTCACTCGTTTGCTGCCGGGCCAGTCGCTGGAGCTGCGCACCGCGGACGAGGAGCTGGTCCTGGTATGGTTAGGCGGCCGTTCCGTCGCGGACTGGGGAGCCGGAGCACAATCCGTCGGAGGCAGGCAGAACGTATTCGATGGCCTTCCTTATTCGCTCTACCTGCCAACCAGAAGCCGCGTTACGGTGAAGGCGGAAACGGTATGCGAGATCGCGCAGTGCCGCGTGCCCTCCAAAGCCAGCTTCGAGCCGCGGCTGGTGACCCCAAAAGACGTGGCCACGGGCTTGCGTGGAGGCGAGAACTCCTCTCGACAGATCGTCGAAGTCATACCGTCCGCCTTTGCGGCCGACAAGCTGGTGGTCTTTGAGGTTTACACCCCGGGTGGCAACTGGTCCAGCTTTCCGCCCCACAAACATGACGTAGATCAACCGCCCGTCGAAGTAGATTTGGATGAGATTTACTACTACCGGATGAGGGATGGGAAGGGGTTTGCGGTACAGAACCTTTATGGTCCCGACCGATCGCGGGATGCGTTGTTAAAAGTACACGACGGCGATGTAGTGCTGGTTCGGGATGGTTATCACCCCGTCGTAGCCGGCCCCGGCTACGATATTTATTACCTCAACTTTTTGGCAGGCACTTCACGCTCCATGACGGTGACAGAAGACCCTGAGCACGTCTGGCTTCGCTCCACCTGGAAACAAACCGATCCGCGTCTTCCGTTGGTCCAGGGCTGAGTAGGCTACTTCTTGTTCCCTCACCAAGGATGGGTGGCCCATATCTCGCTCGTTTTTCGCGAGATGTGGAATACCACTGCTCTTTCCCCCTGGCTCTCGATACGTCCGATGCACTTAGCGGTCAACGTTGGTGGTATCCACATCTCGCGAAAAACGAGCGAGATATGGGCCACCCGTCCTTGGTGAGGGAACGAGAAGTAAACGCCCCCTGAGGTAGGTCTTTGTTCCTAATGTGACCTGCGGCGAGCCTTGCTCACCAACGCCGGAAGGCCGGGAGCCGCATTCACGCTGGACGAACCATTCCGCAATCCAAAGCCGCATGACTCCCGCACACAGAGATGCGGAGCAATCCTGTGAATCACGGCCGGCGTGTTCTTGCCTTCGATGCGGTCGAGAAGCAGCTCAGTCGCGAGGCAGCCAACTTCATACTTCGGCAGTTCCATGGCCGTCAGTGGCGGATCGAACAAGCGGAGCCAGGGATAGTCATCCAGCGTGACGAGCCCGAAATCCTCTGGACACCGCATGCCCATCTCCTGGGCGGCCTGCAGAAAGCCAACCGTCATCAGGAAATTCGCCACAAAAACGGCGTCAGGGCGATGCGGTAACAACGACAGACCGGCCCTGTGCCCGGAGTCGATACGGTAGTCGCCCTCGTACACCAGCTTTGGGTTGAAGCGCAGACCACTCGCTTTGAGTGCCTTCTTGAATCCTTGAAGCCGGGCTCTTCCGTTGCTCACGCTGAGCGGACCGCCCACCATCGCGATGGTTTGATGGCCTATCCTGGCCAGGTGCGAAACCGCTTCAAAGCTGCCCTGAAGATCGTCGGTAATCACCGCGTCTCCTGTCAGTCCTGGGTAGGTACGCATCATCAGTACAGTGGGCACATTCATGCTGGAAAGCAGGCTGATGGTTTGCGGGCTCAGGTCGCCCGGCGATTTGGTCAGCAGGATGCCGTCCACTCGCTTGGCCACCAGCAGGTCCAGGTAAAGCTCTTCCTTCTCCAGAAGCCCGTCGCTGTTACAAAGCAAGATACTGTAGCCGCGCTTCTGCGCCGTATCCTCGGCCCCGCGAACCAGCATAGGGAAAAAGGGGTTGGAGATATCGGGAACGATCACACCGAGCGTACGTGTACGTTCGTTGGCCAGGCTTTGCGCCAGCGAATTGGGCCGGTAATTGAGCTTGAGGATGGCCGCATCCACGCGCTTTTTCAGCGGGGCGCCGACATGACTCTTATTGTTGATGACCGCCGACACCGTGAAGACGGAGACCCGCGCTTCGCGGGCTACATCGTAAATGGTTGGTGTCTTGCGCTTGGAAGCCCGTGAACCGCGTGGTGAATCGACCATGCCTCTTTTTCCCCGATCCAGCCAGCAGAAGGATCAACGAATTCTAGCACCGAACCCATACTTACTCGATTCGGCGCGGTTGCAGGATAGGCGTCAGCAGATCCGGCTTTTCCCGCAATTCGGGCCAGATGCGGTGAGCGTAAGCCCTGGTGGTAATCCACCGAGTAGTCGGCGTAGTAACCATCCGTCAGAGTAAGTAGATCGATGGGTTGCTGGCTTGTTTCCGCATTCACAATCGCTTGCCGGAGTAAGTCAGCTGAGTAGACGCGATGGTTTACCCCCATCAATTTCGTTCCTGGAGCCAGCCCGGCGCGGCCCGCGGCCGAGTCGGGAACGATATCGACGATGGTGCCATCCTGATCGATGACCAGGCCGATCGAGGTGGATAAGTCAGCCTGCTGGGATACGGTTTCCGTATCGACGGCGGCCCCGTTGGGCTCGTCGTTATAGACCACGGTCCATCCGGCCGCTTCCAGACCGGGTGAAACCGGAGTGGGCCGCGTGGCCAGCAGATTGCCCTGAAGCAGACCATTCCAATCAAAGGCGACCACGTGATTCAACGCGGCGACCAGATCCTCGTAGGTGTAGGGCTTAACTGTTACCACCCCATCGGGTGGTCCAAAGAATTCGGCGGCGAAGGTATCCAGGCTGCGCGCTCCGTGGCTTTTTTCCCTAAGCAGGCTATCCACTTGTAACCACAGCAGAGGCCCTTCCCGGTAATAGTCCGTGGAACGGCGAAGGTTAGTCCACTGCTGCCCGGAGGAGTAGAGCAACTGTGCCGATCTCGAGACCTCCTGCAGGTTTCGCCAGCCGCGCCCGCTGCGCGCGTCCATCTCCGCCTGGTAGACCGCCATCCGGTCTTTCATCTGAGCACTCGTTTCCAGGCCGGCACGCGTGGCCAGAATCTCCGCCCAGTAGCTGGTAAGGCCCTCATAGACCCACAGCAGGTCGCCAACCATAGGTTGTTGGTAATCAGGCGTTGCCAGGCCAGCAGGGCGTCTGAATTTTCCATTCCAGGAGTGGATCATCTCGTGGGCCAGCAGATTACCTGCTTCGGCGGAGAAGGACGGGCTCACCATGCCGAGTTCCGGCATCTGGTCATCGCTGGACTGCTGATGCTCCAGTCCATCGCTGCTGTCGGTCTGCGCCTCCACCAGAAAGTGATAGCTCGCATAGTGGTGGGAGTGGAACATGGCGCCCGCTTCGGATACGAGATTGCGGTAAGCGGCGATTCGCTCCGGCGGAACATTGAGGCCTTCAGGCGATTTCTCAAAGAGATCCAGTAGATGGCGCTGCGAAACTCCCTTCGGCGTGATGTCAAACTCGCGCATGATCGATCCGCACATCAGCGGAGAATCGACCAGCGTGGTGAGCGATACAGGATCGAAGTGAATCAGCGGATCCTTGCAGCGAGGGATTCGGCAACGCGGTCGCGTAAGACCATCTTTCAGGAAGCTTGATCGAGGCCGCAATCGTGACTTGGTCGGCCGCGGTATCCGCGGGATAGAGGACCACTTGGTCCCAGTTCACATCGCCTTGAACCGGAGTCGACGTGTTGCCCGGGGCAAAATCGTTTCCCGCCACATACTCCCCCACCAGGCTGAAATCAGCTATCAAGAGACTGGTTCCGGCAGGCACCGGAATATGGAAGCGATACATGTCCACGGGGTCCCGAACCCAGGGCAGTGTCTTGCCGTCCGCGCTAAAACGCAGGTTCACCAGGTCGGCGATCGGCCCGGTGGGCGCATGGTCTCCGGGGATCCATTTGGGGTACACGAGATCGATGGTGTGCGCTGACGGCGAAGCTACAGGAAACGATTCATGTGCGGAAAGGATCTTTCTGGAAATGGTGGTCGCGTCCACATCCAGGACGATGGTGGACGACGTCGCCTGGGCCAGCGCGGTGGTCGCTGAAAATACAAGTCCAAGCCACAACAGGCCGGTGCGCTTACGATCACAGCGGAAGCGGTTCGATAAAGAAGAGGGCAATTCGCTATTACTCCTTCGCCGGCTTCGCATTCCGGCAGCGGGTCTGAGCCCGCATGTACAGAATAGAATGCAATCAGTGATAGCGGTACCTCCAGGTCAATGCGGTGAAGCATAGTCTCTTTGAACTATTCAAGATCGGCATAGGACCGTCGAGCTCCCACACCATGGGACCGATGCGGGCAGCGCTTCGTTTCGCCAGGGAACTGGAGTCGACCGGACTGATCCTTCAGACAGCATCCATCCAGGTCGACCTTTATGGCTCGCTGGCGCTCACTGGCCATGGCCATGGCACCGATCGCGCCATCCTGCTTGGGCTCTCCGGGGAGACGCCTGAAGGGATCGATCCGGCTGAGATTGAAGCGAAACTATCCGCGATTCGCACCGCGGGAACATTGGAATTGCCTGGTCACCGGACTATTCCTTTTGAAGAGGCCAAGCACCTGCTCTTTCATCGCGATCAAATGTATCCCGTTGCCGGTGTTGCTTCGCACCCCAACGGCATGCGTTTCTCCGCATTCGACAGCGACGGAGCTTTGCTCCTGGAGCGGATTTTCTTTTCCATCGGCGGTGGCTTCATTGTCTCTGCTGCCGAGTTTGCTGCCGCGCAGGGTAGCCAGAGTCCGCAGTGAGTGACCAGGCGAGAAGCGTCCCCTACCCTTTCCACAGCGCGCAAGAACTTCTGGAGAGAGCGGCGGCCGCCAACATCACCATCTCGCAACTCATGTTGGCCAACGAGTGTGCGCTGGTAGAGAGCGGGCGGCCGGAGACCGCGGAGCAAGAGGTGCGCCGCGGCATTCTGCACATCTGGCAAGTGATGCGCGAATGCACGCAGCACGGCATCGAAACCGAGGGCATTCTTCCCGGGGGCCTCAAAGTGCGGCGGCGCGCTGCCAAGCTTGCGGCCCGGTTGCGTGCCGGGGTGAAGGATCCGCTCTCACAGCTGGATTGGATTACCGTGTATGCCATGGCCGTCAACGAAGAGAACGCCGCAGGCGGGCGTGTGGTCACCGCTCCTACCAATGGTGCCGCTGGGGTGGTTCCCGCGGTTGCCCACTACTACCTGGAGTTTGTCGACGGTGCGAACGAAGAAGGGATTCTTCGCTATTTCCTGACCGCGGCGGCGATTGGCATTCTCTACAAGGAAAACGCCTCCATCTCTGGAGCGGAAGTTGGCTGCCAGGGCGAAGTAGGTGTGGCGTGCTCCATGGCCGCAGGCGGCCTGGTTTCGGCCATCAACGCGCCGGGAGAAACATCGCTCACCGCTGCAGAGATCAATGACCGTATCGAACATGCCGCGGAGATAGGCATGGAACATCATCTTGGCATGACTTGTGATCCCATTGGTGGCCTGGTACAGGTTCCATGCATTGAGCGCAACGCAGTCGGAGCCATCAAGGCGGTCAACGCCAGCCGTATGGCGATGAATGAGTCAGAAGGCCACAAGGTCTCTCTCGATCAGGTCATCAAGACGATGTACCAGACAGGCCTCGATATGCAGGCACGCTACAAGGAGACTTCACTGGCCGGCCTCGCGTTGAACGTGATTGAGTGCTGAGCTCTTCAACTGTCCACTCGTCCGGCTGAAGCGTCTCGATATTGCAGTAGGAGCGCATCCACATCGGCGCGGGTGCGCATAATGGAACACTCCTCGTCTTCAAGCTGCTGCTGCGTACACACCGTGACTCCTCCCTTAGGACACATCCTGAGGCAAGACACATCCACTACGTGCAATCGCAGGCCATCCTCATCCTCCCGAGCACGCTTTTTCAGCGACTTGTTCAGTTTTGCCAGCCCATTCTTTTTGCCTCCATGCTTCAGCTTGTTCTGGCATTTACGGCAAACCATGACCAGTTGCCCTTTCCAGGGCGCTGGATAGGTCCGGACGAGAACTTCGGTAATGTTTGGATCGGCGATTCCCTTGGACATGCACTGTTTGGATGCAGCCAGCGAGATGTAGGGCAACCGTCCTTTGCGAGAGAACAGAGTCAGACCTAAGGCCCCTCGGTGAACCAATACAACTGCTTTACTTTGGAGCCTTTCTTCATCGGCGGTGGAGTCACTTTTCCCCACGAGGCGTGATTCCAGGTGACCGCTTGCAACCCATCGTGGGCTGGTTGGAAAACCATTGGCGGCTCAACCGGCCCCCAGCCGAGGCGTCAAAGGTGACTGCGACCTGGCCGCCAGTATCGACCCAGTGGCCAAACAGCGTCGTGGCGCCATTGCCCGAATCTTCTGTAACCGTGGCGCTGCCATCCGCACCCAGGCTCAGGTTCATGGATGGACCTGGCTCATGCGATAGGTAGACGCCCGTAAACTTCGAATGCGCAGTAGTATTGTCAGCCACTGCAGAATTCGGCAACGCCCACAAGAGTAAGCAGGCCAAAGGAAGTAGGGACAATCGGGTGTGTCTCATGATTGTTTTGCAGTTTATGCCAGATCCCCTAACTTTTCAGTTGCTCACATGTGGCAAGCGCCGTCACGCAGGCGTCATAGCCGGCCCCGGCCGGTTTACACCCGGGTAACAAGGTGTAGCGGCTGTTGTGTGCCATTGTGACAGTAGCCGTTGCGGGTGATCAGCCTCGCGTAATCGTGATCCCGAGTTTCTCGTAGGGTCGTGTTAAAGCTTCATCTGCTGAACGCTCCGTGATGATGCCGCAGATTTCCGCCAAGGGCACAACCGCGTAAGGAGAAGCGGCATTTAGCTTTTCAGAAGAGGCTAGAACAATCGTCTCTGCTGCTGCATGGCTTAATGCTCTTTTCACAGCAGCCTCCTCATAATTGCCCGTCGTCAAACCGGTCTTCGCGTGTACACCGGTCACTCCCATGAAGTATGTGTCGGCGTGAACCTGAGCGATTGCTTCGATCGCTGCCGCTCCTACGGCAACGACGGAGTGCATAAACATGCGCCCCCCAATCAGGATTACCTCGATATGCGCGTGGTTCACCAGTTCTAGCGCAATCGTCGGACTGTGGGTGACGATTGTCGCCGCCAGGCTTACAGGCAGATGTCGAGCTACCTGGCGCGCAGTCGTGCCACCATCCAGGATCACCACTTGTCCGGGTTGGATCATCTTTGCTGCCGCGCGGCCAATTGCTACCTTACCGTCGGGAGTAATGAGTTCACGCCCGGCAAAATCGGCGACCGCGGGGGACGCCGGCAACGCTCCGCCATGGACGCGCTGCAGTAATCCCTTCTCAGCCATCTCTCGCAAGTCTCGTCTGATCGTGTCTTCTGAAACGCCCATGGCCTGGCTTACATCTTTGGCAACCACTTGACCGTGCCGCTTGAGAATCGAAAGGATCTGCTGTTTTCGGTGGGTAGTCAACATATTCGCTATGCACGATAATACTTGACATTGCACGAAAATGCACGATAGTGTTGCTGAATGGTGAAACCAGATCAATCATGTGGCTCCAGAACGGCTCAACCTGTCTGATCAAAAAAGGAAAGGTCACTAAGCATGTCTACTGCTTCACTCATGATCCTGATAGCAGGTCCATATAGATCTGGGACCGGTGATGACCCGGAATTGATGGCCAAGAACCTGCGCACGCTTGAGTCTGTCGCACTTCCGCTCTACCGCGCTGGACATGTTCCGCTCATTGGGGAGTGGATTGCACTTCCCCTACTCCGCGAAGCAGGATCAAAGCGCCCAGGCGACGCTATTTACGATGAGATTCTCTACCCTATTGCAAACCGCCTACTGAGCCGTTGTGACGCCGTACTGAGGCTTCCGGGCGCTTCGAAGGGAGCAGATGAGGACGTTCGTCTCGCGAGGGAGAGAGGGCTCATGGTGTTTGAGAGCCTGATTGACGTTCCAGGATGCGCGTGAGGCTCCGATCCTACGCCCAATGTTCCTATGCAGGACATAGAATGAAGTGATGGACAAACGGCCAGTTCTTCCAGGAGACGGGTCGATCCTGCCCTATCCGAACGTAAAGCGAGAACCCACTACGAGTGTTTCGGTTGCGCGTTTCTAAAACTGCGATGATTGGTCTTGCGCTCCTTCTCGCAGCTGTTCTTGGCCAGCGATCTACGGCATTGAACCATCAGCATCCTGCAGCCGAGGCCAAGCCAAATATCATTCTGATCTCGGTCGACACTCTGCGATCCGATCGAGTCAGTTGCAATGCCCCCACGGCGCCACCGACACCTAATATCGATAAACTCTGCCGTGGAGGCACATCCTTCTCGCAGGGCACTTCCATGGTCCCGCTGACGCTGCCTTCCCACGTGTCGATGCTGACTTCGATGTACCCGTTCGTGAGTGGTGTCGAAGATAATGGCGACCGCCTCGCTTCGGGGACCGTTACGCTGGCTGCGACACTTCAATCTCATGGCTATCGGACAGCCGCATTTCTTGGCGGCTTCGTGCTCGACAAGCGTTTTGGATTGGACCAGGGTTTCGATACGTATGACAGCCCCTCGGCATCGGTGAACAGCGGCAGCAGCGATCCGGGCGATATCAAGCGAAAGGGAGCAGCCGTCGCTGAGGCTGCGAAACAGTGGCTGAGCGCGAACGCCGATCACCCCTTTTTCCTCTTCCTGCACATTTACGACCTGCACACGCCGTACAACCTGTCCGCGGCGGAAAAGGCCAAGTACGGTGAAGGCTATAACGGGGAATTAGGTTATATCGACCACGTTGTCGGCGATTTCTGGAGCTACCTGGTTGCTCATGACCTGGTGAATAAATCGCTCATCGTTTTTACCTCCGATCATGGCGAGGGACTGGGCGACCACGGCGAGAGCACGCACGGCTACTTCATCTACCAAAGCACTCTGCATGTCCCACTGATCATTCACTGGCCTGCAGGTGCAGCCCCGATGCCGGCGCGAGTCGACGCACCCGCCAGCCTGCTGGATGTATCGCCCACGATTCTTGATGCGGTGCGGCTTCCCGTGCCGCAAGTGATGGAAGGCAAGAGCCTGCTCGCCGCTGCTCCGAAAGACATATTCAGCGAAAGCCTCTACCCGCAGAAGCACTTCGGGACCAGTGCTCTTGCGAGCTTGCGGAGCGGGCACTACAAGTACATTGAAGCGCCGCGGCCCGAGTTCTACGATCTGGCGCAGGATCCCGCGGAGCTGACGAATCTTTATGCCAGCAAAGCTTCCGTCGCCTCGGCTTATCGCGAGCGGCTGAATCAACTGCGCCTGGTTTACAAACCGCGCGCCCAGGTGGCGCAGAACGCGCTGAGTCCTGAAGCGATCGAGCGTCTTCACGCACTCGGGTATCTTACCGGGAGAAATTCGGCGCCCACTCCCGCATCGAGTGCAATCGATCCGAAAGACAGAATCGTCGACTACGAAAAATACGGACAGGCCATTTATCTGGCTTCACTTGGGCATCTTGATGAGTCGAACGCGGCCTTGACCGCAATTCTGGAGCGCGATCCGGACCTATCGGATGTTCGCCTGACCTTAGGGCTGAACCTGCAACGCATGGGCAAAGACACTGAGGCTGTGGAGCAATTTCGCGCCGTGCTCGCAGCCGATCCAACGAGCGCCATTGCCCACCTTGACGCCGGTATTAGCGATTTCAACCTGCATCAATTCGACACCGCGGACAAAGAGTTCAACGCTGCCCTGGCCATCTCGCCCGGGTATGCCAAAGCAGAGATATTCCTCGCCAGGACACTCGCCCAGAAAGGCGAATTAGATCAGGCAGCGGCGCAATTCCACCAGGTCTTGCAGCAAACACCCGATAGTTACGACGCCCACGATGGTCTTGGCACCTTGGCGGCGATGCGAGGCGACTGGGGCGAAAGCGAAAAGCAACTGCAGGCTGCCCTCTCCATTGAACCGGATGCGGCCGAGACTCACAATACTCTGGGCGGTGTCTACTTGCGCAAGGGCGAGATAGCCTCTGCTCGCAGCCAGTTTGAAGAGGCGGTCCGTCTCAAGCCGGACTATGCCGCGGCGCACTACAATCTAGGTATTGTCTTTGTAGCGCTTAAGGAACTTGACCCCGCGCGAACCGAATTTCAAAAGGCATTGAGTGCCGATCCTAACTATCGGCCGGCTCGGGACGCATTGGCTCGATTGAACCAAACCCCATAGCGTACTGCGTCACGATAGACGCAAGTAGAACGGGCTCAGAATTGTGTCCCTGCGTGGTGTGCCGGCCCTGACAGAATTATGAGGGGGCCGAGGGCTCACGTCCTGGCTGAGAACTGGTGGGAGGAGTCGTACAAAGGGCACCGCTTCACAGGCTGGGGAAAACCTCATGTTTTGTGTCAGGGCACGACTTTACAGCTTGCGGAAAAACTCATTTTTCTGAAGGGTACGGCCTTTAGGCCGTACGTAAATGCTTTGCAATGAATCTGGCTTTAGCCGCTGAGGATGATTGCATCTAGCAGAGACTTTTTCCGCAACCTCTTTAGTCGGGCCGTAAACGCGCGCCTGAGGACGGCTTTAGCCGCTGAGGTACGGCTTTTCAACGCAACTTTGCTACCAAAAACAGGGTGATTTTCTGTCTAGTCTACCAACCATTTAAACCTTGTCATCCCAAGTACAAATTCCGGCTGCACTAGCGGCGGTGTTGTAGCGTCTCTAATTGGGCGCGCACTTTGTTTGCATCCGAGGTGCGACCCAAGCTGACGTACGCTTGAACAAGCAATTGAAGCTCATTAACTGTTACCGATGCCTCCTTGGCGCGAGGTTCCAGCAACTCAACAACATCGGCGAATCGCTTGTCCTCGAGATGCTCCTTGGCCAACGCAACCAATGCCTCCCGGTTGGCCGGGTCCAGAAGAAGAACCGCTTCGAATTGATCTTCCGCAGCCGGCCGATCGCCGGATTGCAAATCGATGTGGGCCAGCAAAAGGCGACCATCAAGCTTCCCTGGCGATTGAGTAACTGCAGCTTCGAGCGCCTTCCGCGCCCCTTGCAAATCGCCCAGCTTCTCGAGCGCCTGCCCTTCGTAAAAGGCCGCTAAGGCATCCTCGGGATGCGCCTTTCGCGCGCGTTCAAGATGGTCGGCCGCCTTTCGATACTCCCCGGAATTGAATTCCAACTCTCCCAGCTGGCGCAAAGCGGCCGGGGAATCCGGATTTAGCTGCAGAACTTTCTCCAGCAACAACCGGGCATCCGGAGAACGGCCCTGGTCAACCAACATCATCGCGGAATGGAGCAGGTTCTGCTCCTCGATTTTGTCTTTCGGATCCGGAAGTGATGAAAACTCGGGAACGTTCGTCGAGGTTTGCTTGTCGCCGGGTCCAAGGTAGCCCAGAGCGCGTAGTTCGCTGAGCGTCGCGTTCCCCGCTGTCCCTGTTGATGGCGTGACATGTGGTGGTCGCATCGGGGACGAGGCCAATTCTGTGCGGAGGCGCTTCACGGTTTCGTTCCAAGGCTCATATTCATTCGTGAGCTCTGCAGGGTCTTTAACCAGGTCGTAGAGCTCCGGCCGCGGCGCTTCGATGAACTTGAAGCCGCCTGCGCGGACCGCGCGTAGCGGCGCCCATCCGAAGCTAAGGGGATAATCCGTCTCAGCAAAAACCACGCGACCGTTTTCTTTTGACTCCTTGAAGTATCCACTGAGCGAGCGTCCGTTAAATGCTGACGCAGTGGGAATGCTGAGCAGATCGAGGACAGTGGGGAGGATGTCGGTTGTTTCTACTTGCGCCTGCACAACCTTCCCATCCTCCGCCAACGCCGGCTCTTTGGGTTCGCCCATCGGCAATTTGATCAGCAGGGGTACATGAGTCGTTGAATCGTAGAGGAAGATACCGTGCGTTTGCTCACCGTGTTCTCCGAGTCCTTCGCCATGATCGCCAACCACGATGATCAGCGCGTTGCGATACCGTTGTTCGCGCTTTAGATAACTCAGCAGTTTTCCCAGGGCGGCGTCCGCGTAAGCGATCTCGCCGTCGTACAAACGGTCTTTGTAAATCTGCGAGTAAGGTGGCGGCGGTTCGTAGGGGTCATGAGGATCGTAGAGATGAACCCAGACAAAGCGCGGCTTCTGAGGATGAGCGCCCATCCATGCTTCGGCCCGATGTACTACATCGTCGCCGCGGCGCTCCACTTGTCCCCAATGCTTTCCTTCGCTCGAGTCTGATGGAAAGTTGTCGTAGTAATCGAAGCCTCTGTCGAGCCCTGGCGCTAGAGTCCTGGAATCGAGCACCACCGCACCAATGAACGCCGCTGTCTGATACCCGTTTTGCTTCAGCAACTCGGCCCACGTCGGATAGGTTTTGGCGAGTGGGATCGCGAAGTCGGTCACGCCGTGTACGCTGGGCAGCAGGCCAGTCAGGATGCTGGTATGCGCAGTATTCGTGATCGGGCTAGGAGTGAAAGCCTCGGCAAAGCGAATGCCATCCCGAGCCAAAGAATCCAGGGCTGGAGTCTGGATTCGATCGTCGCCGTAACAGTGAACATGATCGGCGCGAAGCGTATCGATGGTCACCAGATAGACATCCGGTAAGGGCAAGGCCCCAGCAACCTGGGCCGGAGAGAGCATTGCTGCCACAGCAATAGTTACTATCCACCCCGGGAAAGCCCTCATTGGAACATGGCGCAGCATGACCAGGGCCGGCTTAATGCGTTCCATCCGGAGAGGCAGAGGTATCCTTTTGCGGGGAGAGACCCAGTTGCTGGGTTGCGTCCCCCCTCTTGCCCACCGCTGCCAGCACGCTTTCTTCCTTGCTCCGCTTTTCCGCCAGCAGGTTCTTCGTGCTTTCCAGTTCCTGCTCAGCCTTGGCCGGCTGGTTGAGTTGCCGGTAGATCTGGGCGAGTTGATAGTGCGCCTCAGCATTACTCGGATCGACACGAAGCGACTCCTCCAGTTCGCGTTCCGCCTCCTGCGGATGACCGGTCTGGTTAAGAGCCTTGCCCAAGTCTCGCATCGCGCGAGCATTTCCTGGATCCTGGGTAACCACGGATTCCAGGAGCGGAATGGATTGCGGTGCCTTCTGATCGCTGAGATAGGTATGACCAAGATAGAACTTGGCTTCGGGGAAATTCGGATCGAGTTCAAGCGCCTTTGCTAGCTCCGCCTCGGCGTCGGCAAAGCGGCCCACCTTCCAATACATGAACCCGAGCGAGAAACGGACAGTGGGATCGTTGGGCTGCTGTTGCCGTGCGGCCTCAAACTCATCGATCGACTTGCCATAGTCTGCCAGGCCGTCGTAAGCCTGACCTCTCAGGATGTGCACCCAGGGCGAGTCCGGATCGGCGGCTGCGAGTTTGTCAAAGGCCAGGAGCGCCTTGTCCAGGCGCTTCGTCTGCAGATAGGCGCGACTTAGCAGGTACAGATTTCCGGCGTCTCCTGGACTTACTTTGGCAACCCGCTCCAACACCGGGATCGCGCGCTCGTAGTCTTCTTGCCCAACGTAGGCAAGTGCGAGCAGTTGACAGGCTTGCATGCTCGTCGGATTTGCCTGCACTGCCTGGTGCAAGGGCAGAGCCGCCCGTTTGTAATCCTGAGCCTTGAGATAGGCGATGCCTAGATTGAGGTTGGTGCCAAAGTCCTGCGGGTTTATCTGGAGCGCCCGCTGATAGAACTGAATGCCTTCCCGGGTCCGGCCTTGGCGAACATAGAGTGCCCCGAGATGGTTTAGAGCGGCGATCGACTTTGGATCCATCCCCAGGATGCGCTGATATGCTTCGGCGGCTTCCGCCGATCGGCCTTCCCGCTCCAGTTGCTCGCCCTGGGCGCCAATCGCCTGAATCGACTCCTGCGCGTGCATCGGGTGGCCGCACAGCGACGCCGCAAGCACCAGCACACCAGCAAGATATCTGCGTCTCAACATAATTTTAGAAAGAATCCCTAGCCGCCACCTTACCTAGTGTAGTTCGTCATGCAGGTGTATCCTGTCTGCAGATGATTTCGGCAGCCGTTGCCTCTCGCGGACCGCTGGCTGGCCGGCAGTTGCCGTAGTTCTGGCCTAATCGCGAGCGAAGGATAGTCTTACCACTGTCCGGTGCCACACCCGATCCCTGTCAAAAAATAAGGCAATCGAAGCATCCCGCCACGTGGCGGGATTTTTTCTGCATCCACGCTGCTTTCCCAGCAGTAAAACCCAACTTGTCTCAATTCTTAGGAGCCACCTATGCCCAAAAATAAGGTCAGCGACCCCATCACCGATCAGGAAACGGATTTTGCCCGCCTGGTTCTCTCTGGCGGCATGACCGACCGTGAAGCCGCCGAAGCCGTCGGTCTCAACCCCGACTCCGCCGCCTTTATCAAATCCAAACCCCACGTCCGCGCCCACTTGCTCCAGCACCGCGCCGCGGTCGAGCAAGAACCCGACCTGTCCCGCCTTGCCGTGGAGCGTGCCGTGGAGGGACAGCACCGCCTCAACCTGGACCGCGAAGAAGTATTAAACCGCCTCTGGGAACTCGCCAAGCTCAGCCCCGAAATGACCCGGAACAGCATTACCGGACAGGTCAAGGTCATGGCCATGATCGTAGCCATACTAGACCTCATCCCCGACCGTCGCGCCGGATCTGCGGAGAAGAAACCAGCCCCAGCGCCTCCCACCGCGCAAGTCTATCAATCCGAGTGGCTACGCAAGCAGAAGGCCGCAGCCAACGACCCGCAGCCAACCCCAGCCCCGCCTGTCCCGGCGTGCCGTGCAGTTCAGCAAGAAGAACCTTCTGGCGTCCCCGAGCCCCACCCCATTCCCGCGGTGCCAGACGCGCTTCCAGACCCCGGCCCCAGTCAGCCCGCCTTCGCCCATCGCGTTCCCCTCGCGGACGGCGTGCCGCCTTCTGTCCCCCAGTCCACGTTTGTTCCAGACGCCAGAGTTCCATTCAGGATCAAAGTGAACCCCTTTAAGCACCGCCGCTAACCTGCAAATCGCAAAAAACGACCCAAAAATATCGAATTTTAAAAATAACCGAAGCCGCTGCGGAGGTCTGCAGGCAATACCTCCGACACTAAGAGCCTGCCATATGCTCAATCGTTTACGGCTCGACCGAGCTTGTCGAAGGGGGCTGCTGAAATATCCCAGGGACGCGCGAGTCTGTGGGAGACTGTCGAAAGGGGCCGTACGAAAGAAACGGTTCACAGGGTACGGAAAAACTCATCTTTTGTGTCAGGGTACGACTTCACAGCCTGACGGAAAAACTCATTTTCTTGAAGGGTACGGCCTTCAGGCCGTACGTAAATGCCTTCCAATGAATCCGGCTTTAGCCGCTGAGGTACGGCTTTTCAACGCAGTTTTTGCTACCAAAAACAGGTCGATTTCGGTCCTCGACTACTAAAGCTGAAGAGGCTGCTGAGATGTCTGTAGCGAGGAGAAAAGCAATACCTCAGGGGCTAAATCCTTGCGTGAGAACTAACCTAATTCGGGTCTGGTATGGAGTATCCGATGATTGTATGGAAGCGGTCCATTTTCAAGAGAATCGGGTTGGCTTTTGGTGAGATCCGTCAGCATTCGAGTGCGCTCCGGGGACACCCAGGACTGACGTCCTGGGCTACTCTCAGCCCTCCCTTCGGGACTGAACCAGGCAGGACCTGAATCGGCTCTCCTCAATGGTCTTCGAGATCGGTGGGTGCTCACGCAGACCCGGGAAGCGCTGGGGCATCAATCATGCGATCCAGCCAGCGCCCTGAGACTACTTCTGCGCCACCGCGTCTCCGGACCCTGTGAAGATCTGGGTTAGCACATGTCCGTGCATCTGTTTTGGCTCTTCGATCCCATACAGAGAGAGAATCGTAGGCGTGATGTCGTAGACGCTCGCTTCAAGCCCCATGAGCCGCAGATCGTGCTTGATATTCGGTCCCATGGCGAAGAACGTTCCCGGAACTTCATCTCCATCCGCAAAATCATGCTTGGCAATCACCGGCGTGGTCTTCTCGTGGTCCATGTGCATGTGGGGGTCGGTCTGTTCGAACTCACGCAACGGCTTGATGCCATGGTCCGACACGATGAAGAGATACGTATTCTCGTCGATGTGCTTCAGAACAGCTCCCAGCACTTTATCGAACGCAACGTATTGGTCAGGAAAGGCATTCTCCCGGACCGCGTTGATCTTCGGGTTATAACCGGCGTTGTAAGGAGCGATCGGATAAAGCCAGTGGCCGGTGCGATCTTCGCAGGACTGCCCAAGCCAGGTGAACTCGGTGGGATGGTTCTGCTAAAAGATAATCGAACAGTTTTGTCTGCTGCGCGCGGATCAAGTCTACTTTCTTCAGCCATGCGTCGATGACTTCGGATTCATGACCCTGCAACTCCTCGGCCGAGGGCATGCGCTCGCAATCGACGTAGTAGTCGCCCACGTTCTTGATCAACTCAGGCTTGAGCGACGCCGGATATACAGCGCTCCCGCCTTCCACTTCGGATAGCTTCGGAGCACACAGCACGCCATCCTCGCAGTTTTTTCCGCGGGTGAGCATACCGCTGACCATGTACCCATTCACCGGCATCACCGGAAAGGTCGCCGGTACATTTGCCATGCCAACGGTGACTTGATGCTTGGAAAGAATGGACCAGATCGGCTCCTCTTTCAGCATGTTCGTATTGGCTGTAACTCCGCCAACAATAAAACCGGTAACGCCATGCTCTTCCGGGGAAGTGCTGGTGAAAAGTGTGCTGTAAACCCGTGGGCAATTCGGCGCAGACACAGTGCGCAATTTGCCGTATGCCCCACGCTTGATCACGCTGGCAAGGTTTGGCATCTTGCCCTGGAGAAGCAGGGGCCGAAGGACGTCCATCTCCATGCCGTTCACGCCAATCACCACCACGCGCGGCTTCGGCTTCGCGCCGCTGGGTGTCTGAGCAAATAACAAAGATGTGGTGAGGAGCAACGATACAGCGAATGTTCTAGAGGCTTTGATCATCATGAAAAGAACTCCGAAGTGCGGGCCCGTCCTCTAATCGTACCTGAGAGCCTGCTGCTGGTTCCAACTTCCCTTTTGTCTACAGATAGCGAAGCGCCCGATTTGCCGGGCGCTTCGCCGTCCATGTTTGCCCCGCTGATCAGAAAACGATCTTCAGTGCGACCTGGATTTCGCGTCCATCATTAGCGCTGGAAATCCTTCCTACAAGCGTCGGCGAGCCAATGTTATTGGCAGGAGGAGCAAAGTAGGGAGTATTCCAGGCATCGAAGAATTCGCCGCGGAACTCCATATCGGCCTTATCGAACAGATTGAAATGACGCAGTACAGCAATATCTGAATTCGACTGCCCAGGTGCATCGAGGATGTTGCGCCGTGAATTGCCGAAGGTCGGATCAGAGGCCGATCCGGCAACGGAGAAGCAGCTTTGATTGAACCAGTTGGTAATGCTCTTCGAGCCGACGCCGCTGCAAGAGCGGTTGGGACGAGGAGAGCTGGAACTGGTGTTGGAGAAATCCGGACCAAGAACGGCGAAGGGATAGCCGGTCTGATAAGAGGTGATATCGGATACTTCCCATCCACCCACAATGGCGCTCACCACGCTTTTGTCGTTGAGAAATTGCCTTCCTTTGCCAAAGGGAAGATCGTAGATGGCGTTGACCACGATTCTGTGGCGCGCATCGGTATAAGACCGCGACCACTCGAACGCGAGGTTGTTGTCGTCCTGCGGGAGGTTACTATCGTTGGCGCCCGCGCCAAAGCCTTCGTCGCCCTCTGAGTTGTCGAGGGATTTGGCAAATGTATAGGCGGTGAGCAAGTTGAGCCCATGGCTCAACCGCTTGGTGAGTTTGAACTGAAAGGCGTTATAACTGGAGCTCCCATCGGAGGTCGTGTACAGCGAGGTCCCCAGATCAACATACGGACGGCGCGATTGCAGTGGGGTTGTGCCCGGCTCAGCCTGGTTGCCGGAGAGGTGGAGGTTGCCGATCTTCGTTCCCTTGGTTCCGATATAGGCAATGTCCATTGCCCAGTCGTTGGAAAGTTGGCTTTGAATGCCGAAGCTCCACTGCTGGAAATAAGGCGCCAGGTAGTGGGGCTCGACATACAGAGAGATGAATTGGTCAGACAGCTTGGGGATGCCTGCTCCGGAAAATACGCTTTCGCTGGTCACGGTCGGCGTCGTTCCCGGGGACGTAACAAACAGCTGTGACGGAGAAAATACCGGGTTGTTATCGACGAAGTGCTGGTTGTTGAAGTTAGGCAAGTCGTAGAAGATGCCGTATCCGCTGCGCAGCACAAGTTTGTCCGATGCCGTGGGACGCCAAACTATCCCAAGGCGCGGGGCGAAATCGTGGTGCACGGGAAAGATCAACGATCGCTGTGTGCGGCCGGTAAATCCTAGTTGCGCCCTTTGCGCCGAGGTAGCGATCAAGCAACGACCATCCGTAGTGGTGAGATATGAATAGGCTGGATCGGTGCAGAACGAGTCGTTCTGCGCGTTGGGCGCCGCCGTCACCAGGGTAGCGTTGCCCGGCCCGCTGAACTTGGGCCCGGTAGGCACAAGGGTTACGAAATTGTCGTGTTTGTCGACGGACGGCCGGCGATACTCCCAGCGAAGGCCGGCGTTGACCGAGACGTTGGGGGTGAACTTGTACGTTATCTTGAGCGAACAAGCTGATGAAGTCGCCGCCCACCTGGTTAGTATCTGCAAAGTGCAGGCTGCGGTTCGCCCCGTGTGGAGCGCCGAGCAGGAAGTCGGCCAAGTCGGAGGCGGAGGAGACACCACCATTGAGTTCGCCGGCCAGCGCGGCATACTGTCCGTTGAAGTCTAACTCGCCGTGCGGGGAGTAAGCCGCCTGCTCACCCAACACCTGCCAGGGTTGAATATCCGCCCCGGCAATGATCGTCTGTCTGCCCTTCGTGATCGTGACAGTGTCCTGATATTTCTCCACCATATCCGGGCTGATGACTGGGCGATAGTTGGAGTCGCCCACCGCAGAGAAGTTGCTGAACTCGAACGGTGGAAAGCCCTCGAGAGATGGCGACAGGGCGGTTAAACCCTGGATGCCAAAAGCTTCCATGAAGCCGGCGGGCCGGGGACACGATGCGCAATTATTGTCATCCCAGTCGCGCTGGAAGCCGAAGAGTGCCTCGTTGAGCAGACGAGGGCCGAAGGTGTGGGTCCAGCCAATGGCCACATTCTGGCCCCGGAAATAGAGCTTGTCGCCGAAGGTCGGTAGTGTGCTGTAGCCACTGGTAGGGCTAACGATATTAGCTTGGCCGAGGATATACCGTCCGAATACCTGGTCTTTCTCGCTGATGTCGTAGTCGACACGCCCGAACCACTGTTCATCGTTGCGGGTTTCCGGCTCCGAGTTGATGTAGTTAACGCCGGCGTTCCCCGTGAGGTTGGGCAAAGGCCAGGCATTGAGCGAGAGCACATGGGCGGCCACGCCGTCGATGTTCGCGATTTGGTTGCCCGGGATCGGCGTGCCGATCAGTTTGGTCTGCCCAGCGGCGGTGCCGGTGGCGCATGTGATCAGCGACTCACTCGCGGGGTTAAAGAGCTGGCCGGAATCGTAGGTGTATTGCGCGGGGCCGCCAACACCGCAGACGTTCGCATTGGTCCCTGTCAGCAGGCCGCTGAGGTCTCCTGCTCGTTGAGCTGCAGTGGGCACAAGAGAGGTTGCGGATGACCCTTGCACCAGGCGCAGGCCCTCAAAATTGCCAAAGAAGAAGAGATGTTTCGACCTCCAGATCGGCCCGCCAACCGCCACGCCGTACTGGTTCCGGCGAAGCTCTGGCTTCACTGGGTTGAAGTAGTTCGAGGCGTCCAACGCGTCGTTACGGAGAAACTCGTAGATTGATCCGTGGAACGAATTGGTACCGGATTTAGTAATCAGATTGATGGTTGAGCCGGCCGTTTTACCGAAGGCCGCATCGTAAATGTTGGTTCCGATCTTGAATTCCTGCACAGCGTCGGGCGACGGCTGAACGGCAAACCCGCCAAAGGTCAGATTGCGCGAGTCGACACCGTCGATCAGGGTGTTGTTACTGGAGGAGCGAGCCCCGTTGGCGGCGTAGGTGGATTCACTGAAGGGGGATCCGAAGGTGGAGTTTGCGAAGCCGCCGCTGACACTACCCGCGCCGGCGTCGGGGACGGTTCCGGGCACCAGGATGGCGAGCGCACCGAACCGGCGCACGTTCAGCGGAAGGTCAACCACATCGCGCTGGTCGATCACCGTGCCCACGCTGGCGCTGCTGGTGTCAACCAGCGGCGCTTCTCCGGTTACTTCCACCTTGGTATCGACCGAGCCCACCTGCAGCTTGATGTCCTCACGCGCCTTCTGGTTCACCTGCAAGACGATGCCCTGGATGTCCTCTGTCTTGAAGCCCGGCGCTTCCACGGAGATGGAATACCCGGCCGCGGACAAGCTGGGAAAGCTGTAGTTTCCCGAACCATCGGTAGTGGTCTTTGTAACCACGGCCGTGCCAACGTCGGTCACCGTGACGCTGGCGCCAGGAATGGCGGCTCCGCCCGCATCGGTCACCGAGCCATAGAGAGTTGCGGCGGTTTGCGCGCTACAGGGAAGCGCTGCGAGGCAGCCCATCAGCAGGACCAGCACGACGGACGAAAGACGTGGAAAAGAGAGTATTTGCGCCTTGAGTTTATGCACCGCCAACTCCTCTATGTGGTGATTCAGGTATTACGAATAGTCGACCGTAGCGCGAACTTATGCGTACACACGCAACGCTGCGATCAAGGTCTTAGGAAAGAGATTTCGAGATGGCCGGTTACTGCGAAAAACTTCGTACCAGGACTGGCTGAAGGACCCTAATTTTGCAGAAGTACCCTAATCCTAGTGAGTAGTTAAATGCCAGTCAATTAGAAAAGAAGAATGGGTGTCGCTCCATTCAGCACTGCTCCCGCCCCATCTTGCACCGCGCCGAACCGCCGCGGTGAATCTCTTGAACCCACGCGGACTGGTTAACGCACAGGGGGCCCAAGGGCCATTACGAGGGCTACGCCCCATAAGGTGATTCGTCTCATATTGCCTCCAAAAAAACTAAACAGCTTTACTGGGCCCGGCTTGCTGGACTGCAGGCAACTTTGGCTGCTCTTCAGCGGACCAACTGATTTACTTTAGTGACCGTACTATATGCACGCGAAGACCCCAATTGCAAGCAGAATTGTCAACGGAGTCATTGTTTCTTCAAAAATATCCCGATTCGAACTCTTGGGCCGCCCAGGCAGGCTCGGCAACGCGGAGGAGACACCCCAACGTCAGGGTTCGAGCGTATTCAGATACACGAGGCTTTGCTCGAAAACTGTCCAGAATTGGACCGGTCGACTTGTCGTAATCGAGAAATGCGTACCGGATCCCCTGCTGCCGGGCTTGCCGCAACAATGCCGGCCAGGGAATCGTTCCCTTGCCCAATTCGATCGAATGATCGGAGCCGGCGTCGGTCGTATAGCTGGTGGGAAAGCCTGCAAGCCGGTCCTTGAGGTGAAGAAGCTTTACCCGCTCCTTGTATTTTTCCAGGAATGAGGCAGGGTCAATCCCGGCCTGGGCGATCCAGTAGACATCCACCTCGAGATGAACCAGCGCGGCGTCGGTGTGCTCCATCAACTCAGCAAAACCGGAGTTCCCCTGCTGCGGCCTCAATTCGTGGTTGTGGAACAGCAAAGCAAACTCCATACCTTGGTCACGGACTCCGGCGCCTGCCTCATTTAATCGGGCCGCGATGGCGCGGTATTGGTCAAGGCTTTCAGGCCTGGGCCGGGGCAGCATGGCGACCATGTAACCAAGGCCCAGTTTCCGGGCGAACTCGATATTTTTTTCTATGTCGGCTAAGGCAAAGTGCCCGGCAGGGGAATGGAGGCCGGCATCCTCGATCATCCGGCGCAGCGTTGCCGCCGGGTGATCATAGACGATCGAATGCAGCTCCACCTCGGTGAAGCCTATGTGCCGCAGCGCGCGCAGAAGCTGTGGGAGATCCCGCACAGCCTCCTGGCCTACTCCCGCGATCTGAACGCCGTAGAGCAACTTCGGATCCTTGGTGGCCATCGTTAAACGGGCGCCCGCGCTGACGTAATTGCCTGCGGGGTGAAAGTTAGATCATCGACAAACGGATAAGACGGTTTGCGAAAAGTGTTCTGCGGCAGGTGAATAATATCCTGATCGACCGCGCCTTGAGAAAGTGCCATGAGGCTGGGATTAGCCAGCGGCGACAGTTCTGGGGAAAGATAACCCGATTTCACCACGATGATTTTGTACGAGGTTGGCTGCAGGCCGAGCCGCGTGAAGTCGACAAGATCGTGGTATGGTCGCCGCTGCGCGGAGAGAACAAGCGTGATTCCTTCGATCTGCACCACAGCCTCACGCAAGCGAGGTGTCTCCGCAGGCAGCAAAAAAATTACCTTGCCCGTCGCTTTGACTGGCTTACTACCAAGAGGATCGAGCGTTGCGCCTACGGAGAGTGGGATGGTGGCGCCGACGCCAGCCTTGTAGCAGGCGTCCGTAGCCGGTCTGTCGGTGATTCCGGCGAAGACAACATCTTTCGCTTTGAAGTAAAGCAGCCGTTCCAGCACTTCAGCGCGATCGCCGGCGCCGCCCAGCGGTAGGGTTGTCTCCCGAATCAGCCAGGATTGCCGGTTGGGTGGTCGCCTTCATCGCTCTTTGAATGCACTCGTCAACGGTTCCCGTCTCGGTGCCGAACTGAAACTCCTTGCGCGCGTCCCAATACTGTTGCGCCAGGTCGACTGCGATTTTCTTTTCCGTGGCCGGAGCAGTGCCGGTTACCACCGCCGCTGCACTCGAGCGCGGTTCATCGGCCCATACATAGCCGACAAGCAAGGACACGTCCAGAATGCCCGGCTCCTCGTTCAACTTCGGCAATTGTGCCCAAAGCCGTTTCCCTGGCTCCCACAGCGTGCTGCTGCGTTCACCCGGCATCAGCACCGGTATGGGAGCCCATACAAGAGTCGGACGAATCTTCTGATCGATACAGTGGATGAGCATATTGCAGGCGCGCTGCATGGTCTGTTCGTAATCGATATGCGGTGCGGTGCGAAAGGCGGAAAACGCGTCGATGTTATCGATTACCCGCTGGCTCACATTGCCGTGAAGATCATAGGAAGCGGACATGAGACAGTTTGTGCCCACCACCTTGCGCGCCGACTCCATCCAATCGCCCTCAGCGTCGTGCATGCCATCCACAAACATGGCGCCATGCATGGGAAGAAAAAGGCCGTCCAAAGGAAGCAACGACTGGAGTCGATGCAAAAAGTCTGCCTTGATTGTGTCGTAGGTAGCCTTTTCGACCGGGCCCCCGGGCACAGCTTGTGCGACTACGGTCGGCAGGAACGGCACGGGATATTGCTTCAGGAATGCGAAGCGCTTGGAATCCGTGAGTTCCTTGTCCCTGAGAATGGTGAAGTCTTCCATGCGGGCACGGATGCGGCCATAGGTACTGCACTCAATCCCGATACCGCCGTAGGCGATGCGTGGTTGCTGGGCATCCGGAAAAGCCGCCGGCGAGGCTGTATCGAGAGAGTGAAGCGCCAAGGGTGGCAGCGGATGCGCTCTTAAGAAAAGTTCTTCTTTGCACGAAAGGAACTCCAGTCGAAAATTTGTGGACTACTGAAAATCTCTCCGTCAGGTGCTCGTTCCCAGACGAAGGACGGGTGGCCCATATCTCGCTCGTTTTTCGCGAGATGTGGGATTCCACTACTCTTTCCCTCTGACTCTCGATCCGCACACTAAGCGATCAAGATCGGTGGAATCTCACATCTCGCGAAAAACGAGCGAGATATGGGCCACCCGTCCTTCGTCAGGGACGAGACGGTGAGCACTGGGGCATCAAAGCCCAAGCTCAACCTTCCACTTTTTCAAGCGAGCGATCCCGGTCTTGATATCCGCGAGCCTCTTCACTTCATCCGGCTCTTCACGTTCAATGCTGAGCGCGCCCTTATAGCCGAGCTCCCTTAGTTCTTTCAGAAAAGCGGGAAGGTTGACCTCCCCATCGCCGAGCACACATTCGGAGCCGAGAAGACCACTGCCCTTAGCGGGGAAATGTGCATCCTTGCAATGAACCGAGATCACATGAGGGCTTAGCACCTTGAGGGCATTCAGCGGATCGCCCGACTGATACATGATCATGTTCGCCGGATCGAAGTTGACCTTAAGATTCTTTCTGTCTACGTCCGCGATAAACGAGAGCAAGACTGCCGCGGATTCCTGGCCTGTCTCGAGCACGAAGTTCTGATCATTTTTCCCGCAGTGGTCACAGAGCGATCTGGTCAGGTCGCGAAGATCCATGGTAAAGAATCGCTCCTCGGATCACTGGGAATGAAGCCTATGTGGCAGGACACCCCTGGAATACCCAGATCATGAGCGAAGTCGGATACGCGTTTCGTTCTTGCAATCCGATCGGCCCTTAATCCTTCCGTCGTGAAGCCCACAGTCCTATGAACCGTTTCGAAGTCTGTATATTGTTCGCCCATGTAGGAGCAGACAGCACTGGTGACTAGGAACTGGAATTCCTTCAGGCCATTCTTCCACGCGTTCAGGGCCCGGTCGCAATCCAGTTCCGGAGGCACGCCAAGTTGTCCGACATGAAGACCAAGTTCGTGGACGGTTCGAAGGGCCGTTTGGGCATCCTGGGTTCCCCAGAACATCAGGCCGATTTCCATCGGTTCTATCTCTCTCACCATCATTTCCTTCCGTTCTGGTCTCTCGACGTTGTACGGTTGATCCAGTGCTTCCCGAATAACGATCGGGAACAGTTGGAGTCATATTAACGTAAGCGTGTGGACAAGGGAGAGAGATGCGCGTCACGTATCGTTTGTTCGCTGCGACATTTCTGGCGGCGATGATCTGCTCTGTGTACTGGGGCTCGGCTCAAACGCCGGCCGCGGGAGAGGCACCGCAAGAGCCTGTCGGGGGATTCGTTCCTGGACAGAAGCGGCCGCCAATCGATCCTGCGGTCGTGGCCCATGGAAAAGCGCTTTACGCCGTTAGCTGCCAGGGCTGTCATGGACCCGATCTGCGGGGCGGCGACATGGGCGGTCCAAATTTGTTGCGCTCCCAGGTTGCATTGACCGACGTCGATGGCGAATCGATTGTTCCGATTATTCAAGGCGCGCGCCAATCCATGGGGATGCCGAAGATTCCACTGAGCCCCGAGGATGCAAAGACCGTGGCCGCGTATGTGCGCAGTGTAGTGGCTACGATCGGGCGAGCGGGAACTCCTCCGAGCGAACAACAACCGGTCAATATCGTGGTCGGCAATGCGAGCGACGGTGCCGCATATTTTGCCCGGACTTGTGCAGGCTGCCACTCCGCGGAAGGTGACCTGCGCGGGATCGCGTCCAGGGTCACCAACCCGAAAGCGCTTCAGAACCTGTGGGTGATGGGCGGCGCAAAGGGTCAGAGGAACGACAAGACGGCTGCCACAGTCACGGTGACTCTGCCTTCCGGCGAAAGCCTGCAAGGGCAACTGGTTCGCATCGACGATTTCGTTGTCACCTTGAAATTAAGCGATGGCGAATTCCGCACGTTCACGCGCAAGGGCGATTTGCCCAAGATCGTGATTCAGGATCCGCTGAAAGCTCATAAGGACCTGCTTCCGAAATATACGGACAAAGACATCCACGATGTGACTGCCTACCTGGTGACCTTGAAATGATCCTCCCCAAAATCCTACTTCCTGCCTCGCTTCTGCTGGCTTCAATGTCTTCCATCGGACAGGTCAGCGGGGTCACGCCTGAGGATCTGCTCAAGCCACTTAAGGATTCCTGGCCCACCTACAACGGCGACTACACGGGCAGGCGTTTCAGCGCGCTCACCCAGGTGAACCGCGCGAACGTGAAGCAGTTGACCCTTGCGTGGACCTCGCAAGTGACTGCCGGTGCTGAAAATCCCGAGTCCGCCGGTGAAGAACGAAGGGGCAACACCCTTGAGACTCCCGATCTGATCGTCGGCGGCGAAGGTCCGGGGAATATCTCGATCGAGGGTGGCTCTATCAAGTGTTCGATGCTCGAGGTGGATGGCACTCTCTATCTCACGATGCCGGACAATGCCTGGGCAGTAGACGCTCGCGATGGGCACGTACGGTGGCATTACTTCTGGAAGACGAAAGGCGGAACGCACATCGGGAATCGCGGTGTCGGCATGTGGAACAACTATCTCTACATGGAGACCCCGGACGACTACCTGGTTTCGCTGGATGCCAGGACGGGCAAGGAACGCTGGCACAAAGCTCATCGCCCTCGTGGATGAGGGCTATTTCTCCACCCCGGCTCCAACCGTGATTGGAAATCATGTCCTGGTGGGTGTGGGCAACGACATCGATTCGCCCGGCTTCCTGCAATCGTTCGATCCTGAGACTGGCGAACTGCAGTGGAAGCACTATACCGTCCCGATGCAGAAGGGCGACCTGGGCGAGGACACCTGGGCCAGTCTGGACGCGGCGCGGCATGGCGGCGCGCAACCGTGGATCACGGGAGCTTACGATCCCGAGACCAAGCTCTATATTTTCGGCACGGGCAATCCGACGCCTGCTTTTACCACCGGCACCCGGGGCGACAAAGACAATCTCTTCACCTGCTCGCTGGTCGCTGTGAACGTGGACACAGGCAAGATGGCCTGGTATTTCCAGACCTCACCGCACGACATGCATGATTACGATTCGGCGCAAACTCCGGTTCTGGTGGATGGCGACTTTAACGGCAAGAAACGGAAGATGGTCGTGACCGCGGCGCGCAACGGCTACTTCTTCGTTTTAGATCGAGTCACCGGAGAGCATCTGCTCACCAGCAGATACGGCCTGACGACCAATTGGGCTGACGGCTCGAATTCCGCTGGTGGTCCGAAGCGGGATCCGTCGAAAGATGCTTCGATCGCCGGCTCTCTCGTATCGCCGAATTCCTCTGGAACCGTGAACTGGGAACCTCCCGCTTTCTCACCGCAAACCGGCCTCCTTTATGTACCCGAGAATGATACGTATGCGATCTACTACCTGACAGAAACAGATCCGCGCGGCTCCATGGGCTTAGGTGGAAGGGAAGAAACACAAGTTGGCTCGGCAGGCAGCTACCTGACGGCGATCAGTTACAAGACCGGCAAAGCCGTTTGGAGGCACCACTACTACAACGGCGGCGGCGGCGGTGGCGGCGTGCTCGCGACCGCCGGCGGCTTGGTCTTTGCAGGGGATGGCGCCGAGAGCCTGGTGGCGCATGACGCAGCCAGCGGAGACATCCTATGGAACACGCGCATCGGGTTCGTGTCTAATCCGCCGCAGACCTACATGCTGGACGGGCATCAGTATGTTATCTGCGCGACTGGCGACAGGATCTGGTCCTTCTTGCTTTACTGACCCGATAGCGAAAGTCGGCTGACTCTATCGTAACATGCGGGTGCCCTATATCAGCCCGGTTTTGGCAGACGTGAAATTCCACGGCGCTGGACGGGCCGCTTTTCTACGCAACGGATCCCGAAGATCCATGATCATCTACGCCGTGCCTAATCAGCGGTCGAAGTCCGTCATGTTACGGGCACAGAGCGGCAACTCTGGGAGAAATTCAGGTTAGATCACCGCACCGGGCAGTGCGTCTCCTGCAGCAGGGCTGACGACCGGTTCGGAGGCGCCTTCCTTGTCGGAGAAGGTGAAGAGAAAGCCCAGCAGCACGGCTGCCGACAAGAGCGCCGGCCCATATCCAGATTGGGCGCCAGTCGTAAAGGAGGGCGCCATCCTTCGCAACCTGGCCATAATGCCCGACCACCGCGCCCGAAACCCATGAGCCGACGAACATCCCGAGGCCGTAGGTGATGAGCGACATCAATCCCTGGGCGGCCGCGCGCAGGTCAGGCGCCGCCTTACGGTCGATATAGATCTGCCCGGTGACGAAGAAAAAGTCAAAGCAGACTCCATGCACCAGTATCCCGAGCCATAGCATCCAGACCCTGGGACCGGCGTTTCCGTAGGCGAACAGCGCGTATCGCGCGGCCCACGCAAACATGCCCGTAACCAGCATGTATTTGGCGCCCAGGCGACGAAAGAACCAGGGGATCAGCAGCATACAAAAAAGTTCGGAAATCTGGCCGCCGGTCATCTTGCCGGCTGCGTCACGCACTCCGCTCTGGTTGAGATAGAGGTTGGTAAAGGCATAGTAGAACTGCAGCGGAATGCATATGAGGAGCGATGCGATCGCAAAGACGGCCATCGAACGCTCTTTCAGCAGAGTGAGCGCTTCTTTGGGGAAGAGCTTGCCGACGGAAAATTTCTCCCCCCGGGCCAACGGCGGAGTGTGGGGGAGCGTAAAGCAGTAAAGACCCATCAGGACCGAACAGGCGGCCGCGATTTCGACTGGGTGATGCGTTGCTTCCAGGCCGAGCGAGCCAATGAAGAGCCCGGCAACGATCCAGCCCGCGGTGCCCAGCACGCGGATCGGTCCGAACTCCTGCTTCGGGTCCTGCATCTGGCGAAACGAAAGCGAGTTGGTCAGCGCTATCGTCGGCATGAAGCAAAGACAATACAAAAGCATGATGGTGTAGAGCGCGGGAAAGCCGGTCTGCCGTGAGGCGGCTAACAGCAAGAGTGCACCGGTCAGGTGTAAGCAGCCGAGGATCTTCTCGGTCGCTGCATATCTGTCCGCGACCAGGCCGACAAAGAAGGGTGCCACAATCGCCCCGACCCCCGTCGCGCCGCCAACGATTCCCACCTGCTCTCCCGTGAAGTGCAGTGAAGAGGAGAGCCAGGTGCTGATCGTGACATACCAGGAGCCCCAGACGAAGTACTCCAGAAACATCATCAGGCCGAGGCGTGATTTCATTTGCAGCTTCAAAAGTGCCTCCAAATCGTGCTGGCTTAGGAACTGTCCTTCGTCACTGAGTCTGTCGCAGGCAAATCCCAGTCGCGCACGGAGAGGTTATCTTGGGATGTGGATGCGACTCGCGGCGAGATTGAAGCGAGCACTGCAATGATCGCCGGCTTGATCACACATGCAATAGCGCCGGTGGTTGTGGAGCCCTGGGCCCTGCTCGCTCGATCAGGAACTGGTGTGCGGCAATGCTGGCCGCGCCCGCACCATAAAGTCCTTCTCTACCGACCGGAATTCGAGGCGCGTGGTCGCCAGCAGGTGCGGCATGATGTTGTGCTCGATCGCCTGCCGGGCGCTGTTCACAAAAACTCCGTTGCCGAAACCCGCGAGATCCGCAAATAGGACCAGCTCCGGGTTGTTCAGCTGTATGGAGTTCGCTACCGCGATCCCGACAGCGAATCCGGCGTGGTGAAGCAGTTCCCTGGCCTTCACCGACGCCCTTCGCGGCAAGTGCCTCGAGCTCACCGATTTCGCTCACTTGCAGTCCGAGTTCCGCGGCTCTTCTTAGCAGGGCCAAGCTGGAGGCAAACGCGTCCAAGCAGCCTTCTTTCCCGCATTCGCAGCGAGGCCCGCCGGGGCCCATGGTGCAATGGCCAATCTCACCCGCGGCTCCGGTGTGCCCACGATACAGGCTCCCCTGCATGTGGCTGCCGCCGCCGATACTCTTGCCCAACATGATGACAGTGAAGCTTTTGAGTTCCCGGGCAACACCGAAGAGTTTTTCTCCTAACGTCACCGCATGCGCATCGTTATCGATGTAGCTGGGTATTTCTGTCGCTCGCTCGACAATTCTAGCGACGGGCACATCATGCCAGCCGAGCAGGTTCGAATGCACACAAATCCCCTGCGCGTGGTTGACAAGTCCGGAGAGCGCGATCCCGATGCCCAGTACCTGGTTGCGCGAGATGTTCGATGCGCGCGTGAGATGGGAAATGCCCCGGTTGATCGCTGCGGCCACCTCTTCCGGCGCCATCACCATGCTGATCTGGTGTTCCGCCAGCACGTTTCCGTGGCAGTCCGTCAGCGCCATCAGGGGAGGATCTTCGGTGAGGCCAACGCCCACAAAGTATCCATACTTTGCGTTCAAGGAAAGCATGATGGAGGGCCGGCCCTTCCGCAGCTTTTCACTGACGGATGGCGATTCCAGGAGAAATTGATCTTGAATCAGGCCCCGGCTGATCTCCGTCAAAGCCGAGCGGCTTAGCCCAACCGAGTCTGCCAGCTCGGAACGAGACATGGATCCGTTCTCGAGCAGCGCCTCGATAATCCTCACATACGAGGAGCTTGCCGCGGCGGACGGCCCCCGCACATTCCCTTCCGCGGTTCGGGATAGCCCCTTTGTCGCTCCCTCGCGCTTTCCATTTTGCCTTGGCATGACATTAAAAACTAACATGGCGGGTCGGTTTGTCTCGTGGACCTTCATAAGCCGCACAGTCTTTGGGTCTTGCGCCCTCCGAGAGCTAAAGTGCCCTCGAGTGGAAAATGGCTCGTCCATTGTGTCAAATCGGCCAACTTGGGTAAGTTAGGATCGTTGCAGAGGATTGAGATCTTGCGCAGGCAAATCAGGAGCAGACGAGAATTTCTTGTCGGAGCCGGTGTTTTTGAGGGGTAGCCGCGACGCCACTCGCATTAGCAAGGAAGTCCAAAATAGATCCAGCGTTTATCGTGCCAGGTAACTCGACGCCGGACATCTCTGCGGCCGCAATAGAGGAATCAAGCTCGCGAAAAAATGCAATGTGCGGTCTTATGGTGGACGCCGCGCGCATGCCCGAAACCATGGCCTACTATAAGCGGGTAATCGAGTTCTGCTCGGACTGGGAGCTCAACACACTCCATTTCCGGTTGACGGATGACCAGGGGAGTGCGATGCATTTTAGCTTCCGTCCCCGATCTCGTGACTCATCGAAATGCATTTACCCCCGAAGAATTAAAGAGCCTGGTGGAATATGGCCAAAGCCACGGCGTCGAACTAATTCCCGAGGTGGAGTCGTTCGGGCACACAGGGTACATCACACGTTCTCCCGCGTATGCCCATCTATCGGACCGCGACGCGAGCCGGCGATTCTGAATTCAACGGGATCATTCCGGTCAATCCGGAAACGCTAACTTTATTCGGCAAGTTATATCGTGAAGTCGCTGCGATCTTTCCTTCAACCTACCTTCATGGTGGCTGCGATGAAGTGAACTGGGGAGGCTCATTGCTCTCCCGCAAAGCGCTGCAGGTGAAGGGGCGCGCTCGAGTGTGGGCGGAGTACCTTAATGCCCTCAACGAAATCTCTGCAGGGCTGGGTAAACAGCTGATCGTTTGGGGCGACTTTGTTGTCCACAAGGAACCGGAAATTCTCGGTCAGTTGAACAAAAAGATCATCATCATGGACTGGAACTACTCCGACAACAGTTCAGCTAAATTTCTTGAGACCTTCCAGAAAGTCAGTGCCAACGGTTCGCGCGGAATCGGCGCGCCCGCATTGACCTGCTACAAGTGGGGCGCGCGGGTGGGCGCCGAACAGCTTGAGAAACGTCGACGCCTGCGTCGATGCCTATTCCGGCACGAACGACCCCAACGCCCTGGGCGTTATCGTCACCAATTGGGTGCCAAGCCGTTACATCCAGATTTTCGATCTGGGATGAATTTGCTTACGCTGCCGTCGCCCTCAAGAAAGGAACGGCGATAGCGCAAACCTCGGGCTTCCGCCGTTTTGTCGAGAAAGCATTATCAAGCGGATTGGAACGTGGAGTGGGACGAAGTATTCCAAACGATCTATGACCAGGCGCCCTACAGGAAAGATCAGGAAACGTCGTCCTGGATGGGTCTGCTTTTGCCGGTTCCCTGGAGTGATGATGAACAGCTGGCTGCTTTGCTGAAGAATGGGTCGCCGCAACCAAATCCCTTCACGCGAATCCGTAGCCTGCTCGTTCAGCTGGAACCGCTGGTAGTCAGGAATTTTTCGGATTTTCAAGCCTTTGAACTTTGCGTGGAATATCTGGAGAAGATGTTCTGGCGTGAGACGGTTGTGGTCGAGCAAGCTCAAAAGAGACCGTTGCAACGGGAAGCCGACGGATTTGCTCATCCAGAGCATCGCTGAGCGAGATCGGGATATTGCAGAGGCCTTAACCCGGGATTGGGATCGAGGCCGTTTCCCGGATGCGGCAGCAAAGCGGGAATCCGTCGTTGACCTGGAGCCGCAAGATCAGTTGCTCTATCAGTGGAACCGGGCGACGGCTTACTCTGCCTCTCTTGCCAGTCAACCGAATCGTTTCTATCAACTTATCAAGCCGCAAAACGTCAATAGAAGGCGTAGCATCAAACCTACACGGGGGTGGGTAGATCGTCCGCCGAACGTTACTGCCTATCCCATTTAAGATTAATGATTTATGTTCGGTTGGGGCGGCCTCTGCGATGATTTGACGGGTTAACCGCGCCGTTTGGCCGATTGCGAGTGGCGCATAAAGAAATGGATCGCATTCCGATCTTCCTTTACACTAGGTTAGATAGCCGTGGCACAGCCGCCTGCTCTTCGTAATTCCAGATTGAAAATCGCTACCCTCTGTATTGTTGGGGTAGCTGCGCTGTGCGTTTGGCCATTCGCCCATTCGCTCTTCCACCGCACAATCGCCCGATCAAGTGGAGTTCAGCCGGGATATCCGGCCCATACTGAATCAAAATTGTGTTTCCTGCCACGGAGGAGTGCGGCAGAAGAACGGTGTTTCGTTCATCTTCCGTGAGGAGGCATTGGGAACGGGCAAGTCGGGTCGAGCGCACCATCGTGCCGGGCGATCCTGATCACTCCGAGTTCATGGCGCGCCTGACGTCCACGGATCCCGAGGGGCGCATGCCTTATCACGGGCCGCCGCTGACTCCCCAGCAAATCGCCTTGTTCCGTCGCTGGATCAAGGAGGGGGCGAAGTGGGAGGATTATTGGGCATTTGTACCCCCGGCGCCGCGACCACTGCCGCAGGTGAAGCGCGCGGATTGGGTGCGCCAACCCCTGGACCGGTTCATTCTGGCGCGGCTGGAGAAGGAAGGGCTGGAGCCCTCTCCCGAAGCCGATAAGGCCGCCTTGTTGCGGCGCGTATCTCTGGACCTCACCGGCCTGCCGCCGACTCCTGAGGAAGAAGCAGCCTTCCTGGCAGACTCATCGCCCGGCGCCTACGAAAAACAGGTGGACCGCTTGCTGGCCTCGCCGCGCTATGGCGAACGCTGGGCTTCGATGTGGTTGGATCTGGCCCGATATGCGGACACTAAAGGTTACGAAGCGGACCGTAATCGTCCCGGCGTCTGGCCCTACCGCGACTGGGTAATCGATGCCTACAATCGAAACCTGCCCTACGACCAGTTCGTGATCAAACAGCTGGCAGGTGATCTACTTCCCAATCGCACCTTCGAGGATCAGATTGCCACTGCCTTCCATCGGCAGACTCCCAACAACGACGAAGGGGGCACCGATGATGAGGAGTTTCGCCTGGTAGCGGTGATGGATCGCGTGGCCACAACCTGGTCCGTGTTGAACGGCCTCACCATGAATTGCGTGCAATGCCACTCGCATCCATATGATCCTATTCGCCACACCGATTATTACAAGTCGATGGCCTTCTTCAATACGCAGCTGGACGCGGACATTGAGGACGATTCGCCAACGCTAAAAATTCCCAAAGACAAAGCGCGCTATGCGGAAGCGGCTCAAATAGAGCAGGAAATGACCTCCCTGACGCATGCGATGGAAAACTCGGATCGCCAGTTGGAGGCTACGGCGCAATGGAAACAACTACCGATTCAGAACGCAGTGGCCAACGAGGTGCCGGCCTTGGAACCCTTGCTTCCGAAGCTGGAAGGTCAGCTGGTGGAACTGCAGAAGAATCAGAAGCTCGCCGCAGATAAAAAAGAAGACGCGTTGAAAGAACAACGCAAGGAAATCAGCGACACGAAACTAAGGCTCGCTCATGCCAAGGCTGCGGGGGCGGCGAAAACCTTCACTCTCCGCGACGGAGAGGCCTTTGCGAATGCAGACGTCCCGCCACAATCTTTTTACGAGCTGACTGCGAATGCTAACATCTCTTCGCTGACGGCAATCCGCATTGAAGTTCCGCCGCTTAACCCGGAAACGGCCCGCCACACACCGGAGGGCGGCTTCATCGTGGACAAGGTGCAAGGTTGGGTGATTGCGCCGGGTGGCCAAAAGAGCAAAATCGCGTTTCGCTATTTTGTCCAGGATTCGGAGAGGAATTTCCGAGGCTGCATTACTGCCCGCGAGCGACCCAGACGAAGGACGCAAAAAAGCGGATCCTGACCCGAGCGCATTTGCAGCCCGGACCAGAGTATTCCGGACGCGCTGGATCGTGTGTGTGCCCACCGAGCCGCTTCAGTTGGCCGACGGCAGTCGCATCCAGATGGATTTGGAGCAGACAAAGGGCATTGACTCAAAGCCCGCTCTCATTCAGCGTTTGAGGCTCGCAGGGAGTAACGATCCAAGCTGGGCTTCTCTGAGCCATGACCCGGTCCGAGCGCAAAATATCGCCCGTCTGCAGGAACTTGACGGTCAGCTGGCCAAGATTCCCACCGTTCCACTTCCTGTGATGGTGGAGGAGCAACCCTATGCGCGAAGGGCTACGCTCGAATTCGAGCGCGGTAATTTTCTAACTAAGATAGGCCCGGATCTTCCGCCGGATGTGCCCGCGATTTTCCCCAAGTTTCCCGCCGGGCGAGCCGCGCAACCGGCTCACCCTGGCGAAGTGGTTCTTTCTGCCTGGTCAACCACTCACTGCGCGGGTTGCCGTCAACCGCTATTGGGAAGAGCTCTTCGGAACAGGCATTGTCGAAACTCTGGAGAACTTCGGCAGCGTAGGCGAGGAGCCGAGTCACCCTGCGCTTCTGGATTGGCTGGCGCTGCATTTTCAAAACGACCTGCATTGGGATAGGAAGGCACTGCTGCGCGAACTGGTAACCAGCGCGACCTACCGCCAGAGCGCAGCCGCAACGCCTTCTCTTCTGGCGAAAGACCCTCGCAATCGCCTGCTGGCTCATGGTCCGCAGCAGCGGCTCACAGCAGAGATGGTGCGCGATCAAGCTCTATTGGCCAGTGGCCTGCTAAGCACAACCATGGGGGGACCGCCGGTTATGCCTCCCCAGCCCGCCGGCATTTGGAATTCGGTTTACAACGACTCGAAGTGGACGGACGCGACTGGCGCCAATCGTTACCGCCGCGCCATTTATACCTTCATCAAGCGCACTGCGGGTTATCCCAGTTCGCTGGTATTCGACGCATCCGATCGCGATACGAGTCTTCCCCGGCGCATCGCGACCAACACTCCGTTGCAGGCGTTGGTGACGCTGAACGATCCGGTGTATGAAGAAGCCGCGCAAGCCTTGGCCCGGCGTGTGATAAAAGACACTGCCGGAAAAACATCCGCCGCTTCCAGCGCGGACTCTGTTCTGAACACCCAGCTTATTTACGAGACGCGCCTGGTCTTGTCGCGCGATCCTACTCCGAAAGAGTTGGCTGTGCTGCGTAAGTTCTACAAAGACGCTGTTGGCATGCACGACCGGCCCACAGTGGTGAAAGCAAATCTGAATCTATCGGAAACATCGTTGGGCAAGCGAGTTCCCGCAGGGCAACTCGAGGCGCTAACGGCTGTCGGCAGTGTCCTCTTTAATCTCGATGCCGCACTCGTGAGGTGATGGTTATGTCAGATCCTGAAACCGATACAAAGAACAATCCGGCCCCTGAACTCACTGGTGCATTGCATCCGGAAGCACGCTTCGCATTGCTGCAAGCGCAAACCCGCCGTCACTTTTTGCGCAGTTTCACTGCCGGTGTGGGCTCGATGTTTCTGGGCAGCTTGGGCTCGCCATTTGCGCCTACGGCCAACGCCGCGGAACGCAATGTCGATGGAAGCTTGAAACTCGATTTCACCCGCGATCCTACCCGGCCGCTATCGGTTCTGCCTCCGCAATTTACTCCTCGGGCCAAGCGAATCATTTATCTGCACATGGCCGGCGCGCCGAGCCAATTGGAGCTCTTTGATTACAAACCTGATTTGAACAAGCTGAATGGGCAGGAATGCCCTGCGTCGTTCCTGGTGGGTAAGCGGTTTGCGTTCATCAGCGGTGTGCCCAAGCTGTTAGGCGGGCAATATCCGTTCCACCAGGCGGGAAATAGCGGCCAGTGGCTGTCGGACCGCCTGCCCCATCTGGAAAAGCATGTCGACGACCTTTGCGTGATCAGGTCGATGCGCACCGATCAGTTCAACCATGCTCCCGCTCAGTTACTGGTACAAACTGGCAATGCTCGCCTCGGCTATCCCTCGATGGGTTCCTGGGTGATCTACGGGCTGGGCACGGAGAACCAGAACCTTCCGGGTTTCATCGTGCTGGTCTCCGGCGGCAACCAGCCGGACGGCGGCAAACAATTGTGGGGATCTGGATTTCTGCCCAGTGTGTATCAGGGCGTGCAATGCCGGTCTCACGGCGAGCCAGTGCTCTACCTGGAAAATCCTCCAGACGTAAGCCGGCCTCTGCGCCGCCGCATGTTGGATGCTGTCGACGAAATCAACCAACAAACCTATGCCGAGTTCGGCAATCCCGAAACCGTTACCCGCATCGCGCAATACGAGATGGCCTTCCGCATGCAAATGGACGCCACGGACGCCATGGATATTCGCAAGGAATCGCCGGCGGCGCTTGCAGCGTATGGCGCGAATCCTGCCGATACCAGTTTTGCCAACAATTGCCTGGTGGCGCGCCGCCTGGCGGAGCGTGGTGTGCGCTTCATCCAGCTTTACCATTGGGGCTGGGACGATCACGGAACCAACGCCAAAGATTCCCTGAATATCGGCTTTGCGGATCGCTGCCGCGAAACCGATCAGCCCATTGCAGCGCTTCTCACCGACCTCAAGGAACGCGGCATGCTGGAGGACACGTTAGTCGTCTGGGGTGGCGAATTCGGACGCACCTCCATGCGCGAAAATCGCAACGGTCAGGTCATGCAGTTTATCGGCAGGGACCACAATCCGGGCGCGTTCACCATTTGGATGGCCGGAGGCGGAATTAAACCAGGCATGAGCTACGGCGAGACCGACGCGATGGGCTATGAGATCGTGAAGGACCCGGTAGAGATTCGCGATCTTCATGCGACCATCCTCTACGCCATGGGTTTTGATCATCGCAAGCTCAACTATTCCTTCCAGGGGCTGGAGCAAAAACTCACCAGTGTAAAGCCGGCGCGAGTCGTCGCAGAGGTTGTGGCGTGATTCAGCTTTCCGGCTATTGTTCTCTCCATTGTCGAGGCCACATGGCCGCATGACATTTTCGGTTCGCCAGGCGCCGTTGCGGCTGCGCCTTGGGTTGCTCGCGCTCGCGCTGATTTTGCTGCTTACCGCTCTGGTCGCCTTTCTTCCTCCCGACGGACTCGAGGGCGCCGCCTGGATCCAATTCATCGGGCGCTTTCATCTGTTAACGGTGCACTTTCCGATTGCGCTGATCCTCATCGTGCCTGTTTTGGAATGGGCCGGAAGAAAGCCCAGCTTCTCCCATCTGCGCTCCTCGGTCGATTTCGTATTTGCCCTGGCAATGTTGAGCAGTTTGGCCGCCGCATTTCTGGGATGGTGCCTGGCGCGGAGTGGCGGCTATTCGGGACGGCTGGTCACGCAGCACATGTGGGGCGGAGTATCCGTTGCGGCGGCCTGCTGGCTATGCTGGATGCTGCGTGGACACTTCCGTGGTCCGCGTTTCGATCTCATTTACACCCTTGGCGCTGCTTGCCACTATCGGGATTGTGTCGTGGACGGGATATCGCGGCGGTCAACTATCGCAAGGCGAAAATCACCTCACCGAACACATGCCGGGAGTGCTGCGAAAGCTCATCGGCCTTCCTGGCCCCGCAGCCTCTACCCCGATCGAATCCTGCTTTTTTCTATGGCGCCCACGTGGAACCCATTTTCGTGAACCACTGCTACTCGTGCCATGGTCCGGATAAGCAAAAGGGGCGCCTGCGGCTGGATAGTTATGAGCTGCTGATGCGCGGAGGCAAAGACGGCCCAGTGGTGAAGGCTGGAAACGTCAAAGGCAGCGAGCTTTTTCATCGCGTCACGCTCTCGCCCTCTGACGATGACGCCATGCCTCCTCAGGGCAAGCGCCCTTTGGCGCCTAATGAGATCAAGCTGCTGGAACTATGGATTGCTGCCGGAGCTTCGTCCACTTTGGCTGGCCAATGCGATCAAGGGCGCGCCCACGGATGAAGTGCCCGTTGTTGCCGAGGTAACCTTCCCGGAGATCGACCCCGCCGCGGTGGCACAAGTTGCGCGCTCCACTCGCTCCACAGGTTGCGCAGGTGAAGCAGCGCTACCCGGACCTTGTGGATTACGAATCCCGCGGCTCCGCCAATCTTGTGATCGACGCGTCAGCTTTGGGCGCCAAGTTCGGGGATGATGATTTAGCCGCGATAAAACCCCTAAGCGAGCAAATTGTAACCGCCGATTTTTCAGGCACGGCAATCACTGACCGCTCGGCCCCGTTGTTGGCTTCTATGAAACACGCGCGAGTCTTGCGCCTGACCAATACCAAAATCACGGATGCTACCGTGTCGGCATTGGCCGGTCTGGACCAATTGGAGTCCCTGGATCTTTATGGCACCGAGGTTACGCCGGCGTGCCTGAAGGTTGTGGAGAGCCTGCCGAAACTTCGGCATCTCTACGCTGGAGCAACAAAAATTCCGGTCGATGTTCCTGTGCCGGAGGAAATGAAAGGCAAGCTTTTCTTCTGAGGAGCTGCGGCTAAACTCTGCACCGGGCAAGAAAGCAAAACCTCAGGGGCTAAAGAGTCTGCGTGAGAACTGCACGGACAAAATTCAGTCCCGTAGGACGGCTGAGAGTAGCCCAGGACGCTAGTCCTGGGTGCACAATTCCCACCGGGACCAGTCCCGTAGGGACGGCTGAGATGCCCCAGGACGTTAGTCCTGGGTGCACCTGAGCCGCACGTGAATGCCGATCGGCAACATGGGCAGGCTGCCTCGAATCGCGAATAGTCCATTTCAAAAGTAGAGGTACCCAGGATTGCATCCTGGGGCATTCTCAGCCGTCCCTGCGGGACTGCTCGTTGGCATTTTGCTAACCCAGGACTAACGTCCTGGGCTACTCTCAGCCGTCCCTGCGGGACTGAATTTTGTCAGTGCGGTTCTTACGCAGACTCTAAAGCCCTCATCAGGTGCCGTTTTGTACGGCCCGACTAAAGTCGTGCCCTGACACAAAGCATGAGTTTTTCCGCAGCCCGCAAAGTCGTGCGCCTGACACAGAGCATGAGTTTTTAGCATCCGTAAGTCGTGCCCTGACACAAAGCATGAGTTTTTCAGCAGCCACTGACTAAGTCGTGCCCTGACACAAAGCATGAGTTTTTCGCAATCCGATAAAGTCGTGCCCTGACACAAAGCATGAGTTTTTACGCAACCTGAATAAAGTCGTGCCCTGATACAAAACATGAGTTTTTCCGCAGCCTGTAAAGTCGTGCCCTGATACAAAAGACAGAGCCTCATAGAGGCTGCGTGTTGCGTTAGTTCATGACGAACGCATACAACTTGTCGCCCGCGCCGACCACCAAATATTGGTGCCCGTCCAGTTCGTAAGTAATGGCTCCATTTGACACGGGACTGCCGAGGTTGGCGTGCCACAGCGGCTCACCGGTGGTGGCGTTAAGCGCCACCAGATTGTTCGCCGGATCGCCCGCAAACACCAGGTTACCCGCGGTGCTCAACAGGCCGCTCTCAATTCCCGGCGTCTCCCATTTGTGGCTCCACTTCACTTTCCCGGTGCGGTAGTCGAGCGCCTGCAGCATCGATTCGTCCCAGGTGCCCAGATCATGACCACCCCATCCTTCAGGCTTATCGCTGTCGTCAAAAATGTAGTAGATGGCATAGGAGCGAGTGGCGTTGACATAAAACAATCCGGTATCTGGGCTGTACGTTGGCGGAGGCCAATTCACTCCACCTTCCGCATTCGGCGCGACCAGCGTGCCGGCAATCTGCGGCTCCTTGGCGGGATCGGGAATCGGTTGCCCCTTCGCATCGAGGCCTTTGGTCCAATTCGTTTTCACAAAGGGCGCGCTGACGTAATTCTTTCCCGTCTCCCGGTCGAGCACAAAAAACCAGCCGTTGCGGCTTGCCTGCGCCAACAACTTTCGTGGTTTCCCGTCCATCTCACCGTCAAACAAAACCGGCGTTTCCACCGCGTCCCAATCGTGCGTGTCGTGCGGTGAGGGCTGAAAATACCAGACCAGTTTGCCGGTATCCGCATTCAACGCCACAATCGATGTCGTGAACAGGTTCGCGCCCTCTCGCTTCTTGGCCGCCATTACCGGCTGCGGATTCCCCGTGCCCACATACAGCAAGTTCAAGTCCGGATCATACGTAGGCGATATCCATGTCATTCCGCCTCCATGCGCCATCGCGTCGGCATTCGGCCACGTCTCCGAACCGGGTTCGCCCGGCTTCGGGACCACCGACCAGCGCCACTGCAGTGCGCCGGTCTCCGGATCGTGTGCCTCGAGAAAACCGGGCCGATCCAGATCGTCACCGCTAACCCCGGTAATGATGTGATTCTTCACTACTAGCGGTGCGACTGAGGCGTAGTACATCTGATCCAGATCGCAGATCGGCTGACTCCAGCGCTTCTTGCCATCGGCCAGATTCAGCGAGACGAGATTGCAATCCGGCGTCTCGAAATACAGCGCGTTTCCGGAAATGCCAACCCCGCGATTGCCCAGATGAATGCCGCCTTTGGAGGTCCAGGTAAAAGCCCACAACTCGCGGCTGGTGCGCGCGTCCAGCGCCCACACTTTATCCGGGGAGGTGATATACATCACCCCATTCAGCAAAATCGGAGTGCCGGCAAGGCGGCCGCCTGGAGCAGCACCGCTCCTGGGTAGCTGATACATCCACGCCAGGCTCAGCGATTTCACATTCTGATCGTTGATCTTGGTCAGCGTGCTGAAACGCCGCCCGGAGTAATCGCCGTTATACGTCGGCCATGAATCCACTGGCGGATGCGACAACACGGAAGGGTCCAGCCCACCATCTGAACCTCCATCATGACCCAGGCTCCAGGCGGGCGCGGGCGCCAGTGCAAACAGAGCCGCAAGAATTGTCACAAAGAGCTTCATTTCAAGGTCTCCAGATAGGCGACTACATCGTGTATCTCTTTGTCGGTGTATTCGTCGAGTAGCGCCACGTGCGCGGCATAGGGATCATGCTTCTCCACTTTGACCCCGGGTCCGCGTGCGAAGCTGTGATATTGGCCCGACGCGTCGTGCAGCGAAACGTTGAAGTCGTCGAGCTCCGTCGGCACCCCGGTCACGCTTTCGCCGGACGCCGTGGTCACCGTAACCGTCAGTGGTTTGCGCGCGCTCTCACTTCCCTCGCGGGCGATTGCACGATTCTGCGGAAACACCACCTTCAACTGCAAACTGGGCGGGTCATATTTGCTGGCGATGTGCGCCAGGTCACCGGTGGGTGAGTGGCATCGGCTGCACCCTCCCGCCCCATTGAAGAAGGCCTTTCCTTGATTGGGATCACCCACCAGGATGTTCAGCACGTTGTTGTAGGGTCCGGTTCGCAGAGTGTCACCGACCTGCTGTTGCAGGAAATGAGACAAATCGACAATCTGCTCCTGCGTCAGCACGACTGGTTTTCCGGCTGGGTGCCCCTGCGCAAGATAAGGACCGATGGTGCTTCCATAGCGGTCATGGAGAACCACTAACGATCGCACCAGGTCGGCGCCGCGCTCGCCTCCCCGCGCCCGTGTTCCATGGCAGGTGATGCATTGCGCGATATACACGGTCTTGCCCCGTGCCGCTGCATCTTCGTCGACGATCTGCTTGTCATCTGCGCCGACCTGGTCAATCAGGCTTTTCTTATGCACTGGGGCGGTCTTTGCAACCGCGGCGCCTCCACCGCCTTGCTGGCCAGGCGGCAATGCTTTGCCAAGATAGTTGACGACTTCGTCGAACTCTTGGTCCGAGATCTTCGCTCCTCGGCCGATCATGTTGGAGACAACGCCGCCCCATTGCTCTCGCGTCATCCTCCGTCCTGTAAACATCTGGACCGAATGACACCCGGAGCAGATGCGTTGCACGGTTTCGCGGTTCGGCCCATCGGGTAACTGCGAAACCGGCTCTTGTCCGAAGCCGGACAAGGGTGCGACGCCGGCCAGCAGCAGGACACAGATACGTGTGAATCGCATGAAGAGACTATAGTTCATCGGCGGGATGACAAGGGTAGGGTGTGTGCTTCCATAGGGAATTGGCTAGTGGCTGATTGGTTCGTAGGCCGGCTGCCTATTGAGACGAGTTCTATAGGCAGTTGCGTTTAGGAAAGGCGCACCGCAGTCGGCCGCTCAGGCACGCCGGGGCAGGCGGGATGACAAGGATAGGGTGTGTGCTTCCATGAGGAATTGGCTAGTGGCTGATTGATTCGTAGGCCGGCTGCTTATTGAGACGAGTTCCATAGGCAGTTGCGTTTAGGAAAGGCGCACCGCAGGTCCCTCGGCTTCGCTCCCACGGCACGCCGGGGCAGGCGGGATGACAAGGGTAGGGTGGTGCTTCCAGGAGGAATTGACTAGTGGCTGAGAGAGTCGCAGACGCCTGCATTGGCTTGGGGTGAGGTGGAACCGCAGGTCCCCGTTCGACTTCGCTCAGGGCAGGCTCTCGGCTTCGCTCGGTCGATGAGCCGTGTCTTCGAGGGAGCTCAGCTACCTCGACGTTCACGCCTTCTTAGGCATCTCCCCGGAGAGTATCAGTCCAAAGCGACGGCGCATCTCTTTCAGGTAGACTGCATCCCCCGGATCCAACTCCAGGGTTGCCGTACCTTGGTAGCCAATGTCGTGAAGCGCCTCATACACGGCGGTCCAGTCGATGTCGCCCTCACCCAAAGGCACCCAGGCGGCCACTGAGTCATCGCTGCCCTTAGCGTGCCTGAAGGAAAAGTCCTTAATGTGCAGCTTGGCGATCCGCTTGCCCAGAGTCCGAATCCAATCTTGCGGGTAGCCGTACAGCACGACATTTCCCACATCAAAGTAAGCCCGCACTCGCGGCGAATTGTACTCGTCGATATAGCGAGCAAACTCCAGCGGGCTTAGCAAAAACTTATTCCAGACTTCCTCCAGACACAGCGTTATATTCATCTCCTCCGCCAAAGGAATCAACTTGCGGATGACGGGTTGAGACCGCTCGTAGGCTTCTTTGTAAGTGGTCTGGGCATTCACCACGGCAGGCACCAGAAGCACCGTCGTAGCTCCCCACAAATGGGCGTTTCGAATGGAGACGCGCGCACCGTCCAGGCTCCGTTCCACCACGGCTGGGTCGGCCGAGGAAAACGGATATTCCCAGTGGTCCATATTCATGACGGAATGGATCGGCAGGCGAGTTTTCTCTGACGCGGCCTTGATTTTCTCCGCATCCCCCTGATCGCGGGTGGTGGGGCATTCTATCCGTTCGAACCCGCAATCCTTGGCAAGCTCAAACCGCTCCATGATCGACATCTTGGGGGGCAGCATGTTGTACTCAACCGCCATCGCGATGGGTAAACGAGTGTTAGCGCGGGCGCGAACAGTAGACATAACAGTCAAAGCAGCGGCGGTCTGCAAAAACCTTCGGCGATGCATAATGTGTCCTTCAAATATACCCACCTTACCAAAGCTGCAAGCAAATACTTTCAAACCATTCTACTTCCTCGTTCCCAGCTAGAATGACCGGGGAGCAATCGCCGGCTTTTGTGCGAAGTTGCGACGAGCCGGGATTGATAGATATCAGTTGAACAAGCGCCTGGTGACGGCCGCATTGGTTGGCTCGTTCGGGGGATTTGTTTTTGGGTACGATCTTGGAGCACTTTCTGCTTCGACCCAAAGCCTCAGAGGTCAACTACACCTTTCCCCTGCGCTCTTCGGTTTGACCGTCTCGTCTTCTTTATGGGGAACTGTCTGCGGGTCTCTACTCTCGGGCCGGATAGCCGACCGCGTTGGCCGTCGCGATTTGATTGCGAGATGTTCCATCCTGTATGCGCTTGCGGCTATCGGGATCGTCCTGCCAATTCCGTCGGCGTGGATTCTCGTTCCCGCTATGAGATTCCTGGCCGGCATGTCTATTGGGGGCCTCACCGTTGCCTGTCCGCTTTATCTTTCTGAAATAGCTCCAATCGATCTTCGCGGTCGATTGGTTAGCCTGTTCCAGGTTCAGGTCGGCGCAGGTGTACTCGTTGCGTTCTCGGTCGGATTAGTAGTGACACATGCGGCAGCAACAGGGACCCAATGGAGATGGTGCCTGGGACTAGGAGTCATGCCCGCAGTGATTTTAGTTTTCCTGCTGCAGTTTATTTCAAACGTGGACTCCAGGCTCAACCCTGGCGAGAACCAGAACAGGTCCTCCGTTACGACGACCTCATCTAGTGTCGACAAAGCCATCGGCCATGAAAAGTTATTTTGCCGGAAGAACCTACGTCCCATTTTGCTGGCGACGAGCATCGCAATTTTCAATCAACTCTCTGGTGTGAACATCTTGTTGTTGTACCTGTTGGATATCCTGTCCAGCGCTGGTCTAGGCGTCTTCTTAGGGCACACTTACACAGTTCTGATTTCGTCTATCAGTCTGGCTACGACTGTGCTTGGAATGGCGTTTGTAGATAAGTTGGGACGGAAGCCTCTTCTGCTGTGGGGCTCTGCGGGCATGGCCGGCTGTCTGCTTTGCCTGGGCCTTGCTATCCCACACCACCTGGGTCCGCTATTTTATCTGTCAATTCTCGTTGCCTACAATGTGTTCTTTGCGTTTTCTCAAGGCACCGTTGTTTGGGTATATCTTAGCGAGTTGTTTTCGCCGGGAACGCGTGGCGCAGGACAGGGATATGGTTCGTCGGTGAATTGGATTGCGAATGCTATTCTGGTTTCGATCTTTCCGATCATGCAACATGCCTCCTCTGTGCGCGCCTTTTTCTTTTTCTCCCTGGCCATGGTCCTGCAGATTGGTGTGGTGTTGCTTTGGTATCCGGAAACCCGGGGAACAGCCCTTGGCTCTGTCGCCGCACCAGAAAGAGCAGGTGGGAATTGGCTTCACTAAGCTTATTGACCGGATTGGCTGAGAAATGGCTGTAAAGAGAACGCAAGTACCCACATTGGTGGACGTCGCCAGAGAAGCCGGGGTCTCGCTCAAAACCGCATCCCGAGTTCTGAATCGATCAAAAAACGTCAGCCAGGAAAAAGCAGAAAAAATCCGGACAGTCATGGAACGGCTCGGCTATCGGCCGAACGAGCTGGCTCGAGGACTCAAGGCAAAGAGATCCGCAGCGATCGGAATGATTGTGCCGAATCTTTCTGACCCATTCTTCGCCAATGCGGTGCACGCCGTTCAGGAAGTTGCAAGGACGAATGGTTATGTAGTGATTCTTGCCAGTTCAGGTGGGGAAGTTGGCCTGGAACGATCTGAAATCGAGGGCTTAGTCGGCCGGCAAATAGATGGTTTGCTTGTCGCTCCCATTGATAGTCGAACAGATTCTTTCAGCGATATCATCCCCGCGGGCGTTCATGCCGTGACCTTCGACCAGTTGCTGCGAAATGCTGATCTGGATTCCGTGACGGTGACCAACCGTAAGAGCGCACGAGAGGCGACTGAGCACATGGTCGGCCATGGTTTGCGCAGGATTGTAGCCATTGGCGCGCGTCCGTACCTCTATACCTGCAGAGAACGGGTAGCCGGCTATCGCGCTGGGATGAAAGGGGCGTCTCTTGAACCAAGAGTGTGTGTCGTGGAGCACGAGAGCTCCCTAGTTGCCGAATGGCTGCAAAAGGAAGTCTTCGGCGTGCAAAAAGCCGACTCCATCTTTAGCTTGAATTGGGTTTGTACCATGCTCATTTTGCGCGGTTTGCGGCAACTTGGAAAAAAGGCCGGCCGCGATATTCCAATGTTTTCTTTTGACGATTTTGAACTCGCGGACATGTTAACGCCCGGTCTATCGGTTGTTCGACAGCCTGCCGAAATGCTTGGACGTGAAGCGGCGAATTTGTTGTTCGAGCGACTCCGAGGCCATACGGGCCAATGCCGCTCTCGTTGTTCTGCCCACCAGCCTGATCGTTCGACAATCTTGCGGGTGTGAAGCCCAAGGCTGACGACCGACTCGCCGGCGCGTGTTGATTCGTCAGCCCCAGCGGCGGTAAATCGCCACCATCAGAGAGCTCAATTCCCTGAGGCGCGGGCACAGAGCTCACTGTGCAGTGCGGCTGTACTTCTTGGCTGGCGCGGTTCTCGACCACCCTTAGCGAGCTGGATTGATTCTGTCCATTCCTGGACAGGGTTGGCGGCAGTTCATTATGGAACTACCCTTAAAAGAATCAAATTGACAACGATGTCATTTGGAGCATATTGTGCTCTCCGGTATAGATCTGTGCCAAACGCGTCAAGCCAAATTGCCCGGCCTTGTTTGCTCCGCAATTTGGCGGGCCATGCTGTGACGCGTGTTCCTCACGTACGTTAAACGACAAAAGCCGACCGAAGCAGGATCGGCCGCGAAATAGAAACTCTGCAAGTCTTTCGGAGATCGACGTGACACAGTATGTGAGGATGTTGAGCGCCGCTCTTTTCGAGCGCAGGCCGTTCGATATTCATCCTGTGCACACTCGTTTTTACGGTGCACGCCTGCGAAGGCCTGGCGTCGTACACGCTCACACCCACCACCGAGGGAATGCAGCTAAAAACTCCGCAGGGGAAAATTGTTTTCGAATACAAGACAAAGATCCCAGCCAATCTTCAGTCGCCTAGCGCGGCATACTTCGACCCGGTAAATACTCCCTCTGGAGAAAGAGTTTCAAATGCCGCACCCGATGATCATCCGTGGCATCGCGGTATTTTCCTGGGCATTTTAAATTCAGAATTCCGTACGCCGGTCGATACCTCGAAACTTCCTCCGAATCACCTCGAGGGCGCCTTCAGCGTAAAACGAGCCGATTTCTGGGCCTGGGGACTCTATGCTCCACGCGATAGCCGCATCATCAAAAACCGCGACATTCGGCTCTCGACGCCGACGATAAACACGCAGAGCTCGAGATTCACAACGACTGGCTGGTCGACGATCAGAAAATGGTCGAAGAAACCGACAATGTATCCGTCGCTGAGCGCGATGCCGTATACGTCATCGACCTCACCTACCGCATCGCGCCAGTGGTCGATTTCGTGCTCAGCCAGACTGCGTTTGGCGGCTTCGCATTCCAGGCTCAGAAATATGGGGATTCCTACTACTCCAATGCCTCCGGCAAGGTGGACCTTCCCAGCCCGCATTACTCACTGCCTAATTCGGATTGGCCCTCTGAGCCCTGGTATGACTACACCATCAAGCTGAAGAGCGACGGAAAACTGGTCGGAGTGGCCGTTCTGGATCATCCGATGAATCCACCCACCCGCTGGCACAACGTGCTGTGGATGGTGAACCCCTGTATCACCTCGTTCGGCCCGCTGACCATCCATCCGAGCGAACCTCTGATCCTCCGTTACCGCGTTGTCGTTCACGATGGAGTCACGCCCACCGACCTGTTGCAAAAGCTATCTGTCGAATGGCGGGAATGAAAAAGGATCCATTTACCGACCTGCAGGGAAAGGGTGAGTAGACTGATGAGACCCCGAACCTGCTTGCACTTGAAGCGTGGGAAGAAAACAACCGGAGCGATCTGGCTGGCAGCTCTTTTGGGATCGCTGTCCTGGTGCAGTTTCAGGTGACGGCTCAGAATCAAAACGGCCGCAAAGATGTAGGAACCATCGCGATCAAAGGACAGACGCTGGATTTTCCGGACCGGCCGAAATATCCCCAGGATGTAATCGATCGGGGTAAGACGACCTACGGTGTGAGTTGTTCTTTCTGCCATGGCTCCGATGCCAGAGGCGGGGAGGTGGGGCCGAATTTGTTGCGTTCCGCAGTGGTTCTTCAGGATCAAAACGGTGAACTGATCGCCCCGATTGTTCATGGTGGGCGAGCGCAGCAGGGAATGCCTCGAGTCGACATCACCGATGAGCAGATAAAAGAGGTAGCAGCATGGCTGCACCACTTCAACGCCACGGGCAAGACGGTTATGTACAACTCGGCTGAGATCAACATTCTGACCGGGAACGCCGAGGCCGGCGCGGCCTATTTTCAAAAGACCTGTGCCTCCTGCCATTCGGCCACCGGAGACCTGGCGAGGATAGGTTCACGCATTACAGAGCCCAAAACGCTGCAACAGACCTGGCTGCTACCCGGGGGCGAGGGAGGCGGCTCTGGCAGATACTCCGCCAAGGCTCTTGGACTGCATATTCCTCCGATCACTGTGACGGTGACGTTACCCAACGGCAGCAAGATCGAAGGTAATCTCGTCAGCATCAGCGACTTTTATGTGGGTCTCACGAATGAAACTGACGGGCCGCAAGGCTTCCGTCGTGACGGCGACGTACCCAAAGTTGAAATTCATGATCCGCTTGCGCCCCATCGCGAGCTCCTGCAGAAGATCGCCGACAAAGATGTTCATGACGTGACGGCATACCTGGTGACCTTGAAATGACCACAGCACTCAGGAATTTAATTTTTATTCTTGCCGTGCTGGTGGCCCCAGGCGCCGCGATGGCCCAGTGGTTCGACCCGGCCAAGGGTCTTGATCCGCAGCAGATCTTCAATCCTCCTCAGGATGCGTGGCTGACTTACTCCGGTGATTACTCCGGCCGCCGTTACAGCCCCCTCACGCAGTTGAACCAAGGCAACGTGAAGAATCTTTCGCTCGCTTGGGCGACCCACGTGGTGGTCGGACCGGAGGGTCCGGTCGGCACTCCTCCGGTGATTGTCGGCGGAACCGAGCAGGGTGTGGATGCACGCTACCCGGTGACCGTGAAGGGCTCCATCCTGCAGGTAGGAGGCATTCTCTATGTAGCCTCGCCCGACAATGCGTGGGCCCTGGATGCGCGCGATGGCCATGAGATCTGGCACTACTACTGGAAAACCAAGGGCGGTACGCACACCGGCAACCGTGGCGTGGGCATGTGGCATAACTGGGTCTATCTTGAAACCCCCGACAACTACCTTCTCTGTCTCGATGCCAAAACGGGCAAGGAGCGGTGGCGCAAAGAGATCGCCAGCTTTGACTTGCAATACTTCTCGTCGATGTCGCCCATTGTGGTCGGCAATCATCTTCTGGTCGGCACCGGGGACGACATGGACGAGCCCGGCATGCTCGAGTCCTACGATCCTGACACCGGTGATTTGCAGTGGCGGTTCTATACCGTTCCCATGAAAAAGGGCGACCCCGGCGCAGAAACCTGGGCCAACATCGATGCCGCGGCTCACGGCGGGGGCAATGTCTGGGCTCCCGGTTCCTATGATCCGGAGACCCACCTCTATATTTTCGGAACCGGCAATCCCTCGCCCGCCTACACATCGCAAACCCGCGGTCCCGGTGACAATCTCTACACCTGTGCTCTGCTCGCAGTCAATGTGGATACCGGAAAGCTGGGGTGGTGGTTCCAGACCTCTCCGCACGACACGCATGACTACGACTCGGCGCAGACTCCTGTTCTATTCGACGGAGAGTTCAACGGCAAGCCCCGCAAGTTGGTATCTACGCTTGCTCGTAATGGCTTTTTCTTTACCCTGGACCGCGTGACCGGCGAGCACCTCGTCACCAGCAAAATCACCGACACGGTGAATTGGGATATGGGCATCGACAAGCGCGGCGAGCCGATCCGCAATCCAGCGAAAGACTACGACATTGGCGGCGCGATTGTTTCTCCCAATGGTCTCGGCGTCACTAACTGGACCCCGCAAAGCTATGATCCGGTGACCAAGCTTTTCTATGCTCATGTCGCTGAGACTTATAGCATGCGTTATCTGGGCACACTCGATCCCAAAGGAGCCATGGGCCTTACCGGCGTTCCCGGCGCCGATATGGGCTCGCGTGGCAACCGGTTGGTTGCCGTGGACTACAAGACGGGCAAGATCGTCTGGAGTCACCGCTATGCCGGCGTTGGCGGCATTGATGTTCGAGGCGACTTTCCTGGTCTGCTGACGACCGCGGGCAAGTTGCTCTTCGCCACTGATCCGAACGGGGACCTGGTCGCGCGTGATCCCCTAAACGGCAAACCACTGTGGTACACGAAAATCCATCCCACCAGCGCAGCAGAGACCTACATGCTCGACGGGCACCAGTACATCCTCGTGGGCGCGGGTGACATGGTGTATGCGTTTGTTCTGAATTAAGACCTGACGTTTGAAGGTGAAGAGACTGTGACATTTCGTAACAAGCAAGCATCACCAAGCCGAGCAACCCGGAAGGCGGAGTGAGCGCGACCGTGAGAATGCTTCTCATCGCCGGCGCGGTAGTGGCGCTTGCCTTCGGCCATTCCGGCCATGCGCAGCACACCAAGCGAACCACGCGCGTCGCGATTGTCACCGGTGAAGATACTCATCCTGGTCATCATTGGAAAGATACCTCTGCGGAACTAAAAACTATCCTGGAGGCCGGCAAACCGGACTTTAATTTCGAGGTCACGATCGAAGCCGATCCTAACTTTCTCGCAACCCCTGAGATTTTCAAATACGATGTGCTGATTTTCGATTTCAGGAACGCCGAACCGCTGGCACAGGATGCAAAAGACCAAGCAAATCTTCTAAAGTTTCTGGGCAAAGGCAAGGGTCTAGTTACGACTCATTGGGCGAACGACGCCTTTCCGTATTGGCCGGAATACAACAACATCGTGGGCCGTTCGCAGCAGCTCCACCACGACAAGCGTGGGCCCTTCACTGTCAAAATCGTCGACCACGACAGTCCCATCACCAAGGGAATGGCCGACTTTCAGACCGACGATGAACTGTACTACGACAACAAAGACGGAACCATCCCGGTGCAAATCCTCGCCACTGCCCACTCGAACGTAAAAGACGCTGACTTCCCGATGGCTTTGACGGTTCACTACAAGAAGGGCCGGGTTTTCAACACTCCTTTGGGACATGACGTGCAGGCTCTGCAGGTGCCACAGGTGGGGGAGTTGATTCGCAGGGGCACGGCTTGGGCTGCGGGAACCTTAATGTAACCGGCGTCGTATTGTGATTTGCGGCATGATTCCGAGCGGTTGAACAAAGCGGGTAAGAAGCGGGAATGGTGAAGAAGATCTTATTCTGAGCGGAAGGAGTATTTGAACCATGGACCGGCGTGAACTTCTCAAAGGCCTAGCCGTCACGTCGTTCAGTCCGCGGGCCGCGGACGCACTGGCCGGCGCGCAGGCGACCAACGCAACCACTCCGCCTCCGCCAGAACGTACGCACCCGCCTACGCCGGATCCTGCGCGCCCGCGATTTGTCGAAGATACCTGGCCGGGCAAGAAAAAGCTTCTTGCCATTGCTGACGCTGACGTGTGGTACAACCGCCAGCGTCAGTCCTATCATCACGATGCGAGTAGCCATACCCTGGCTACGATCGAACGGCTTGGCCGTGAGTCCGGCGACTGGATCACGGTGATCCGAACCGACTTCAAGCTGCTCACCAAAGATATCAATTACGGTCGCAATGCCCGGACGCTTAATGACTTTGACGCAGTCTTCTTTATGGGCGGCGGCTCCTGGGAAATCACCGACGAGCAAAAGGACGATCTGCTCTCGTTTGTGCACGACGACGGCAAAGGTTTTATCGGCGGTCACGCGTCGAACGGCGGGGGCTGCATCGTATGGAGGGAGTATGCGGAAATGGTCGGCGGCGATCTGGTTGCGGAGTTCCCATCGATTACGCTGCCTATCGTGGTCGAGGATCCGGCCTTTCCCGGGCTGAAGAATGTTCCTCGCGAATTTTCCTTTCGCGATCAATACACCATCCTGGGGCCGAACTATTCGCGGGATGTCGATCGCGTGATCCTCCGCCTGGATTCAAGCAAGTTTGCGGAGAAGCTTGCTTCGCTGAATGCGGAGAAAGAGGGAAGCAAAATGTCCGACGAGGCATATCGCGCCCGGATCGCGAAACTGATCGGTGTTCGTACCGATGGCGATTACCCTCTCGTCTGGGCAAAAAAATACGGCAAAGGCCGCGTGTGGTACTCGACCTTTGGGCATATCGACACCAGTCTTGACGATCCCCGCTTACAGGAGATTTACACCGGAGGGATTCGTTGGGCTTTGGGGTTGGTGGATGCGGACATCACTCCGCGGCCTTATCCCGGAAAGCCTTATCCGTAAAACGGTCGCCAAACTCAAAGGGGCCCTGAGATAGTCCGGGTTGTAAGTCGAGCAGGAAGTGTAAGACGGTACGAACTTAAAGGGTAGCTGGACCAGGATCAGAACACGGTCGGGCCAAGTAGCTTCGAATCGGGCAGTACTTTTGGAGGTGGTATGAAACGATGCGCACGGAGTTTTGTCAGAGAAGGCGGAAGTTTGTTCCCCAGCATGCAAAGGCTGGGCATCCTTAGTCTTCTACTTCTGTTCCTGGCGGGTTCCGCCAGTGCTCAGGTATCAACCGCGTCGATCAACGGTGTGATCCGAGATCCCGCCCAGGCTGTAATACCCGGCGCCACCATCGTGTTAACAAATGTGGATACTTCGGTCGCGCGTACATCGACCACCAACGAGGCGGGTGCGTATGGCTTTGTCAGCATACCGCCTGGGAACTATACCATCGAGTCCACCGCTAAGGGATTTAGCTCGCAAAAGTTAGGGCCGTTCGTGCTGGCCGTGGGCCAGGCTGCCACATTCGACTTTGCTCTCACCGTGGGAACGGAAACACAGGTGGTGAACGTTCAGGCGGCCGCCGCCCAGTTGGACGTGACGAACGCCAACCTGGGCACCGTGATCTCGACCCAGCAGGTCAATGACCTCCCTCTGAACGGTCGAAATTTCACCGCCCTGCTCGCGCTCACTCCGGGCGTCGTTGCTATATCGACCGCCCAGAATGGCACCAATATCGCTGGTGGCGGTTTCGGTTCCGCCATTGCGCTCGGTTCGGACTATACCTTTCCTGCCATCAACGGGCAGAGCAACCGCAGCGATTACTTTCTCACAGATGGCCTCCCCAACTATGCTGCCATCAACAGCACCTATGCGGTCGCGCCGATCATTGACGCCATTCAGGAATTCAAGGTGGTATCTCACACGGACGATGCGGAATTCGGCTCCGTGCTGGGCGGCGTCGTGAACGTGGTCACCAAGAGCGGCACCAACGAGTTGCATGGCTCCGCGTGGGATTACCTGCGCAACACCGCCTTCGATGCACGCAACTATTTTCTTCCGACAAGCCAGTCCAAGCCCTTCTTCCATCAGAACCAATTTGGTGGGGCGGTCGGCGGTCCGGTCAGTCATCCCCAAGCTATACAACGGCAAAAACAAGACCTTTTTCTTTGGGGCTTATCAAGGGTGGCGCTATTCCAGGGCGTAGGATAACGACATCCTGGTGCCCACCGCCGCGGAACTGGCCGGCGATGAGGCGGACAACGGGCAAAACCCGATTTACGATCCTTTCAGTACCGTCGTGACCCCCACGGGCTACAGCCGTACTGCGTTTCCAAACAATCAGATTCCCGCGGATCGTATCGACCAACGCATGGTCACCTGGGCAAAATTTATTTACCCTACGGCGGGCCCCTTCTTCAATCCTACGGGCAACGGCTCGTTCTCGGCGAACGCGGTCGATACCACTCCCCAGGTGCAACAGTTCAACGAATTCAGTGTCCGCGTCGACCAGACCTTCGGGTCCAAGGATTCGGCATGGTTCCGCTATAGTTTCATCAACTCGACGCTCACGCAGTCCGGGCGGTCTTCCGTCGTTACCTACCAGCCTGATCATCAATTCGCGCAATTTTGGCGGCAGCTATGTCCATGTCTTCGGCCCCACGCGCATCGCGCAATTCCAATACTCGCACTCCATTGTGGCCGACAACGGCGTCAACGAATTTAAGAGCTTCCACGGCCGATCTCATCAGTGCGGTTGGCTGGTCCCAGTCTTTCGTCGGCGATTTCTCCTCGGGGCGCGACTTCGTTCCGCAGTTGAGCATTCAGGGGATCGCGGGAACCGGCGAGGAAATCAATCTCACACCCAAGGCTACGGACAACAACGGATTCCAAGGCAGCATTACGCAAATTATCAACAACCACACTATGAAGTTCGGGCTGGGGTGGGTCACTACCGGTTTTGAAAGTACGATCAACTACACCCAACTCGGCTTTAACAATCCGCAAACGTCTGCGCCCCAATTTCCCAGTCAGGCGACAGGAAACGGCTTGTCATCCTTCCTGCTGAACGTTCCCCAGTCCGCAGCTCGCCGCAACGTCGACGAAATAGAGAGGCCTGGCGGTGTCTTAAGCGCCTACCTGCAGGATTCCTGGAAGGCCACCCCCAGACTGACCTTGAACTATGGTTTGCGCTACGACTACACGTTCATGCCGGCGTACGGGACCAATGCGACCATCGGCAAGAATGGCGGGATTGAAACCGGCGATATGGATTGGGACAACGGCCTCTACATCGTGCAGAAGGTGCCGCCGGCGTGCTCGGCCACCGTCTTCGCTCCCTGCATTCCGGGGAGGAACTCTGCCCGCCCATGTCTGGGCGAGCCCCAACGATAAGATAAGCCACAACGTGCATACCAACTTCGGGCCACGTGTCGGCTTTGCTTATAAGGCTACCGACAAAACAGCGATTCACGGCGCCTTCGGCATCGTCTACGACAACTGGGCGGCGGTTACCCAGTTGGTGCAGAACGCCGAGGGTTCGTGGCCTGACATCGGCCAGCTGTCTCTCCCGCAAACCAACGTACCCTCCACCGCTTCGCCGACGCCGACCGTAAGCCTCCCAGAACCCCTTTGGCACCGCCGGGCTGTACCCGGCTGCCACCCCATTTAATGACAACGATTGGTTCTTCGACCCCAATTACAAGAATGCCTATTCTGAGCAGTGGAACTTCGGTGTGCAGCAGCAGCTCAGCAATTCGTTGTCCTTGAAAGTGGACTATGTCGGCTCTGGCTCGCACCGCACCAATATCGGCGGCTATTACAACACCGCTCTCACACCCGGTCCCGGGGACCCGCAGACGAGGGCGCCCTATCCCTATGGCATTGCCAACGCTTTACGACCACGGTGTCGGAAGTTCCAGCCTACAACGCCCTTCAGGTGTCACTGGATAAGCGCTTAACCAGTGGCCTCTCGTTCCAGGTAGCCTACACCTGGTCCGAAAGCTTCACGGCAGACGACGGTTGGTTCAACTCGGAAGGTCTCACCGTGCAGGATGCGTACAACCCCAAAGCGTCCAGAGGCTACGCTGGAACGAACGTGCCTCAGGCGATCGCTATCAACACTATTTACGATATCCCGGTCGGTCCGGGCAGGAGATTTTCCACCGGCAACAAGATCGGCGACTACATCCTGGGCAACTGGCGGATCACCAATATCTTTACTGCCCGCAGCGGGCAGAACCAGACCGTGGTCGACACCGCGGACATTGCCAATATCGGTAACCCCAACGCCTATGAACGCGGCAACACGATAGGTAACCCCTTTTCCGGGTTTCACAGGTCGGCATCGGAGTGGTTCAATACCGCGGCATTCGCCATTCCTGCGCAGTACACATTCGGGAACTCGTACCGTGGTCTGATACAAGGCCAGCGATTGATCAATTTCGACACATCGGTGATTCGATCGTTCCCCCTCTGGCGCGAGACTCAGTTCCAATTTCGCGCTGAAGCTTTCAACCTTTTCAACCATCCAGTCTTCGGTCTAAGTGAGTACAACAGCACCGATCTCAACAGTCCGAGCACCTTCGGATCGGTCGACGGTGCCCAGGCAAACACCAATCGAGAACTGCAAATTAGCGGCAAGTTTGTTTTCTAAGAAGCATCAGCGGACCAACGCGGCCGAAGCCTTTACGGGTCGGCCGCGTATTCTATCGTAAGGAGGATTAGGACGAACTGGGAACGAGGTCTCTCTTGGGAAAGAACAGCCGCTGGTTGAGCGTCCATTGGGCGATCGAAAAACGTCTGTGCGCAGCGGTTGGTGTGGCAACTCTTTTCCTATCTTTTGCTGCCGCGGCCGGAACAAGCTCTTCCCAATCGAGCTGCATCGCGCCGTCGCGGGTTGTTCCCGGAAAGTTCGTCGACATCAGCGAGAAAGCCGGCGTTCACTTCCTGCACAACGCAAATCACACGGCGACCAAATATCAAATTGAAACCATGGGCTCTGGAGTAGGCCTCTTCGACTGCGACAATGATGGACGCCTCGATCTTTACCTTCTGAATGGCGCTTCCTATCGAGATCCCGAACCTCGAGGTTCGGTCCCACAGAAAAGCGGTCCCGGTGACTGGAACCGGATGTTTCACCAAAAACCCGATGGCACCTTCGAAGACGTCACGGAAAAATCAGGGCTGAAAGGGGTGGGGCTGGGGATGGGCGTGGCCATCGCGGATTACGACAACGATGGCTTTGAGGATGTATTCGTAACCGCGTATGGCGGCAATCGGCTTTACCGCGGAACCGGCAACTGTACTTTTCGCGACGTGACCGAAGAGGCGGGGCTGGCGCAGCCGCAGGCTGCCGGCAACACCTGGTACACCTCCGCCACCTGGGTAGACCTGGACAATGACGGACTGCTCGATCTTGTCGTGGAGCGCTACATCCAGTGGGACTGGGAAGACATATGGTGCGGCGAGCATCGTGAGGGGTATCGAGGCTACTGCCACCCGGATCATTTTCCACCTATCCCCATGCTGGTTTACCACAATGATGGCAAAGGGCACTTCACCGAGGTCTCGCACAAGCTGGGCCTCGACAAGCCTGCGAAAGCGTTGGGCATTGCCATCGCCGATTACGATCGCGATGGGCGCATCGATCTCTTTGTCGCCAATGACAGTTCTCCGGAATTTCTGTTCCACCAGAAACCGGATGGAACGTTCGAGGAAGTAGGCATTCCATCCGGGGTGGCTGTAGATGCCGGGGGTGATCCATTCGCCGGTATGGGCGTCGACTTCGCCGATTACGACAACGATGGATGGCCCGATCTCGCGGTGACGGACTTGTCGGGCCAGAGATACGCAATCTATCGCAACCGGCACGATGGAACGTTCGACTATGTGAGCGATTCGACCGGCATCGGCGCTATGACCCAGCCTTACTCGGGTTGGGGAATGCGATTCCTTGATTATGACAACGACGGATGGAAGGATCTTCTTATCGCGCAGGGTCATGACACGGACAACATCGAAAAACTGCGCAGCAACGTCCATTATCGTCAGCCCATGCTCCTGGCGCGGAATACGGGCAAGAGTTTCGTCGATGTTTCTTCGATCTCTGGAGAACTGTTCAAGGAAGGTTGGGTGGGGCGTGGTATGGCCACCGGCGATCTTGACAACGACGGCCGCATCGATGCAGTCGTGAGCACCAACGGCGGCGTAGCTCATATCCTTCACAACGAGACAGCGACCGGCAATCACTGGTTGTCGCTTCGTCTCACGGGCCACAAGAGCAATCGAGACGGTATTGGAGCCGTCGTAAAGTTGACAACTGCATGTGGTTCGCAATGGGTAACGGTCACGACCTCAAGCTCATATCTGTCGGCCAGCGATCCACGCGTTCACTTTGGCTTGGGGAAAGTGGATACCGATGCTGCGATTGAAATCCGCTGGCCAAGTGGCATTGTGCAGACCTTGACACACGTACGAGTCGACCAGGAAGTGCAAGTGGACGAGCCGCGCTCCTAAGGAGCGACTCTCACCACAAAAATTCATCACTGTTTCTGAGCCACAACGTTCAGAGCTTTCACAACGTCCGAATCGTTCGGGTTAAGGTTGAGCGCTTCCTGCAGTTCCTGCTTGCACTCGTCGAGATTACCGTCGTTGCACAAAGCCAGGCCGAGGTTTTTGTGCAACCCTGCAGCCAACTCGCAATCCTGGCAAGACGCGAGGGCTTTTTTCAGTAGTCTGATCGCCTCCGGCCAATCCTGTTTATTGGCGGCTAGATACGCTTCATTGCCCAGCGCTTTCACCTGGGTTAAATCCGCGTCCTTACGCTTCTCAGCTTCATACTTCTGCTGAAGGTTCTTCGACTCTTCCGGGTTGGTTCGTCGAAGTGCCATTGACAGCATATAGAGCGCATTTTCTGAGTCTGGCTTCAATTGCAAAATGTGGTGAAGAACCGAAATTTCATCAGCGCCTTTGTCCTCGTGTTGCAAGCTTTGGGCCAGCAAAAGCAGCGCGTTCAGGTTATCCGGCTGCAAGCGTATGAACTGTTGAAACAACGCGGTCTCTTTGGCTAAATTGCTGCGATCTTTTTCCAGGAGGCCCCAGTAATAGAGACAGTCCGGACTGTTAGGGGCCAACTGGTTGGCGATGGAAAACTCTTTTTCTGCTTCGTCTGGACGGTGAAGATCCGCAAGTAGTCGTGCTCGGTTCACATGCACCGAAGCCAGTTTTGGAGAAAGCAATGCTGCATTGGATGTTTCGCTCAGCGCTTCTTCGAGTTGTCCGGCGTCTGCGAGCGCAATCGCCAGATTCACATGCGCATCCGCCGATTTCGGCTGGGCACTGACAACGCGCCGAAACTGGGCAATGGCATCGGCATGTTTGCCGACTCGACCCTCGATTTTGCCAAGCAAAGTCAGCAGAGCGTAGTTCTCGGGGGCAAGTTCCGCGGCTTGTTTCAGCGGGACTTCCGCCTCCGCAAGTCTGCCCTGTGCCGCGAGATTCTGTCCCTCTTGCATCAGTTGGTCTACTGGCGAGCTGGCCGATTGGGGGCTCGTTGGTCTTGATTGACTAGCGGCAACAGGCATAAAGCAGGCGCCGAGCCATAGCGACAGTAACACCAGCGAGACAGTGGACAGACCGCGGTCACTGGAAGGTTTGCCCCGTAACACCATAAGATGAGTTTAGATAGTATTTTCATCGTGTGCCACTCCCTTCGCGACTCGTTCCCTTTAGGAAAATCCCGGCTAAAGCGTCTTCTGCAGTGTCAAGTTCGCGTCGGAACTTGGCCTGCTTTAGGCGAAACGTAGTCGTAAAGTCGCCTATCTTCTAAAGTTCAGAAAAGAGGATGATGAGAATCCGCAAATATGTGCCGCGTCTTTCGTTAGCCAGCGCTTTGCTCTTTACTTGTTACTCTGCCTGGGCGCAAACTCCTTCGTCGGCAACACCGGAAGACCGCCTTATTTTTCAGACTGGGCATGCCTGGTCGCCGCGCACCAACATCAATGCAGGCACGGTCATGGTGTATGGCATCGACGAGACTACCGCTGATCGCATTCGCTCCTGGCGTGATCATGGATACCGGGTCACGGTCATGACCGGTGTCGCGTGGGGACGGTATGCCCCTTACCTTCGCGGAGATTTCGACGGTAAAGAACATTGGAACGAGACACAGCAGGAAAAGAGCGGCAAGCTTATCCTCCATAGCGGCCGCGAGGTCCCCTATATTGCTCCTAGCCTTTCTTATGGCCGCTATCTCGCCCAGGGAGTAGAGGCGGCGATCGATGCTGGAGCTGAGGCTATCTATCTGGAAGAGCCGGAGTTCTGGGCGCGCGCCGGCTGGAGCGACAGCTTCAAACATGAATGGCAAGAGTACTACCACGAGCCCTGGCAGGCTCCGGACAGCTCTCCCGACGCACAATATCGCGCTTCAAAGCTTAAATACTTTTTGTACCGGCGCGCCCTGGCGCAGGTCTTCGATGCGGTGAGAATTTATGCCGCAAGCAAGCACCTCACCGTCCCCTGTTACGTAGCAACGCACTCCCTCATCAATTACGCGCAATGGAAGATCGTGAGCCCGGAGTCGTCTTTGCTCGATGTCGGCGCCGACGGCTACATCGCCCAGGTTTGGACGGGAACTTCGCGCACACCGAATGTCTACGACGGAGTCACCAAACAGCGTACGTTCGAAACTGCGTTCCTCGAGTATGGTGCGTTGCAGAATATCGCCCGCTCCTCCGGAAAGCGCATCTGGTATCTCAACGATCCCATTGAAGACAATCCCAACCACTCCTGGGTCGACTACCGCACCAACTGGGAAAGTACGCTCACCGCCTCTCTGCTTCAGCCCGGTGTAGCTCGGTATGAGGTCCTGCCTTGGCCAGAACGTATCTTTGGGCCCAAATCGATGCACCCTACGAGCGAGCAGACTGAAGCTAACCCCAATCCGGAAAAAAGCCTTATCCCCAAACAATACGAGACGGAGTTGCAAGCTGTTTTCCATGCCCTCAATGAGATGGAGCAACCCGCGTCGGCTATCCGATGGGAGTCAGCCGGGACACAGGGGATAGGCGTGTTGGTTTCTGACACGCTCATGTTTCAGCGTGTCGCGCCCGAACCTTCTGACGAAAGCCTCGGACAATTCTACGGCCTTGCTTTACCGCTGCTGATGCGCGGAATGCCAGTCGAGCCAGTGCAGATCGAGAGCACGTATTCCAAATCCTCCGCTGGTTTCCTTGACTCCTACAAACTACTTCTCCTCACCTATGATGGCCAAAAGCCACCCTCGCCGGAGTTCCATAGCGCGCTCGCCGCCTGGGTACGCGCCGGCGGAGCTCTCATCGTCCTCGATGATGATAAGGACCCTTATAACAAAGCCACAGACTGGTGGAACTCCAACGGAAATCACCTCGCTACGCCACGCGATCATCTCTTTCAAGTGCTCGGGGTACCGCCGACCGCAACCGGCCTTCATGCGGTTGGCAAAGGATACGTCCTCTATGAATCGCAAAGTCCCGCAGCTTTGACTTACTTGCCCAATGGCGGAAACGTAGTCTACGACCTGGTTCAAAAGGCTGCTAAGCCGGTCCACCTACCGCTGAAACAGGCGAACGCGTTGATCCTGCGCCGTGGCCCTTATGTGATTGCGGCAGGATTGGACAACCAACCAGGTATCACGCGGCAGGCATCGGCCCATTCGCAATCGGTGACCGGCGATCTGATCAACCTCTTTGACGCTGACCTCGCGGAGACCCGCGAAGTCGCGGTCGAACCAGGCACCCGAGCGCTCCTGCTCGACGTGAATTACTTCAAATCCTCTACGCCGCGCGTCCTCGCCGCCTCGGCCGGGATCACTGGAGAGCGCTTCTCTGCCGGCAGCCTTACCTTCCAGGCTGAAGGGATCGATCAAACCAACGCAGTCATTCGCATCCTGGCAACCAAGCCTCCCCGGGAGGTGACCGTAGACGGCAAGCCTCTCGGTAACGGCCAGTATCGACAAACAGGACGTACAATCCTCTTGCATTTTGTGAACACGGCCACACCGCAGCAGATACAAGTGTTTTTTTAGCAAAGGCAGAAATGCGTCGCGAGCCGCGGGATTCCCTTTCTTTTCCGAATTCAGTCCGCAGCCATTGAATCCAAAGAAGAAATGCTCGGCGTCAGGGCTCGGCCTCCTTGACCGACCCAGGTTGTCGTCCAACTCTTTGAAACAGCACGGAGCATGATGAGGACGGCGGTCGCCAGCAACGCGTACAGAACAAAACCAGCTCGATACGACGTGGTGTATTGCTTGGAGAGCCCAAGCAGGTTGGGTAGGATCGATCCACCGAGCGCGCCGATCTCCCCAATCATGCCGCCGGCGACCGCGGTTGTCAGCGGCCAGCGTATTGGTACAAGTTGGAAGGTAGCACCATTGCCTGCGCCCAATGCGGCGAAGCAAAGCATGAAAAGCAATGTGGTTGCGAACAGAGGCGGTGTAGTCATCAAGCCAAAAAGCCCGGCGATGGTAATGAGGAATACAACCGAAAGTGTAGTGATACCACCGACGCGATCGCTAAACCAGCCGCCCAGCACGCGCGTCGCGGATCCGGTCAACGTAGCCAACACTGTGAGTTCGCCGGCCACGATCTTGCTTACATGGAATTGTGCGTAGTAGAACGATGGCAGGAAAGTTGCGAGGCCGATGAAGCCGCCAAACGTGATGATGTAGATCAAGTTGAAATACCAGCCGTCCTTTTCGAAAAGGCAACTGAGATGTTGCCTCAGCGACTGATGCTCAATGTCTGGGGGCTCCTTGGCGAAAAATATCATGACGCATAGCGGCAACAACATCATGGCCGCAGCGAAGCCATACACATGCTGCCAACCATAGTGCGTCGCCAGCCGCGGCGCAAAAAGCGCTGCCGCGGCCGTGCCGCTGTTACCCGCGCCGGCGATACCCATGGCCAGCCCCTTGTATTGCCTGGGAAACCATCCGGAACCGAGCGAGAGCGCCACGCCAAAGCTGGCTCCCGCAATACCCAGCAGAACGCCCATGGCCAGCACGTTGTTAAAAGTGTGAACGAAGAAAAAGCCATACAGCAGAGCGATCACGATGGCCGACATCTCGAGGATCGCGGCATTTTTTCTGCCGATGTACTGTGAGAGCACGCCCAGGGGGAAGCGCATGAAAGCGCCCGCCATTGTGGGCACCGAGACCATCAGGCCGATCTGCGCCGGGCTCAGATGAAAGGCATCGGAAATGAAAGGGCCCATGGCGCCGTTCAGCACCCAGACCGCGAAGCTGAAGTCAAAGTAAAGAAATGCCGCCAGCAGCGTTGGTACATGCCCTGACCTCATGAATGCCTTGAGATTCGCCATGAATATCACTCCGGGGTTGATTTGGCTTGTTAATTTGTGGAGCTTTACGCGGGTACGGCCGACGACTTTTCTACTCGGACCGCACACTGCTTGAAATTGGGCTCACGTGATATTGGATCGAATGCGCCCAAAGTCACCAGGTTCGAGTTAGTCTCAACAAAATGGAACGGCATGAAAACCTGGCCTGGCGCCACGATTCCGGTGATGCGTAATTCCAGGTTGCGCGACGCTGTTGCGGCGAGAAGTGACGGTGATTTTGTCGTGCGGCTTCAGTTGCAGACGCTCAGCATCTACAGGATTCATCTCCAGCCATGCATTCGGCACCATGGCATTCAGCATCGCGACCTGCGCAGTCTTGGTACGCGTATGCCAATGTTCCACGGTGCGGCCGGTATTGAGGATGAGGTCGTAATCTTTGTCTGGTTGTTCAACGAATGGCAGACAGGGTACGGAGTGAAGGATGGCCTTGCCCGTTGCCGTAGGAAAGATCGGCATCGGTGTAGAGCCGCTCGCCACCCCATTGCATTCCCCCGTTGTCTTCAATCTGCTGCCAGGTAAATGGACTGTAGTCGCACATGCGTCCGGCGGAGACGCGCTGCCACTCGCGGTAGGCATCATGGGTCGATGTCCAACCTGGATAAAGCTCATCCTTAACGCCAAGTTTCTCCGCGAGAGCGAGAAAGATGTCAAAGTCCGTGCGAGCCTCGCCGGGAGGCGCGACGAGCACATTTGCCTTGCTGATGCGGCGCTCAGAGTTGGTGTAGGTGCCTTCCTTCTCGCCCCAGATAGCCGCGGGCAGAACCAGGTGGGCGAAGTCGCTGGTGGGCGTGGGATGAAAGCCATCCTGCACCACCATAAAGTCGACGCTGCGCAGCGCCTGCTCCAGCAACCCGTAGTTGGGAAAGGAGACCGCCGGATTAGTGGCGATGAACCAAAGGGCTTTGATCTTGCCCGAAACTCGCACCTTCGATGATGTCGGGATACGCTAGCCCACGCGCAGTGGGAATGCGATCTACGTCAATGTTCCACAGCGCTGCCAGATCGGCTCGATCGGTCGCGGATTCAAATTTGCGATAGCCCGGCAGGCAGGAGGTGAAGCCGGCCTCACGCGTCCCCATCGCGTTGCACTGGCCGGTAATTGAAAACGGCGAAGCGCCAGAGCGGCCAAGGTTGCCGGTGATGAGCGCCAGGTTGTTGATGGCCGCTACGGTAACTGCACCCTGCGTAGAGTGGTTGACGCCCATGGTCCAACCGATGAAGGCGGCCTTTGCATTGCCGTATAGGCGCGCGGTGTGGATGATGTCGTGATGGCGCAAGTCCGGTAATTTCGGCGACGCGTTCGGGGGTAAACTCGGCGACGAAGGACTGAAAACTCCTCAAAGCCTGTGGTGTGGGCTGCGATATAGGCGCGATCGATGAGCCCTTCGCGAATGAGCACATGGGCGATGCCGTTGAGCAATGCGATGTCGCTCCGCGGTTTAACCGGCAGATGGACATCCGCCATCATTGCGGTCTTGGTGACCCGAGGATCTACCACAATCACCGTGGTGGCTGGCTGGTCCGGAGTGCCGCGCATACGATTGCGCTCCAGCCGCTGGCACAGGATGGGATGGTTGTCCGCAATATTGGCGCCGATCAGCAGAATGACATCGGCGGTTTCCATATCCGTGTAGGAGCCCGGTGGCCCGTCGGAGCCAAAGGAGAGCTTATAGCCGGAGACCGCCGCCGCCATGCACAGCGTGGTGTTGCCATCGAAGTTGCGGCTGCGAAAGCCCAGCTGGACCAGCTTGCCTAACGTGTAGAACTCTTCCGTCACCAGTTGGCCGGTGCTGATAACGCCCAGCGCATCCTGGCCATAGCGGGCTTGCACCTCGCCGAATTTTTCGATCATGGTGTCGAGCGCCTCGTCCCATGAGACGGGCTCGAGCACGCCATTCTTACGTAACAGCGGCTGTGTTGCACGGCCTGGCGCATCGAGGGTGTGATGTTCGCTGAGCCCCTTGGGGCAAAGCTTGCCCCGGTTTACCGGGTGGTTGGGGTTGCCGCGGACGGCGACTGCCTTGCCCTCCTTGATGCCAACCAACATGCCGCAGCCGACCGAGCAGTAGCCGCAGGTGGTCTTGACCCACCGCTCGGCAACACGGGCGCTCGCGATGTGGCCGGCTACCGGGTCGCGCTGCGAATGTGTACTTCGCCTGCCGGGTGTCGATGCCCAGCGTGCGCCGTAGCCGGGTCCACATCAGTAAGTTCCCCCGCGGGTGAAGGTGAGTGCCATGTTCAGAGGAACCACGGAGACAAAGAAGAGATACCGCGCCAGCAGCACAGCAACGAAAGCCGCCGCACAGGCAACCGCAAAGTTTGCCGTTCCCCAGGCCAGGGGAACCGCCGCTGCGCATGCGAAGCTGCCTATGAGCGCAGCTCTTAGTCCCGGCAGATTGAGTAAGGCGGCGGCTGCGCGATGTTCAAAGATCGCTGATCGATTGAGCCGGATAAGGCGTGCGGCGTGATTCGCGATCCACAGCGAAGAGAACAAGGCGACCGGCCAGAACAGAAAGACTTCGGGCCGCAATAAAGCGGGAAAAAGCGACGCCAGGATTGTGCTCAACACCGCAGGCAAAGTCACGCCGATGAGCGCTGCGCTTAGCAGAAAGTCGATGGGCGTGTGCACCATGTTCCAGGATGGTCTCGCCGGCACCAGGTAGATGAAGGAGCTGGCGATGGTGCCGGCGATGCCCAAAGCCGCGGCAATTATCCCGAGAGCAAGAAGAGCGAGAGTCGTGGCCGGCCGTTGTTGCAGCCATCCAATGCCGGTGAGATGCAGACGGTGCAGCCAGACCACGGGGACGGCGTTGAGGCAGCTGCCAACAGCAAAGCCGGAGAGAGCGGCGAAAAATAAGCCAAAGAGCAACACTTCGCGGCTGAGCCAGGAACGCCGCCACATCTTGAGCGCGCGCCATGCGTAAGCCGGGCGGCCGAGATGAAATACAGAGATGTTCAGGGCTACCGCGGCGATCCCAAGCAATGCAAGCAACAACAGAGGTTGCGCGGCATGAAAGAGCAGAGCGAACAGCAGAGAGCCGGTAACGGCCTGCATCAGCGTGGTCATGAATACGAGAGAGAGATGAGCGTGTTCCGGAGCAATGCGTCCGGTGTCGACGCGCTCCAGCTTCGTGGCCGTATCGGGTGGCAGCGTGATGCGAGTCGTTGAAATGGTGTGCCCGGCGGCGGGCATCCCAGGCGACTCGGCTAGCGCGTAGTCAGAACGCCAGGCCAGCATGTCAACGATCTCGATCTCGATAGCCCCTTCGGGACAAGCATTGACGCAGGCCGGTTCGAGGCCATCGGTAAGGCGCCCATGGCACATATCGCATTTCCCCACCACACCACGCTCTTCATTGAATTGAGGAACGGAGTAGGGGCAGTTCCACACGCAGTACTGACAGCCGATGCAGGCATCGGCCGAATGCAGCACGATACCAGTCACCGGATCCTTGGTGTAGGCGTCGACGGGGCAACCTTTGAGGCAGTCGGCGTCGAGGCAATGGTTGCAGCCCATGGAAAGATAGTGGCGGCTGGTATTGGGATATACGCCGCCCTCGATCTCGCCAATGCGCCGCCAGCGAATCTCTGTGGGGTTTCCATTCTGCTCGTTGCAGGCAATCTCGCAGGAGCGGCAGCCGATGCACTTGGTCATGTTGAAGTGGAAGCGGTATTGCTCACCCGGCTCGAGCGGCCTGTCGGGAATGAGCGTAGGAGCGAGCGAAGGCAGGGCAGCCGGCGCAGATGCCAGTGGCTTGAGGAAGTCGTCAAGTGTCAGGCGAACGAGCGTGTCGCTGCTTCCGTCTTGTGCCCGTTCGTGCAGTGGCAATGCCATGTGCCGCTTCCCTCACATCAGAGGCCCGGTGAATCAATAAACGTCGCGATGGTAGCGGTGCTGGTCCTTCAGGTTCTGGACATAATCGACAGCCGCTTCCCTGTTCAAACCGCCCTGCTGCTCCACAATGGTGTGCAGCATCGCGTCCACATCCTTGGCCATGCGAGTAGCGTCGCCGCATACATAGACGCAGGCCCCATCCTGTAGCCATGACCAGAACAGCGGCGCCTGCTCCAACATCTTGTCCTGTACGTAGATCTTGTGGTCCTGATCGCGGGAGAAAGCCAGATCGAGTCGCGTGAGGAAATTGTCTTTTTGCATAGACTCCAGTTCCTCGCGATACAGAAAGTCAGTGGCAGCGGAGCGCTCGCCGAAGAAGAGCCAGTTCTTCCCGCTCGCCCCGAGTATCAGCCGCTCATGCAAAAATCCGCGGAAGGGTGCGATGCCGGTTCCCGGCCCGATCATGATGATTGGGCGGCTAGAATCTTTGGGAAGCCGGAACTTATTGTTCGGCTGGATATAAATAGGCAAGCGGCATTCGGGTTGCGACCGGTCGGCAAACATGGTGGAGCATACGCCGCCACGTTCGCGATTGTGCGAGCGATAGCGGACCACGGCCACCGTCGTGTGAATCTCCCCCGCATGCGCTGCCGGGCTGGATGAGATGGAATAGAGACGGGGCGATAGCTTGGGTAGCATGGCGACCAGGTCCGCAGGGTCGCGTAACACCTCAGGGAATTCATAGAGCAGGTCGATGAGTCCACGGTCCCAGGTGTAGGCGTCAAGATGCGACTGCTGTTCCGGTTTGAGCAGGTCCAGCAGCGGAAGGCATTGCCCGATGGTCGCGTAAGCCTGGACCATCTTGCGCGTGAGCCGGGTGATCTGTAGATGGTCGAGCAGCGCCGTCTGCAAGGGCACCGTGCCCGCTTTGGGCAGTTGCACCAACACGTCTCCGCTGAATTTGAGCTTGTGCAGAATCTCTTCCACCAGGCTGGGCTCATTTTGCGGGATGACGGCGCAGGCATCGCCCGCTTCATAGGTGACAGCCGATCCCTCGACGGAGAAGGCCAAGTGCAGCGTGAGCTTGCTTGACACCTCATGCGTGAGGGGCCGTTTGTCGACGATGGGGGCCAGGAAAGGGTTGTCGCGCGTATGCGCCGCGGTTTTCTTTTTCGCTTGCTCTGGTTCGCTGATGGGCGAGGGATCCGTATTCCCATTGTTCGCTGCAATGCGCTTCGCCGGACGGATGGCGACAATCTCCTCGATGCTCTTGAAGAGCGTGCTCTTCCATCGGCCGAACGGCTCATCGGGATCGACATCACAATCGACTCGTTCACACATGCGGAAAGCGCCTAGCGATGCGAGCTTTTCGTCGAGGTCACGGCCAAATTTGCAGAAATGTTCGTAGTTGGAGTCGCCCAACGCGAGTACGGAAAAGGAAAGATTTTCGAAGCGCGGGAAGTGCTCCATGCACAGCTGGTTGTAGAAGGGTTGCACGGCGTCGGGCGGATCGCCTTCGCCATAGGTGCTGGCGATCAGCAGTGCGTACCGTTCCGCGGCTAGAGATGCGGGCGTATAACCCTCCAATGGAAGAAACGTGGCCACGTGGCCCTTGGAGGTAAGTTCCTTGGTGAGTTTGCGTGCCATTCCCTCCGCGGTGCCTGACTGGGAGGCATACAGTACAGCGATCTTGAGCGCCGGCGGCGGCTCTGTGGTCGTAGTTGCTTCGCTGCGCGAGTAGATACCGGCAAGGAATCCATTGAGCCACGCCCGCTGCTCAGCAGTGAACGGCGCATTCTCCGGAATAAATGGAACCTGACAGACAGGGCCGGGCATACTAGTTAAGCTCCTCGGACTGGCAGAACGCTTTGAGCTCTTCAATTGCGTGGCGGCGGGTAAATGCAAGAAAGGATTCCCCGGCCATCGCGCGCTGGGTGTAGGCGCTGAATAGGTTTTCGATACGCGGCGGCAGGTCGCTGAATTTCACTGCGGGAAAGAGTTCGCGCGCAAGCCCCTGGTCCTGATCCGAGCCGCCGCCCAGCATCACCTGGTACCCCTCTTCACCGCCCACCTTCACTCCCATCAAGCCAATGTCTCCAACGTAGTGCTGGGCGCAGGAATGGGCGCAGCCGGTTACATGCAGATTCACCGGCTCGAGGATCTTGAATGCGCTGTCCAGCATATTGGCCAGCGTTACAGCATGCGTCTTGGTGTCGCTGGCAGAAAAGCGGCAGCCCTGGTTTCCTGTGCAGGCAACCGTTCCACTCAGCACTGTGCCGGCATCGAAGTTCAAGCCCGCGGCGAGAATAGCTGCCTTGGCCGCCTCAAGATGTTCGTCCGCGATATGGGGAATCACCAGGTTTTGCCAAACGGTAAGGCGTATCTCTCCGTTGCCGTATTGGTCCGCTACTTCCGCGATAGCCAGCATCTGTTCGAAAGGTAGGCGGCCAACCGGCACTGAAACGCCGATGTAGCACATGCCGGGCTGCGTTTGAGCGTGAATGCCGATGTGGCCGGCGCGGTCGATTCTGTGGCGCGGCTCGCAGTCAGAAGCCAGGAAGTGAATCAGCGGGAAGGCCAACCGCTTCTCCGTTTCGGCGAGAAACTTATCCATGCCCCAACGGTCGACCAGGTATTTAAGGCGAGCCTTCTTCCGGTCCGTACGATCTCCATGCTCGCTAAAAACGCGCACCATCGCTGCGGCAACGGCTACAGTCTGGTCCGGCCTGAGGAGCAGGCCACAATCGGTAGCGAACTGCTTATGGCCGGTAATCCCGCAGAGCAGGACGCGGAAGTAGATACCCGGCGGCACGCTTTTGCCGTCTGTAACCCGCACCGCGACGAAACCGATGTCGTTGGTATCCGCCAGCACACTGACGGCTCCGCCATTGTCGAAAGCGATATTGAATTTGCGCGGAAGACCATACAGATCACGTGAGTTGAAGATGTAATGACCCAGGCCGGCGGCCAGCGGGGCTACGTCATAAAGTTCAGTCGGGTCGATACCGGTGATGGGCGAAGCAGTGATATTGCGGATGTTGTCGGCGCCGGAGCCACGCGAAGACATGCCGAGCGCCTGGATTGCATTCAAGACACGGACGATGTTCTTTGGTTGCAGGGAGCGGATTTGCACATTGCTGCGAGTGGTAAGGTCGGCTCGGCCAGGGCCGTACTCCGCCGCCAGTTTCGCCAGTCCGCGCAACTGATGTGAAGAGAGGATCGACTCCAGGGATACGCGAGACGCACCATGAAGGATTCTGCGCCGGGGCGACATAGAAGAGACCATGAAATTTGAAGCGGAAGAGATCGTCCTGCGCCGGAGCCTTGTCTTCATTGGCATGCGCCAGCAGTTTGTCCCAGATGTCGAGCGGGTTCTCTTCGAATTTCCATCGCTCTTCGCGACAGAGGTCAGGGACCGGAGTGTTGAAGTACAGATCCTCCGCCGCCAGGTTCTCGCTTCCCGAGGCAGGGTCATTCGTGATCTGGCCGGACGTCGTATGCCCGGCAAATGGAACCAGGCCGCGCTGGGCCAGGCCGTCGAAGAAACCCTTAAGGTATTCCTTCTGTTCCGCGGTAAAAGACGCCACGGGAGCCGGATTGAAATCCAATTGAGATTCCATGCTGCACACCCCGAAGAAGGCTTGGGCACGGAAGCCTGACCGACCCGCATGATGATGCAGGCGGCGCAGACAGCCGGACCGAATCAGACATCGCTTGCGCGCGATGCATTCAAGGCTCTTCGTGGAGCGTGGAACTCTGGAATCGTTTGGTAAGCGTCCACAGCGGGGTGAACACTTTTGCGAGACGTCCTACAGCATGGTAGGGCCACGCAATATTCCGATAGTAACGGCAGGACTGTATAGCTGCAACAAGATTCTGAGTTGATAAATTGCGCCGTTTTACGGGTGTCTTTGCAGTTCAAGTGCAAAAGCCGCTAGACTCGTAAATGATCGGCCAATCCAATGCGATAGGAATAGAACGTTTGTACACCGGCCACGGTGGCACCCGAAGTGTCTCTCCTGGCCAGTGCCTGGAGGAGGTGCATGGCCCACGCGAGCTTCGACGGATTGCGAGTATTGTCGCTTGAATCCCGTCGCGCAGTCGAAGTGGCAAAGCTGATCCGCACCTACGGCGGAGAGCCATTTGTCGTGCCTGCCATGCGCGAAGTTCCACTGCATTCGAACCGCCAGGCGCTGGCTTTCGCCGATGACCTCCTAGCGGGTAAGGTCGACTTGGTCATCTTCCTCACCGGCGTCGGTGTGCGTGCGTTGCTTGACATCGTGCAGACCAAACACGATCGCGAGGAATTTCTTTCCGCCCTTCGAGCTGTGAAAGTCGTTGCCCGCGGCCCCAAGCCGGTGGCCGCCCTGCGCGATCTTCGCGTGCCTGTCGTTACCACCGCAGCCGAGCCTTCCACCTGGCGCGAAATGATGACCGCGCTCAACACGGAGTTCGGCGACTCTCTTCAAACCATGAGAGTCGCGGTCCAGGAGTACGGCGCGTCCAATCCCGAGTTGCTGGCAGAACTGACTGAGCGTTCCGCTGAAGTCACCAAGGTCCCTGTCTATCAATGGGCACTGCCGGAAGATCTGGGTCCTCTGCGAGAAGCCGTGCACAGCGTCGCTAACGGTAGCGTGGATGTAGTGCTCTTCATGACCGCGGTCCAGGTGATTCACGTCTTTCAAGTGGCCGAAGAGATGGGTCTCCGTAAGGACCTCAGCGCCGGGTTGCGTTCCCTGGTTGTCGTTTCCATCGGCCCGACCACTTCTGAGGAACTGGCACATTACGGAATAACACCGGACTTCGAGCCCTCCCGGCCGAAGATGGGTTTTATCGTTAACGAGGCTGCCCAGTATGCAGGCAAGATCCTGGAGCAGAAGAAGATTGGGCTCGCCTCGCTTACTGTACCGGCCGATCCAGAGACGACCGCCGCGGTTGAGAAGGAACAAAAGAAGCGCGCTGCGCGCGTACACCGGGTGGCCCCATCCACCCCCACCATGGCAGGCTTCCGCGACGGCTTGACGTCCATTGATTTTCTGCATCAGGTCAGCAGCCGAATCGCTGCAGCCGACCCGCTTCACGTGGTGCTGGGCAGCATTGTGGAGTTTGTAACTGCCGTCATCCCCTGCGATTCCTGCTTCATCTATGTTCTCGAGCAAGGGAAGCTGGTGTTGCGCGCGTCGAAGAACCCGCATGCTGACCTGATCGATCACCTTGGGGTTCAGCTTGGACAGGGAATTACCGGGTGGGTTGCAGAAAACCGCGAGCCTGTTGCCATCGCATCGAACGCCTCGAATGACCCTCGCTTCATGATCTTCCGCAGCCTTCCGGAAGACCACTTCGAAGCCATTCTGTGCACGCCGATACTCTGCGCCAGCAAGGTCGTCGGCGTAATCAACCTGCAGCATCGGCTTACCTATCAACATACCGAGAATGAAGTGCGGTTGCTCTCCACGCTCGGCTTTCTGGTCGGCGCGGAAATCGAGCGAGCACGGTTGGAGACAGAAAACGTGCAATTGGCCAACCGGCTTGAATCACGCAAAGCAGTGGAACGAGCCAAGGGCGTACTGCAACGCGACCTGGGAATGACCGAGGATGAAGCCTATCGCACCATGCAGAAGGAGAGCCGTCAGCGAAGAATATCCATGCAGGACATCGCGGAGGCAATTCTGTTAGGCGATGACCTGAAGAAGGGACGAGACGCCGCCAAGTGAGATCGCCAGGTGGTTGATTCGCCGTCGGCCGGGATTACCGGAAAATGCCGCGGTATCAGGCAGCCTTCACGGTTAAATTGATTCGTTCCGCAATGCTGCAGAGGGAATCATCCACATGACGTTGCTCGGCCAGTGTCGCCTCTAATAAAGAGGCCTGGTACGTGTAGCCTAAGGCCAGAGCCCACTGCAATGCAGTTTCACAGGACGCGATCTCGAATTCTTCTATCCTGTGCGCGCTTGCGGCAAGCCACGCATCACGAATCGATCCCCGGTCCGTTTCCTTGATGATCTTTTCGACGATTGCAATCAGAGCTGCGGTCACAGCACATTTTTGTGAAACGACTTTGCTCGTCAGTTCAAGCAAAATCTGATCGACCCGCTCGCGCTGCAGGCCGGCCTCCATCAGGTGCAGGTGAAACGTCTGTTTTAGCTGCTGATCGGATGCGGCTTCGGTCAATTCTTCGAGACACTTGGGAATCTGATTCAGAGACGAGAGTAAGTACCGCATTTGAAGGATATATAGGGGCGCAATGGAGTTGCTGTTGTGAGTGCTGATCAGATGCATAGGTTCACCTTAGTGGAAGCTCGGGAAAGCGTCGTTCCTCCCAGGCAACACACCCTTCTGCGCCGTACGCGCGGGATGCTCTTTGTTCAAAGAGCTCCCTACTCTAATGGACGGACGATCCCGGGAAGCGTCATGCCAGTTCCGCACAGTTCTGAATGGGCGCCGGAGCGCGGTGCTGCAGGGGCGGCGATCGCTCCGCGGAAGTCATAGCCTGCACGATCTGCATAAGCAGGCTTAATCTGGGTCCTTTCTCGTAAAAAGCATCGGCGGGTAAATCGGGCGGTACGTCGTCAACGGAAAAGGCACCGCTCATGGCAATAACCCGGATGGCTGGAAACCGGTGACGGACTATCGAGAGGAACTCAAACCCGGACATACGCGGCATGTTCAGGTCGGAGAGAATGATATCGGGGACTTCCTGACGAATCTCAAGCAGCGCGCAAGAGCCGTCCTCAGCCGATCGCACACTATGGCCGAATTCGGTAAAGAGTTGGGATAGCGACTCTCGAACGGACTCATCGTCGTCCACGATCAGGAGCTTCACTTTTGCCTCCGACATCTTGCACCTTCCGCAAAGCATTCAACGTGCTCTGCTGTCCTTCGAGTGCGGCCCGCTGTTTTTCCAGCGTTATAGGGCACCCAAGAGAACTAACTGTTCTGGGCCGCTGTCCCGTGACAGCCAGATTCTGACGGTGCGGATCAGCGGTACGCTATGACTTAAGTCATAGTTCAGGCGGGGCTCTCGTCGCGGAAAGGAGAATAGGGCTCAGTTGATTGATGGCGGTCCATAGGCTCCAGCGTCCGCGTAGAGCTTAAGGGCCTTTACGTTGGGAATTGTCACTTCATGACCTTGCGCGGTTATCAATCCGTCGTGCTTCAGCCGGGCAAAAGCGCGAGCAACTACATCTCTTACCGAGCCAATGCGAATAGCAATTTCATGGTGAGACAACGGAAGGTGAAATGCGGCTCGATCCTGCATAGGGGTCCCAGCGGATTGGGCCCGCATCAGCAGAAAAAGTGCGAGTCTTTGCCCCACCTCATGAAAGCACAAACTTTCCACGAGTTGTGCGTGCTTCCTCACGCGCTGCGCCATTAACTTCAGGGCCTGTAGCGCCAAGGCCGGGTACATCCTGCAGAAATCGTGCACATCGTTCTTATCGATAAAGAGCACGTCTACATCGGCTTCGGAGATTGCGGATGCGGGATAGGGTCCGCCATCGAACACAGCAACTTCTGCAACGACAGAACCGGCGGTATCTATATGCATCACTTGTTCTCGGCCCTCTGCGTTCTGCTGAAAAACTCTTATCTGGCCATTCACGACGACAAAGAGCCCCTTCGCCCGTTCGCCTGAGAGAAACAGCAACTCACCCTTGTTGAAGTGAAGCTCCGCAGCTCGCTGGGCAATCTCCGCGAGCTCTTCAGCAGCCAGGCACCCGAACAGCTCAGTATGTTGAAGGGTCGTGACTTTGGTGGGTTTCATTGCCTTCCTCACAAACGATATCGCAGGTATGACCTAGGTCATAGCATACCGCTGATCCATCGGGCACAATCAGCAGTCGAAGCCTCGCCGCCAGGAACTAAGTTCCTGGGCGGTCAGATGCATCCGGCGGAACAGTCGAGCCTACATTCTTCGGAGAATAATGTGATGGGGACCGTAACGTCCGGGACGCCGTCCGAATTCCAACTACTCGAGAAGGAAAGCTATCTGAATAGCCGATACGGCCTTAGATCCTGGCTGCTGACGCAGGACCACAAGCGCATCGCTCTTCTTTATCTGTTCACGACCAGCTTTTTCTTCGTCATCGGTGGTACGGCCGCCTCACTCATTCGACTCGAACTCCTCACTCCTGCAGGCGATCTTGTAACCTCGGACATCTACAACAAACTCTTCTCCATGCACGGCATCATCATGGTGTTTTTCTTTTTGGTACCGGTAGCGCCAGCTGTCCTGGGCAACTTTCTTATACCTCTCATGATTGGCGCGAAGGACGTAGCCTTCCCCAAAATCAACCTCATAAGCTGGTATTTGTTCGTCATTGGGGGCTGCGTTGAGCTGTATATGATGCTCTCCGGCGGGGTGGATACGGGATGGACTTTTACCACGCCGCTCAGCACACACTACCTCAACACCAATGTAATCGCCGCGGCCATGGGAATTTTCATTGCCGGCTTCTCATCCATACTGACTGGGCTCAACTTCATCGTCACCATTCACCGGATGCGCGCCCCGGGCATGACGTGGTTTCGCCTGCCGTTGTTTATCTGGTCCTACTATGCGACCTCGATCATCTTTGTTCTCGCCACGCCGGTGATCGCGATATCGATGGTGCTCCTGGTGTTGGAGCGGGTCTTCGGAATAGGTGTTTTTGACCCCAGACTTGGCGGAGATCCGCTTCTCTTTCAACATCTCTTCTGGTTCTACTCACATCCGGCTGTCTACGTTATGATCCTGCCCGGCATGGGGATCATCTCAGAAGTGGTTGCATGCTTCTGCAGAAAACGAGTCTTCGGATATACCGCGGTGGCTTTTTCATCCGTCGCTATTGGGGTGTTCAGCTTTTTTGTCTGGGCGCACCACATGTTCATCATGGGAATCTCCAACTATTCCTCCCTCATTTTCTCCATCATGACCATGTTCGTCGCTGTGCCTTCCGCGATCAAAGTGTTCAACTGGTCAGCGACCATGTACAAGGGGTCGATCACTTTCGATACGCCCATGCTCTATGCGCTCGGCTTCATCGGCCTTTTCACGATGGGCGGCCTGACTGGAATCTTCCTGGCTTCGCTCGGAATGGACATTCACTTAACCGAAACGTACTTTATCGTGGCCCACTTCCATTACGTCATGGTGGGCGGCATGGTAAGCGCCTATATGGCAGGTTTGCACTTTTGGTGGCCGAAAATTACCGGAAGAATGTACCCGGAATCTTTGGGCAGATTGGCCGCCGTGATACTCTTCATCGGTTTCAATCTCACATTCTTTCCGCAGTTTATTCTTGGCTACCTTGGCATGCCCCGGCGCTATCATGCTTATCCTCCGGAATTCCAGGTGTTGAATGTCCTCTCAACCGCTGGCGCCTCTATTCTTGCCATCGGCTATCTACTCCCGGCTGTTTATTTTCTCTGGTCGTTGAAGTACGGGAAGGTCGCAGAAGCGAATCCATGGCGGGCTACCGGATTGGAATGGAGCATCCAATCGCCTCCCCTTACGGACAATTTTCTTGAAGTACCGGTGGTCACGGAAGAAGCCTACGACTACGACAAGATCGGTGATCGTATTGAAGTGATGGGTTGACTCCGACATCGCAAAACTGCCACTCGCCAGTCTGGTAGTTCGTCACTCTGAATCGCGAGATAGCCCCTCTCTTTCCTTTTTCGTCCCCTCTCCGTAAAGTCTGGGCGCGTTGTCGCGTCAGAACCATCAACCGGTTCGAAACCCGCGTTGTTCCGCCGCAACTATAAGGCATGGACCGAAGTGACGCCGGTAGGCGCTGTCCGCAAAATACGCCGTAAGTGATTGAAAAGATAAGCTGTTGTGGCAACGTATATCGTGATGCGATAATTGACTATGTCGAAAAATCTGCAGCTTGAAGATCGGCTAAGACTACGGAACCTCGCGGAATTCCGCTATGAGCTACGACGATTCCTCCAATTTAGCGAAGGCTGTGCCACAGAGGCGGGCCTCCATCCGCAGCAGCACCAATTGCTGTTGCAACTCGCAGGAGCTCCCGATGAAGAGGAGACAACCGTGTCCTATGCCGCTGAGCGGTTAGGACTGCGACATCACACCGTTGTCGAACTGAGCAAGCGCTGCGAAGACGCGGGATTGATCCATCGCGAGCAGGATACGAGTGATCGCCGGCGCATCCAGCTGCGAGTTACGGCGAAGGGTCACCGGGTGCTGCGAGTTCTTTCGGAAAATCATGCGCGGGAACTGTATGAACTCGCCCCCAGGCTGATTGGGGCTCTGTCGATGATCTGCGGCCCTGATGAGCAAACAGTAGGCGAAAGCAGGAGCGGGGCTGCAGTTCGAGGAGATTACAAATGAAGTCGGAACCATCTGCTTTACGCGATTTCACGGTTGATCGCAGGGTTTGGCTCCTCTCCGGCGTCTCGATCGGCATAGGAGCCTGCGCAACGGCTCTGGCCGTTCTTCTGTTGCGGTGTATCGCCCTTTCCACCAATTTGTTCTACTACCATCGCTTCAGTATTGCGCCCGTTTCTCCGGCGGGCAGCCCGTTGGGTTATTGGATGTTGATAGTGCCAGTAATCGGCGGACTTCTCGTTGGCCTGATGGCCCGGTTCGGTTCAGACAAGATTCGTGGACATGGGATTCCCGAGGCCATTGAAGCGATTTTGCTGCACCGCGCGAAGGTCGATCCCAAAGTGGCTGTGTTAAAACCCATATCCGCCGCGATTGCCATCGGATCAGGAGGCCCCTTCGGTGCGGAAGGCCCAATCATCATGTCGGGAGGGGCGGTCGGGTCGCTCATCGCCCAATGGATCAACGTCACCGACGCTGAGCGCACAACTCTGCTAGTCGCGGGCGCGGCTGCGGGTATGTCAGCCACGTTCGCGACGCCAGTGGCCGCGATCCTTCTCGCCGTCGAACTGCTGCTCTTCGAATGGAGACCCAGGAGCCTGGTGCCAGTCGCGTTCGCCAGCGCGACGGCAGGCCTGCTGCGTGTCTATTGGCTCGGTGCTGGACCACTGTTCAAAATGCCAACCATCGCTGGAAATCCTCGCATGGCCTTCGCCATCGGGTCTCTATTGCTAGGCGCATTTGTGGGTTTGGTCTCCGCCGGGATGAGCCGCATGATGTACGCCTTTGAAGACCTATTCGAGCATCTTCACGTTCACTGGATGTGGTGGCCGGCACTGGGAGGTATCGGAGTCGGAATTGGAGGCTTCTTCTTCCCCCGTGGACTCGGCGTCGGCTATGACAACATCGCCGAATTACTGCGTGGCAACGCGACAGCAGGTTTGATTGTTGGAATCATTATTGCCAAGTCACTTATGTGGGCATCTTCGCTGGGGTCGGGAACTTCAGGCGGCGTCCTGGCGCCATTACTGATGATAGGCGGTGCTGTTGGTGCAACCGTAGGACACGTATTGCATGCTCCACTCGAGGCCCAGGCATTCTGGGCGCTCATCGGCATGGGATCCATGCTCGCAGGTGCGCTTGGTGTTCCATTGACCGCGATCCTCTTCAGCCTGGAAGTGACGCATTGCTTACCAGCTCTCCTGCCGCTCACCATAGCGTGCATCTCTTCTTATCTGATCACATCGCTCTTGATGCCGCGGTCCATCCTTACCGAGAAGCTAAGCCGTCGAGGCTACCACCTCAGCCGGGAATATGGAGTCGATCCGCTGGAACTGGTCATTGTGCGAGAACTGATGTCGCCCATTGTGACTCCAGGGCCCAAGCAAGAGCTTCCCGAGCACTATGTGTACGCGGATGGCACGGCGCGGGGAGCGGCAGAGATAATGGCGACAGAAGGCCTGGGTACATTGCCAGTAGTCGACCGCGCGACCCGGCAAGTGTGCGGGACAATCGCCTTGAATCAGCTCCTGCACGGTCGTACCCGATCAGTAGAACGCGAGAACGAGCGGTTGAGACTTTTCAACTACGTGCCACCCAAAGACGGAAACCATAATTGATCCTTCAGGTCAGGTGCAAAAGCAATAACGCCGCGTCCTGGCCTCCCTGAGAACTCAACTTTGAACGCGCTGGTCGTTGACATGTACATACTGCTTCGGCGGTACGGCGCGACCTTGTATTTCGCAATCCATCGTATTACGATATACATGATTGCTTGATGCGCTTGTGGTTTCGTCATAGGGCGCGAGAATCGGATCCTCGAGCGGAGGAGACATGTTTACCAGTCTCACGACATTGATGAAGATCCCATTAGTCACAATTGATGGGGAAGAACACCAAGTCTGCAGCTTTCTATTTGACGATGGATCTTGGACCATTTGCTTTCTAATTGCCAATGCAGGAACTTGGTTCTCCAGGCGGCAGGTAGTGGTTCGCACCTGCGCCACGGACGGCCCCGATTGGGCAAAAAAGGCTATCGCCGCCAACCTCACGCATCAGGAATTGGCCAGATGCGCAGATGTCAGTTCCGTTAAGCCGGTATCTCAGCAACAGCAACTTGCGCTAAGAAAGCATTTCGGGTGGCCCGATTTCGAACCCAGATCGTATGTGCCAGCTGCGTTGGTTCCCGCTCAGAGGGAATTTCCGGTTCAGGCAAATGACGATCCTCACCTCCGTAACACAGTAGATCTTCTGGGCTATGAGGTCTGGTCCACGGACCGGCGTGTTGGTATCCCCTCGGATTTCATCATGGAGCCAAACTCCTGGCACATGAAATATCTGTCGGTGAAATTCGGAGATTGGGTGTATCGCGAGGAGAGATTTGTCCCTACCCTCGCCGTTCAAAGCATTTCCTGGGGGATCCATCGTGTGAGTCTCAACGGCCGGAGTTGCATCAGCAATAAGACGCTCCCCTTAGGCCAGGATTCCTTCACGGAAGCAGGTGGAGGATGCAGTATCCATAGTGACGGCATGCCGGTGAAGTAGATACAAGGGACGTATCCAGAAGACGCCTACACAACGGGATCCTGGAATAACGTCTACGCCCAACTTGCCCTCAAGCATCCGCAGGGCTCGATATGATTACGGCGTGCTCCAACCCGGATTGCCATAGGGAACTGCATTATCTTCGTGGTGGGCGGGTGGTGAGAGTCATCCGGCTGGCTGGGGGTGTACCGGGATTGAGCATTTCTGGCTTTGTGAAACATGTTGCAGGTCATACGATTTCTGCTATCTTCCCGACGGGCGCGTCCTTTGCAGAAGTAAGCAGAAACGTGCGATCGACGACACAGAAGTGCATCATGCCGATGCTCCCCCGCCAAACTTTTGGAAACATCCGTGCACTGATGGAAAGCAAGAGCCGGGCGGAACCCTGGTCTCTTGAATTATAGATCGTACTGCGATACTATTTGCGCGTGTCGTTGGCGACCAACGGCGGTTGTGAAACGAAGAGGCCTAACCTGTGCCTGACGGAGGTGATCTGTGTTACCTCTTGCGTGGTTCTACATATCCCTCGTGGTGTTCTTGTACTTATTGCTCTTTTATTCGGAAATGAAAGCTCGCGCCAAGCGACATGTGAAGGGCTGCCCTTCGCTTCCCTATATCTCCCCGGCACGTCTGGATTCGCTCATTGCGATTGAACCCGACTTGTTCCTTATCGAGTTGAGCCCTTGCGCTGATTCGGGCGAAAAACCACAGATTCCCGATGCTCGCAGAATGCCCGTCTCTCAACTCGAGAGGTTCCTACAGAAGACCTCTTGTCGTTTGGTTTTTGTTTTTTACGATACCGCCGCAGAGCCAGTGGCGTGGTCTCGTGTCGAATGCATTGTCAACGACCATGCCATGCGTAACGTCTTCGTACTCAAAGGGGGTCTCGAGTTGTGGTTGAGCAAACATCAGGCTGATGGAATGGCGGTCGCCACCTAGATAGCCGCACGAAACCGCCGTCGCGCTGCGGGTGACCGCAGGTGCTCATAGCCAAACTTCCTAGGGATTGCCATATCCAACGTGGCGGAGCCAAACACTGCATACGGGGAGCCCTGAATGAACGCAGAAGTGCCCATTACCGAAACGGAGATCGCGAGTATGGTCGAGCGATTCTACGCGAAGGTCCGCCTGGACCCTGAAATTGGTCCTGTCTTCAACGATGCTGTGCGAAATTGGGATGCCCATTTGGCTCTACTGAAAGACTTCTGGTCTACGGTGCTGCTGACGACGGGACGATATAAGGGGAATCCATTGCTTGCACATTTCCCTTTGCCGATTGAGGAAAGGTATTTCGCACGTTGGCTGAAGCTGTTCACAGAGACGGCCAACGAGGTGATGACGGTCTCGCAGGCGGCAATCGTTACGCGCAAGGCAGACCTTATCGCGATGAACATGAAACGAGTTCTCGCGTCGCGGAAGGACTGGCCTGCACCGCTCAACCGAATCTCTTAGATTGTGGTGGCCAGAGACGGGATCGAACCGCCGACGCCGGCCTTTTCAGGGCCCCCTACCAATGGACCTAAGCGGCCTAGAATCATCGGACCAGATTGAAACGAAAGCTGTTAGCGCAGTGCCGATTTAGGATCATTTGGGATCACCTGGGCTGTTTTCCTCCCCAGGTTGTTCCCGTATTGTTCCCGCGTCCTCGCCACTCGTACGAGCACCGGAGTCTGAGGAAGTCCTGCGTCAACAATTTCGAGTATGCCATGGGTTCCATCTTTCTTCTAGATGAACTGCCTCGACCTCTGCGCTGCACGGTCGGCCTCAGTTTGTCCCTAGAGAAGCGATCAACCTTCTCCTTTGAGAACCTCATTGGGAGCATTGATCCAAGATTCATGGGGTAACCGTGATCGGGTGGACATAGTAAAAGGGTAAGGATGACGCAACGAGATCTGGATCTGAAGAGTCAAGGACCCCGCAAGTTGTTGATCGAGATCCGTACCTTGATCAAGGAGGCTCGCCGGCAAACTGCCGTTGCCGTCAACATAGGGCTCACCCTTCTCTATTGGCGCATCGGCAGGCGCATCCACCATGAGGTGCTCGGCAGCGAACGCGCCGCCTACGGCGAACAGATTGTCGCGACGCTGTCACGACAATTGGCGATGGACTACGGCCGTGGTTATTCGGAGAAGAACTTACGCCGAATGGTTCAATTTGCTGAGGCCTTTTCCGATGAAGATAGTCGTGACGCTGTCGCGACAATTGAGCTGGTCCCACTCAGCGCGCTTTTGCCCCTCATCCAGGCTTTCCAACGCGAATTTTACGCGGAGATGTGCCGCATCGAGGGCTGGAGCGTGCGCACTCTACGCGAGTGGATCGACTCCATGCTCTACAAGCGCACGGCGCTTTCGAAACAACCCGATGCATTGATCCGGCAGGAGTTGGCCATCCTCCGCGGCAAAGGTGATGTTACCCCCGCGCTGGTGCTGAAAGACCCATATGTGCTGGACTTTTTGGGGCTGACCGACCGCTTTCTGGAGCATGACCTGGAAGACGCTACCCTGCGTGAGCTCGAAATCTTCTTACTGGAATTGGGCGCCGGATTTTCTTTCGTCGCCCGGCAAAAACGTATCCAGCTCGACGGGGACGACTTTTACATCGACCTGCTGTTCTACAACCGGAAACTCGAGCGCCCGGTGGTTGTAGAGCTGAAGCAGGACAACTCCAAGCCCGAATACAAGGGCCAGATGGAGCTCTATCTCCGCTGGCTGGCGCAAGACGAACGGGAACCCGAAGAGAACCTGCCGCTCGGCATCATCCTCTGTGCCGGTAAAAAATACCGAGCAGATCGAACTGCTGGAACTCGATGCTGTCGGTATCCACGTGGCCGAGTATTTGACAGTTCTGCCCCCTCCAGAGGTATTGCGGGCGAAGCTGCACGAAGCTATCGAGGTCGCGCGGACACGGATTCAATCACGAGAGGAAGAGAATATCCCAGAGCTACCGGGAAAAGAGCGCTCCTGATTGCCGCTCCGGTTCATCCGTTACCAGATAGGCAAAGCATCACCGGTTGGCAACCACCGTCAAAGTCGTCCGACCCGGGAAGCGCTATTGCGCCTTGTCTTCGTCGGGCTTGTGGGGAATGAACTTCGGATAGGTCTCACGCAGATACTTCCTGCCCGAGCTTTGGCTGGCGTTGTAATTGAGGCGGTCCTGAAAGAACTTCAGCCGCCCCGTGCATTCCTCGATGATCTCGGACCACGACTTCGCCCAGATCGTCATGTTGTAATTGCACCGCGCGTCCGCCTTGCTCTGGTAGACGCCGATGACCTCGATGCTGCCGAGTCCGTTGCGGTTTAGCCGCACATCCACGGTGGTAGCGTCTGCGTCGACACTGTTCCAGATCAGCTCCGCATGCCCAGCACCGGCTTCTTCGCCTTGGAGAGGCGGTCGACATGTTCCTGGGTGAACACTGCTCGATAGAGAGCCGAAGCCAAGCAAAGGAATCAGGCATATCGGAAAACAACCTTGCCGAATCTGTCTTTCGAATTATAAGTTCTGTCAAGAAATTCTGAGATCTGAGATCCGGAGAAGACTGAATCGACGATCACGTCGAGCGCGCCTGCATCAAAGTCCCCAATCGCTTTTTGCAAGTCACTCGTTAGGCCAATACAATTTCCCATAATCTGTAGATTCTTGAGCATCGCTGTAAACAGTTCCCGCCCTGTCCCATACTTGGGTAGCGCTGGTTGTTGGATTAGCATCAGATACTGATCATATAACCCGCAGGTGATGTACTTTGCTCCGATCGCCATTGCGTCGAGCACGCGGGAGAGGTGAAGATCGAAGTATGGGTCGATGACAAAGTGGAACCCACCCGAAGGCATTACCTTTTCCGCAATCTCGGAATGTTCCACGAAGTTGCGGCACTCGGGAGGGACCACAAAAATCTGCTTGACTCCTCTTTGCTCCAGCTCGGATGCGAAGCGGCGAGAAGTGCTGGTTACGTAGACATTCACGTTGTAGTTTCTTAGGGCATTGATGGCAAATAAAGAAGTGTTCGACTTACCGGAAGTCACCAGTACGTTTGCCCCGTCGAACATCTCCAGCCGCCGAATCATGCTGTAAGTAGTTTGAGCGCCGATACTGAACGATGCAGCGACATCGTCTGGCATGGACGTTGGTATCTTGATGAGTTTGGCCTGATGGAAGAGCTGAACTTCTTTTGAAGCGTGATTGGTGGGAACGCCAGGCGCTAGTCCGTCCCATCCAGAGGAAGGGTAGCTGTTATTCCCGATCACCCGGTCTCCGGGCACCAACCCAGTGACCCCGGAGCCCAGGTCGAGGACTTCGGCAACGAATTCTGAGCCTACTACGTAGAATCCGTTCTCCGAGCCTTTCAAGGCCATCGTAAAGATTCGATTCTTATCGCGATAGTTGAGCGAGAACGCTCTGATTCGTACGAGAACGGAGAATTCGTTTTTGGGGTCGTCTTTGCGGAACTCAGGGTCAGGAGTCTCGATGATAGCGCAGGTGACTGGAACCTGATCCAGCATCACCGTTCCAGAAATGGTGTGTGCCGAAGGCGATGTTTTCGCCGCCAGGATGGCAAAATTTCTCATGAGGTCTCCAAAAATCTTTGAGATTGGTCCAGCAGTTGTTGGAAAATCCGGGCCAGCGTTTCCTGAGACTCGACGTCTGCTAATTCTTCGAGCGTTTGCGTGCTCAGCACAGTGATCGCCAGCGGCCGGAAGTCCGGCCGGCTTAACAGGCTGGCATGGCGCTGAGTGAATACTTCAAGCGATTCTGCTGCAGCCTTGACCATCGCTTGTAGAATCCGGAAGGCCGTGTCGGAAAGCGGCGGCTCACCACGGTAGTTCTCGAATCTGCCGGTACTCCGATAGCTGGGAAAACCTTCAAGGCCCATGAAATGCAGGAACCAGTCGACACGGAAGTACCCAATGGCAGCAACGATACCGCTGTAATCTGCGATTAGTTCATCCAGAAGATGATTTCGCATCGACGAGAACACTCGCCGCGTAAGGTAATGAGCGCATTCGTGCTCACATCGGATAGTCATTGATTTCTCGCGCCACTCCGAATCGGAAAGGCCCAAAGCGGCTGGAGCAACACCACTGTAATAGCCACCGCTCAGCAGAAGAAAACGATCCTGATAGAGCTCCTTATGCGGAATGAGGCGGGAGAATTCAATGTTCCATTCAGAATCTGTCTTGCACGCAGATTGGTACGGCCGAATTCGATCCCAATTGTTATAGCCGGAGACAATGCAGGCGCCCATCGACTCAGGCACTGAAAGCGGCTCATTCCGCACAGTGAGAGCGCGAACCAAAGAGGCAAAGTCGGGGCGATGGTTCGTGTAAATGACGGGAATCTTGCCGGCGGCGGTCTGGTGGATCGACAGCCTCAATTGTGCCGGTTGCTGCAGGACGAGACCGGTTGCAGCCTGCATTTTCTCGACACACTGACCTCTTTTGGTCGCTGCCATGTAGTCCTCACAGCGGCTGATTCCTTCGCGTATCGGAAAATTAAGTTGCACGAGGCGGGTCTTCAGGAAGTCGAATACCTTCCCGGACCCGGCATTTTTCGCATAGTCGGTCCAAGTCGAAACAAATTCTTCATCGGCAAGTGGATAGCTGCGAGGCGCCAGGACCAACCTCTGATCGAAGTGATTCGTGTTATATCGCAACAATTCATCGATGGTGTCGCCCTCTGCCCCGAAAGCTTGTAAAACTTGAATGCGCCGCTCGAGAGTGCTCATGCCAATTGCCGTTTCGCGAGTTCAGCGAACAATCCTTCCTGTTCAATCAAGTCGGCGTAGGCTCCGCTCTGCACCACCTTGCCCTGGTCGAGGACGATGATTTTGTCGGCGTGCATGACGGTGCTTAACCTGTGGGCGATAACGACTCTAGTCGCTTTGAGGCTATCCACGCTTCTCGTGACGATGGCCTGGGTTTGGTTGTCCAGGGCGCTCGTGGCCTCATCGAACAGCAGGATGCGAGGCTTGCTGACAATAGCGCGAGCGATCATCAGCCGTTGCCGCTGGCCACCGGAAATCCCGCCAGATTCCGTAATCACCGTGTGCATTCCCATCGGCATTTGCTTTATGTCCTGGTCCAGTCCTGAAAGACGAGCAGCTTCCCACGCATCGTCGATCGTCAATGGCTTGGATCCGATGATGTTGCTTAGGATGTCCCCGCGAAATGGGAAGCTGTTTTGCAGAACGACACCCATTTGCCGGCGAACTGAAGAAGCGTCGAGGCCTTCCAGGTCCATGCCGTCGTACTGGATGACGCCTGTCTCGAGGCCTTCGAAACCGAGGAGCAGACGAAGCAGCGTTGATTTTCCGCAGCCCGAAGGCCCAACGAGGGCAATCAGCTGCCCAGCTGGTATTCGAAAAGACACATCTTTCAATACCAGCGGCTTATCGGCCTCATATCGAAAATTCACATGACTGACTTCGATCGCGCCACTCAACTCGCCGGGATCAATTTTGTCCTCTGTCACCTCCGGTGCGCTTTCGAAAATTGGCTTTGCGCGCTCGAAGAGTGGAACAAGACCCATGACCTGCAAAACGGCACCCGCCATACTCATACTGGCCACAAACATCTGCGCGAAGCTGGCGTTGAAAGCCAGAAAATCCCCGGCACTCAGCGGAGCTGCCCATTCCTTCACCGTGTAGAAGATCGCCATGGACCCGGCGACCATAAAGAAAGAATTGAAGACAGAGAAGCGATTAGAGAGGATGCGGGTGCTGGAGAGTAGTTTCTTTTGCGTCGAATAACGCCGGCTCCAGACGCCGAAGGCTCTTAACTCGGCACCCGATACTCGCAGCTTGGCAACCCCGCTGATGAGTTGGAGCACCTGGCCCGAAAGTTTTCCTGCGACTTGAGTCAAGCGCCTGGCAACGTGCAATTGCTTGCGCCCCAGCAACATTGTTGCTGCGACAGCGATGCTTAACAAGCCAAGCGCGATCACACTGAGTTTCCAACTGTAATAGAACATCAAGGCCAGGTTGAAGCAGGAAAAAATGCCGGAGATGATGGTGTTGCTCACGGTGCCGGTGAGAAAGGTTCGAATACCATCGATGCCGTTCGCGCGATCGGATAAATCGCCGGCGGAGAACTGGCGGAAGAATGAGACAGGTAAAGCCAGCAGCCGATCCCATACTGCCGCCTGGAGTGCCGCGCCCATTCGTCCTTCCAGCCGAAGAAGTGCCAGGCTTCGCGTCATTTCGAACATGGCGGCCGCTAACGCAGCAACGACAAGGATGACAGTAAGGTGAACAAGCGCCTTGCGATGGGCCCCAGGAATGATCGTATCGAAAAACATCCCCGT
>CAWCAZ010000016.1:0-137822 GCA_963793525.1 uncultured Acidobacteriaceae bacterium
ATGTATTGCTATGACAAAACCAGACTAGGGGTTGAGTGCTGCGTATCCCACTCAAGCCCAAAGACAGGGCTTGACCCCGATTTCCTGCCACGCTGTGCTAGAAAGGTTTCCGCCTGTGCGCCTTTCATTAAGGAAAGGCGCATGAAGTGTATCAACGTCACTGGCCTCCGCAGGAAATCGGGGCGAATGGGGCACCCCAACCTTCGTTGCCACCATCTGTTCAACAATAAGGGACTCGGCTACGTCAGCTTGCGCTTGGTCTGGGAGCTGTGTGCTTTTTTGCCGTGTGCCCGGCTGGACCGCTTGCTGTAGCTGGCAGCCCGGAGAGTGGCGGTGGAGTGGCTTCTGGGCCTCGGCGGTGCGGGAGGACGAAGGGTAGCCTCGATTCGCTCTTCCGCTGCGTTGGGTCCCTGGCTGTACTCAGGGTCAAACATGGCGATGACGGAGGTGGCGCGACTGCTGTAGCGGCGGGCCCATTGGCTGTCGATCAGCGTGCCCTGCACGGTCTTCCAATGCTCCCCGTAGGTTTCCATATAGCCGTCGAGCTGGGCGAGTTCGCGGGCATTGTCGTTATCGTTCAGAGCATCGAGAAATTGGACAAACTGCTCGAGATTTGTGCCCATCTGGAAGACCAGTTGGCTCAATGCCATCTGCTGCGAGCCGGTCAGCCGGTCGAAACCCCGGCAATAACCCCTGGCGTTGTAGATGGCTTGCAGGGCAGAGATGCGCAGCAGCTGCGTGGCCTCTTCTTCGGTTAACTGCGGCGTGAGCGTGTGATGAATGATCTTTCTGCGATAGGTTTTCGAGGACCACGCCGTCACATTGTGGTCGAACTGAGCGAGGATTTGCTGCAATCGATCCGGAGCCAGCCCGGCGGCCTGCCAAAGATCGGCCGAGGAAGGCTCAACGAAAGGATGCGGATTGAGAGGGTCGCGCTGGGGATGCGGGTTGCCTGCACATCCAGACTGAACCCCGCTCCAATGAGCGGCCGGCCGGTGTTGGGGTCGGGATAGGCAGCCAGCACCCAGCCTTCATGGCGATGGTCGCGAAGGGTCTCCATCATGGCCGGCAGGCTGAACTTGATATCGCTTTCCTTGAAATTGAGTAACACTTGTGCGCCATCCGGGGGCGCGGGAATCTCCCAGAAGAGGCTCTGCGGAGTGAGCGAGACCGAGGGCGCGGCAGAAAACTGCGCCGGAGGTAGCCGTAGGCAGGATTTGCGCAGCCGCGGAAGCAGCCATCGCCAGGCTCACGATGGGAAGCAAAAGCCGCTGTCGTCGGGATCGTCATCTTCTCGGCCGTTCTCAAGTCTTAGTGAGATACACGATGACTGAAAATTGGACTATAAACAATAACTGAAAAGTACCAGGTACGGGAAAGATAACAACCAGAGGCTAAGGCGATGCCGGCAAATCACCACATTCAGAGTCGGCCTGCTCAAAAAAGATGAAGTCGAAGAGGCGGCCCGTATCCTCCGGCTGGCGTTTGGGACGTTTCTGGGAGTGCCCAATCCGCTCGAATTCATGGGCGATCGCGATCTACTGACGCCGCGCTGGCGCTCAAGCCACGTGAAGGTGCTGGCCGCCCGTGACGCGGGCCGCCTGATCGGCTCGAACGTCGTCACGCGCTGGGGATCCTTCGGATTCTTCGGCCCACTGACGGTGCTGCCGGAGTATTGGGACCGCGGTGTGGCTCAGAGGCTGCTGGAAGCCACGATGGCAATTTTCGAGCGATGGGGCGTGCGGCATACCGGGCTGTATACCTTTGCCCAAAGCGCCAAGCATGTGGCCCTGTACCAGAAGTTCGGCTACTGGCCCCGCTATCTCACCGCCATCATGACCGGGCCGTCCGAAGCCAAAGGCACAGAAGCGCCGACGTTGCTGTCGTCCTTGAAGAAGAGCCGGCGGGAGCAAGCCATCCAAGCATGCGCCAGGCTTGCCCACAAGATCGACAAAGGGCTCGATCTTACCGGAGAAATCCGGGCTGTGCTGGCGCAACGGATGGGCGACGTCGTTTTGCGATACACAGGCAGTGCTCTCGATGGGTTCGCGGTCTGTCTGAACGGACCTGGATCGGAAGGCGGCGAGAAGACGTGTTACGTCAAGTTTGCGGCGGCCCGCGGCGGTTCGGGCGCGGGGGAACGTTTCGATCAACTGCTGGCTGCTTGCGAGGGGTTTGCGTCTTCGCGGCGCGCGACGATCGAGGCCGGAGTCAACCTGGCACGACAAGATGCCTACCGGCACATGCGCTCCCGCGGATATCGCGTGACCATGCAGGGCGTTGCCATGCAGCGTCCGCATGCCGAGGGGTTCAACCGGGCTGATGCCTATGTAATCGACGATTGGCGCTGAGGCTCTTTCGCGAGTGGTGCGTTCCAGGATGGGCTACACTGAGCCCTGTTCCCTTATGCCGCTCTCTCCCGGTGATAAACTCGGCCCCTACGAAATCCTTGCGTTCCTCGGTGCGGGTGGAATGGGGGAGGTGTATCGGGCCCGGGATACGCGTTTGAACCGGGATGTCGCGATCAAATTCTCCGACGCCCAGTTCAGCGAGCGGTTCGAGCGGGAAGCCCAAGCCATCGCCGCGCTGAATCACCCTAACATCTGCCAGATTTACGATATTGGCCCCAATTACCTGGTGATGGAGTTAATAGAGGGGGCGCCCATCGTCTCCTCCGAACAGCCACAGGCGCTGCCGCCGGCCGCGGCGCTGCAGTTGGGTACGCAAATGGCTGCCGCGCTGGAAGCAGCGCATGCCAAAGGGATCGTTCATCGCGATCTGAAGCCGGCGAACATCCTGGTGACGCAAAGCGGAGTGGTCAAGCTGCTGGATTTTGGGCTGGCAAAACAGGACCTTGGCAGCGCATCCGGCGATCAAACCAGAACCATCGATGTAACCCAGGCGGGCATGATCCTGGGCACGCCGTCGTACATGTCACCGGAGCAGGCTGAGGGCCGGCCGGCCGATGCGCGCTCAGACATTTTCTCCTTTGGGACGGTGCTTCACGAAATGCTCGCGGGGCGCCGTGCATTTGGTGGAGGGTCGGCAGCGGCAGTCATCGGCGCCGTTATCTATAAGGAACCGGAGCCGCTCACAGCGCCGCCCGCAGTGCAGGCCATTGTGAAAAAGTGCCTGGCGAAATCTCCGGATGGGCGCTTCCAGTCGGCAACCGATCTACGGCAGGCGCTCGAAGGCGCCTCGATTCGAGACACGGTCATTCTTCGCCGTAACTGGCGGCCGATTGCTTTGGCGATCGCCGCCGCTCTCTTGTTAATTGCGTTCATCGCAGCAGGCATGTACTGGAAGCGGTCGAAGACTGGCGCTATCGATTCCATCGCCGTTCTCCCGCTGGAGAATCGAAGCAACAATCCCGAAGCAGACTACATTTCTGATGGAATCACCGAGAGCATCAATAACAGCCTGGCCCGTTTGCCCAACCTGAGAGTGGTTCCTCATACTGTGGCGTTGCACTACAAGGGAAAGCAGGTGGATGCGCAAAAGGTTGGTGACGAGCTGAAAGTCCAATCGGTACTTACAGGCAGTGTCACTCCGGTAGGCGACGGCGTCAGGGTGAACGTCGAACTGGACGACCTTCGCGATGGCAAAGAGCTATGGGGCCAGCAGTACAATCGCAAGGCGGCCGATCTGCTGGCGGTACAGAATGACATCGCGAAAGAGGTTTCTCAACGGTTGAGCGGCCAGGTTTCGGCAGCCACCGAGCAAACGATGAGCAAGGGCTCAACCGGAAATCCTGAAGCCTATCAGCTCTATCTCAAGGGCAAGTACTATACCGACAAACTTACCAAGGATGGTCTCGCCAAGGGCATCGATTACTTCAACCAGGCAATCGCCATCGATCCCAATTATGGTTTGGCCTACAACGGCCTGGCATTCAACTACATCAACCAGGACGGCTGGTACATGCGTGGGGCTGAAGCCGGGCCCAAGGCGAAAGAAGCGGCGCAGAAGGCATTGGCCATCGACCCGAACGACGCCGGCGCGCACCTGGCGCTGGCGATCGAATCGCAATGGTACGAGTGGAATTGGGCGGTTGCAGAAAGCGAGTTCAAGCGCGCCATTGAACTGAGTCCCAACGATGCGGAAGCACACGGATACTATGCCTGGTTTCTGGCCCCGATGGGGCGCGGCTCCGAGGCACTGGCGGAAGCCAAGCGCGCTCAGCAAATCGCTCCGCTTTCCTCCTTGGGAAACTTCTATGTCGCTTCGGTTTTGGTTTTCACGCAACAGTGGGACCCGGCGATTGCGCAACTCCTCAGTGGCATAGAGCTCGATCCCAATTTTTGGTTTGATCACTGTTTTCTAGGCCGGGCTTATGAAGCCAAAGGCAGACTGCCGGAGGCGATTGCAGAGTTTCAAAACGCATTGGCACTGGACAAGGACAATACCGAGATCTGGTCCGGCCTCGGGCACGCCTACGCGCTATCAGGCAACAAGGCCGAAGCGCGAAAGGTGCTGACCCATTTCAACGAATTGTCTGCGCGTAACTACATCTCGCCCTACAGCCGGGCCATCGTTTATGCGGGCCTGGGAGAAAAAGAGCAGGTATTCGTCTGGCTCGATCGAGCCTACCAGGAACGGTCCTATTTTCTCGCCGTCTATTTGCCCACGGACTCTCGTCTGGATAGCCTCCACGCCGACCCGCGCTTTGTCGATCTGAAGCGCCGCGTTGGCCTGCCGGAGTGATCCGGGATGGACCCGCTTACTAGCTCCACCGCCCTTCCTGTGACTCCGCAGCCGGGAGCGGCCAGCAAACGTCTTCTACCGTGGTTAGTCGCCGTCGCATTTTTCATGGAGTCGCTCGATACTACGATTCTGAATACTGCGGTGCCCGCTATCTCGGCGGCTCTGCATGTGGCTCCGCTGAGCATGAAATCGGTGCTGGCCAGTTACACGTTGAGCCTGGCGGTCTTTATCCCTATCAGCGGCTGGATGGCGGACCGGTTCGGAACCCGCCGGGTGTTTGCCTCTGCGATCGGCCTCTTCACGCTCGGATCATTTCTCTGCGGCATTTCGAGCAACATTCATTTGCTGGTTGCCTGCCGTATCCTGCAGGGCTGCGGCGGAGCCATGATGGTGCCGGTAGGCCGCCTCACCCTGGTGCGCACGTTTGCCAAATCCGAATTGATCCGCGCCATGAGCTTCGTCGCCATTCCAGGGTTGGTTGGGCCAATGCTCGGGCCCATCGCGGGTGGTCTGATCGTGGGCTACTTTCATTGGCGATTTATTTTCTTCGTCAATATACCCATAGGTCTTTTGGGTCTGCTGATGGTCTATATGCATCTGCCGGACTTTCGCGAAGAGCGAACCCCGCCGCTTGATATCGTCGGGCTGATTCTTTTTGGTTCGGGTATCGCTCTGCTGTCGTATGTGCTGGAGATTTTCGGCGAACATACGCTCGGCATAGGAGAGATCCTGGGACTACTGGCGATTGCGGTCGCTTTGCTCGGGGGATACCTGCTTCATGCAAGAGCGATTACATATCCGCTGCTGCAACTGGGTCTGTTCCGCATTCGTACTTTCAGCGCTGCGGTCAGCGGCAGTTTTTTTACCCGTCTTGGGATCGGAGGAGTGCCATTCCTTTTGCCGTTGATGTACCAGGTTGGACTGGGATTTACCGCCATTCAGTCGGGCCTGCTGATCATGCCCCAGGCGCTTGCGGCTATGAGCACGAAATTTCTCATGGCCAAGGTGATTGCCCGCGTCGGTTACCGTGGTGTGCTGATCTCGAACACGGTGATCCTTGGCATCCTTTTGCTGCTGTTCGCGACCATTGGCCTGCACACGCCGGTGTGGGCGATCGTGGTCTTGGCCTTTTGCTATGGAACCTTCAGCTCGCTGCAATACACCAGTATGAATACGCTTACCTATGCTGATATCAGCGAAGAGAAAACCAGCGGCGCAAGCTCCATCGCCAGCACGGTGCAGCAAATGTCCATTAGTTTTGGGGTCGCATCGGCGGGCCTGGCCACTGATTATTTTGTTCCCCACGTTCATAACAACCCGGCGCAAATGATCCACGGAATCCACGAGGCACTCGTGGTCCTCGGCGGGTTCACAATCTTATCTACCATCACTTTCAACCGGCTGAAGAGCGGGGACGGCAGCAGTGTCAGCCGGCAGAAAGAAGTGCACGGCGGATGACTCCGTCTAACCAGGTGTAAGATGCAGGAGGTGGTTTAGCATGAAACGCTGCCTGTTTCTCCTACTACTGGGATCAACCTCCCTTTTGCTTGTTGCGCAATCCAAGCCCGGGAAGAAGGAGGAAAGCCTCCCTGCGCTTTTCAAGAACGCGCAGTACGTCGATGTGGAGGCCTACGATGGCGACGCATTGAATCCGGGAGTGATTCCCGAAGACCGGAATGCCATCTACAACGTGGAGCAAGGCCTGAAAGATTGGCATCGATATTCCGTCGTATACGAACGCGATCGTGCGGACCTTGTCTTTTTGGTTCGCAAGGGCCGGATCGCCACTGTGACGCCCAGCGCGGGGGTGGATATTGGAGCCCGGAATAGGAATCAATCTCCGCCGGATCCCATGCGCACCACGACTGGTGTGGGGGTGGACGCCGAAGCCGGTTCTCCCGATGACATGCTGGCGGTCTATTTCATTGATGCTTCCGGAAAACTGAGCGGTCCGATCTGGGAGCACAGTCTCAAAGGCGGTCTCGACGCACCCGCGTTGCCGCTCTTTGAACGCGTCAAGCACGAAGTGGAAACGGCATATCCGTAATCAAGGGAGACAAATGGAAGCGCTACCAAGATTTGATTTGCAGGGCAAGGTTGCCCTGGTTACCGGAGCCGCGCGCGGATTAGGGCGGGCGATTGCACTGGCGCTTGCCGAGGCCGGGTCGGATGTCGCACTTGGTTTACGCGAGATCACGAGCGACAGTGGCGTAACTGCCGAGGTGGTTGGCAGGGGACGGAAGGCTTTGCCTCTGCAGATGGATATGACCAGCCCGGCGCAAATCCGCCAGGCGGTCGATACCACGGTGCGGCACTTCGGACGCCTGGACATACTCGTCAACAATGCTGGGATCGCGCCCGACAACCTGGCGGAAAACGTAACCGAAGAAGATTTCGACCGGACCCTGGCCATTAATCTGAAGGGCACGTTCCTCGCCTGCCAGGCTGCAGGTCGGATCATGATCCAGCAGAAGAGCGGATGCATTATCAACATGAGCTCGCAAGCCGCATTTGCAGCGTTGCCGACGGAAGCCATCTACTGCATGACCAAGGCGGGCATCGTTCACCTGACGAAGTGCCTGGCGGTGGAATGGGGTAAGTACAACATCAACGTGAACGCAGTCGCGCCTACGTTCATCCACACACCGGGGACAGAAGGCGCTCTTGCCGACCCTGCATTTCGCCAGGATGTGATTGATCGCATCGCCGCCTTCCATCGCATTGGAGAGCCCATCGAAGTGGCGGGTGCGGTGGTCTTTCTCGCTTCTCCCGCAGCCTCGCTCATCACGGGACATACATTGGTCATCGACGGCGGCTGGACGGCTCGCTAGAAACAATCGGGAGGCCGCTATTCCGCTCGCAAAGCACGCATGGGATCAATGGCGGCAGCGCGGCGTGCGGGGAGCAGGCACGCGGCGATTCCTACAGCCACAAGCACGCCTACCGCGCCGGCAGCTATTGCCGGATTGGACGGGCTCACCTCAAACAACAAACTCCCCACTATGCGGGCAAAGCCGGCCGTGATCCCAACTCCGGCAGCTGCACCTACTAAAACCGGCATCATTCCATCGCGCAGCACAAGCGCATAGATATTCGCGGTTTGCGCGCCAAGAGCCAATCGCACGCCGATCTCCTGCTGGCGCTGAACGACGGAGTAAGTGACGACGCCGTAGACGCCTAATCCCGCGAGCAGCAACGCGCTCACGGCAAACAGGAGTAGGAGGTCCATCTCGAAACGACGGTTGGCTACCGAGTCCGCCACCACGCCATCGAGAGTGCGCACCACGGGCACAGACACCGCGGCATCCACGCCCCACACAGCCTTGCGCACCGCATCCGCCATGGAAGCTGGATCCTGGCTCGTGCGCACCAGCAGACCTCCGGTGCTATCGCTGCGAATCCAGTAAGGCACGTAGACCATCATCGGATCGGCTTGGGCCAGCGTGATCGTCCGCGCGTCTTTGACCACTCCAATTACCGTGAAGGGATCCTCCGTCATGTTCCCGCGAATGAATTGCCGGCCAATGGGATTTTGACCTGGCCAAAGCCTGTGGGCAGTTAGTTCAGAGACGAGTACGTATCGCTTGCCTTGGTCGCCCATTTCCAGGAATCGGCCAGCGGCGAGCGGCAGGTGAACGGTGTGAAAGTAACCAGGGCTGACCCAGCGGAAGTGTTCCGTGGGGAGTTGCATGAAAGGCCGAGCCTCACCTGTAACGCGGATCATCTCGAGCCAAAAGTCTCCCCCCAGCGGCGGCACGCTGACGATAGCAGCGGACTCGACCCCTGGAAGCTGGCGCACACGGTCGATCGCGGCTTCATAGAACGCAGCACGCGTTTGCAGATCAGAATAGGACTTGCTGGGCAGATCTATCTTGGCGCTCAGGACGCGATCAGCGTCAAAGCCGCGATGGGTGCGCATCAGGCGAACCAGGCTCACCGTCAGCAGCCCGGTCATGAGCACGAGTGTCACGCTGACGGCCACTTCCACAGCCACCAGCACTCGGCGCAGGCGCTTGCTGCTGCGCGATTCGCTCGCCTGGCGCGACTCGCCGCGCAGCACCTCCACCGGCTGCGTGCGCGATCCGATCCACGCCGGAGCCGCGCCTGCCAGCAGGGTGGCCCCAACTGCAAGGACAAGGGCACACCCCGCACCCGCCCAATCCAGATGCAGCGTGCCGCGGAAGTTCAGCGCAGGAGGAAGAAAAGTTTGCATCGCCGGCACCAAGGCCGCGGCCAACAGCAAGCCCAGTGCTCCGCCGAGCGTCGCCAGTAGCATGGGCTCGCGCATCGACATGCGCAGCAGCTCAGTCTGCCTTGCGCCCAGAGCCGCCGCGATCGCCATCTGTTGCCGGTGGCCTACCGCACGCGACAAAAGAAGATTTGCGATATTGACGCACCCAACCAGCAACAGCCCAGCCACCGCGGCCAGCAGGATGAGCAAAGAAGTACGATTGTCGCCCACGAGCGCTTTCTGAAAGGGCGTCAGCAGCGCGGATAGGGTGCCCTTTTCGTTCGCAGGCAGCGAAGCCGAGATGGAATGCTGCAACGCATTGATCTCCGCGTTGGCCTGCGCGACGGTCACGCCGGGTTTGAGCCGGCCGAGCGCGAAGTAATTGAAGTCGCGCATGGGCGCCGCCAGCCGATCCTGGGGGAACACCAGGGGCAGAAGAACTTGCACCGGTTTGGCACGATCTGTGTTGTTGGCGAGATCCTGCATGACGGGCAGATGAAACGACGGCGGCATCACGCCAATGACGGTATACGGGTATCCGCTCAACGTGATTGTTTTTCCCAAGATCGCCGGATCGCTCTGAAACTGTGTTCGCCACAGATCGTTCATCAGCACCACAACGCCGTCGCGTCCCTGCTGGGCCTCCTGCGCGGTAAACGGCCGCCCTAGTTGCGGCGTAGCGTCCAGCACGGAGAAGATGCCGGGAGTTGCGCGGACGGCTTTCACTTGAATGGGATGCCCCTCGGTTCCCATTGGCACGGAGTTCTGTTCGATCGCCGCCAGGGCCTCAAAGCTGTGGCTGTTTCGCTCCCAGTTGACGAAGTGATTGGCCGTCACCGGCAGCTTTGGATAGATGTCGTGGAATTCGGCAACCTGCTCCTCCAGCACGACCAGCCGATCAGCTTGCTTAAACGGCAGCGGCCTGAGCATCACGTCATAAACAAGCGTGAAGATCGCCGTGGTCGCGCCGATCCCAAGCGCCAAGGTCAGTATGACGGTGACTGTAAAGCCGGGCGCCTTGCTCAACTGGCGCAATGCATGCCGCATATCCTGGAACAGCTCTTGCATACCGTCCTCGATCACAGTCCGTTAAATTAGAGGCAATTTCCCGGCCAAACCATATGCGGCGCAATCAATGCGTCTGCCCTGACTTTACATTGCAATACGTAGCGGATTTCGAGCAGGTTCTGCCCGAAAACAAGAATTGCTGTCCGTAATTGGACAACCCGCTGCCTTTATCGTTCCCATCAAGTTTGGCTGAAGGCTGGCATGCTCAAAGGACGTCTCTCAGTATCACAGTCAGCCGGCGGGTTTCGGTTCCGTGCTGAACGGTCAACTGGAGTTGGGTGCCTGACGGCTGGAGGAACGCTGGCTGATTCGTTTCATCGTCAGGCACTTCGCCATTGATGGCGGTGATCACGTCGCCGGTTTCGAGGCCGGCCTGCGCTCCGGGGCTCTCGGGCAAGACGGTCATCACTTGTAGCCCATGGCCGAAGGAATCGAATATCAGCCCGGCGCGATTGAAGACTTCGGGCAGAGCCGAGTCCTTTGTTGTTTCAAAATAGACTTGGCCGCGCATGCAGTCAAAGACCTCAGTGAAATGACGGAGAATGTTTTGCCCGATGTTGCCGGCGAGATCACTTTTGTCCGAAGGGTCTGTGCTGAAGCGCCCGATGACGCTTGGGACGCGAACATCGCCAATGCGCATGGCATGGACGCGCGCAAGGTAAGCCTGCGGCGAAGGGCCGGCATACCCGCGGCCATTGTAGGCAAGAAAATGCGCTCCTAGTGCGTGGACCAGGTCGTTCTTCACCGTGAAGCCGGTGCTCATCATGGTTCCCGACTCATTGCCTGAATCGACTAGAAACCGTCCAGAGCTATCGCCAATGGAAGCCTGAACCAGCGGTGCGTTGCCCTGGAATTGCAGGGGCACAGCCGTGCCGGGGCCGGAGTAATGAAAGCGCGGGCCATCGTAGAAGGTGAGGCGCTGGTGTTCGAAGTCGATTCTGACCGCTAAGCGCCGGAGCAGCTCGTAGCCGACGACGAACGAGGGACCACTCTCATCGTCGGGGAAGTCCAGGACATAGAAGGTCTGATCGCGAACCAGGAGGTCTCCAATCTGGAGGGTATCGACACGCGTCTTGTGTACCTGCACGTTTGCGGGACTGGAGGTGCCGAACTGCAGCGCTTGCGCATCGAGCTTAAGCCCCAGCTTGCGGGCCAGGTTCGTGGAGAGGATGTTCAAAGACCCAGTGTCAAAGAGTGCCTTGAACGGCCCTTTGCCGTCGATGGTCGCTTCAAAGTTGAGTCCGCCCTCGGCGGCCACGGACACCTGGCCCGAAGGCGGCATCTGGTAATCCTTGCGAAAGGGGATCGCGAACGACGTCGCGTCGAGGCGATGGCGGAGTGTGCGGCGTGTATATACGACGGTGAGCGTCTCGTCTCCAACCGGCTTCTTCTCCTTAAATGGCAACATGACGCCATTGACCCGGCGGTAATCGCTCAACTCTTTAGTCGTCTCGCCCTCGACACGATCCAGCATGCCGGTTTGGCGATTGATCCAGAGAGTAAAGCCGCTACCGCCGGGAACTTGGAAGCGGAGGCGGTCCCAAGTAGTGGACCCCTCGTTTTCCGGGGCAAGCACGGTAACAGCCGCGCCTCCAAACTCCGTCCGCCAGTATGCGCGGCTGGTCAGATAGCGGTCGTCCATATTCACAGGACTGTCCGGATTGGAGAGTTCAATGTCTCCGTCCGCATCTTGATGCCAACTTTGCATCGGGCCGTCGCCGTCGGCTTGCTTTACATCGAGAGCCCGGATCTCGACTTCGGATACGTTGGCGCCGCTGTGCAGGTCCTCGATGTAACGAAGGCTTCCGGTCTTTGCGGCAACGGTCGCCGTGCCCTCCGAGTCGCATTCTTCGTAGTGCCGCCAGGCGCTTCCACCGGCGGCCTGATAGAAGCGCTGGAGGATTGCTTCAGCCGACGGCTGCTCCTGTGCGGCAAGTGCACGGCCGCAAAAGAAACAGCAGGAAAACATGGTTAAGACAAGCCGCAGAAGAAGTAAGTTGAAGCCAGAACCATTGTCTCGATGGTTTCTCAGCATAGACGACTCACCCGTGGATCAGCGTAGTACCTTCGCGACAAGGTTACAGCTTTCTTTCATCGCGTGAGTTGGCGACTCGCGGTCGATGCGCTCACGGAGCCATTCTGGCTCAGCAAGCAGGGTAGGTCAGTCGCGCGAAACGATTACCTGCGGGGTAATTGCTGCGCTTCGCAATCCATTCGATATTGAAGTGGTAGATGTTCAGGATCGCCTGCCCTCTACAAATCACATGGAGAATCACATGCCGAGTTATCAGATTCACACAATCGCATCTGCGCCTGAGAAGTCCAGGCCGGTGCTCGAACAGTTGCAACAGGCGTTTGGCTTTATTCCCAACCTCGCTGCCGCAATTTCAAATTCACCCAAGCTTCTGACCGCCTTCGCTGCTGTCTTTCAGCAGGTACACAGCAGCAGCCTTACCGAACAGGAGATTCAGATCGTTCTCCTCACAGACGCAGTCGCGAACTCCTCCGCATATGCGGTGGCATTCCACACCGCTCTTGCCCTCAACCAGGGAGTGAGCTCCGAAGAGACCGACGCGATCCGTGCGCGGCTTCTGCCCAAGGACCAGCGATTTGCCACGTTGTCGACCCTGGCCAAGACGCTCATCGAGAAACAGGGGCATATGAGCGAACAGGGGCTCGAAGCATTCCTTGCCGCCGGTTTCACCAAGGAACAGATCCTGGAAGTCATCACCATCGTAGCGGCCTCCACGATCACCAACTATGCTGGAACCATCGCCAATCCTCCGCTGGAGGATCAATTCCAGCAGTTCGCCTGGCGAGGATGACAGTCGGCGTTCCGGGAAGGGACCGAAATGGCAACGGAATCTGCTTCCGCAGTTCCTCAGCTCGGAGAATTGCTGCGCTACTGGAGACGGGAGCGCGGCAAGAGCCAGCTCGACCTCTCGCTTGACACAGGCATCTCGCAGCGTCATCTGAGCTTTGTGGAGAGCGGGCGGAGCGCTCCCAGTCGGGATCTTCTTTCCATCGTGTCCGATGCTTTGAACATTCCGCTGCGGGAGCGGAATGTTCTGCTGCTTGCGTCAGGGTATGCTCCGCTCTACAGCGAGGTGGGCATCGATGCCGATCAGATGGCCATCGTGACTCGTGCAATCGACCGGATGCTGCAGCAGCATGAGCCGCATCCCGCGCTGGTGTTGGACCGGTACTGGAATGTGATTCGAACCAACCAGGCTGCGCCGCGATTCTTTGGCTCATTTGTTGATCTGGAGGCGAGACCAAAGCCGCGCAACCTTCTCGACCTGATGTTTGATCCGGCGGGGATGCGGCCTTTTGTCGAGGAGTGGGAGACGGTTGCAGCCGGCCTGCTGCAACGAGTTCGGCGGGAAGCGGTTGGGCAAGTAGTGGATGCGCGACTTGCAGAGTTGCTCGAGCGGCTGCATAAGTATCCAGGCGTTGCAGGATTAAAGCTGCCGCTGACTCCTCAGAATCCTGTGCTGCCCATTACCTTTCGGCGAGGAAACGAGCGCTTCTCCTACTTCTCGTTGATCACAACGGTCGGCACGCCACAGTGCATCACTGCGCAAGAACTGCGTGTGGAGTGCATGTTTCCGAGCTAAGCCTATTGAAGATACCCGATCGCCAAGGCACGGGGTGCCGAAGCCGCTAAAGGCGAGCCCAGCCGAGTCTGCGTGAAAACTCACTCAAAGCACACAAGGCCCTGCCCCCTGGACGGGTGCCCCATGTTCGCACCAGCGTACGTGGGCCGGATATGATTTTTTTCGAATGCCTTTACTCCATCTGCGACCATGTAGCGGTGGGATGAGAACTTTGGAAGGGCTTCGCCATCTTTCTCAGCCCATGTACGCTTATGCGAACATGGGGCACCCGTCCAGGGGGCAGGGCCTTGTGTGCTTTGAGTGAGTTTTAACGCAGACTCGGCTGGGTATGATGTTTTGGTGGTGCGGGCTTTGCCGTTGAAGGACTGCGGTAAGGCCGCGCAGAGAGTGGGTGACGGAATGACGCTGAGCGTTCAGGAGCAGTTCGGGCAGATCGACATCTACGTATTCGACCAGATTCTGCGCGGAAACATCGCGCCGGGAATGCGCGTGCTCGATGCCGGATGCGGATACGGGCGCAATCTGGTGCATCTGCTGCGCGAGGGGTGCGAGATATTCGCACTCGATGAGGATAGCGACGGCAGTTGAGCACGTGCGGCAGTTGTCGGCTTCGCTTAGCGACGGGACTGCCGGCGGAAAACTTCCAGGTGGGGATCATTGAGCGGATGCCGTTTCCAGACGGCTTCGCCGATGTGGTGATCTGCAATTCAGTGCTTCACTTTGCCCGCGATGACCGGCACTTCGAGGCGATGCTGCGGGAACTATGGCGGGTGCTAAGGCCGGGCGGGATGTTGTTCTGCCGTCTGGGTTCCAGAATCGGAATGGACTTCACGCAGGTGCGGGGCAACATCTTTGTAGTGGGGGACGGCTCAGAGTGGTTTCTGGTGGATGAGGAGATGCTCCTGGAGTTGACCGAGAAGATGAATGCGGTGCTCGTGGATCCACTGAAGACGACCATCGTGCAGGATTATCGCTGCATGACGACCTGGGTCGTAAGAAAGCGAAGAAGCTAAGCTTAATCCGCTCTTGGGCGCGACGGGGTGATAATCATGGGCCAGCGCGGCGGCAGCTTCGGTGTGCTGCTGGGCTCCGGCGTGATCGCCCTGCTGCTCCAATAAGCGACTCAGTTGCGCATGGACCTGGAAGGCCGGCGCCTCGGCTGATTGATTGGGCGATGCCAGGTAAAGGCTCAGCAGTTGCGTGGCTAGTTGCAGATCCTGGTGGTTGCGGCTCAGGATCCCGGCTCCATCCACCAGTGCGGGCCCATGGGGCTTGGCCGCCTTTGCATCGGCATCGATGCCTGCGTGCAGTGCCTCCAGCATCTGGTCCGATTGCTTGCGGCGCGCGTAGTAAGAAGCCAGCGCCATCCATGCATCAGGACTCTGATGGGAGGTCTCCACCGCCGCCTTGAACTCGGCCTCTGCCACGCGATAGTTCTTATCTTTCTCGGCCAGGAGGCCTTCCAGTTGGTGACCCTGCGCCGGTTCAAGCGGTTCGAGTGCCTGAACCACCGCTTGCGCCTTGTTCTTGCCTCCGCCCACAATTCCCGGGGCAGCGGTATAGAACTCACCCAAGTCGGCCAGCGCGTCTGCATTTTTGCTGTCGAGTTGGACCGCTCGCTCAAATTCGCTATGCACCTTCTTGGCCAGACCGTAGGCCTTGATGGAATGGATGGCATCGGCTTTTTCGCCGTATGCCCGGCCCAGCCAGAGGTGATACCCACTGTCGAGGGGCGCAAGCTGGACCGCGGTCTCGCATTGGTGGATGGCATCATCCCATCGCTTTTCCTGGTAATAGACGCGGCAGAGCAGGTTGTGCGCTTCCGCGTCTCCCGGTTTTGCGCTAAGGGACAAGTTCAGGCGCGAAATTGCATCGTCTGCCCTGCCTGCGGCCAGATCGGCGGTAACCGGATCCAGGTTTGAGAATCGAGGCAGCATGCGCTGCCCCTGGTTGTGACATGCAGAGCAGGGCCAGGAGCAGAGGACAGAGCGGGAGAGAGTCAAGTATGCGCACGATGCCGGAGCCCGAATCGCCCCCACCTACTGGGGCGGCGTTTTCACCGTAATGTTGATGTTCGCGAACGGGGGAACGATTCGGGCCGGAGGCAGGGAAATCAGCAAAACGCGGCGGCATTCTCCATCGCCCACTGATTGAGCGGGATAGGTTTTCGCCCTAGGATCCGTTGCACGTTATCGGTCACGCCCGCCAGGCGGCCTTCGCGGATCGCGCGCCATAGCGAGACGTGCGCCTCAGTCTCCGCTTCCGAGCCGCTCATGGCCGAGTATCGCTGACGCGCTTCGTCGTCAGAGATCGGTTGAAACGTGAGCCTCCTGTCTATCGCAGATGCAATCGTGGCCGTCGCTTCGGCGAAGGTTAATGCTTCCGGTCCGGTGATGGGCAGGGATTCTCCGTCGTACTCGTGCGTGGTCAAAGCCGCTGTGGCGACGGCCGCGATATCTTCGGAGTGGATAAATGCTCGCCTGCCCTCACCCGTGGACGCGCGAACAATCCTTTCGGTCTTGATGGACCTGGCCCACGCCAGCAGGTTGGACATGAAACCGGTTGGCTGCACAAAGGTGAACGATATGCCGCTGGCGCGAACGGCCGCCTCGCCCAGTTCATGCCAGGCGCCAATGGCGAGACCATGTTGCACATCCATCGACGACAGTTTTACCAGGTGGCGCACGCCAGCGGCTTTGGCCGCTTTTGCGGCCAATTCGTCGTGAAAGGGAATCTGCGGGCCGGAGTTGACGAGGAACAGCTCGTCGACTCCTTCAAGGGCCGGCTGCAAGGTTGCGGGTTGTGCAAGATCGCCGACGAAGATGTCGACCCGTTGACCGAAGAGCGCTTGCGCCTTCTGCGCGCTGCGCACGAAAACACGCGGCCGGTTGCCGCGCTGGAGCAGGTGGTTGACGACCTTAGATCCTACATCTCCCGTTGCTCCCGTGATGAGGTATGTCATAAAGCTCCTTAGCGGCGACGGAATATGTTCTGTCGCTCACAAACTGTATTAAGGCTAAGGAGTGAGTAGGGAACTGTAAACTCGCATTCGCCGGTTGATCTTATCTTTCTGAAAAATAAGCAAGAGTAAATAAAAAGTAAACGAATGCTCACATTTCCTCTACACTCGCTCCTCATGCCATCGAAAAGCGCAAAGCCGTCGATTCGGCGCCAGCCGCAGCAGCGCCGGGCACGCCAGACCGTCGAGGCGATCCTGGATGCTGTGGTGAGAATCTTGAAGCGCGAGGGCTTTCAGGCGATCACCACCAACCGGATCGCTGAGGTTGCAGGCGTCAGTATCGGCTCGCTCTATCAATACTTCCCGGACAGTCCCGCCATCTTTGAAGCCTTGCACCAACGCCACATCGAGGAGATCGACCGCCTCTTCGCAGCCAAGTTCATGGAGCACGCCGGATCGCCACTCGATGAACTCATTCGCGCCATGGTGGACGCCATGATCGAGGCGCACACCACCGATTCGGAGCTCTACGAATTGATGCTGACGGAGGTTCCTCACCGAAAGGGCGGGAGCAAGGATTTCTCCGTGCGTCTTCACGGAGCCTTTCTGCTGGCGATTTCATCGGCAGCGCCGGAGCTCCGCAAGCGCGGCGAACTCGACAAGGTAGTGTTCGTGGTGACCCACATGGTCGAGGCGCTCTGCCATGGAGCGGTGCTCCGGCGGCCTCGCGGTTTGTCGCTCGCGGACGCGAAAGCAGAGATCACAAAAGCGGTGCTGGCCTACCTGCGCGCTTGAATTACCAAGAATTCGGCAGGGAATCGGTCATTCTTGACAGAATTGCAGATTGCGATATTATTATCCCGGATCGCAATAATCATGAAACTGGGCGAGAAATTACGGTACCTGCGGGAAGTGGAAGGCAGCCTGCGCGGCAAGGGGCGAGCGATGACCCAGCAGGAGCTGGTGCACGCGATCAAGGCCGAGCTGAAGACCTCCATGAGCCAGTCCTACCTGTCGCAGATCGAAAGCGGCGCACGGCCGCACCTGACCAACACCACGCGGCAGATGCTGGCCAAGTTCTTCAAGGTGCATCCGGGCTACCTGGTCGACGATCCGGAGGGCTACCACGCGGAGCTGATGAGCGAGGCGCGGGTATTGGACGACAAGCTGGACCTCTGGCTGGTGAACGGGGCGGAGCGGTTCCCGCGGGATCCCGAGTTAAGGAAAGCGTTGCTGGCCCTGGCCAAGCATCCGGACTCGAGACAATGCCTGCTGTTGATGGAGTCATTGATCGAGACGCCGGGGCTGGTTGATCGATTGGTTGAAGTATTGCGGCCCGCGCGCGAGAGCGATAAGCGCTTTAGAGTGCGTCCTTTGGAGGCAATTCCTCAAGTAAAGGATCCGGCGGCAGGGAAAACCAGGCGCACCGGAAAGGAGAAAAGCCGATGAACTGGGAGATGTTTTACCTGATCTGTTTTGGTGTCGGCTTAGCGTTGACCGCGGTTTCGTTGGCGGGTGGATTCCACCATCATATGCACTTTGGGCTGCATCGCGGGGTTCATATCGGCCACGCCCACGGAGCAGGCAACCGCGGTGTTTCCCCGGTGAATGGCTTTACCCTGACCGCCTTTCTTTGCTGGTTTGGCGGGGCCGGCTATCTGCTGGAGCGCTATGGCGGCTTTGTGACCCCGGCCATTCTGCTCCTGGCGACGCTCAGCGGGCTGGCTGGCGCGCATGTTGATCTTCTGGTTCCTGGCCAAGGTGCTGGCCCCGCATGACAAGGCGCTCACCGCGGAGGAGACGGAGATGACAGGCGTAATCGGCCGCGTGAGCGGAACGATTCGGGGCGACGGTACGGGCGAGATTTTGTATTCGCAGAACGGCGCCCGGCGCTCCAGTCCGGCGCGCAGCGATAACGGGCAGCCGATCGCGCGGGATACGGAGGTAGTGGTGATGCGCTACGAACGAGGCGTCGCCTATGTACGCCGCTGGGATGAAATTTCCGGCGGCGAATCGCTCTCCAACGATATGAGGAGAGCACAAACGTAGTTCGATTGGTTCCTGATGAAAGGATCAGGAGGCATCTTATGATGAACACAGTTGTGGTTGTGGTTGGGTTGTGCGTTCTTGCTTTAATTCTGCTGCTGGGAATGATCGCGAAGATGTTTCGCAAGGCCGGTCCCAACGAGGCGATCATCGTTTACGGGTTTCGCGGACCGCGGGTGGTCAAGGGACACGGCACGGTGATCTTTCCCATGGTGGAAAGCAGCCGCCAGCTCTCGCTGGAATTGATGTCGTTTGACGTTGCTCCGCAGCAGGATCTCTACACCAAACAGGGCGTCGCGGTCACGGTGGAAGCGGTGGCGCAGATCAAGGTGCGCTCCGATCAGGAATCGATCCTGACCTCTGCCGAGCAGTTCCTCACCAAGACTCCTCCGCAGCGCGAAGGATTGATCCGGCTGGTGATGGAAGGCCACCTGCGCGGCATCATCGGCCAGCTGACGGTAGAGCAGATTGTCAAAGAGCCGGAGATGGTTGCCGATCGCATGCGCTCCACCTGCGCCGATGACATGAGCAAGATGGGGCTCGAAGTCGTATCGTTCACCATCAAAGAGGTGCGCGACAAGAATGATTACATCACCAACATGGGCCGGCCCGACGTTGCGCGCATCAAGCGCGATGCCGATGTAGCGGCGGCGGAAGCGGAGCGCGATACGGCCATCCGCAGAGCCAACGCATTGCGCGAATCGGCGATTGCCAAGGCGCAGGCCGACCAGGAGCGGGTAATAGCGGAGACGGCTTCGCTGGCCAAGCAGGCCGAGGCGCAGCGCGACCTGGATATCCAGAAGGCGCAATTCACCGAGCAGAGCCGCAAGCAGGAGGCGACGGCAGACAAGTCCTACGAGTTGCAGACCAATGTGATGCAGCAGCGTGTGGTTGCCGAACAGGTAAAGATCCAGCAGGTGGAGAAGGAGCAACAGATCAAGGTGCAGGATGCGGAAATTCTGCGTCACGAGAAAGAGCTGATCTCGACCGTGTTGAAGGGCGCGGAGATTGAGCGCCAGCGGATCGAGAACCTGGCGGCGGCGGAGAAGTCGCGGTTGACGGCGGAAGCTGAAGGCCGGTCCGCAGCGACGCGGATGCAGGGCGAAGCGGAAGCCTCCATCATCTTCCAGAAGGGCGAGGCGGAAGCCAAGGCCATGAACGTCAAGGCGGAGGCTTATCAGGAATGGTCGCAGGCCGCGGTCGTCGACCGGCTGATTGCAGCTATGCCCGAGATGATGCGCGCACTTTCTGAACCTTTATCCAAGGTGGATAAGATCACCATCGTCTCCACGGGAAGTGATGGCGTCACCGGAGCCAACAAACTTACTGGAGACATGATGAAAATCGCGTCCCAGGTTCCGGCGCTCTTCGAATCGCTCTCCGGAATGAACGTGGCCGAGTTGATGGCGAACGTCAAGAGCATGCAGCCGCGGCACGACGGAAACGGCTCGGCTATCAAGTAACAGCGAGTATGAAGGAGGATGTTATGGCATTACTGGAGCGAGTAAGTACGTTGCTGCGGGCGAACTTGAATGACCTGATCGACAAAGCGGAAGATCCGCAAAAGCTGTTGCGGCAGCTGGTGCTGGATATGGAAAACCAGTTGATGCAGGTAAAGACGCAGGTGGCGATCGCGATTGCCGACCAGCACCTGCTGGAGAAGAAGCGAAAGGAGCATATGGACAGCGCGGCAGAGTGGCGCAGCAAGGCTGAGCTGGCAGTCAAGAAGGGGCACGACGACCTGGCGCGGGCTGCGCTGGAACGGTCGTTAAGCCAGGATCAAATTGCCAAGGGCTTCTCGCAGCAACTGGAGGATCAGCAGGCGGAAGCGGACACGCTGCGCACTGCACTGCGCAAGCTGGACCAGAAATTAGTGGAGACGCGTAGCCGCTGCGAACTGCTGATTGCCCAGGACCGCAGGACGCGCATGGTCAGCCGGGCGACCGAGGCCCGGCAAACCATCAGCAAGCAGCAGAACTCGGCATCGCTGGACCGGATGAAGTCGCGCATCGTGGGTCGCGAGGCGCGCAATGAAGCGGAGGTGGAGTTGCTGGGTGGCGATTCGCTGGAAGACCGCTTCGCCGCATTGGACCGGGAGGAGCACATCGAGACGTTGCTCAAGGACCTAAAGGCGAAGCAGGAGAAACCGGCCTGACAGGCATAGTTTTTTCCAATTCTCAGCCAGAGCTGTTCAAATTAGCGGAATGGTTGACTCTGTGGGGTAGATTTTATCGGACAAACGAGCGCCGCGACCGATTCTAGCGAAACAGGTTGGGTAGGAGAGCGAGTGGCGCACCTACGGCACGCCGGGGCAGGCGGGATCAACCTCCAAACGCTACCCAGCCCTTACGGGCTGGGCTGACGTTTGGTACCGGCCCCTTCGGCACGCTCAGGGCAGGCTCTCCGGGCCTAGGGGATGGTTCTCTTCTGCGGTTCTCTCACACTGGGAACTCATGAGGCTTTGGCGTTGCCAGCGCTAAAGCGCGTGATAAGAGTCGAGACTCCTTCCGAAGGCTAAAGGCTCCTTCCCGCACAAATGCAGGGTCCCACTGCTAATTTGGACAAGTCTGATTCTCAGCCGTTCCCTTCGACAAGCTCCCACGGCACGCTCCACGGCGAGCCGGGACAGGCAGGGCAGGCTCTAGGGGACTATTCCTTGCGGAACTAACAAAGGTCGCAGGTCTTTCTCCTCCCTCCACGCCCGGAGGGCCGGAACCAAACGTGAGCCCAGCCCGTGAGAGCTGGGTATCCATGAGGATGACGCCGAGCGCCGTAGGTGCGGTACTCCTTCATCAACGCAACCGCTTTGGGGCCGTCTCCTGACACTCTGTCGGGCAAACGATACTTGGCGTGAAGCCGCAGGCCGCGCTTCTATAGGCGGCCTCGCCGTTCGAGAGTAAGAATCGACTGCCTGCAGATGAGGAGCGGGATACTCCCGAGGATGCCAAAGCTGCAGTCGATCAGACGCCACGGGATCGGTATACCGCGGACGTGGCCCGCGATCAGCGCGAGCGGTAGCACGCAGGCACACGCGATGAGGCCGAAAGTGATCACCCATTTGTTGCGGACGGGATCGATGTAGGGGCCGAGGAACACCACAGCGATGACCAGGTGAGCGAACGCGAGCCAGTCAGTACCGTAAGCGAGAAAAGGATAGTGGGCATTTGTAGCGTTGAGGCCCTCGTTCACTCTCTCGATCCACGGTAGCAGGTGAGTGGAATCTGCAATCGGTTGCAACGAGCTCGTGTGGAGCATGGACACGAGCCAACCGATCTCGGTCTGAAGCGGAAAGGCAGTGATTCCACTGATCACCAGGCCGATGATGAAGACGACCAGCCAGAAGCGAATGCGACGAATAGGATCGGGTTGCGCCATGGCAGTATTCGTCATGTTAGATTGCGGCAGACTGCAAGGCGATTGCGGGTACGCCGCCAAAGCGACGCTCCCTCCCTTTGAACTCGGTCAGAGCGGCGTCGAGGTCAGCCTGATCAAAATCGGGCCACATTCGATCCGTAAACAAGAGTTCAGCATAGGCACATTCCCATAGCAGGAAATCAGAAAGCCGTGTCTCACCACCGGTCCGAATCAGCAGATCCACCTCTCCACTCTCCCCGATTAACGCCTGCGTGAGCATCGGTCCGAGCACATCCGGAGTGGGCGGTCCTTCCATTGAGAGGGCGGCATTGTGCACCCGCTGCGGCGCGCGTGATGGCATCGCGTGATGAGTAATCGATGGCAACACGCAGATGAAGGCCGCATCCACCGGCGGTGGCGCATTCAGCCTTATCGATCTCTCGCAGCACGGAAGGTGGCAAGCGATCGCGCCGTCCGATGATCTGGATCCGTACACCGCGCTGTCGAAGCCGTTCCGTCTCCAGACGCAGAAACGCGCGCAATAACCAGAAGATGCTCTGCACCTCGGCAGTGGGCCGCCGCCAGTTATCGCAGGAAAATGCGTAGATGGTAAGCCGGCCGATACCCACGTCTGGTGCACGCTCCACCACGCGGCGTACCGCGGCTACGCCGGCGCGATGGCCGGCGACGCGAGGCAACCCGCGCCGCACAGCCCAGCGGCCATTGCCATCCATGATGATGGCCACATGCAGTCCCTGTTGCTGCTCTACGTTTGTCGTAATCACCTCGGAACCGCACTGCTGGGCGTCCCTTGACCCGTCGAGAGCGAGCTATACCAGTCGATCCTGCGGGTGAAGTACATGGCGGCCGCTACGGCCAGGAAGCTGGCAATGGCACCCACCAGCAATGCGTTGTCCTCGAGCCGCAATAGCAGGTAGATCAGCGCATACAACAAAGTGAAGATGGCCGCAGCCCGGATCCCTTGCAATCGGCTGGAGAATACCCATCCAGCATTGGCCGAAAGCAGGCCAACCGTGGCCGCGCCCGCGAGCATGAAGCTAAGGTCGAAGCCGATTCGCTCGGCTAGTGATAGCAACAACAAATAAAAGATGATCTGGGCGATTCCCACCAAAACGTATTGCGCGGGATGAACTCGCTTGCCGGTCGTAACTTCAAATACAAAGTAGGAGAGGAAAAGCAGTCCCAGGAAGAGAAGCACGTATTTAAGCGACCGGGTTACGGACTGATAAGGGTCTGCCACTTCAATGAACGAGACGGCAAGTGCAGTCGCATCGAGACCGGTGATTGACTCGCCGTCTCCTTCGGCGCGCACACTCCGGGCGATGAAAGGTACAGACCACTCCGCGGTGTAGCCGTGGCTTGAGACCTGCCGGGCAACAGGCAAGAATCCTCCGTCGAATCCGGGGCTAGGCCAGTCGCCTTGTGCCGTGAGATGAGTGGTATTGCCGTAGGCCAGCACGGCTACCCGCTGAGCACCAGAAAAGCGCATGGCGGAGGTTACATCGAATCGCGCATTTGGCGTCGTAATGCCCTCGGCTCGGCGCCGAATAGGGTCAGCCTGACGGGCTGATTCTTTCCTGTCCCGATGTCCAGGTACTGAGTAATGGCCGCGGGGATGAGCGTTGAGGTTTTTCCTTTCACGGTCAACAAGGCATCGGTCTGCGCTCCACGTGCGTCGCTCACGCCAACCACAAATTCGGCACGGCTCCAGTCGAGTACGGCGCCTTGCGGAGCCGAAGAGGGAACTCCGCTCAGATCGAAGGTCGCGTCCAGTTTTAGATCTGCCTGGAATACGGGCACCTTAAAGAGTGAACGCCGCCGCTCTTCCGTGGCGGTCTTCACCACACCCGAAGCCGTGGCGGGGAACACGAGATAAATGCCATGCTTCGCCGTATCGTTCGGAGATTGAGGCGGAATGGTGTAAGGGATGGCAAGCGTAGGGCCGAGAAAGGTCTGCTGGCCGCCGACATGACCACTAATCTCCTGCACTACGTCCGCGGCTCGCCTGGTCCTCTCATCAACCAATCCTCCGACAAAAAGTGCGGGTATGGTCATGAAGAGAGCGAGCCCGCACACCACGATGAGTTTCATGCCCATAGACCGGAAATTGATTCCGAACGGCAAGGCGGATGGCAACGACGAGACCGGGTCCATTTCTCGCTCCTTATTGAGAAAATAACTTTGCACCGCAAAGTAAACGCACAAAAAAAATCTAAGCCTGCCGCGGGGTCATTCTGCCTGGCAGGGGATAAGCGGCTTCTTCCTTCGTCACCTTCGCCGCATCCAGCACGACCTGCTCGAGCGTCAAAAGGTATTCGAGATAACGTTTGCGGCCGGAAGGCGTGATGCGGCAGAGCGTTTGGGGGCGATTGCGATCATGCCCCTTCACGATCTGCACGATCTTCTCCCTCTCCAGCACGCTGAGATGCCGGCTCAGGTTGCCGTCAGTGAGCGCACACAGCTGCTTGAGATCGCCGAAGGTCAATCCCTTGGGATTGCTGATCAACGAGGTGAGCACACTCAGCCGCGCCCGCTCGTGGATCACCCGGTCCAACCCTTCGTAAGCGAAGGGCGCTTCACTAGGCGTAGGTTTAGCTTTCATCGCTGCCCTCCTTCGCTGTAAAGAATAAGATTCCGGCCACCAGCAGCTGTCCTACCCCGAAGGAGGTTCCCATAGTCAGAGGTGATAAGGCGCGATTGTCAGCCAGCGCAATGCACGCGAGGCCGGTCAGCAGATACCACACTCCCGCGGCCGCTATCGGCCGGGGAAGGAAGCGGCAGGAGGAAAACACGCCGAGCGAGAAGATGATCTGCCAGAGGCCGGGAAGCATCCAGAGAGCGGACGGAGAGGATTGCAAGAGCATTAGCGTCAGCAGTGCGCCTGCAGCAGCGGAGGGCAGAAATTGCTCTACGGCCATGCGGATCATCGCGTCCGCCATGCCGGAATGCATGCGATGGGTGCGCGTTACCATCTGTACACCAATCAAGGCAGCCGACACGATGGCTGTCGAAATCCAGATGCCCAGATAGGTCGGGATGTGATTTGCCGGATCAGGCAGCCAGATGGCTTGCGCTCCGGCCGCTGAGATGGCAAGAAAACCAGTCGCAGCAAGGGTTGCGGGACCATACCCGCGAAACTCCGTGCTGCGCGCCATCTGCCGGCGTATGCTGCTGATCTCTCCCAGCGCTTTGTGCAGTTCGTCCATGGCCAATTAACTTTACAGTGCAAAGTAAACTGCCCGCGGAACATTGTCAATAGTCAAAAGTCACATACCTTCGAGGGCTACTCCGTCCTCAAGGTCCGTGCCGGATCAATCGAAGCCGCTCGTCGCGCTGGTACCCAACTGACCAGGAACGCGATGGCAGCGATCGCTGCGATGATCGACACAAACACTCCAGGATCATCCGGGCGCACGCCGAAGAGTAGATTCGCGCTGAGCCGGGCCAGGCCAAAGGCAAGCACAGTTCCCAGAGATAGGCCCACGCCGGTGAGCAGCGCAGCGCGGCGCAGGATGAGGGCCAAGACCGCTTCAGGCCTCGCCCCGAGAGCGATGCGGATACCGATTTCCTGAGTCCGCTCGGCAACCAGGTTGGCCATTACTCCAAAGATGCCGATCGCGGCCAAGAGCAATGCAATCAAAGCATCGATCGAGAGCATGGCCGCAGCATGGAGCAATCCTGTCAACTCGACCTCTAAAAAAGTGTCGTAGGTTTGTACGTCGTCCAGAGGTATGGTGGGGTCAAGTGCCGCAAGCGCCTGGCGGACCACTGCCGCCGATGCCATCGGATTGGCGCCGGTCATCACGACGTAGGTAGCGGCCGCAGGCGGTATCTGAAGAACATTCAGGTACACCGCGGGTTCCACGGCACGGTCGATAAAGAGATAGTTCACATCGTCCACTACCCCGACAATACGTACCCATCGTGCATCCGGGCTGCCTGCCGCACCCATCTGAATGCGGTGCCCAACTGGGCTTTCCGCGGAGAAATATCTCTCCGCGAATTTCCGGCTCACGACGGCCACCGGTTGGGTGTTGATGGAGTCGCTGCCGTTGAAATAGCGCCCGGATAACCGGGGAATATGAAAGGCTTCAAAATAGCCATCGGTTACCGCAAGACGTACAGCGCTTTGAAACTTTCCTGGAGGCATGGGGCGATTCTCTATGCGGAAATCGTCGTTCCATGCCTCCTGGCCATGCGGAAGCGCGGTGGTGACTTGGGCATGAGTAACGCCGGGCAATGCGCGCAGTTTTTGTAAGCTGCTGTCGAACCAGGAGGCGCGCTGTTCGTCGGTGGCGTAACGGGACGCCGGCAAGTCCAGGTGAAACGTAAGCACCTGCTTGGGCTGATAGGCGTCGGCAACATGCAGCATCGACCACATACCCTTGCACATGAGGGCCGCGCCGATGACCAGCAGGACAGAGAACGAAATTTGCGATACCGCGAAGAGGTTTCTCAGCCGGTGTGTCTCACGGGAAGCGCTGGTGTTCCGCGAGCCTGCCTTGAGCTGATCGACAAGGTTGATGCGCAATGCTTTCAGAGCAGGCAGCAGCCCGCAGGTAAACCCGGCGGCCAGTGCCAGGAAGAGAGAGAAGGCCAGAGCGCGGCCGTTGAGCGAGATGTTGCTCCATCCCGCAATATATTTTTCGATGCTCTTCGGCAAGGAGATTATGAGGAAATGCAGACAGACGGCTGCGACTGCGAGTCCGCTGGCTGCGCCCATCGCTCCCAATACCAGGTTCTCAGTCAGTAAGTGGCGGAGCAGCCGCCAACGGTCTGCCCCGAGAGCCGTTCGCACCGCAATCTCCGGCCGGCGGGAAAGGCCGCGCACAAACTGTAGGTTGGCTATGTTGGCGCAGACCACCAGCAGAACAAATCCGGTGGCTGCCAAGATAAGGCGGTAGTAGAGCGGTGTCAGGTCCCCATTTATGCCATCCAGCAGCGGCTCGACGTGAACGGACCAACCGAGGTTGGAAGCGGGATAGGTCTTTGCCGAACGATCAGCAATTACGCGCAATTCTTCCTGAGCCTGGTTCACGGAGACGCCGCGGCTCAAGCGCCCAATGACGAGGTAGTCGTGGGCGATGCGGTTCTGCAGTTGTTCCGGAGTGGGCGCCAGGGGCAGAAACACTTCGGAAACTGAAGGATAAGCCATGGTCTTAGGCATGACACCGATCACGGTGTAGGACTGCCCGTCGAGGTGGAGCGACCGGCCCAGCACCGCCGGATCCGCACCGAACCGCTTTTGCCAGAAGGCATAGCTGAGCACGGCCACGTTGTTGTGCCCAGGCTGACACTCGCGATCCTGATAGACGCGACCCAGCAAAGCATTGGTACGCAGCACCTGAAAAAAACTAGCCGAGGTGAGTGCCGCTTGCACATGAAGCGCTTCGCCTGTTCCGGTCAGGCTCATAGAAGCATCACTGCTGATGGCAAGGTCAGCAAAGGAGGTGCTCTGTTGTTTCCAGTCCTGGTAATTTGCCAGGGCAACTTGCTTGTAATCGGCGCTGTCGCGGCCATGCTCCTCGGCTACGAGGACCACGCGGTTCATGTCCGGCACGGCAAGAGGGCGCAGCACTACGGCATCCATCATGCTGAATACCGCGGTGTTCATGCCAATGCCGATGGCAAGCGTGAGCACTGTGGTCAGGGTAAATGCGGGAGACTTCCACAGTTGGCGAACGAGCGTAACGCAGATCGCTCCAAAGAATCTCGAGGAAGGGAAGTCCGCGTTGCACGCGATAACTTTCCCTGGTTTGCGTGACTCCGCCGAAAGCGCGCAATGCCGCTGTTCGCGCCTCTTCTGCGGACATGCCTCGCTGCATGTTTTCTTCGGTGGCGAGTTCGATATGGCTACGCAGCTCGTCGTTGAGATCTTCATCGAGCCGTTTTCTGCGGAAGAAGGATGCGCATTGGTTCAGCAGGGTGCGTATCTCGTCCATTGCCGTCTCCTAGCTGGAAGGCGCGAGGAAGCGCGCCATGGTGGTGGCGACGCGCTCCCAGTTCTCGGTTGCCGTCTCGATCTGCTTGCGGCCGATGCGGCTGAGCGAATAAAACTTGGCCCGGCGATTGGTTTCCGAAGTGCCCCACTCCGATTTGATCCAGCCACGCTGCTCGAGACGCAGAAGTGCGGGGTAGATAGTGCCTTGGTTGAGGCTGAGAGTGTCTCCACTGACTTGTTCAATGCGGCGAGCGATGCCGTAGCCGTGCAGCGGTCCCAGGGTCTCGAGCGTCTTCAGGACCATGAGGTCCAGGGTCCCCTGCAGAACGTCGGATTTGCTTTCTCCCATTTCCACTCCCTGTTGTCTTTCTACATATAGCCTGGACCACCGAATAGGCAGAATGTCAACAGGTATGTGGAAGTGGTATCCGTGTAGCCCGGACTTCAGTCCGGGGGGGATGCTGCAGAAAAGTCTTTAGACGAAGGGCACGGGTTCAGCCGTGCCGTAAATGCTGTATGCGCTACGGGGGTTTAGCCGCTGGGGTACGCTCTTCAAGACACTTAAGGGGGAAATCACCTCGCCACTGCCAGCCAAAGCAGCATAGATAGGTGATCACATTCGGCCATGAACGTTGGAAGGCCGTACTTCAGGGGCCAAAGCCCTCATCCGTCCTCGCCCAGTGTGGCACGGCTGAAGCCGTGCCCTTCGTCGAGAGTTTTTCCGCAGCATGTTCAGCCCTGGTGAGAATCCTGAGCGCCTCTCTTCGCTCATTCCCTGCACAAGCTGACGACCCTCCCTGCATTTTTACCGGGCCACCCTGCATAGAGATGGCACACGCCGTCTGCGGAGCTGAGGTTGGGTTAGAGGATCCCGGGAATGGCTCACTTCGTACTCCAGGTCAATGGTCAAGAACGAGCCGTCGATGCGGAGCCAGCGATGCCGCTGTTATGGGCGTTACGCGACCTGCTGAATATGACCGGCACCAAGTATGGCTGCGGTATCGGCATGTGCGGAGCATGCACCGTACATCTTGATGGACAAGCCGTTCGCTCCTGTCAAACACCGGTAAATTCGGTCGGCAGCAGGAAGGTCACCACCATAGAAGGTTTGTCCAGCGATGGCAGCCACCCGGTGCAGCGCGCCTGGATTGCCGAACAGGTCCCGCAATGCGGCTACTGTCAGTCCGGACAGATCATGCAGGCTGCCGCGCTTATTACGAAGACTCCGCATCCGACGCGAGAACAAATCAACCAGGCGATGACCGGCAACATCTGCCGCTGCGCGACCTACCAGCGAATTCGCCGCGCCATTGAGCGGGCCGCTCAAGAAAGCGCATGACCACTACCCTCAGCCGCCGCGAAGCGATGAAAGCTGGAGCGGCTTTCGTTCTCGGCTTCTACCTGCCGGCGCACGGTCAGGAGCCCGTCTCGCGCAATTCCGAGGTGTTCAAACCGAATGCCTGGGTGCGCATCACACGGGATAACCAGATCACCGTGCTGACCGAGATACCAGAGCTGGGTCAAGGCACGCGTACCGCGAACGTAATGATGCTGGCCGACGAGCTGGAGGTGGAGTGGTCTCACATTCAGTGGGAACAGGCGCCTACAATCCCGCCATTTACAAGCACCTCGCTACCGGCGGCAGCGGCGGAACGAAGCGCTACCTGGCTTCCTATGCGCCAAGCAGGCGCTCAGGTGCGGGAGATGCTATTGACCGCCGCGGCTCAGCGATGGGGCGTAGAGAGAAACGATTGCAAAGCGGAAAACGGAGCGGTTGTCCATACACCGACGCAACGACGCTTGCTGTACGGCGAGTTAGCCGAGAGCGCGTCGACGATTCCCACAGTGAAACTGGAGCAGGTTCCGCTTGAAAGCTGCGAAGGATTTCCGCTTCATCGGCAAACCAACCGGGCGAGTCGATACGCCCTGCAAGGTCGACGGTAGCGCTATCTTCGGCATCGATGTTCGTGTCCCCGGGATGCTGTTCGCTGTGATCGCACGCTGTCCTCATTTCGGCGGCAAATTAATCAGCTGCGATGACTCGGCAGCCAAGGCGATTCCCGGTGTGAAAGCGGTTTTCGCCGTTCCCCCCATCGGCTTTACGCCGGGAATGGACGTCAATTTGAATGTCGCGGGTGGCGTTGCGGTCGTGGCGACCTGCACCTGGGCTGCATTGCAGGGCCGAAATGCCCTGAAGATCATCTGGGACAAAGGGCCCGGCGCGCAAGAGAGCACCGCCGGCTTACAAGAGCAACTTCGGGAAAAGGCAGCCGGGCCGGCCACCGTCGTTTCCGCCGATCGTGGCAATGTTACCCAGGCTCTGGCCGGCGCGGAAAAGAAAATCGAAGCCGATTACGAGATGCCATTCCAGGCGCACGCCACGATGGAGCCGATGAACACCACCACCCATGTGCGAGCAGACGGCCATATCGAAGTGTGGACGCCCACGCAAATTGGCAATATCGCGCAAAGCGAGATCGCTCACCTTGCGGGCATACCGCCGGAGAACGTCATCGTGCATATGACATTCGCGGGCGGATCGTTCGGCCGTCGCTATCAATGGGATTACCTGGCCGAGTCCTACCAGGTAGCGAAGGAAATGAAAGTTCCGGTGCAGCTGTTGTGGACCCGGGAAGACGATATGCAACACGATTTCTACCTGCAATATTCGTATCAGCGCCTGACCGGATCACTGGACGGTGAGGGGAATATCGTGGCCTGGTCGCACCGCATCGTATCCACCCCCATTCGTGCCGTCTTTGACTCGCCGGAGTGGTTGAAGGATCCGAAGCATGTCGCGAGTTATGACGTCAACGACAGTATTCCCTATCAAGCGCTCAACTACCGTTCCGACTATGCTCCTGTTCTTTCCGTCGTGCCTCGGGCCTGGTGGCGATCTGTCTCCGCCCCATTTCACGTCTTCGGCATTGAGTGTTTCGTAGATGAGCTTGCGCACGCCGCGGGCCAGGACCCCTACGCCTTTCGCATGCGGCTGCTGCATTTGAATGAACCGCAAGAAACGGCCAGGCTTAAGAGGGTATTGCAAATGGCGGCAGAGAAGTCGGATTGGGGCAAGGCCGTTGCCCCAAAATCAAGGCCGCGGAATCGCCTGTTCTGTTTTTGGAGGCACTTACATTGCGCAAGTAGCCGAAGTGTCCGTCGATAAAAGCGGCTTGCCGCACGTCCATCGCGTGGTGAGTGCCGTCGACTGCGGCTTGGCGGTGAATCCCGACAGCGTGCGGGCGCAGATCGAGGGCGGCATTAACTACGCCCTGACCCCGGTGCTCAGTGGAGAGATCACCATCAAGGAAGGCGCGGTGCAGGAAAGCAATTTTCACAACTATCAAGTGCTGCGGATGAAAGACGCGCCCGAGATTCAAGTGCATCTTGTGCAGGCTGAGGGTGATCCCGCCGATGGTGTGGGAGAAGCAGGAGTGCCTCCCTTAGCCCCCGCGGTAGCCAATGCGATCTTTGCCGCAACCGGGAAGCGGGTACGGCGATTGCCGATGGCAAGAATCGCCTGAAGCTAACAGGCAGCTACCCGGGATACGCCCCCGTAATGTAGCCTTCCAACTCTTGAATGGTCTGCGCCTGGCCGGTGATCACCCATTTCACCAGGTCGCCAATCGAGACTAGACCCACCACCGTCTCATCCCGCAGCACCGGCAGATGCCGAAAGCGGTGTTGAGTCATGATGCCCATGCATTCATCCACAGTGTGTTCGGGACTTATGAAGAAGACCGGGCTGGTCATGATCTGGTGGACATGGGTTTCTCTGGCAGTCTGGCCGATCAGGATTCCTTTGCGCGCGTAATCCCGCTCCGACAGGATGCCGACCAGCCGTTGGTTCGATAGGACCAGCAAGGCGCCGACATCGTGCTCAGCCATCTTCTCCAGCGCTTCGTAGACGGTCTGCTCGGGCCCTATCGATAGAACCCTGTTTTTGTCTTTGCTCTGCAGCACGTGTCCAATCGTGTCGGAGATTCTCATCCACCCTCCTGACCGCATGTCGAAATCGGCTTTCGGCACGTGGACACTATAGTCCATCAGGATTGCGATCGAACAGTGGAGAACTGGATTTACGCATTTTGCTAATACTGTGGTCCGGTGGGATCAGTTATGTGCGGCCATTCTTTGGCGGAATGGCCGCGTTGAGTTCAGTTTCCTGGTCTACATCATTAGCAAAAATGCTATAAGCTCAATAAATTCTAAACGTAACTTCAATGTTCACTTCAACGGGAACAGGCTTGCCCTGGAAGGTTGCGGGCTTGAACCGGTATTGGTTCACAGCGTCAACCGCCTTTTGGTCCAGCCCCATTCCCAGGTGACGGACGACCTGAACCCGTTGCGGGTTTCCCTGGGCATCGACGACGAGCGAAACCACGCAAATACCCTGAAATTTTGCCCGCCGGGCTTCGTCGGAGAATTCCGGGTCGGGGGCAAAGATCAGCTGCGGAGCCGCAACTCCGCCACCGACGTGGTAGATTCCGCCCCCATAGCCCCCGCCCTCACCTGGGCCATATCCATTACCCCGGCCCGATCCGATGCCCCCACCCGATCCCGTGCCCAGACCACCCAGGTCACCGCTTCCGTTGGCAGCCGGGCCGGCTACGCTCGTCCGCGGATCTCCCAGATTCGGCATCATCGTTATTCGGCAGTTGGAGGTCCTTCGGCATCATGATGGCAGCTTCCTGCGCTAATTTGGGATGCTCATTGACCGCCACCATCGGGGGAACGATCGGCTGCTGCTCGAACTTGGGCAGCTTACCCTTAGGCGTCTGGAGAATGTCGTGCGCTCCTCCGCCTCCACCGCCGCCCATCGAATTCGTCGCTGGAGAAGTGACAGGAAGGAAGGTATCGATCTGGGCGACCGTGCGTCGTCTTGACTATGCCCTGGTGTCTCGTGTGCAGGAACAGCAAGGCGATCAGGGCGAATACGCCCGCATGGGCTGCAATCGACCACAAATTCGTCCACACGCTGCGCGTCTGCAGCGACAGCAAACGGAAGGTTGGGACCGCGGTCTGACGGCGCGCGGCGAGGAGACGTTGCTCCACGCGCAGGATCAGATCGTCCGGCGCGGATACGCGCACGAATGCAGAGTAAAGGGCCTGCTCGAGTTCAGTGTCGGCTTCGTACATATTGGGCTCGTACATCGTAGTTCTCGCTTTCTTTAGCTAAGCGCGCGCGCTGACTTTTCGCGCAGCAGCCGCAGGGTGCGTTGCAAGTGGCTCTTGACGGTGGCGACCGGCATATCGAGCGTGCCGCTAATTTCATCCGGGCTCATATCCTCCTGGTAACGCAGAACCAGGATGGTTCGCGCTACGGCCGGAAGGGAACTGACCAGTTGCTGCAGCCGGCGGCTGAGCAGCGGGTCCGGTTGGTTTGCGGTGCTCGACAAATCCGGTAAGTCGGGCAATTCGTTCCAATCCATCGCTACCTCGGGCCGCCGTTGCCGGCGGCGCACAAGATCGATGGAGCGATGCACGGTCACCCGGCGCAGCCAATAGAGGACGTGTTCGTCCGAGGCCAGTGTGCCAAGTTTGCCGTGCAGTTCGATAAACACATCCTGGGCGGCTTCTTCGGCCGCGGAGCGGTCGCCCAGGATACGCAGGGCGATGCTGAAGACCATGGATTGGTGTTCCAGCATCAGGGTACGGAAGTGCTGATCGTTGTCTTCTACGTTTGGGTGTCAAGTGGCCACTTGAGGGGATCGGCGGAGCCTCGTTTGCCTACCCCTTCATCTATTAATACGCATCGGTCTCGCCGCCGGGATGCAATACTTTGAGAAGCGATCCTCACCTCTCTGGATAGGAACGATGGATAACCAGGAGCAACTCGCTGAGGAACTATTCGAAGTCGCTCTGGATATGCCGCCCGAGAAGCGCGCCGCATATCTGGATCAGGCGTGCCATGACGCGCCTGAGCTCCGCCGGATAGTGGAGGGGCTGCTGCTGGAGAATGATCGCGCCGGTAGTTTCATGGCCGAGCCGCTACGTCACGCCACAGGGTGGCTCGAAGCCGTCTGCCGGCGGCTACTGAGACAAGCCGCCAGCTTTCCCCCGGGACGATGGTCAGCCGCTACTCCATCATCGCCCCTATCGGCTCGGGGGGAATGGGCGTGATCTATAAAGCGAGGGACACGGAACTTGCCCGCTTCGTGGCGCTGAAGTTCCTGCCTGACGCCGTGGCCCAAGACCCGCAGGCGCTGGAACGCCTTCGCCGCGAAGCGCGCGCGGCCTCGGCCCTTAATCATCCAAATATCTGCACTATCTACGAGATCGGAAAGTCCGGGGAATCGTCGTTTATCGCCATGGAGTTCATCGATGGCCTGACCCTGAAACATCGCATCGCCGGCCAGCCGCTGGAAATAGATGTTCTGCTCCCATTGGCCATTGAGGTCGCCGATGCGCTCGACGCGGCCCACGCAAAGGGCATCATTCATCGCGACATCAAACCGGCGAATATTCTTATCACCGACCGCGGACACGCCAAGGTCGTGGACTTCGGCTTAGCCAAGCAAGCCGCTCGCGCTCCTGCCAGCTTGACCGCCAGCGACAACGGAGGCGGTGATGATGAGATGGTGGAGCTCACCGCTCCGGGGTTCATGCTCGGCACCATCGCTTACATGTCTCCGGAGCAGGCCACGGCACAAGGAACTGGACTGCCGCACAGATCTGTTTTCCTTCGGTGCGGTGCTCTATGAGATGGCGACAGGCCTTCCGCCTTTTCGCGGGGAAACTGCCGCGACCATCTTCGACGGTATCCTGAACCGGCAGCCGGTTCCCGCCACGCGCACCAACACCCATCTGCCGGCCGGCATCGACGGAATCATTGACAAAGCGCTCCAGAAGGACCGCGAGCTACGCTACCAGCACGCATCCGATTTACGGGCGGACCTGCAGCGGCTGCAACGGGATCCGAGTGCGATTACCGCGTCCTGTTCAAAAACGGCGTCTCTGGCGAAAGCCGCTCACCATTGCTTCCCTGGTGGGAATCGCACTTTTATTGATTTGCGCCGCGGTCTTTCTTTTTCCACGGGCGCAAACCTCGAGAAGCCGCTTCCTCCCAGGTTGCTTCCTCACCGGTGAATCGCCGCCGTACCGTAGCTGTGCTGGGCTTCAAGAATCTTTCCGGAAAGCCTGAGCAGTCCTGGCTTTCGACGGCGCTCTCCGAGATGCTCACCACCGAGTTGAGCCAGGGAGACCAGTTGCGCACCATCCCCGGTGAGAACGTCGCGCAAATGAAGCTCAGCCTCGCGCTTGCGGATGCCGACAGCTACGGCCGGGAAACCCTGAATCGCATCCGGCAGAATCTCGGCAGCGACGATGTCGTACTCGGTTCCTACGTTCCGCTCGGAGATGGGCAGCTGCGGCTGGATCTACGGCTGCAGGACGCGGCCGCCGGCGAAACGCTGGTCTCGGTCTCGGAGAAGGGAAAGGAATCCGAGATCGATGAGTTGGTCAGCCGAGCGGGCGCGGAAATGCGTGCGAAGCTGGATATCGGCCCTCTTTCTCAGGCGCAGTCTACGGCGGTGAAGGCCTCTTTGCCTTCGAATCCCGAGGCTGCCCGTCTCTATGCGGAAGGCTTGCAAAAATTGCGTGTGTTCGATGCTCGCTCTGCCATCGACCTTTTGCAGAAGGCGGCCGCGCTTGATCCCAATCATGCTCCGACTTCGTCGGCGCTGGCCAAAGCCTGGGACGCGCTGGGTTATGAGAGCCGGGCGAAAGAAGAAGCGCAGCGGGCGCTGGCGCTCTCGGGTCAATCCTCCCGGGAAGAGCGGTTGCTGATCGAGGCGCGCGCCCATGAGTTCTCAGGGCAGACCGATCTGGCCATGGAGAGCTATCGTGCCCTCTTTGAATTCTTTCCCGACAACGTCGATTATGGTTTGTTTCTTCTTTGGACCCAGGTTGAGGGAGGGCACGGCAAGGACGCGGAAGAGACGTTGGCTCAGCTTCGCAAGCTGACTGTGTCAGAGGCGGACGGCGCTCGCATCGATTTGGCGCAAGCCGACATCGCGGTTTTGAAAAGCGATTTCCGGCAACTGCAGTCGCTCAGCGAACGGGCGGCCGCGCGCGGCCGGGCGATTGGCGCCAAACTGCTGGAGGCGCAAGCTCTGCGCCTGGAAGCGAACGCCTTTGAACGTTTGGGGCAGCCGCAGAAATCGATGGAACTTTCGCAACAGGCGAGAGATCTCTTTGCCGCTGCCGGTGATCGGCGAATGGCTGCAGCTAGTCTGCTCAACATAGGAGACGCGCTTTACGATCAAGGTGACTTTGCGGGTGCCAGGAAGCAGTTTGAAGAGGCGCTTCCCGTCTTTCGGGAGATCGGGGCGCAGAGAAGCATTCGCTCCACGCTGGAGCGCATCGGGAATGTCCTCTACAGTCAAGGAAATATGCGCGAGGCGCAGTCCTATTACCAGCAAGCCTTACGCTTCGATCAGGAGCTCAACAACCCGGCGCTGCTGGCCAGCGACTACGGGAACCTGGCAAATACACTCGGCGGGCTCGGGGACTTGGCGGGGGCGCTGAAGATGCAACAACAAGCCCTGTCGGCTTTCAATGCGATTGGAAGTCGGCGCGGGGCGGCGTCCGTGCTGGACAATTTAGGCGATCTGCTCCTCGAGATGGGCAATCCTGAGGAAGCCAAGGGATACTACGAGAAGGCCCTGACCTTGCATCGGGAGACCGGTTACCGCATCGGGCAACCGCACGCCATCGCCGGCCTGGGCGACGTTCTGCAGGCCCAGGGCGACTTGGCAGGTGCACGCAAACAGTATGAGCAGGCTCTCGCGTTGAGCGAAGAAACGAAAGATCAGGCGGTGATCGCGGCGGTTAAGGTATCACTGGCGTCGCTTGCTCTGGTGGAGAAACGGTTCGCCGAAGGAGAATCCTTAGCGCGGCAGGCAACGGCGCTGTTGGCGAAATCCGGAGCCACGGACGATGAAGTATTTTCCGAAGCCGCGTTAGCGAGGAATTTGCTGGGCGCAGGAAATTTACCGGAAGCGCAGAGTGCGGCGGAAAGGGCGATGGCTTTGTCGAGGCAGAGTTGAGGCCCCGTCCCCACGCTTCGAGGCTACGCTGGCAGACGCCCGGATAAAGGCGAAGTTAGGCAAGTGGGCCCAGGCTCGCGAGGAACTCGAATCCATGCTCGCTTCGGCACACAAGTCTGGCTATCGCTCTTATGAGTTCGAAGCCCGGCTTGCTCTGGCAGAGATTGATCTCTGGTCCGGATCAGCTTCGGCCGGCGCGCATTTGACCGCTCTCGAGCGCGATGCCCGAGCCCAGGGACTGCTGCTAATCGCCAATCAGGCCCATGCTCTTTCTCAAGCGAAGTAAGACGTTTATCTCGGAGTGGGCTGCGGAACAAAGAATCCCAGCCTTGCCGAGGCCTGTGTGAGGACGCCGCAGACTACCTCAGTCCCGAAGGGACGGCTGAGAGTTGCTGAAAGTAGCCCAGGACGCTAGTCCTGGGTGGTACAGGAGAGCCGGGAACAGTCCCGCCAGGGACGGCTGAGAATGCCCCAGGACGGCAGTCCTGGGAAAGCCTGGACTTTGGAGAATGGTTAAGGGCACCCAGGACTACATCCTGGGATATTTTCAGCCGTCCCTTCGGGACTGAGTTAGTCCGCGGGGTTCTCACACAGGCTCGGCAGGGCTGGGCAGATTTAGCGGTTGGCTCGACCGGGCCTCGGCGACCAGATGGAGTTGCAGTGTCTCTTCAACTTCTCGCGCAGGCTCTTCTGCCCTTGAGGTACATCTCGATTATCGTCTCCGCGGCTATTGAACTGCAACCGCCACGGTGTCACCTTTGGGTTCTGCGGTCAGCTCTTCCGGCGAGAGAAATTGCTTGGTGACACCGCGTGCGCCGTGCGCAGGGCTTTGTGTCGCAATATGAATCCATTCATGGATCACCACATGGGCGATTGCCTGGGCCATCTCACGGCGCCGTTCGTACTTATTAAAGCCAGGGGAATGGGTGCGAAGAACCTGCGCGATCCGTTCGCAATCAACAAAAATGAAAGGCTGAATCCTTCCCGAGACCTCCCTCACCCAGCCGAGCGGACCTTTCAACGATGGATGATCCGACTGTGGCAGCACGTCACACCGGCCCAATAACTTCACGACAATCACCTGGGAGAAGTCGAGACTCTGCGGAATGTCATTGCCCCGAAAATAAGTAGGGTTTTGTTCCAAAGCAAAACCGTTTGCCGATTCACCGACACCGGCGGCCAAATCAGCATGCAACGATGCCAGTAAGTCAGGCCATAGTTCATCGTTCACCTGAGGCTGTGTGTAGAAGATAACCGCCGTACCGCCCTGCTGCGCATGCAAAGCAGGGGGTAGAACGAAGGCGAGCAAGAGCGCGAAGAGAAACCCAACACTCGCCCGAGATACATCCCGAAACTGAAGTTGAAGTAAGCTCATAGGCTGAGTTTCGGCCTGCACTATACATCCGTCCAATAGATTGTTAGTATGAGATCGATCTCAAAAGGAGATTGCTAAATGGAAGTCAGGCAGCTGCAAACATTTTGCGTTCTGGTAGAAGAGTTGAACTTCACCCGCACTGCCGAACGGGTGCACACCGTCCAGTCGAACGTGACCTCGCAGATCAAGGCGCTGGAAGCGGAACTGGGAGCACAGCTCTTCGATCGCCTGGCAAAGCGTGTCTTGCTAACCGAGGCCGGTCGCCGCTTCCTTCCTTATGCAGAGAAGGCATTAGCTGCGATGGAACAGGGCCAGCGCGCGGTGAAGTTTGGCAGCGAGCCTGCTGGTCCTTTGCGTATAGGAGCGCCCGAGAGCGTGCTCACCTATCGTTTGCCTGAAGTGTTGAAAGTCTTCCGCAAGCGCTATCCGCAAGTGGAACTCATCTTTCGTCCTGATCTGGACGAAAAACTGGCGGACGCGCTCGAGAGTGGCAAGCTGGATCTGGCCATCAGCATGTCAGATGCGGTCGAGGGGGATCAACTGCAGTCCATCAGGATGCGTACCGAAGAAGTGTATCTCTTTGCTACGCCCGATCACCCGCTGGCAAAAGCCAAGACGGTGGATCCAAAAGACCTGTTGGATCAAAACCTACTCCTGACAGAGGCTGGTTGCTGCTACCGCAAGAAACTGGATACGCGGCTGGCGTTAGCTAATATACGGCCGCAGCACGTCACGGAATTTTCCAGCGTCGAAGCCATTAAGCAATGCGTGACGGCTGGGATGGGCTTGGGTTTTTTGCCCAGGATCGTTATCGCCTGTGAGCTCAAGAAGAAGCAATTCACTCTATTGAACTGGCAGGGCGCAAAGATGACCATCGCGACCCACATCGTTTGGCATAAAGACAAATGGATGTCTCCTGGCATGCAAGCATTTCTGGATGTGATGAAGATGAAGCTGGCGGAGACATCGCCGCTGGCCCTGGTGCAAGACCAGTAGGTTTGGTTATTGGTGTGTTATCTCATCACCGGCGTACCAAAGGTGTCGATCTCAACAAGGTCACCGTCGCTCAGATGAAGATGATCGCGGAGTCTTACGTCGGTTGCGACCTCTATGATCGTCCTCGGATGATGACCTCGACCTTCTTCATTCGCATCGGTGCGAAGAATGAACGCACTTTTTCCCGATATTGAACAGGGAACGATGTTTACCGAAACACTGCCGCCATACTCCTGTGCTTCGAGGCGAATGACTTCGCTGGGTAAGGTATAAGGCTTCTCGAGTTGCACATTCAGAGTACCCGGAAACAGGCTCATTCCGGTCTTGCCAAGGTAGTGATCGTGCAATTTCTCAATCCAGTGCGAGAAGTTTCCCATACCAGAGACGACCTTTCCACCGAGTATGGCCAACTCCACCTCCAACACTATTTTCTGTCCATTGGAAGGTCCCAGGCGTTCGCTACTCCTCAAATTTGATCTTCGTACAATCGTCCTGATCCTGTTTGGTTCTGTTAGGCCATTGCGGAGGCAAAAATCTTGAGGTGAAAATGCTCTAGCGATAGTAACCGTGTCTCGAGCGCACGAGAATGTCCCGCTTTCGCGAGTTACTGTGTTGATAGGCAAGGGAAGTCAGGCTAAGCTCGAGTTTGCAAAATGATCCCGCTGCTTTTTCGGTCGAAGGCTTGTATCCGAGGGTGTAACGCTCCCGTAGTTGATCTAACAGCTCTGAGAGCCGCGCGGTTATTTCCCTCTTGCTGCTTTTGAGCACCGGCCCTCCTGTGGCGTCGGCATATTTGTTGATGTCCCCAAGGCGTCCGCCGGCAATGAACGATAGGGGACTGATGTCCGTGACAGCCATGAAGGCATCTGTCTTAGCGGACCTGTCGATCAGGGCCGCTACTACGACGCCGGAGTGGAGGAGCTTGGCTGTCGCTTCTTCCTTGGTGTGCAAACGAGCTGGCGCCTGCTGGCCGATTGTCTTTTGCGTAACTGAGTTCTCAAAGTTTGATGTCCCGTCAGTAAGCCACACCAAGACACGCCGGCTTTCGGGCACCGTGGATTTGCCGGCCTGGTCTATGGCTTCATACATATCTTCGTGAATAAATGTTCCTTCTCCGGTCTTCATCTCGGACGCTTTTTCGATGGCGGCGGAGGCGAGGGCGCGGTCTGTAGTGAAGTCCTGCAACAGCTCGGTATGAGACGAGAACACCATGACGGACACCTCGTCCTGCGATTTCAGATGCTTGAGTATCTGAGACGCTCCCTCTGCCAGCGGCTTCAACGTTGGTTGCACGGTCGCGGTGAGGTCGAAGAGAAACACCACGGACAACGGTAGTTGGTCGTGGCTGAAGTAGGAGATGGTTTGTGGCTGACCGTCTTCCAGAACCAGAAAATCTTCCTTTTGCAGGTTAGCGACCGGAGCGCCTGTCTTCTCGTTCTCGACCAGTGCATCGATAAGGACAAGCTGCGACGATACCCGCATGAGCGGCGGCGCGTAACCTGTAGAAGGTGGTTGCCCTTGTGGATAGTTCTGGCCGAAAACACATGCCGTGGAGAGAAAACACAGGGCAAAAATTGCTATCGCTGTCTTCCCGAAACACATCACGACTCCTTAACGACCATATTAATCAGTGCACGCCATCCCCCACGCTCCGTACAAAGTTCTCCAGTCTTTTCTATAAGGTACAAACCGCAAGAAATAAAAACTGTCCATTATTCCGCTTCGTGTTCGATCTCGGACACCTGGGGAACGCAATGCGCATTAAGCCGGAAGTTGCCCAGTTGACCGGGCAGTCGTACAGTGGACCCTTATGCAGAACAACCAAAGACCGCTCGAACCGGGGATTGTGACGGATTTCGCAGGCCGCATGAACTACTCCGGATATCTGTGCCTGCCGGAATTGCTGGCGCAACAGCGCCCCTTGTCTTCGCCCCCTCATCACGATGAGATGCTCTTCATCATCCAGCATCAGGTCGCCGAACTGTGGCTCAAGCAGCTGATCCATGAGCTAACCGCCGCAATTCGCTTCGTGCAGCACGACGAGCTTGATCCCTGCTTCAAGATTCTGTCCCGGGCAAAGCTCATTCAAATGCAGCTCTTTGACCAGTGGGCCGTGCTGGAAACGCTGACCCCGTCGGAATACCTGGAATTTCGCGGTGTACTTGGCAACGCTTCCGGTTTTCAGTCTTTCCAGTACCGGGAGCTTGAATTCCTGCTGGGAAACAAGAACCGCGACGCGATTCGCGTCTTCGATCACGACCCGGTCAGACACGATGCGCTGAAGAAGACCCTCGAAGCGCCGAGCCTGTATGACGAGTTTCTGCGGCACCTGGCAAGGCGAGGGTTCTCTATTCCGCGGGAATGCACGGAACGCGATTGGAGCGAGCCCTACCGTAAAAATGAAGGAGTCGTGCAAGTCATTCGCGAGATTTACGAACATCCTCGCGAAGATTGGGATATGTACGAAATGTGTGAGAAGCTGGTGGACGTCGAAGAGTACTTTCAGCTTTGGCGCTTCCGGCACATGAAGACGGTAGAAAGAATCATCGGTTTTCGGCCCGGAACGGGAGGTTCCTCCGGAGTGGGCTTTTTGAGGCAGGCTCTCGAACTCACCTTCTTCCCTGAGCTGCTTGCAGCGCGAACAGAATTATTACAGCGATGACTGAAAGTCTTCAGCGAGCCATTGCAGGATTGGGCAGAGGGTCGTTAGAGCAGGATTCTCTTCAGCTACATATCGCTCCGCTTTTCTCGCGTGTTTTGTCGAGCAAGTCTCTCTATCTGGCGAATCACTCCCTGGGCCGGCCCCTGGACGTCTTGGCGGATGACGTCGCCGAAGCGACCACGGCCTGGTACAGCGAGCTGGGCGACGCATGGGATGCGTGGCTTGGCGAGCGGCAGGCCTTTCGCACCCGCATCGCAACCCTGATCGGCGCTCCCCGTGCCGACTGCATCATTCCCAAGACATCGGCGGGGCAAGGCCTGCGGACTGTCCTGAACGCGCTGCCAGGCAAACCGCGAGTGATCAGCACGCGAGGGGAGTTCGACTCCATCGACGTGATATTGAAGCAGTACGCCGCGCTCGAGCGCATAGAGCTCCAGTGGGTCGAGCCCGATGGGAACGGCGACTTCTCGATAGAACCCGTGATGGATGCAGTCAACCACGGTGATGGCGCAGATCTGGTCGTGATCTCTCAAGTCATGTTCATGACCGGCCAGATCGTCAAGCACCTGGATGAGCTTGCGCAGGTTTGTCACCAGAGGGGAACGAGGTTGCTCGTGGACTCCTACCATGCGGTTGGTGTTATCCCCGTGGACGTGGTGCAACTGGGAGCCGATTTTGTGATCGGTGGGAGTTACAAATACCTTCGGGGTGGCCCGGGAGCGTGCTTTCTGTACATTGCGCCTGGAGTCCTCGATGCCGGCTTGCATCCGCTCGACATTGGCTGGTTTGCCAATTCCGACCCCTTTGGATATCGGCGGCCGGATCTACCCGTGCTCGCTCAAGGCGGCGATGGTTTTCTCGAATCCACGCCACCTGTGCTTACGTGGTACCAGGCCCGCAGCGGCCTGGAATTTACGCTGGCTATGGGGGTTGAAAGGCTACGCGCGTACAGCCTCAAACAACTCGAGGCGCTACGTGGATACCTCAACAGCGCGGGCATCCGGGCGATGAAGGGCGGCGACGAGGATCACGGAGCATTTCTCGCCATCCTCCTTGCCAAGGCGATGGAGTTTCCAGCCAAACTTCAGCGTGAGGGTGTCATTTGCGATGCGCGTGGGCAGTGGCTTCGTCTTTGTCCCGATTGTCTGACCCGCGATGAGGACCTGCGTCGTGCAGCCACCGCATTAGCCGAATTGCTTACGGAGGCTCCAAAGCCCCCGTCGGCCCTTCCGAGTACCACGGCCGAACAGGCAGCGGTAGACCCAGGGGCTAAAAGAGCCTGCGTGAAAACCGCAGTTCAACTCTCGTTCCCAGACTAAGAGAGGGGTGGCCCACATCTCGCGAAAAACGAGCGAGATATGCGCCACCCGTCCCTTAGTCTGGGAACGAGGCAGACCCCCAGGGCTAAAGCCCCATTTTGCGGAGTGCGATTTTCCGCGACGCTGAAGCTTCGCTCCCCCTGCTGAAGCAGGGTTCCCACCGGCTTCCACGGGAGAATGATCGGGATGACCGCGATCAACTTGAGCAAACCTATTAAATCGCGCCTACGCAGATGATTAGGCCGGCAGACCCTTAACCATCCAGAAAGCCGCGCTTGAGCGCGATAGTGACCGCATGTGTGCGGTCGTTGGCCTGAAGTTTGGAGAGGATATGCCTCATATGACCTTTAATGGTCTCTTCTGAGATCCCCAGGGCGGATGCGATCCTCTTATTCGAATTGCCGGCGGCAACATTTCTCAGCACTTCCAGTTCTCTATCCGTCAATGCATCGGAAGTGACGTACTCCGCAATACCCGCGGCTACATCATTCGGTATGCGGCGGTGCCCAGCGTGGACGCGGCGGATCGTATCAACTAGTTCCTTTCGCATCGTGGCCTTGAGCAGGTACCCGGAAGCGCCCGCCTTCAGGGCCCGCGCCGCCTGGACGTCTCCCGAATAGGTAGTGATGACGATGATCCGCGCGGATGGAAAACTCTGCCTGATCACCAACATCGCGTCGATGCCATTCATGCCTGGCATTTGCAGATCCATGAGCGTTACATCCGGCCGATGCAGGCGGAAGAGCTCGATGGCTTCCTGTCCGTTGCTGGCCTCTGCCACAACCTTCATGTCCTTTTCAGCCTGGATGGCGAAGTTAATGCCATCGCGGACCAATGGATGATCATCAACAGCGAGAACGGTGATTACGCCGGGGTGAGGTGCTTGCATGGCCATGCCTCTCGACTGCCTATTATGGGAGTTGCCGATTCCCAATGGCTGGCGAGGCCAGTGTATGCCCCGGCGAGGGATCCTTCGCCCCTCAAAAGTGTTGCAAACAGGGACTCCCAACGGAGGTCTGGATTCTTACCCATCTCGTCTAGCCTAAGGCTGTGCAAAGACTCTTCGCAACATTTCCAGATCGTCAACCCGGTCTGGCTCTTCTACTGCTGCGGTTGTCGCTAGCCTGGATTCTAATTCTCCAGGGCTCACGTTCATGGCACTCACAGGGCCCCATACTGCCGATGGCGGTGTCCGGCTGCGCTTCGATCCTGCTGGCTCTCGGCCTCTTTACTCCCTTTACCGCCACGTTTAGCGTGATCGCTGGAGCGATCGGTCTATTCCTGTGTAACGGCTGTGACACAATAAACGAGTGTTTCGTACTAATTGTGATTGCTGCGTTAGGGATGTTAGGCCCAGGGGCTTATTCCATGGACGCCCGGATGTATGGCCGCCGCCAAGTGGTCTTGCCTACGGCCCGCGATTAATGAGGGGGAATGGTTTTCAACCGTTGCACGCTTCCGTGCCGAAAGGCTTGGCACAGTCGATCGCTCCGGAACTCTCCTGCCTGCGTCGTTGACGAGTTGCCGCGGCGTCTGCGTTTGAAGCACATGCTGGGTCTGCTGGTGTGGCCGGCCGTGCTTATGTTTGTCACCGCTGGAACCCATGGCATCCAGGCGTTGGCTGGCCGGCGAAGCCTGGCCCAGCCGGAAAAAGCTGCTAGCTCGCCGGAGCCAGCCCCGCAGATTACCCAGGAATTGCCCAGCACCCCACCAGTGATTGCGGGAACGGATATCCGGTTCTACCGCACCGCGACCGGTGATGGACTCTCCCAGGTACGGGTTTCCCAAATCGTGCAAGACAATCAGGGCTTCATGTGGTTCGGCACGCAGTACGGACTGAACCGGTATGACGGCTACAAATTCAAGGTTTTCCTTCATGATCCCGCGGACCCGAGAAGCCTCAGCGGGGTATATATCACTGCTTTGTTCAAGGACAAGTCCGGTGTCATCTGGGTCGCATGCAATCAATTTTTGGACAAATATGATCCAGTGACTGAGACGTTTGTTCATTACCAGATCCAGGCTGAGCGGGCGAAGCAAGAACAGCTCTCCATCAAGCACATCACCCAGGACAGCAAAGGGCTGTTCTGGCTGTCGACAACCAACGGTCTGTTCGCATTCGATCCGGTGTCCGGTGTGGTCGGCACCTATCGTCACGAGGCGAAGAATCTGCTGAGTTTGAGTAGCAGCGATGTGAAGTCCAGTGGCGAAGATCGAGAGGGTGAGTTCTGGGTCGTGACCAGAGAGGGATTGGACAAATTCGATCGCAAGACCGGAAACATCCTGCTGCACGTAGCTCAAAACGAACCACGGGAAAGCTTCTTCTATGAGGACCGCCACGGTGTCTTTTGGCTGATCCACGCCCTTGGTAACGGCCTCGCGGTGTTCGACCGCAAGACGAACAAGCTGACGCCGATTCACTTACGCAAAAGTCCCTCTTCCCCCACGGCGCTCTCCGGCTTCGTAGCCATCCTCGAAGACCGGGATGGAGTGCTTTGGCTGGGCGGCCAGGGTGGTGGTCTTTTCAGGTTTGATCGTGATCACAATCGCTTCATCCAGTACCGCAATGAATCGGGAAATCCGAATAGCCTGTCGGAAAATTCGGTCGTCAGTCTCTACGAAGACAAGGAAGAGAATATTTGGGTCGGTATGGGAACACAGGGACCAAATTTGTTCTCCAAGAAGAAGACGGCGTTTGAATCTCTTCCCCTCCTGCCGGGAACAGCGGAGAACGGAAGAGACACGTTCGTCGGCGCAGTTTTGAAGGACAAGAATGGCGACGTCTGGATCGGCCAAAGGACCTTGCGTCGAATTAGACGGGAGGGTGGTGACCCGCCGACCTTTGGGACCACGGAGTTCAGTGGCATCAATCATGTGATCTCGATGACTGAAGATCACTCTGGCGGTATCTGGGTTGGAACTTTCGGTGACGGGCTTAGCCGGGTTGACGAGAGAACCGGACATGTAACCACGTATCTTCACGATGCGGCTGATCCATCAAGCCTGAGCAGCAATATCGTGACGTCTCTGTTGATCGACCAAGCAGGCACCGTTTGGGCATCCACCTGGGATGGCCTGGACCATTTTGAACGTGATACCAATCGTTTCACCGTCTATCGGCCCCACGCAGACTCGGTACCACTCTACATGGGGTTGATCGAGGACAGTCAGGGTGTTCTTTGGATTGGCACTGACGCCGATGGGGTACAAAGTTTCGATCCTTCCACAAAACAGTTCACTGGGCATGCGCGCGATCCCGCAAACCGGGCAACTATCAGTGACAGCCGGGTGAACTCAGTGTTCTTCGATCATGCAGGCACCATGTGGCTTGCTACGCAGAACGGCTTGGATCAATTCAATCCCAAAAGCGGTCTAGCGATCCCCTACTACGAGCGGGACGGGTTAAGCGGCAATGTGGTCGCTTGCATCCGGCAGGATGATCGGGGAACGCTTTGGATGAGTACGAACAAGGGCATCTCCAGCTTCGATCAGCGAAGCCGGAGATTCAAAAACTACTTCACCTCCGATGGCCTTCCCGGTCCTGACCTGACTGGCTGGCCCGCATGCTTCAAGAGTGGTGATGGTGAGATGTTCTTTGGGGGCTTTAGCGGAGGCGTGGCGTTCTATCCCGATCGGATAAAAGAGACCACGTGGACTCCGCCCGTCGTGTTGACAGATCTCCACGTCTTGGCTCGCGACATAAAGCTGGGGAAAGATTCGCCGCTCAAGCAAGCGATCACGCAATCACGCGATCTGCTCCTCACTCACAGCCAGACCATGCTTTCGCTTGAGTTTTCTGCCCTGAGTTACTTGAACCCGTCGTCGACGCGATATCGCTACAAGTTGGATCCACTCGACAGCGATTGGAATCAGGTCGCGAGCAACCAACGCGTGGTGACGTATACGAGTCTTCCTGCCGGCAAATTCAACTTCAGAGTGCAGGCAGCGACCGGACGCGGAGCATGGAGTGAGCCAGGTGCCGCCTTAGCTATACAGATTCTGCCTGCCTGGTGGAACACGTGGTGGTTCCGGTGTATGTACGTATCGGTCCTCTTGCTCTTTGGCTATTTCCTCTACTGGTATCGCCTCCGCCAGTTGACCCAGCAGTATTCGATGCGCCTCGAAGAGCGACTTGCCGAGCGCACCAGGATTGCCCGTGAACTTCACGACACGCTTCTCCAGGGATTCCACGGACTGATGCTTCGCTTTCAAGGCGCGACTGGATTGGTCCCGGAAGGCTCGAAAGCGCGTACTGTGTTGGAGGATGCGCTCGATCGCGCCGACCTTCTTCTGGTTGCCAGCCGCGACCGGATCCGGGATCTGCGGCAGGAGGCCGGGCCAGTAACGCCCTTGGCGGAAGGGCTTGCCGAAGCCGGGCGGGAGCTCCAGCGGGACAGTCCGATCGCCTTTACAGTCGTCGTCACCGGCGCCCAGCGGGAACTGAATTCCATGATTCGCGACGAAGTGTTTCTCATCGGAAGAGAAGCCATCGTCAATTCTTTTTGCCACTCTCAAGGATCGAAGATCGAGGTCGAGGTGGACTTCGATCATTCGGCCCTGCGCCTGCGAGTTCGCGACGATGGTCAGGGCATCGGGGAGGAAACATTGCGTGCCGGTGGCTCCGTGGGGCACTGGGGGCTCTCTGGAATGCGCGAGCGGGCAGAGAAGATGGGTGCCCGATTCCGATTGTGGAATCGATCCGGCGCCGGCACCGAAGTGGAAGTAACAATTCCTGGGGCCATTGCTTATCACGATCGGCGCGGAAGGTCAGTTGGCAGCTGGTTGAAGAGGCTACGGAAAAAGGCGGTTCCTTGAAGGTTTGCACCTTCAGGCGGCCGCTGGATGTCGTCTTCGCTTCTATCTCGGCTCAAAAACGGCAAAGCGATCGGCGTGGTCGATGAAGACGCGCTGGAAGAGCCACGTATTCAGAACACCGTCGAACCCTTGTACATAGGAGTCTTTCGCTGTGGTCGTGCTGAGGAAGGCCACGCGGGGCAATTTGAGTGAGCCGATCTTCATGTCCTGAGGCGGCAAAGACGAAAACGCGGGCTGCGCTCCATCTAACCCCCTTCCTCGGAGAGCCATGTCCTGCGTGCGCCGCAGCAACATATATTGAGCAGTGTTGAAGAGGATGGGCTCATTCGCGCCGAAGTCAAGTAGCAAACGAACGGGCCGTAGCCCGTCGGATAAAAGTACAGTAATGAGGAGCAACCCGGGCTTCGCGCCGGCTTCGTCGACCTGAGCCGTAGCAGCCAGCGGAATATGCGGCCCTTTCACTTCTGCGCGCATCGCCGCCGCGGTGTCGAGACAGAGCACTCGGTGCACATTGTCAATGAGCAGGTCGAATTGCTCAAGAAAATCTTCCCCTAGAACGCCCTGTAGGTGCGCATCGGCGGGACGAAAATTCTGGAGGTCATAAACGAGGACCTTCTGGTGGGCTAAAGCGTGAGAGCCGGCTTCAAGCAAGTCGAGTTGCGCGTAGGAAGCCACATGACCCGATCCAACTCCCGCGACCACGGCTACTCCCTGAGTGTCCAAATGAAGGGCAGCGGCGATAGCGGGATCGACCATTGTGATTTGAGTGCCGCTATCCAATAAAAAGTCGTAGGGGCCGGTGTGGTTGATGGACACAGCCAAAACGATCAAGTGGCGGTTGACGAAGCGGAAGGGTACACTGGCGACATTTCCGGGACAATGGGCTTCTGCTGCGAGCGCGGGAACGATGATGGTGGCGAGAACCAAGGAAGAGAACCACGGGAAGGTTGCCATTGCCAGAGCTCCTCAGCCGGGTTGGCTGAAGGAACTCTGGGCGCTTGGTCCTACTTGGTCTTGATGGGCTGGTTATTAAATTCCCCGGGCTGATCGGGAGTTTCTTAGGGTGGATTATGAATTTATGATGCCGAGTAAGTCCTTTGTTTTCCGCTTCGACGACGTGGAGGTTCGGGAGCGGGCGTTCACGCTCACCAAGGCGGGGAAGGTGTTGGCAGTGGAGCCGAAGGCGTTTCGAACACTCCTATTCCTGCTGCATAATCCGCAAAGATTGATCACAAAGGAAGAACTGCTTAGCACCGTCTGGGGCGATGCTACTGTTACCGAAGGTTCGTTGACACGCTGCGTCTGGCTGCTGCGTACCGCGCTGGGAGACGACATCCACCAATCGCGTTACAGCAAGACCGTGGCTACGGTCGGTTATCGGTTTGTGTGCAAAGTTGAAGTTTCGGAGGACCTGCAGGGCGCCCTGGCGCCGGTCGACTCTCCTGACGGCGGAGGTGGCAGCGAACGGCCGGATCTCAGCGTTCAGGCGGCGGGCGGGGCGCTCCGGAGTTTTCGGCGATGGTGGCTGCTTGCCGCTGCCCTTCTCGCCGTGTCTCTCGTATCCATACTTTGGTACCTGCACCGGCCACTGCCCCCGCCCCGCATCTCGAGATATATCCAGATCAGCCACGACGGCCGCAGGAAGTGGCTCGCCGGAGTGGACGCAACCAGGCTATATGCGAACGAAATTACGAGCAGTTCCATCGAACAGGTTCCGATAGACGGCGGGGAATTGGCACAGATCCCGGTTCCGGTGCCCGGGGGGCCTGGTGAGATGTTGGACATATCGCCCGATGGCTCCCATCTTCTTACCGGCACCGCAGAAGAAGGGAAGCCGCTCGGTCCAATTTGGAATGTCCGCATTCAGGATGGCTCATATCGCCGTATGGGTGACGCGTGGGATGCGGCCTATTCACGTGACGGGAGTTCGGTGGTCTATACGAACCTGGAAGGAGACATCTGGCTCGTTCAGGCCGATGGGACCGGAGCCCACAAGGTGGGCTCGGCGGTCGGCAAAGCCGATTGGCCGCAATGGTCGCCAGATGGCGGAGCCATTGGGTTTTCGCTAAACAATCGGCTTTGGGAGATATCGTCGAGCGGATCGAATCCTCATCCGTTGCTCCCCGGCTGGCACGCGTCCAGCACTGCGAGCGGTGGCCATTGGACCCCTAATGGGGAGTTTCTCGTATTCACGTCGCATGAATCGATGGCGGTCGCGGATCAGATTTGGGCGATTGATGAACGGAGCGGAGTACTGCGGCAGCCGCCCGCCGAGCCGGTTCAATTGACTACGGGTCCGACCTCCTGGAGCGTACCTTTTCCCAGCAGGGACGGGAAGAAGATCTTTGCCTGCGGCGCCACCTTGCGCGGCGAGCTTTCGCGCATCGACCCGGCAACCAAAGAAATCAAGCCGTTTCTCGGAGGCATCTCCGCCCATTATGTCTCGTTCTCAAGGGATGGTCGGTTCCTAGCCTATGTCTCCTTCCCGGATGGCGTCCTGTGGAAGGCTAACCGGGACGGAAGCAATCCTGTGCAACTGACGGACCTTCCGATGAATGTGGGAAGGCCCCGCTGGTCTCCCGACGGCTCGCAGATTCTGTTTGTAGCATCCTCGGCCGGTCACATTTATGGCTACACTGTCACCTCAGAAGGGGGCATCCCAAAACGGATTCTTCCTGAGGACAACGGAAGACAAGGGGATCCGGACTGGTCGCCGGACGGGAAGAAAATTGTTTTTGATTCAGCATCGGCAAGGAATGCCGAGACAGGAGACCTGCGGCTCCTCGACCTCGATAGCCGGCAGGTCACAGTTGTTCCGGGGTCGGCTGGCACATGGTCGCCGCGCTGGTCTCCGGACGGCCGCTACATTGCGGCGCTCTCCTGGAGGACGTCCATCCTGAAGGTCTTCGACATTGAGACCCAGCGATGGTCGGCGCTTCCGGTGAAGGGAATGGCGAGATACCCAGCGTTTTCCAGGGATAGCCAGTACATCTATTACATTTACATCCTGTACTCCCACAAAAGCGACGCCGGCATCTTTCGTATACCTGTCAAGGGGGGCGAAGTGGAACTCGTTGCCGACCTGAAGGATTGGCATGCTGGTGCGGATTATCAGCTCGAGCCACTCGATCCTTGGATGGACCTCGATCCTAGCGATGCGCCGCTGCTGCTCCGAGACACTGGGACGGAAGATATTTACGCGCTCACTCTGGACGAGAAATGAGCGAGCAATTCGTTGGAATCCGCTGCTTGTTCCCCGGAGTACAGCGACTCCTCTCGTCCTGAGACACCTTGGCGACCGTTCATGACAAGTGACAAGGTCTTCGGCCTTATCTTGGGTTAAGGACGGCAAAACGATCGGCGTGATCGATAAAGACACACCGAAAGAGCTCCATGGGTAAGACGCCATCGAACCCCTTCTCAAGGGCATCCTTCTTGATGCCGCCGAGGCTAAAGAAGGGCACATCGGGCAATTCGAGTGAGCCGATCCTTACATCCTGCGGGGGCAGAGCCGAAAGAATCTGCTTTGCGCCATCCACACCGGTCCCGTGTAAATTGACGTCGTGGGAGAACTGCAGCTCCATATATTGCGAGGTGTTGTAGAGAAGGGGCGCGTTAGTGCCGGAGTCAAGCAGCAAGCGAACGGGCCTCCTCCCGTCCGACAAGAGAACTGTGATGAGGAGCAAGCTGGGCATTGGGATCCCGCCCTCTGGTTCAACGGTAGCGAGCAGTGGGATGTGTGGTCCTTTCACCTCCGTCCGCATCGCGGCTGAGTCGTCGAGACAGAACAGGCGGTGTGAATTGTCGACCAGCATGTCGAAGTGTTCGAGGAAATCCTCGCCCAGAAGGCCCCGCAGGTGCAGATTGAAATGGAGACTCTGGACTTCGTACACGAGCACCCTTTGGTGGGCAACAGCGTGGGATCCGGCTTCGACCAGATCGAGTTGTGCGAAGGAAGCAGGCTGACGGGATCCGACGCCTGCGACGACGGTCGTGCCCTGAGCGTCCAGATGAAGGGCAGCGGCAAGAGAGGGATCGATCATCGTCATCTGCGCACCGCTATCCAATAGGAAATTGTAGGGGCCGGTGTGGTTGATAGATACGGCTAAGACGACTTGGTGATGGTTGACAAAGAGGGAGGGTACACTGGCGACATTTCCGGGACAATGGGTTTCTGCTGCGAGCGCAGGAACGATGGTTGCGGCGAGCACCAGGGAAGCGAACCATTGGAAGGGGGTCATTGCGAGAGCTCCTCAGCCGGGTTGGTTGAAGGAACTCTGGGCGCGTAGCTCTACTTGATCTTGATGAGTTGGTTATGAGTTTCTTGAGCGGATCATGAATTTATGATGGCGACTTAGTTCTTTGTTTTCGCGTACGTTCGGGGGCGAGGGCTCACCGTCATCAAGGCGGGAAAGTATTGCAGCCACGATCATTTGATAGCCGTTCATAAGATACAGCGGTACACTTGCAATATCCTTGGGCAGTAAGTCTCCGCACGAAGTGCGGGGACCCTCGCGGTAGCAAGAAAGCCAGGCAAGAACTCTTGAGACTTGTCATGGGGAGAGCTCCTCAGCCCGGTAGACCGCGGGAACTCTGTGCGTATAGCTCCATCAGGTCTTTATGGGTGGGCGCCAGGCTTTTTAGGGATTTATGACGGCAAGTAAATCCTTTGTTTTCCGCTTCGACGACGTGGAAGTTCGTGAGCGGGAGTTCTCGCTTACGAAGGCGGGCAAGGTGTTGAGCATCGAGCCCAAAGCTTTTCGGGTCCTCTTATTCCTGCTGCACAATCCCCAAAAACTGATAACGAAAGACGAACTGCTCGACGCTATCTGGGGCGATACGGCTGTAACCGAGGGCTCCCTGACGCGCTGCATCTGGCTGTTGCGCAGCGTATTAGGAGATGACACCCGCAGCCCGCGTTACATCGAGACCGTGCCTAGAGTCGGTTATCGCTTTGTCGCCCCAGTGGAGGAACGGGTTGAAACCAGCGAGAGCGCAATCGCACCCGTCGCCTCGGGAGAGAGCGAACGTTCGGGAACGGCGGTTCAGGGTGAAGTGCCTGAGAGGTTTTCGAGGCGCTGGATCTGGATTGGCACAGCGGCGCTTATGCTCATACTTATCGCCGGCGTCGCGGTATCGGTGTTTTTGCACCGATCGCCCGCGCCCAGGATTCACACCCTGACGGTGCTTCCGCTTCAGAACCTTTCTTCTGAACCGAATACGGAGTATTTCGCCGATGGCATGACCGAAGGACTGAGTTCGGAGCTGTCGGCCATTCCGGAACTGCAGGTCGTCTCTGATTCTTCCGGGACGCAGGTGAAGGACAACCCGGAGTCACTGACGGAGACCGCGCGCAAGCTGGGTGTCGATGCCATCGTTCAAGGATCGGTGTGGCGATCAAAAGACAAAGTCTCGATCGATCGTGCGTTTGTTTGATGCGCGATTGCACCACCAACTTTGGGCGGCAAGGTTTGAAGACGCACCGAAAAACGTAACAGCTTTGCAGAAACACATTGCCGCAGAGATTGCTTCGCATGCTCAGTTGCTCAGCCCGTCGCAGCAGGTCAACTTCACCAGTGCAAAGCCGCTGGATCCGTCAGCTTACGACGGTTATCTGCAAGGGCGTTACCTCCTCAGCAAACGAGATTCTGAGGGAGCGGTCAAGATGTTTCGGCGCGCCGTTGTCATCGATCCGGACTATGCCCGATCCTGGGCGGGTCTCGCGGCGGGATTAGCAGAGCTGGCGATGTGGACTGATCCCGCTCAAGGGCTGACACCCGAGGCGAAAGCTGCCGCAAGACACGCCATAGAACTTGACCCTGGGAATGGTGAAGCCTGGTCGGTGCTGGGTCAGATTGCCTTTAATGCGGAGTGGGACTGGAAGGCAGCGGAGTACGATTTGCAACGGGCGACTGCGCTCAGTCCCAGTGATTCGATGACAGAGGCGCGATACGCGACTTTTCTGAGCGTCGCTGGGCGCCGGGATGAAGCGGTGAGCCACATGCGACGCGCCCTGGCACTCGATCCGTTGTCCTTCTTTAATGTGCGGCTCATGGGTTCTGTTTTGTACTGGTCACGGCGGTACGATGAGTCCCTGGAATACATTCGGAAGGCGGAAGAGATGGAACCCGAACTGGTGAACGTCACGGTGGACTGGGAGGTCGACGACTACGAGATGAAAGGAATGCCGGAACAAGCTGTCATGGCGGATCTGCGGAACTTCTCCCTTTCCGATGGGAAGAAATGGCACGATCGGCTGAATGCGGCCTACCGCAGCGGCGGACGAAAGGCTTATTGGGAAACGAGAATCAAATTCCTTCGGGCCCAGCCAGAGTCGCAATGTAGCGCGGGTGGGTTAGTCAGAATCTACGTGCTGGCAGGAGAGAACGGTAACGCCCTGGAAAACTTGAACCGGTTGCTCAACGAGGGCTGTTTTTGGCTCTCAATGATGAGAACGGAACCCCTCTTTGACCCACTCCGGAGCGATCCTCAATTCAAGGACATGCTAAAAAAAGTCAACCTCAGCGAATAGCTTTCGGCCACCTTGGTGAGGCCTGTAGACGCTCTACCTGGTCATGATGTAGAGTCTCTACACTGTGACTTCAGCACCCGAGCCGTATTTGAACAGGGTCGAGCTTCTGCAGGGAACGCTCGACATGCTCATTCTTCAAACATTGCAGTGGGGCACCCAGCATGGCTATGGCCTTAGCCAGGCGATTCGCGCGCAGTCTGGGGATGTTCTGCAGGTAGAAACGGGCTCGCTTTACCCAGCTCTGCATCGTATGGAGCGGCAGGGATGGATCGTTTCCAAGTGGGCACAAACAGAGCAGAAACAGCGCGCCAAATTTTATCGCATTACCGCCGAGGGCAAGAAGCAACTGGCTCGTGATCGTTCCAAGTGGGAGACGATGGTAGCCGCCATCGGCAGCATTATGACCCCGACACCGGAAGGTTGAGGATCTCCATGGGTTGGTGGAGCCGCATGTTTCGACCTGAGCGCGCAAAATTGGATCTGGACGCCGAGATCGAGGCGCATCTCGCGTTGGCCGCCGCCGATAAGTGCGATCGCGGCGCCGATCCAGAGACGGCGCGGCGCGAGGCCGAAAGGGAATTTGGGAATACTGCGCTGGTGAAAGATGTGGTGCGCCGTATGTGGGGATGGGTTTGGCTCGATTCGCTTCAGCAAGACTTAAGGAGCGCTCTGCGTCAACTACGTAGAACCCCTAGATTTTCGATCACGGTGATCGCAACGCTCGCCTTCGGCATTGGAGCGGCAACTGCCATGTTCACGGTGGTCGATCAGGTCTTGCTCCGGCCGTTGCCGTTTGCGCACCCGGAACGGCTGGTAACGATTGATGAGGCCGGCGTCCATGGAAAACCGGGCCTCAATCGCGGCGCGGCCTACCTCGATGTTCGAGCGTGGCAACAACAGAGCAAGACACTCGAGCAGATTGCCTATTACATCGTGGGCTCCAAAGGAAATTTTCTAGATGGCAATGCGGGGGCCCAGGAAGTCTATCTGTCCAGCGTCAGCCCGAATTTCTTTCCCACCTTGGGCGTTCAGCCTCGACTAGGCCACGCCTTCGATGAGGATGTAGATCCGTTTAGCGATGGGAAGAATGCAAACACCATCGTGCTGAGCGACGCTGCCTGGAGGCAGATGTATGGCAGCGATCCAGGCATCCTCGGCAAAGACGTCCTGCTCAATGGCCAACCACATTCTGTTGTTGGTGTGATGCCAAGGGGATTTTCATTCGGAGGCCAGCAGGACAGGAATGAAGTCTGGACAGCAGTGCGGCTCGAGGATGCTGATAAGAAGCAAGCAAACCGGCCGCGTAGCTACATGGCGATCGGCCGCTTAAGGGCGGGTGTACCGCTGAGCGCTGCGGAAGCTGAGCTGAAAACATTGCAGGCGCAGTTAGCGAAAAGCTATGCGGATCCCGATGATCGTGAGAGCCGGGATAGCGTGATCGTTCAGCGCTATGCTGACACCATCGTTGACGCGAGCCTGAAAAACGGCCTTATCGCCCTGCTGGCGGCGGCCGGGGTTCTATGGCTGATTGCCTGCGTCAACGTGACCAACCTTTTCCTGGTTCGCGCCACAACACGGCAGCGAGAGATTGCCGTGCGCGGTGCGCTCGGTGCGAGCCGAGTGAGGATCATGCAACAGCTACTTTTCGAGGGCCTGATTCTCAGCGGAGTCGCTTCACTGCTGGGAAGTCTCCTGGCGATGGGAGCGATCCGGATCTTCGAGAAGCAGATCCCTGCTCACCTCCCGGTTATCATCTCGGCGAGGGCGAACGTTACGGTTCTGCTGGCCCTGGTGGGGCTCACGCTGCTGACCACCCTCTTCTCTTCGGCGTGGCCCTCGTTCCTCGCGGTGCACATGCCCATCGAAGCCGCACTCAAGCAGGGTGGCCTGCAGAGCGGAACCAACCGCACACAGCATCGGGCGCGGAGTGCCTTAGTGATTGCGGAAATTGCCATGTCGCTCACTTTGCTGGCCGGTTGCGGTCTGCTTTTGCGTACGATATATGCCTTGCGCCACGTGCCTCTCGGCTTTCGGACAGATCACATCATGGTTGCGAACTTGACCATTCCGGCTTACCGTTTCGCGAACCGCAACATGACGACGGACTTGTACGAGCCCTTGCTGGAGCGGGTGCAGCATCTACCCGGAGTGCAGGCTGCGACGCTCATCACAGAGGTGCCGCTGGGCCAGACCTTCCGCATGCAGTTGTCCTTGACAGGGAAGGGCTATGGCGCTCACGGGGGTGGGAATGACCCCATCACGTCGAATATAAGAGGCGTGACCGCAGATGCTGAGCAGGTCTTCGGGTTCAGTATGCTGGCAGGCCGCTACTTCACTGCGCAAGATACGGCGGGATCGCAACCGGTTGCGCTGGTGAATCCGTCGTTCGCACGGCTCTACGCACCAGACCAGCAGAATCCCAATTCTGTTCTCGGCATGCACCTTCTGAATATGAGAAAGAACGAGCCGACGGAAGTCGTGGGTGTCCTCGAGGACGCGCGACAAAGCTCGATCACAAGACCGGAGCCTGAGGTGGTGGTCTGCCTGTCGCAGATGACCCCCGACAGCCTTTCGTATCTTGCGTTCGAAGGCCGGGCGATGGATCTTGCGCTTCGTACTGGACGGCCTTTGGCGTCCATCATTCCGGAATTGCGCACCCTGCTTCGCCAGGCCAGCCCTGAGCTGGCCAATGCAACCTTCACCACCATGGACCAGGTGGTTGCGGATTCCTACGGCAGCCAAACGCTGGCGGCTCATCTGCTGGAACTCTTCGGCGGGACGGCGCTGCTGCTCTGCATTACCGGCCTTTACGCCTTGCTCAGCTATGTGGTTGCCCAGCGCACGCGCGAGATCGGCCTGCGCATCGCGTTGGGGGCACACAGGAGACAGGCATTGTGGCTTGTATTTCGCCAGGCTGGCGTGCTGGTGCTGAGTGGGGTGGGTATCGGCATGGTCTTGGCGGCGGTGTCCGGTCGATTTGTGCGTGTCTTCTTGTATGGCGTCGCCGAACATGACCTCTGGACGCTGGTGATGGTTGCCCTGGTGCTGATCCTTAGCGGCAGCCTGGCGGCCTTCGTGCCGGCGCGAAAAGCAGCGCAGGTAAATCCCATGGAAGCTCTGCGCGCGGAGTGAAAGCTTTCGCCCGACTCGGGGTGCGGCCATCTTGAAGCAAAAGCTATTCGCGGCGTTGCTTATTACCCTGCTTGCCGCGTGCGCAGGATGCGCTATACGGCGGCCGCAGGGCGGCTATCTTCTCAGCAAAATCGATACCCAGTACTTCCTGCTGTCGCCGGATGCTGCGGCTTCGCAAAGTGATCGGCAAACGATTCGCGTCCCCATTTCCGCGGGTGTCGAGGCACCGGCGGATTGTTCGATCAAAGGATCCTGGTTTTCGTTCGCTCGATCTTCTGCAAAAGAAGCCTACTGGATCGCACAGACTCCGAGTGCTTCGGCGTGGGAAGGGAGCGCCGGCGCTGTCGACATGAAGGATGAATGGCAAAGCTTTGAAAACGCCCTTCGTGGTTTGCAGCAGAAACGGTGTTTTGCATCGGTGGATGACTATCTCAACGTCAAGCAGCGAATCGCTGCCAGCCTTTCTCCTCCTGTGGAGGACTCTCTGTTCTACCGCTATAGCTATGGGCCGGGGGGCTATGTCGACATGGCGCCCAAGATGCAATTGAGAATCGAACGCGATTTCTTCGATACCCAGAGCTCGGGCCATACCGCAAGCGAATATCGAGGCACAAGCATCACTTATTACGACATCGTTGGGAGTACCGCAACGAGCCTTAAGTTCCTTCGGGTCGAGAAGAGGCTGGCGGGATCCACGGCCTTTGCCGCCGACTCTTCGGATGCGGCGCTGGCGAACGAGTTCGCTAACACTTCCCGTTTGCGGCTTTTCTTGCAGGACCTGACCGTCTCGGGAGGTGCGAAGACGCCTGCCATCCTGATTGGAGGCGCGCTCGATCAAGACCTGAATGGGCCAACGCAGGCGATCGAAAGCGACCCCGCTATCTCCTGCAAGGCGCTGCTGTCCTGGAAGATCACTTGCGCGCTTTTTGACGGCGCCGTGACCGTCAGTCCGATGCTCGAGGTATTCATCAACGGAACACGAAGCTACATCCCGATAGGTTCCAAATTCATGTTCATTCTTCCGAGTGTGACCACTTCCCAACGGGCCACGTTGATGCGCACCCTGCATGTCGAGCGCTCGTTTCAGGGTAAGGTCGTCCGCGTCCAATTGCCCAGCGATCTGGAAGCTATCTCGCAGCTGCTTGTTTTTGGGGAAGATCGGATCTCCTGGTCCAAGGCTCTCGGAAAGAGAAAATAGAGCTGTCACGGTATAACCCACCAACTCACTACACGTTTGTGACATGAGGAGAGACGGATGGGGGATGCGGGGTTACCCGAACCTGATCCTGGTCTCCCGGCCGTATGGCCCAACAGGAAAACGGATCACCGAAAAGCGCCGTAGAGGTCAGCCTTGGGGTGATTGTAGCTGTGCGAGTCCTGGCGGAACATGAGCTGGAAGGGCTAACTGGAGGCATGAGGCGATGAACGATCAGGCATGGTTAGAGGGCCAAAAGAACGGGCGGATCGACAGGTTTCGCGGGACAAAAAATGAAACCGTCTGGATCGTCCTGCTAACCGAGGGATATTCTCGCAACTACTCTCTCGGCTACCGACACGGTTGGACACGTCCCAATGAGGGTCCCCTATAGGACCTGCGGTTTCTGTCCCTCCTTAACAACTCTAAAGCGTGATGAGAAGCGCCCAACCCCTGATTCCCGGAGATGCTCACCGCAATCAAGCAACAATCAATTCCTGGTTGATCTCCACCCCTAAACCCGGACCCTGCGGCAAGTTGAGATAGCCTTCCTTGTCCACGAGCGGAGGGTTTTGCATGATAGAAAATCCATTGGTATACGCCGCGACGGGCGGGTCGTGCAGGATCTCGATCCACGGCGCGTTCGGCCAGGAGGCAATGGCGTGGAGCTGGGCAATGGTGCCCAGGTTGCCTCCGCCGTGATGGGGAATCACCCGCTTGTGGTATGCCTGGGTCAGGGCAGCAATCTCACGAAAGCCGGTGACGCCGTCGGCCACCATGATATCGGGCTGCAGAATGGAGAAGACATTCTGCTCCAGCATCCAGCGGTATTCGTGTACTCCACGATTATTTTCTCCTCCGGCGATGGGAATGGCTACCCGGCGGCTCAACTCCGCCAACTCATCGAATGCATAGCGCGGCCGCGGTTCTTCCAGCCAGGCACAGTTGAGCCGCTCGAGTTCTCGCGCGGTCTCGAGCGCGCGAGCGAAATCCCAAGTCACGCCAGGCTGCCAGCCGGTAAAGGACTGGGCCTGGTTGGCGTCCACCATGATGTCCATGTCATCGCCCACCGCCTTGCGCACTGCTTCCACCAGTTGTACGTCTTGCTTCAAGGTCGCGTAATGGGCGCGAAGCTTGATCGCCTTCCATCCTTCCGATTTGAGCTGGACCGCCATGCGAACCCTCTCCTCCGGAGTAGAGAGCTGGATCATGCTGGCATAGGCCGGTACCCGATTCTTGGCCGCGCCCCAGATTTTGTAGAGTGGTTGACCGGTGGCCTTGCCGGCAAGGTCCCACAGGGCAATCTCCAGGGATGACACGGTGCGCGGGTTTCCACCCACGTAATAGCGCAGCGGACCGGCCAGTTGCTCGATGTTGAAGGGGTCCTTGCCAATGAGCTGAGACTTGGCCGCCGCCAACAAGGCGGGGTCGATCCCCGGCCCGATCCCTGAAATTCCCTGGTCGGTTTGAATCTCCACGATCGATCCGCCGCCGATGCGCCACGTGGTCACTGTGCCCGGATCCCACGCCGCTTCCATCTTGCCGGTCTCGCGAACGACCTTCAGATTGACGATCCGGATGCCGGTGATTTTGAGCGGGGCCGCAGAGCGCAACTGCGGCATGAGAACGGCCAGCGGTATAGACATCAGAAAATCGCGTCGCCGCATACGTGAGCCTCCGGAGAGTACCAGTCGCACCCGGCTAATAATACAGCGACTCATCCTGCAAGAAGGTGGGTGCGAAAGGTGTTCTCCAGTAGAATCGCGCGATGGAGAATGCTCATTCTTCTCAAAACCATCCGCCGATGCTGATCATCTTTGGCGGGCTGCCTGCTACGGGAAAAACAACGATTGCCAGAAACCTGGCGCAGCTACTCGGTGCGACTTATCTGCGCATTGACACCATTGAGCAAGCGCTTCGCGATTCCGCAACGGTGAACCTGGAGATAAACGAGGAAGGGTATCGTATCGCTTATGCAGTTGCGGAGGACAACCTTCGCCTGGGCCGAACCGTGATTTCGGATTCAGTGAATCCGATTCGCCTGAGCCGCGACGCCTGGATCGACGTTGCGCATCGGGCCCAGGCACGCGCTGTGGAAGTGGAGGTGATCTGTTCCGACCTGCAGCTCCATCGTCAACGTGTGGAAACGCGATTCGTGGATATTCGTAGCCTCAAGCTGCCAACCTGGGAACAAGTTGTCTCTCGTGAATACGACCCATGGGATCGTGAGCACATAGTGATCGACACCGCTGGACGAAGTGCGGCGGAAAGCGTCGAGGAGCTTCGAGCGGCCCTACCGAGGTGATGCTCCCGGCGAAATTACTCCGAGCGCAGCGTTTCCACGCATTCACGCTGGCGGCGCGTGCCGCGGGCACAGCCGACGCGATCACCGCCGCAGCGAGAAGCACGACTGCGGACGCGATGAATGCAAGTGCGCCCGGCAATTGCACCCCCGCAACGTACTTGCCGATAGCGCTGGCGAAGGCGAAGGCAACCACCACACCTGTTGCCACCCCGATGCTGGCGATCACCAGGCCCTCCACCAGAACATTGGTGAGGATATTTCGCCGCTGAGCGCCCAGAGCCATACGGATGCCGAACTCGCGCGTGCGCCCACTCACGGAAAACGCAAGCACACCGGCTACGCCCACCACGGAGATCAAAAGAGCCACCCCAGCAAATCCGCCGAAGACAATCGCATTCAGGCGGTCAGGCGTCAGAACCTCCGCGCGAATATCTTTGAGCGTGCTGGCTCGTTCCACCGGCTGGTCTTGGGCCATGTCGTGAATGGTGCGCGTGATGACCGGAACAAGACTGTACGGATCATGATCGGTGCGGACAAACAACCGGCCTTGCCAGCCTTCCTGGTCAGATGGCTGATAGACCATCGGGCTCGGCGACGGGATAATATTTTCGTCATCGACGTCAGGCACCACGCCAATGATCCGCCGAGGCTCCTGGCTGATGCCAATAAACTTCATCACCGGGTCGGTCCAGCGCAAATTGCGGTTCAGCGGTGATTGCCCGGGAAAGAGCATCTTGGCAACACTCTGGTTGATGATGACCACTCGCTCCGAGCCCTCGCGATCGGTGTCTCTAAAGTCGCGGCCTTGCAGAAGGGGGAGACCCAAGGTGTCGAAGAACCCGGGAGAGATGGACCGGAAGCGCCCACGTAAATCGTCCCGGCCGTTCTGCCGTGTCGCGCCGTCCATAGCGAAGGTGAAGGTGATGTTCAGTCCCTGCGCGTCGCGCCAGGGCACGCTGAAGCCTGAAGACACTTTTTGTACCCCGGGCAGGGCGCCAACCCGCTGCTGCACATCACGATAAAAATTATGCACCTGCTCCGGCGTTCGCCCATACGACATAACCGGCAAATTCACAGCCAAGACGCGGGCGGTATCGAAGGGCGGCTGCGTGTTCTCGAGCACAAACAGGGTCTTCATCAGCGCACCGGCTCCGGCGAGCAGCAAGAATGAGGCCGTGATTTGGGTCACGGCGAACATGCGCAGCCGGCGGGTACTGCTGCCTCCCGCGACGCGCAGTCCGCTGCTGGTCAGTGCGAAGCTATGCTTCGGATCCTCGGAGGGCAGCCGCGGAACATACGCCAAGAAGACAGCGGCGGCCAGGGCAAGTGCAATCCCAATCCACACCAGGCTGAAATCAAGGGTCAGGCCATCGGCGCGCACGCTGAAACGCGCAGCATAGCGGCCCAGTACAGCAACCATCGGAGCGGCGATGATCAAGGCCCCTAACACTCCACTGACGCACAGCACCAGGCTTTCCGCCAGCAGCGCGCGGCGAAGCGCCTGTCTGGTTGCTCCCAACGCCGAGCGCACCGCTAGTTCTGATTCGCGACGCACTGTTCGGGCCAGCACCAGGTTGGCTACATTGGAGCAGGCAATGACGAACAACAGGCCGGAGGCGGCGAAAAGCACCCACAAGACGGTATTGGCGCGAGAGTTGATCTGGTCGTGCATGCGGGTAACCGCGATGGCGTAGTGGTCTTCGGCTTTGTAAACCTCCGGGTGTGCGGCCATCATGGCCGTGTATTTGGTCTGGAGCTCTGCTCGCGCTGCGGGTAGATCCGCACCCGGAGCGAGCCGGGCAAAGACTTCCGTCATGCGATGCTCACGGCCGGTCACCATGGTGGCGGATAGATGATGCGGGCTGGTGACAACATTCGCCATGAACTCGGTCTCCACCGGATAGGGCACCGATGGTTCGAGCACACCAACGATCACCGCGGTGCGCGAGCCCATTAAGCCATCGAGCCGCACCGTCTTTCCGATGACATTCGGATCATGGTGCAACGAAGTGCTCCAGAATTTATAGGTCAGCACAATCGCGCCGGCTGCATTTGGGCCATCGTCTTTAGGAGTCAACAAGCGTCCGAGCACCGGACGCAGTCCCATCACGTTGAAGTAGTTGCCATCCACCACCCCGGCGGCTACCTCGCGGGGTGTGCCGAGTCCCACGACGGTGAAGTCGACTGCCGAAAAGGTACCGAGCGCCTGGATCGTCTTTAACCCGCTCCCCATGTCCTGAATTTCCGGAACGGAAAACGTCGTGTTAGAGTCGCCAATGCCTGGAGCGCTCTGGCGTAAGTAAAGCAGACGGTTCTCGTCGCGATTTGCCAGCGGCCGCAGGAGCACGGCGCGAACCACACTGAAGATGGCCGCATTTGCGCCGATCCCCAGGGCCAGTGTCGCGGCCACGGCGATCCACAGCGCAGGAGCCCGGGACAAAGAACGCAATGCGATTTTCAGATCACGCAAGAATGACATCCAGACCTCCGTTAGCCCGCGATCAAACTGCTTTGCCCTCGATTATCACGCGGATAGCTTCCCAGTTGAGCATTGAAATTAATATAGATCGCACTGGCACCCAGAACTCCCGCTTTGTCCTATTGAAAGAGGTGAACTGTGACCAACGGGCCGAATGTGTTGATGAACGGGCAATCTGCCGGGCTCAAATCGACTCAACCTTTCGGTGGAGGCCGTCTCTACCGGATCAGTATAGGATTCCGATGTGATTCCGACCGAGCCAATTGGCAGCATTCCTCGCCCTCCGCGGCTGATTCAGGCCATCGTAGACTATCAAGCGCACAAAATCGCTCTTGACGCGCTGAACACCGAATACTCAGACGCGCTTCGGGACACCATCGACCGTCTGCAAAAAACGGGCTCGCCTGTGCTGACCGATGGCGAACAAACCAAGCCCAGCTTTGCAACCTACCCTCTCACCGGGCTCCAGAATCTGGCCCCCGACGGGGTCGTGATCCCCTTTGCCGACGGTCACCAGCGCCAGTTGCCTCGACTGACCGGCGGCCCATTCCGCTATGGCGTTCACGCAGATACTTATGTCAAGGCGACCCGCGCCTACACCCAACGATCGGTCAAGCAGGCGGTGATCGCGGCCTCCGCGCTGAGCCTGCTGTATCCGGCAAAGGAAATACCGGGCTACTCGCGAGACGCCTTTCTGGCTGATTTAATCGATGAGGCCGCGGCGGATATCCGGGGAGCCCTGGAAGCGGGCGCAGCCACTGTTCAGATCGATTTTACCGAAGGCCGTCTGTCGCTCAAGCTCGATCCCTCAGGAAATCTTCTGCGCAGCTTCGTCGCTCTGAACAACCAGGTTCTGGACCGTTTCACTGCCGACGAGCGGCGAAAAATCGGCGTCCACGTCTGCCCTGGCGGCGATCATGATTCGACCCATAGCGCGGACGTGGACTACTCCGGCCTATTACCCGATCTATTCCAGTTGCAAGCCGGCCGGTTTTACCTGCAGATGGCCAGCGAATCAGACAAGCGCCGCCTCTATCCCATGATCAAGCAGTTGGCAAACGCTAAACAGTTTATTTTCATAGGCGTCATCGATCCAATTCATACAACGGTTGAGACTCCTGCGCAGGTGCGCGATCGAATTCTGGAAGCAGCATCCTTCCTGCCCGTTGAACAATTGGGTACCACGGACGACTGTGGCTTCGCTCCCTTTGCGGACGACATATCCACAGCTCGGGATACCGCCTTCCAAAAGATCCAGGCAAGGGTGGAAGGAACCGAACTCGCCAGCCGAGAGCTGGGTGCCTGAAACACCTGTCCGGCTACAGCCTCCCCTGGAACTACAAACTCAGTTCTAACAGGGTTCTGCCTCTGGCTCCCTCACAAAGGGACGGGTGCCCCACATCTCGCTGGTTTTTCGCGAGATGTGGGATACCGTTGCTCTTTTCCTCTGACTTTCCATTCACCCGATGCACTTAGCGGTCAACATCGGTGGAATCCCACATCTCGCGAAAAACCAGCGAGATGCGGTCCACCCATCTCTTTGTGAGGGAACCGGCCCTAGTCCGACCGCAGCGCCACCATGGGATCGACATGCGTGGCCCTCCATCCCGGCGCCAGCGCCGCACACAGCGCCGTCAGCAACAGGAGCAACGATGCCACACCAAGGCTGACCGGGTCAGTCGGCCGCACCCCGACCAGCATGCTGGTCACCAGCCGCGCAAGCAAGAGGCTCAGCACCAGCCCTATCGCTATGCCGTAGCAAGCCAACTTGGCGGCATGCCTTAGGACCGCACTCAAGATCGCGCCTCTTTCCGCGCCGAACGCCATGCGTACGCCGATCTCAAAGGTACGTTGCGCCACCGTATAAGCCATCGTGCCGTAGACGCCCAACATCGCCAGCACCAATCCGATGCCGGCGAACGACGAGATCAGCGCGGCCCGAAAACGTTCCGTCGCAATCGACGTGTTCACCATGGCATCCATAGTGGTAAAGCGCATCGCGATGAACGGATTCACCCGCGCAATCTCTTGATGCACGGCGTTCATCAAGGTCAGCGGCTTCACCTCCGTCCGCAAAACAATATGGATTTGATTGGCAAAGAAGGGATGCTGGGCCATGGGCATATAGAGCGTGGGCCCCGGGTTCTCCGCGGGCGACTCCTGCCGCACATCGCCCACCACGCCCACCACCGTCATCCATTTGTCGGAGTCAAGCCCACACTGGATCTGTTTGTCCAACGGATCGGCATTGCCAAAGCTCTGCTTGGCAAGCGACTCGCTGATCACTGCCACGAATGCGCTCTTATCCGTATCTTGCGAGCTGAAGTCGCGACCGCGTTTGATGGGAATCTCCATGGCCTGAAAATAGCCCGGGCTGGCCACGCTGAAGTCGGCGTATGGCGAATGGTTGACATCGACAGGCCCGGCGCCGCTCACCGTGTAATACCCGTTGGAACCATATCCACCCGTCGGCAGCCCCATGATCCCGGCCACATGTCGTACGCCAGGCATAGCCGCGAGTTGTGAAAAGAGCCCATTGAACTGCTGCACCACGCGCTGCGCATCCTGGCCGGAGTGCGCCGGCGCATCCGCATCCACTACCAGCAACTGGCGCGTCTGATACCCCATGTCCCGATCGATGAGAGCCATCATGGTATGCAGCAGGAGGGCCGCTCCCACGGCGAGTACAAACGTCGCTGCCACCTCCGCAATCACCAGTCCATCGCGCAGCATCGATGCGCCCTGCCGGGTCATACCGCGCGACGCGTCCTGTTTCAACGTCTCCGCGGGATCGACCTTCGCCGCCTTCAGCGCGGGCAGCATGGACGACGCGAGCGCAGTCAACACAGAGAGCGCCAGGGTAAATCCCAGCACCCAACCGTTCAGATGAATTTCACTCGTGCGCGGCAGGTCCTTGGGAGCCATATTCACCAGCACCCGTACCGCGGGGAAGGCCAACAGCACCCCGGCTGTGCCACCGATCAACGAAACCAGCAGGCTCTCCAGAACCACCGGCTGCATGACCTGCCAGTTGGAAGAGCCCAGTGCCCGGCGAATGGCAAGTTCGCGCTGCCGCTCCATCGAGCGCACCAGTTGAAGATGGGTCACGTTGACACACGCGATCAGCAAAATGAGCGCGACCGCGGCCCACAGAAACAGAAGCGTCGGGCGTGTATTGCCCAGCAGCGCCTCTTGCAGCGGCTGCGGCAATATCTGCTTATTCCGGTTCGCCTCCGGGTATGCGGTCTCAAGCCGGCGTGAAAGTCCAATCAATTCTATCCGAGCTGCCGCGAAGCTTGTATCTGACCGGAGGCGGCCGACCGCCTTGTAGTTGAACGCCGTCCGCTCCTCTGACTCAGGCCGCAAAGGGAAGGCCTCCCACACGTGAGTCTGGGCAGGGAAGTCGAAGCTCCCGGGCAATACACCCACAATTTCCACCGGCTCATTTTCCACGTGCAGCATCTGCCCCAGAGCGGCCTGCGCGCCACCGAAGTTGTCGCGGGCAAACTGCTCGCTTACCAGGGCGGCATGATGAGCGTCGGCATCGCCAAGCAAACGGCCCGCAATCGGCTCCAGGCTGAAGACGCGAGCGAAATTCGCATCCACCAAAGTGACGATTGTGAAGACCGAGTGATCGCGCAACTGCACGCCCAGATTGCCGCCGCTGTAGAGGCTCATGGCTTCGATGCTTCCGGCATGGTCGCGCACGTCCACCCCGTCCGGTCCGGTTACGCGCGCTGTAGTGTGCCCGTTGTTTGTCCAGTGGGTGGTCAGGACAGCAAGCTTGTCGGCATGCTTGTAGGGCAGGGGGGCGAGCAGGACTGATTCAATCACGGTAAAGATGGCGGCGTTTGCCCCGATGCCCAAAGCCAGGGTCAGTGCCGCCGTCGCAGTGAATACCTTGTGCTTCAGCAACTGGCGTCCAGCGAAGCGCAGGTCTGCGAAGAAGTTTCTCGCGGTGTTCTCCCAACCGTACGAATTCACTCGCTCTTTGGCGGCTGCCATGGGGCCGCTTTCCAACCGTGCGGCCCTTCTGGCGTCCTCAGCAGAAAGGCCGCGTGATCTCCACGCAGCCTCTGCTTCCTCGAAGTATTGCTCTACTTCCTCCGCCGTATCACGATCGTGCTTAGCCCGGTTCGCCAGGCTACGCAGGCCATAGGTCAACTGCCGCCAGAGCGACATGGCTCAACCTTCCGCTTTCAACAGACGCGCGATCGCAGATGCCCGCCGCGTCCAGTCGGCGGTTTCTTCTTCCAGTTGCTTCTTGCCGGTCCTGGTTAAGGTGTAGAACTTCGCTCGCCGCGAGTTTTCGGTTTGACGCCATTCACTATCCAGCCAACCGGCGCGCTCCAGGCGCTGCAGCGCAGTCAGCAGAGATCCCGGGTTCACCTTGAAGACTCCGCGCGAGACCTGTTCTACACGGCGCGCAATGCCAAACCCGTGCATGGGCTCCAAGCTCAAGGTCTTGAGGATGAGCATGTCGAGCGTGCCTTGAATGACGTCGGTATTCGGATCGTTCATACCAGAAGACGTTAGCACTCACTCGTTATGACCGTCAAGATATGACCATCAGCTTGAAGAGCGCGCTCGTAGCTCAATAGACGACGGGTGCCCCACATCTCGCTGGTTTTTCGCGAGATGTGGGATACCACTGCTCTTTCCTTTTAACTCTCGGGCCATCCGATGCACTTGGCCGCCAACATCAGTTTTGTCCACACAAGCAACAAATGCTGGGTACCCATTGTGCGATAGATTTGTCATCCCGCCTGCCCCGGCCTGCCGTGGGACCGGAGCGGATCGGGATTTCCTGCCACGCGTCCCTCACCAACGGCCACCCGTGCGGCTTTCCGTAGAGAAAGCCGCATGAAGTTTGCCAGCGCCGCCAACCTCTACAGGGAATCCGGGGTAGCGTAGTGGGGGGACCTGCGGTCTCGTTTACGCCCCCTCACGCACCCGTCCTAATTCCACAAATCCACGCCAAGAAGCCTTCTGCCCAAGGGGGTCAACTCGGCAACCTCATATTTCGTCCGTTCCCACTCGCGAGGATCCCCCGGGAACGCAACTCCAATCGGAGCTCTCCGCTCGCGCCAAGAAAGAATGCGCTGCTCTCGCAACCGGACATTCTCCGGCTCCCATGGCGTCATGGAAATGTATTGTGCCAGGCGCGCTTTGTTCTCAGAGGTATTGGGGCGAATGCCGTGGGCCAACAAGCTGTTAAAAATCAGCAGGTCTCCTGCCTTCAAGTTGACGGACTGCACCGCGAAGCCGGAAATATCTGGTTTGAAGCCGTTGCGATCCGAAGGCTGTCGCTTCTTCCATTCGTCGAAGTTTCGAAATTGCTCGGGAACACACTGAAATCCGCCCGTCTGGTCATCCGCATCGACCAGCGAAACTACTCCCTGCACGTTCACCGGAAGCGGGTCCAGGGTGGTGTCAACATCTGTGTGGATGAATCCGCCAAACGCTCTTCCGCTGCGGTTAGGCGTATTCAGGTTGGCGCGATCGATAGTGACCCAGAGCCGCTCCTCGTCCCAGATATCGACAAATGCGTCGTAGACGCGCGGATGCTGCCGGTTATCCCACAAATACTGGTGGTTGTAGACCTCCACCATGCCGCTGTTGTTCAGTTCCGTCATACCGTGGCTGCGGAGTTGCCCTCCGTTCCAGGTTTCGGGGTTGTCCGGATCCATCTCCTGGAACTGCCAGAGGAAATCGACCAGGCGCTTCACATTTTCCGCCGGCACGGCCTCCCGAACGACCACGAAACCGTAGGCCTGCCATTGCCCGAAATCCTCTTCGGACAGCACCCGCAGAGGAAGATTTTTCTGGAGGTCGCGTAGCTGTGTTCTGGCGACTAGGGCGGTCAGGCTATTGCCGTACTGTTTTTCCTCGGGGGTTGAGTCCGGCGTGCACGGTTTCCATAGAGAACCTCCGCGCGGGGAGCGCATAGGGAGAAATCTAGCGCTTTCATGAGGCAGCATGTTTGCCTCTGATGCCAAGTTTCGATACAAAAGTCTCATTTTAAGTAATAAAGTCGCTACAATGTCCATGACTACGAGGGGGTGCAGTGAAGCCCTACCGCGAACATGTAACCGCGCCGAGAGACGCATCCTGGGTGTTCTTCGACCGGCGGTTGGAGCGATTTCCCTTTGAATGGCATTACCACCCCGAATATGAGCTGACCCTGACGCTCAACAGCCGGGGGCAGCGGTTTGTTGGAGACAACGTCTCTGCGTATAACCACGGCGACCTGGTATTGATTGGCCCAAAAATTCCGCACACCTGGTGCTCGAGCGAGCGCGCGAATCAGAGCCGCACTCATCGCGCGCTGGTTCTGTGGTTCACCGAAGCATTCGTCAAGAGCATGATCGAGCCGCATGTCGAGTTGCGCCCGATCATTCGGCTTCTGGAAAGATCGTCGCGGGCGCTGACGTTCTCCGCGGCCACGCGCGAGACGGCGCAATCGACGATCTGCTCGATGCTCGACCAGGCGCCAGGACAACGCTTGTTATCCCTTCTTAACCTGCTGTTGATACTCGCGGACGACAGCAGGGCAGTCTTCCTGGCCTCGGCGGCAAGCGAGGCGGTCAGTTCTCCCTCCGCGGCCGAGGAGAGAATGAGCCGAGTGATTTCCTATTTCATGAGCACTACCGCGAAGAGATTTCGGTTGCGAAGTTGATGCGAACCGCCGCTCTGAGCCGGAGTTCGCTGCATCGCCTATTCAAACTGCACACCAATACCACATCGTCGAATACGTGGCTCAATTGCGAGTCGGCCATGCATGCGCCCTCCTGTTGAATCCACAGAAGGCCGTTGCCGCGATCGCCGATGCAGTGGGATACCGGAACCTGGCCAACTTCAATCGTCAATTCAAGACTGATCAAAAAAAAATCCCGCGCGAATTCCGCGCTGCCTTCCATCGCTGATACGGGCTCGTCCAGCTTCGCTTTTTTACACTCTGTCCATCCGCCTCTCCCCATGCCAGTCGACCGACGCTTTACCCACACCGTTAGTTCGTTTTCTCGCCGCTGTCCTTCGGCAGCTCAAGGTAGACAAGGCCGAACCGGGTGGATCCTGGATGAGAGTCGTCAATTCCGACAATGCGGTACTGATGGGGGGATCCGGCGCGAATCTCGTGGTCGTTGGAGGAGTTTGCGTTGCCATGTTCAACCTCTCCGCAGGTAAGGCCACTGCGCGTGACCGTCACGGCGCCCACAGGTTTACCTTGGTCGCACTCCAGTACCTCACCGTAACGTGAGAGCGGTTTGCGATAGAAGGCCAAAACCCGTGCCGCTGGGTCGCTGGTGACGTACTTAACCGCCATCAGGTTGAAGTGAAAGTCGCCGGCGGTGAGTCCGAGGTCGGCTCCGGAGTCGTCGCCATCATCTTTGTACAGAGTTGCGCCCGGATAATTGGGCAGGCCGATATCAGCTGCCCTGGTGTGAGAGTTGGCATGGAGCGCGAGATTGACGCCTGAATCCTGCCCACGGCATACTGCGCCACCAATCAACACAATCGCCATGGACAGAACAATTGCCTGTAAAGCCGGGACAAACTGAATATGCCGAAACATAAAGGTTCCCTCCAGCCTCGAGCTACAGGGAGAGATACGCCCGGCCGTAATCAAAGTTCCGAATATTCGCGAAAGAATGGTCCAAATTTGAGCATCCCGGAAGCCCTTGCACGGGAGATATAATCCGGCGTGCTCAACTACGCGGGGAATACCGGTATGCGGATGGGAGTGGATCCGAGTGACGCTCCGTTTTTTCTTCGCGACCTTGGAACGCGGGACGTGTATGCTCTCAACCTGAGCGGGAAATAGCCACTTCAAAGAAGCTCTATGAAAGCGATTGTACGCACGCAATACGGATCGCCAGACGAGTTGCAGTTTGCGGAGGTGCCCACGCCTAGCCCCGCCGGCAATGAGGTCTTGATCAAACTTTGCGCGGCATCGGTAAATCCCGTGGACCTCTTCGTGCTGCAAGGCGCGCCGTGGAACCGCATCCCGGGACTGCGTGCCAAGCCCAAAAACCCAATCATCGGTTGTGATATCGCCGGCCGGGTGGAGACAGTTGGCAGCGATGTAAAGCAGCTTCAAACAGGCGACGAGGTCTTCGGGATAACAGGATTCGAGGGAGGGGGATTTGCCGAGTACGTATGTGTATCTGAAGAGAACTTGGCGTCGAAGCCAACCAACCTGTCGTTTGAGGGTGCAGCTGCAGTACCCATCGCGGCAATGACGGCGCTCCAGGGTCTTCGTGACTGGGGACGGATTCAGCCGGGCCACGAAGTTCTCATTGAAGGTGCATCCGGTGGCGTCGGCACATTTGCGGTCCAGATTGCCAAAGAGCTTGGGGCTGAAGTCACTGCCGTATGCAGTACGAGGAATGGGGATAGAGCGAGATCGTTAGGTGCCGTCCATGTCATCGATTACACCCAAGTAGATTTCGCGCGGCTTGGGCAGCGGTACGATCTGGTGCTGGCTGTGAACGGCCATCATTCGATTTTTCAGTACAAGCGTATGCTGAGTCAGAACGGGATCTATGTCGCAATCGGAGGTCTGGTTCCGATTCTTCAAGCGCTGCTACTGGGGCGACTTCTTTCAGCGCTTGGGCGCAAGAAGATGACTTTCTTTATAGCGAAGATGAATCAGAGAGACTTGGTTTTCTTGAATAGTCTCCTGCAGGCCGGCAAGATTGTGCCAGTCATCGACCGGCTTTACCGCTTGGGTGACGCAGCAGAAGCTCTCCGTTATCTGGCTGAAGGACACGCGCAGGGCAAAGTCGTATTAACTGTTCCCCATTAAAATACGCAGCGAGAAGCAGAATGGATGTCCACGAATGCCCCTTTCGATTGTGGCACTATGATGGCGTCATGGAAATCATCAGTGCGCAGAAGGATGTTCGGGAAACGTTCATGGGGGGCTTTGCTGGTCAGCTCGTCTCGGCCATGGTGTGGGTTGCGTCCGGAGCGGCGTGCGCATGGCACTCACTCAGGCTTGGAGAGTTGGTCCTCATCTTGGGTGGGTTCTTCATCTTTCCCCTGACCCAACTCGTGCTCCGCGGCATGGGTCATGCTTACGCGCTGCCAAAGGGGCATCCCATGAACGCACTTGGTATGCAGGTCGCGTTCATTTTGCCCCTGACGCTGCCGCTGGTGATCGGTATCGCAGCATTTCACGCCGCATGGTTCTATCCAGCGCTCATGATCACCTTAGGTGCTCACTATCTTCCGTTCATCTTTATGTATGGCATGTGGCAATTTGGTGTCCTCTCCGCAACGCTGATTGTGAGCGGAGTCGCAATCGCTTTGTACGTGCCTACCCCTGTCAGCCTTGGTGCGTGGCTCACCGGAGCTCTGCTCTTTGTATTCGCGTTTGTCGGTCTCCGCGTTGCGCGCTTAGATAGTCCTAGTTCCTGAGTTCCAGCGAGAGCTGCGGAGACACGCCCTTCACTGAACCAGGATTGTCCCGAGCCTTAGGGCGGGGAACTCGGGGAAAGCAGCCTTCTCGCAATCATTATTTCTTCTGTTTCACTTCCAATACAACATCGTGAATGGCCTGGGCGATGGCTTCGGGCTTTTCCTGATGCATGCCATGGCCCGCACCGGCAACGATGCGGAGTTCGGCGTACTTCGATCGCTGGGACAGATCCACCTGAAAACTGTGCCAGGCGTCATTGATCTGATCGCACTGCGCTTGCGTGAGGCCGGGAAAGGCGCTGCAGGGCGCACGCTCCCCGCGCTCGAGGACGATGATGGGGACATCGTCATGCCAGGTCAGGTGCTGCTGTGGCGGCAGCAGACCTTCACGCTGAAGGCTTTTCAGATCCATGTCTGAACCGGGAAACGCGGGGGAGATGGCTGCATCTCGCCACACCATCTCTTCATGAGAGGAGTCCACGAAGACAAAACCAGCGACGTCAGCGGGATACTGTTCCTCATAGTGGCGAATGAGAATGCCGCCCGCCGAGGCCCCAACAAGAACGTCGGGACCGGGCAGCTGCGCGGAGTGGAAGAGATCGTGCATGTTCTCGACGACCTCGCTTACCGAATGATCTCCCGGAACATGATCGCTCTCGCCGAAGCCAAGCGGATCGTAACTGCACGCGTGGGCGAACTCTGAGACACGCGACTGGACCAGGGTCCAGTTCTGATAACTACCGAGCCCCCGGCCCGTCGCCAGAATGACGATCGGCTTTCCGTGAGATTCTCCCGTGCATTCGAGAAACATCTTGTGTTCCTGGGAGATCGGAACAAGATGGCCGGTTGAAGCTGGGATTGACCCGGTACCACCCGTCTGCATTGCCGGCGGCGCCGGTTCCAACGTACGGCCATAGACGACGCCAATGTTCGGGAAGGTGCAGAAGCTGAGCGTGGTTAAGAAGATGGCCGAAGCAGATAGCAGGGTGGCCAGAGTCCATAGCCTGATCTGCCCAAAATAGGCTGGCCCCACTAAACAGACCGCATCGTAGACAGCAGACCGCCAGACCCTGCCGATTCCCGAGCTCCCTTCTTTACCGGCATCCATGAGCTGCTCCCTGAAGAGCAGTTCCATCTCATCGCCGTACCGGTAGCGCAGATCGTCTGCATACAGCGACAGCATCCGCTTATAGACCCAGCAACTCAGTTCAAGAACAAATCTCATGCTTTACCTCTCAGCGGAAACAACTTCTTTGCTTTGGCTAAAAGAAGGACTTCGTTTTGCCGCGAGAGCTCCGCGTTGAGTAGCTGCTTGCCCGCCCGGGTGAGGCGGTAGTTTCGACGACGGCCCCGGCTGTCGTTTTCGACTTCTTCGATGAACGACCGCTCTGCAAGCTTTTGGATCGTGGTGTAGAGGGTCGCGGGCCCCATCTGAAGTTTCCCGTCCGACAAGACTTTTACCTCCTGCATGATCAGATATCCATGCTTCTCGCCATCCGCGAGAGCAAAAAGCACGAAGAATGCCGCCGGCGGAAGCGGCAGCATCCCTTGCAAATCATGATTGAGTTCCGATGGATTCATCCGAGGACCCCTATATCACGTATAGATATATCCGTTTGTGATATATGTCAACTCGTCTTTATGGGAAACGAAGAAGTGTTGCCAGTCCCGGTCGCCGTTCGCTTTTGAACAACACTGTTCTGAGCCGGACACTTGACCACCCGGCAAGCTTGCGATTTTGCTGATTAATAAATACTTGCATGTGGCCCACGAATTGCTTGCCAGTACTCTAATACAGCCTGTTGCTGAGCTCGTTTGAGGACTGTCCCGGGAGGCTCTTTAGCATGTGGACTCTATTGGGGCGCACCAGTCGCGTTCTGCGTCGATTGAGGCGCGACCCGCTCTTCTCGGCAATCGCCCTGATCACTCTCGCAGTAGCGATCGGTGCAAACACTGTGATTTTCAGCGTCGTGAACGGTGTGCTGCTCAAGCCTTTGTCCTATCTCAACCCCGAGGGGTTGGTTGCTGTGGATCACTCGTCGCAGCAAATGGGCTTCAGGAAGATGGGCATCGCTCCATCGATCTACTTTGTCTATCGCGACCAAAATAAGACCCTTGTGGACATAGGTGCCTATGACGATGATGAGCTTGATGTAACTGGCGCCGGATCGCCGGAACACGTTCGTGTTCTCGACGTCACGGATGGGACATTGCCGCTGTTGGGGGTTAGCCCGGCTTTGGGGCGCTTGTTTTCCCGGCAAGATGATGCACCCGGAGCTGCACAAACCGTCTTACTCACCTATCCATACTGGCAGCAACACTTTGGTGGAGCGTCATCTGTCATCGGCAGCTCGATTACGGCGGGCGGCGTGCCCAGGGAAATCGTTGGCGTCCTTCCCCAAACCTTCCATTTCCTCGATCAGAAAGACCCGTCGTTGATACTTCCGATGCAATGGGATCGTGCCACCACGACCCTGGGAAGTTTCAACGGCAACGCTATAGCAAGGCTGAAACCCGGTGTTACCCTACCGCAGGTTACTGCTGATCTGGAGCGTCTGCTTCCGGTCGTAGCAAGAACGTTCCCGCCACCAGCGGGCCTGAATGCCGGCGACTTTGTCACGGTGCACTATTCGCTGAGCCTGATCCCCCTTAAAGACGAAGTAGTTGGGAATGTCCAGAATGTTCTCTGGATTCTGCTGGGTTCTACCATCCTGCTACTTTTGGTAGCCTGCGCGAATGTTGCCAACCTCCTGATCGTTCGCGTGGAAGGCAGGCATCATGAGTTCGCCATTCGCTATGCCATTGGCGGGGCGAGGAAAGGAATTTCCGCCGAAATTCTCCTCGAGAGCAGTCTGCTTGGGCTTGCGGGAAGCCTGATTGGGCTCTTGCTCGCATCGGGAGCGATGCGCGTCATTGTGGGGCTCGGAGCCACAAATATTCCCCGCATCCGCGATGTTGGCATCACGCCATCTGTCCTGTTGTTCACCGTCGCCATCTCTGTGATCGCCAGCCTCCTGATTGCCTGTGTTCCGATTCTTAAGAGCACCAGCCCGCACCTGATAAGCGATCTTCAGGATGGAGGGCGCGGAGTGGGTGATGGCCGAAAAGGGCTGGGCACAGGCAAAGCACTGGTCATGATTCAGGTCGCGCTTTCCGTAATTTTGCTGATTTGTTCGGGGCTTATGATTCGCACATTTCAGGCAATGATGAATGTGTCGCCCGGATTTACATCCCCGGAAACCGTTCAAACATTCGGCTTCTATATTCCAGACACCCAAATCCCCGACACGTCTCCAGAGCGTGTGATTCGCATGGACGAGGCGATCGTACAAAAGATCGGCTCGATTCCCGGCGTTTCTTCGGTGAGTCTTGGCCGTTCTGTGCCGATGGACAACAACAACGCCAATAATCCTGTATACGTTCAGAACCGTACCCATGAAGGCAGCGATATTCCTCCAGCGAGACGCTTCAATTACGTTGCGCCGGGCTTTTTTGCGACGCTAGGCACGCGGCTGCTTGCAGGCCGGGATTTCACATGGACGGACACGTATGAGAAGCGACCGGTGGTCGTCGTCTCCAAGAGCTTTGCCAGCGAATTCTGGCGTCGCCCTCAGGACGCGCTGGGCCAAAGAATACGTGTGGTGAGGACCGATCCCTGGCGCGAGATCATAGGCGTCACAGAGGACGTCCATTACGACGGCGTTGAGAAGGCGGCTCCATCAGTGGTGTACTGGCCTCTCATGATGGACAATTTCGCAGGCCATGAACAAAGGTTACAACGCGCCACTGTTTTTGTAGTGCGGAGTCAGCTCGCGGGTACGCAATCTTTGATGAAAACTATCCAGCAACATGTATGGATGGTGAACCCCGATGTGCCTTTGGCGAACAGTGAAACGCTGGGTGACCTCTACACACAATCGATGGCGCGAACATCGTTTACGCTTGTGATGTTATGCGTCTCAGGAGGAATAGCGCTCCTTCTTGGGACTGTGGGGATCTACGGGGTCGTTGCATATTCCGTGTCCCAGCGCACTCGCGAAATTGGGATTCGGATGGCGCTCGGAGCACAGCGTGGAGCTGTGGTCGGAGCGTTTGTGCGCCAAGGCATCTGGCTAACCGTTGTGGGGACCGCGATTGGCTTGGTGATTGCGTCCGCAACGATGCGTTTCGTGTCCGCAATTCTCTATGGTGTCAGTGCTGACGACCCGATTACGTACATCACCATAACGTGTGTTGTGGTGATCGCTGCTCTGCTTGCGTGCTATTTGCCATCACGCCGGGCAGCAGAAGTTGACCCTGTGCTCGCCCTGCGCGGATAGGGCAATTCAGGTCGGTTTTGTCCAAATCAATCCGGGGCATTGGAACTGTCTGCCCAGTAGCCTTTTCTCGCGTCCACATGTAGACCTGTACGGTCCTTCAGGCGCACTTCAATCGCGTGGAGACCTGGACTGTCCGCCGGCGGCGAGAAGCTGAGGGCGTAACTGTTCGGGATTTGGTTCGAGAGAGCGATCAGTCCACGTTGCAGACTGGGCGTGTTTTCAAAATTGAAGTATTCGCCCCCTGTTAGCCGGGCGACACTCTCTGGAACATTGCGATGCATACCATCCAATGCAGCCATGACTGCCATCTTGGCAGCGAACAAAGGCGGTGCGAGCAGACTTATGCAATCGAACGTTTGCATGGTGCGATTGTTGCCCTTACCATCCGGAACCTGAACAGGATGCGTGTCTGATCCGTTGCTTTGATCCTTAGCCAAACAACCGTGCGTTGGAGCGGGGGTGAGGTCGGAGTTGAATTCATCTGCGTTGTGCTTCATGTCGGCCTTTGCCGTGGAGAAGCCGAGGCTGTAGATCGTCGTATTGGTATCGTCGATGGCCCGCAATGCGTCTTCGAACTTGATCTGGCTGCCGTGATCGAGCGTCTCGCTGATGCTCAGAATCGCTCGCCGATAGTTGGTTGGCTGTTGGCGTAGCAGGTCGACGGCGAAGCGAAGGCTATCCAAAATGGCCGCTCCGCCGTCGCCTGGCTGCAGGTTTGCCATCACCGCCGCAACGTTGTTCAACTCGGGAGTAAAATCTGCCTCGATGTGTGGTTCGCTGTCGAATCCGACGACGGCCACACGATGAGGAACAGCACCAACCATCGAATCGAGGAGCGGACCGAGCCTGCGGTAGCTATCCAGACGCCGGCCGCCCGCACCGCCAGTCTGCACGACGATAACCAGTGCCAGCGGCTGACTGTCGGTGTTTTCTTCCAATGCGATTGTTTGCTCGATGCCGTCATCGGTGAGGATGAAATTATCGGCGGTGAGACCGAAGACCGGTTCGCCGCGGCCGGTCTTTACAGCGTCGGCACCAGGACCAGATTGGAGCCGCGGCGCAACACGGGAGTTGGAATCCGAAATATCCTGCGCATGCGTCCAAGCGCCGCAAAGAACTTGGAAAATGAGGCAAGCAAGCAGGCGGAACTTCATTGGCCACATCTGTTTTGCGGAGAAATACAGCATCGGGGATGGATGCCGACAAAAAACGCTCGCTTCTTCCTCTCGTTCCTGTCTGGTGAGACGTCGCGTTCGTCCTCTGTCAGCATTTGGCCGTTCTCGCTCAGTGTGTAACCGCACGGGGTCCGTCTCACGCTCTCCCGAATCCGCCCCCGAATCCTCATTGCGAACAGGTCTAAGGGCCAGTCATCATGGCTTGTTGGCCCGTGGTGCTTCTACGCTACTCTTGGACCTATGGGAATGTAATAGGGGGGGGCATTTCCGGGGAGTCCGAGCCCGCGAAGATCTCGAACTCGAGAGAAGTCCCCGATCAAGAGGTCGAAGCAAGCTGAAAGGCTGCGATCACCCCTCATGCTTACGCCGCGCGCCCGTTTGGGGCGAGGGCGCAATCCTTACCGTCGAACCACTGCATGATCGTATCGGCGATTTCACATGCTTGGCCCGCAATTTGAGCCAGGCAGTGTGTGATTGCCAATTCAATTCTGGCACTCACATCGTTCCGATAAATCAATTCCTCCCCCCTGAGGTCGAGTTGCAGATCCAATCCCGTACGGCCTTCATTTACCTGAAGAATCATCCTTGCATGCTGAATCTCCTGATCGAACAGGGCAACGGTGTACAGGCGCACAAGGCCGTTGACGAAATTCGCTGTCATCATCTTTGAGGGAGACTGTCTCTTGCGCCCGTTTTCAACGAGAAGCACGGTATTTTGCGCCATCTCCGCGGTCGCGAAATAAGTGACTTGAAGGCTACTGTACACGCGCAAGGCGCAGGATGCCGCGGTCGATTCTTTATCAACCGGCCTTCCTTCCTCGCGAAGCAGGCGGCCTCGATCGCCGATGTTCAATTGCAGTGTCCGTAACTCATCCTCGGTATTGCGAACAATGTGGCAGAGTTCGTAGCTGCCGAGTTCATAGGCCTTAATCGAATAATCGACAGCTCGCTGTGCGAGTCTTGTCATCCTGAGCAGATGAGAGCGTGAAACCAGGTTATATTGGCGATCTCGCATTGTCCTTATCAGTCCTTCCGGGCGTACTAACTTCCATATGAACCTTCCTGGCATGGGGCAGCGAAAAGGGAAGGTGGAGCTTCGATGTGCTGACAATCAGGCTGCGGCCTCTTTTGCGTTTGCATCGGGGCGGATATTCTGGTTCACGCGGAAGAAGTTATCGGGATCGTATTTAGCCTTGATCTGGACCAACTTATCGAAGTTGCCCTGATATGTTCCTCGAATGCGATCTTCCCCTTCCCCTTCCATCATGAAGTTGACGTAGGCGCCGCCTGCCCCGTATGGATGCAAAGCCTCCCAGTACTCTTTGGCCCAGGAAGTAATGCGGTCCTTGTTGGCCGGGTCCGGATCGACGCCGACGATCACTTCACTCCAGACCGCATTGCGATGGCCCCACGGGGTATCATTTTCTCCCGCTTTGTGTGCTGCGCCGTTAACTGGGTACAAGTGCATCGTCGAGTGCAGAGTCGGGAGTTGGGAGCCGTGCTTGACGTGCAGGGCGACCGCCTCGTCACCCAGCTCGTTAAAGAAGTCCGCCTTCCAATACCATTGCAGGCCGGTTGTGTAGAGCCCGTCGAACATCCCTTGCAGCGTCGGAAACGGCATCGGTGCGAAGAATTCGAATGCAGGCGGCCGAAAACTGCGCAAAGGGCTCAGTATCTGATTCGCCTGTTCGAGCCCTCCGTTGTAGCACCAGACAATTCCGCACATCTTCTTGAAATGCAGATGTTCAGGGAAAGGCGGCCCCGGGGGCACGGTAAGGAAGGCAAAGAAGCCGTTGATCTCTTGCGGCGCCTGCACAATGAACTCGCGGTACCACTTCATGATGTCAGCGGCCTGATCGAGTTCCCACAACATTGGCCCGGCACACACGGTAGAAACCGGATGAGCCTGAAATAGAAACGAAGTGACCACTCCGAAATTTCCCCCACCCCCGCGAATAGCCCAGAAGAGGTCAGTATTCTCGTCCGCGCTGGCCGTGACGAACCTTCCGTCCGCCAGGATGACGTCGGCCGCCAGAAGGTTATCGATGGTCAGGCCAAACTGTCTTGTGAGGTGCCCCATGCCGCCGCCCAAAGTAAGGCCGCCCACACCTGTTGTCGCAATGATTCCAGATGGCACGGCGAGGCCAAAGGCATGCGTAGCGTGATCCACGTCACCCCAGGTGCATCCGCCGCCTACGCGGACGGTTCTTGCCGCGGGGTCGACGTGAACGTATTTGATGCGCGACAGATCAATGACCAGGCCATCATCACAAACGCCCAACCCTCCGGCGTTATGGCCGCCGCCTCTTACCGAGACCAGCAAATGATTCTTCCGGGCGAAATGAATGGCGGCGATCACATCCGCAACGTCAGCGCACAGAGCGATAAGCCTCGGCTTGCGACTGATCATCGCGTTATACACTTTGCGTGCTTCGTCGTAACCTGCGTCTGTGGGCTCGATCAGCTCGCCACGGAGCTGGCTCCTGAATTGAGAAACGGCTTCCTGGTTCATAGGTTGGTTCATAGGTTCCTTCCCATCCGGAGAACGGTCACGGATCTAACTCCTACTGTGCAGTCCGAGGCGTTCCGAAACCGTTCTACGGAAGTGCCGGTCAGCGTTCGGCGGAGATTCCGTCGGCAAGCGCGGGCGACTCCTGCAACCGCGATTCGGCCCGAAGCGCAAACAACCGGGCGCCCGTCTGCCGGCTGAGATCCATTGCCCGCTCATACCTGCCCCGGGATTTGGACAGACTCCCGCTTTGGAGAAGGAGGTCTCCATGAATCCGTTCCAACTCCGGCGCGGCCCACCCTTCGGCGTTCTTGCTCAGAAAAGCGAAACCAGAGGCTATGTTTGCCAGCCCATCGCCGATCTGGCCAGACCATCCACAGGCCTCCGCCAAAAGCCCATGGTAGAAAGGCAGGCGAAGCTCCGCCCGGGTCATCTTCAGTGCGTCCAGGCCCTGTCTCAGCCTTGCCAATCCCTGCGTAGTGTCCCCGCAGCGGCAGGTTGCCCATCCGGCCAATATGTCTGCCATCGCCAGGTAATAGACGAATCCGTACTTCCTGCAAATCTCCGATGCCTCGTTGGCTCGTGCCAGGGCGATGTCGCCCTCCCGTTGGTAAACACTGAGCATCGCCGCGTAGTCCAGGGCGATGCCCAAGGTGAAGGGATGCGCCACTTCGCGGGCGAGAACGACCGATTCATTGCTCTTCGCTTCCGCTTCCCCCGGGTGGCCAAACAAGCACAGCAAATGCGAAACGTAGGCACGGCGGAAGACGCCGACCTCGGGACCGGCGAACAAGGCTAACGCCGGGTGCGCCGGACCATTCGACGACAACCCAGCCAACTCAAGCTGTTCCCATGACTCCTGCAGGCGTCCCTGGTGGAAAAGGCTGGTGCCCAAAAGAAACTGACTGGCATTTTGCTGCGCGGAAGCACCTTCCCGGCGCGCACCATCGACCGCATCCTGTGCCAGTTGCCTCGACTCCTCGACTTGGCCGCGCACGATGTGAAATAGCCAGGCTCCGCTCAGTAACGGAAATAAGTGCTTTTGATCACCCGATCGCCTCGACAGCAGAAGTCCGCGCGCGTAGGTTTCGCCCACCTCGGGCATGCTGTAACCATGCGTCGTCACCAGGCAGGGACCCAATGTAACCAGCAGTGCTAGTTCGTCTCGATCGCGCTTGACGGATTCAGGAAAATCCCGGCATAGCTCGAGCGCCCGACGGATGTAGCCCGCCGCTTCGGCGTCAGAGAATCGTTGCTTGGCAACTGCGGCAGCCGCCCCATAGCAGCGGATTGCTTCCGGCGCCATTCCGCCCGCGTCGTAGTGCGCGGCCAGCCATCCAGTCAGCGCTTCGAAATCGGGTGGATAAAGTTCCTCCAGGGCACGCGCGACGCGCCGGTGCAATGTTCGCCGGCGAATCGGGTTTAGCTCGCTATACGCGACCTCCCGCAGCAGTCCGTGCGTGTAATCGTAGGATCCGCTGCCTTGCGCGTCGATGATGTGCCGCCGCCACAGCTCTTCCAATGCACGCGATACGCTCTCATCATCCCAGTCAACGGCTTTGGCCAACAAGTCCGAGGAGAACGGACGCCCGATCGTGGCGGCAACTCCGGCAAGCTCGTACGCGGCTGCAGAAAGTTGCGCAAAGCGCGCAGAGATTACAGCCTGAAGGCGCGGGGGCACCGCACTCTTCGAGTCCCGGTCTTCAACCAATGCACGCACAGTCTCCACAACAAAGAGAGGGTTGCCCCTCGTCGTTTGATAAAGGGTATTTAAGAACGCCGCATCGAATGCATGCGTAGCGGTTTGGACGGCGAGGGCCGCGGTCTCCTCTTCGCTGAGCGGGAGGATCGGGATTTCCGACAAACGCCCCGATTGGCCTAACTCCCGCATGAAGCTTGCCAGGGGATGGTCGCGGCCAATTTCCCCCGTTCTTACGGTTCCCAGCACTAGGAAACGCTCACCTCCCGTCGATCGAAATAGGAAGTGCAGCCAGTCGAGCGAATCGTGATCGCACCATTGCAAGTCATCGATGAGCAGCAAGAGTGGCTTTGACGCCAGGCGGAACGTCGCACTCAGCGCCTCGTAAAGATGAAGGCGTTGCCAACTCTCCGTGAGCGGTTGGGGAGCGGGAATTTCGGGATTTTCCACCAGAATTTCCGGAAGCAGGCGCGCCAATTCCGCCAGTTGTTGCTTCGGCAACAGCCCGCGGGCGACCCGCAACGGCTCCGTCCTGAGCCACTCGGCCACGGGCCCATACGCATGCTGGCCGTGAGCCAGGTAGCACCAGGCGCGCGCCACAGCCTGTCTGGGATCACGGGAACACGCTTCATGGAGCTCCTCGGCAAACCGCGACTTGCCAACCCCCGGCTCTCCCATAACCACGGCAAAATGCGCTGCACCCTGCGTCACCCGCTGCCAACAAGCAAGCAGACGCTCCCACTCCGCTTTCCGGCCGACCATTGGCTTCAACCTCGTTCCGGCGAAGGGTGGTGGCTCCGCCGGGCGGCCGGGCTGATCTTCCGATTTGAGCGCCTGCTTGAATAGGTCTAGCGTCTCTTTGCTCGGGCTCACGCCAAGCTCGCGCTGAAGGTTCCTCAGACATTGGTGATATACACGGATCGCGCTCGACCGGTCATGGTTGCCCATGTGCAGCCGGATGAGGATTTGGTAATACCCTTCACGAAGTGGATCGAGCGCCAGAAGCCGCGCGGCATGGCGTATACCTGCCGGGAAATCACCTTCCTTCTCTGACCGGATAGCAAGCCGGTTTAGAATCTCCGCGAACCGTAGACGTAACTGCTCACGCTTCGGGCTAAGCCAATCGTCGTATAAGTCGGGTAGCAGATCATCCTGATAGAGCCGGGCTGCTCGCTCCAGAGCTCCACGCTCAGCCGTCGCATCGCTTGCGGTCTCTGCTGCTCGAGCCGCCGCCTCGAACTCGACCACATCGATCGTGCAAGAACAGTCGGACAGCCAGCGAACAGTGTGATTGTCACTCACAAGCAGAGAGCACTCGACAGGGAGTGCCCGGCGAAGATTGTGGAGCAACTGGCGCAGGTTGGTGCGGGCCTGAGCATCCGTCGACTCAGGCCAAAGAAGGGACGCGAGTTGCTCACGGGATTGCATCGATTCGCTGTGCAGCACAAGCAACGCCAGCAGCGATCGCATACGGTTCGTGTTGACCGATGTGATCAGACTCTGCCCGAATGTGAAGCGCAATGTGCCCAGCAGCTCAATGCGAATCGGAGTCACTTCTGAATACTACCGAAGAACTTCGAGGGTTATAACATATCTAATCGTTTGCAATCCACAGCGCTAGTCCCTTTTGTGTGCATTTCTAGTTCCTCGAAGGGATGGCAATTGTCCAGCACGCTGCTTATGTTGGTGCGTCGTTACTCTGCTTGTGGACGGTGAAAGGCGGGACGAATAGGAATCCATCGACGTCACTAACAACTTGTGCCGTGAGAGCCTCCCAAAAATGTCCCATCCTCGCTGCACGGCTTTCCGCATATTTCGCAGCTTGTCCGTGGGTGCCTCACCGACACGGCTTGCTCTGAAGCCAATCTATCGTAATAAGGTTGCAAGTTCTCTTGCAACTCGACGCGGACTTCATCGGAACGCGATGCGTAGACAGCGTGCTCTGAACGGAGCTTCATGGCTATTCTCACCAGGTCGGCAAAAGATTCGGCCTTCATTTTTTGCATTACCTGGCCTCGGTGCGCCTTCACTGTTATCTCGCTGATTCCGAGCTTGGCGCCAACTTGTTTATTCAACAGGCCAGATACAACCAGGGCCATGACTTGCCGTTCGCGAAGGCTGAGCCGTGCATAGGCGCTACGGAGTGCGCGTATCTCCGCCTCGCGGATAAGAGCAGCGCAGCTCCGCTTGAGACACTCCTGGATCGCACACAAAAGAATGGCATCGTCGAATGGTCTAATCAGGAATTCGACAGCTCCAGCTTTCATAGCTTGCACCGACGTGTATACATCAGGCTGATCGGTGATGAATATGATCGGCGTGCTGGCGCGTTCGACAGCAACCCGCTTTTGCAGGTCTAAACCATTGAGGTCTGGAAGGGAAGCGTTGAGCACCAGGCAGCTGGGAAGAGCGGGCCGCGGCCTGGCGAGAAATGCATGAGCGGAGGCAAAAGTCTCTGAGTGCCAGCCGCCACAGTTAATGAGCGATTTGAGTGATTCGCGCACAGAGATATCGTTGTCGACTACAAACACGATCGGCTCTGCGTTCGATATGTATAGAGGCCCCAGTTCATGGCTAATCACGCGCGCTAAGCTCATAGCGATACACTCCCGTGGCTATCACTCCTGCCTCTCTAACTGGAAGCAGGGTTTCGTTTGAGCGAACGTTCTTCGGTTCGCGAGGGACCGGAGGCGTGTTGCAGGTGAATTTCATTGATGTATCCACGTTTTGGACTCCATAGTTACGTGGCTTTCCCACTGCTGTCAGGTGCGATTAAGGCCGACCGAACGGTTTGGAGTAATTGCTCGTCGTTAAAAGGCTTGTCCAGGAATGCAACCGCACCGGCCTGCATCGCTCGCCCACGAGATTCTTTATCGTCATAAGCGGTGATGAAAATAACCGGAATGCCGTAACCTGCAGCCGCGAGCTCGCTCTGAAGTTCCAGCCCATTCATGCCCGGCATCCGTACGTCCAGGATCAGACAGGAAGTATCGTGCACATGGCCGGACTTCAAAAAACTTTCGGCAGAAGCGAACGCTGCCGCTCGAAAACCGAAAGATTCGATCAGTAGCGTGGTGGTCCGGCGGATGGACTCATCGTCGTCAATCACTGAGATCAGAGTCTTTGTCGCCGCGTGTTCTCCTCGCAAGGCTAAACGGACGGCTTGCAGCAGCTCCTCGTCGTTAAAGGGCTTGCCCAAAAATGCGACGGCACCGGCTTGCATCGCTTGCCGGCGCGCGTCTTTATTGTCATATGCGGTAATGAAGACAATGGGAATGCCGAAGCCTGCGGCAGCAAGCTCACTTTGCAGCTGGAGCCCGTCCATGCCCGGCATCTGAACGTCAACCAGCAGACATGAAGTATCGTGCAGTTGGACGGACTTCAAAAAACTCTCGGCAGATTCAAAGGCAGCCGCTCGAAAACCGAACGACTCGATGAGAAACGTCGTCGTGCGACGGATCGACTCATCGTCGTCAACTACCGAGATTAGATTCCTTGTCACCTTTAAACTCCGGGACTAGAACAAAGCTATTCGCGGGTAAGCAAGGAATCTATTGGATGTTTGGATATCCAGCGTCTTAAAAAGTACTATGCGGATAAACTTTCGTTTATCGCAGAGCCCCGGAGGGACCCTTCAGCTTCTCCATCATTCGTATCAGGTCGACCATGGATTCTGCGTGCATCTTTTCCAAGGCCCGGCTGCGCTGAACCTTCACGGTGCTCTCCGCGGTTCCAAGTTGGTCCGCGATCTGCTTATTGAGCATGCCCGACACAACCATGGAAATTACCTCACGCTCGCGCGCAGTCAATGAGTCGAAGCGCCCTTTGAGGGTCATTACTTCCTTTTCCTCTTCACGTCTGGTGCGGTCTCGCTCCAGTGCGATGCGAACAGCATCCAGCAGATCCTGATCACGGAAGGGCTTGGTCAGGAATTCAACTGCTCCAGCTTTCATGGCGCGAACACTCATCGGGATGTCGCCATGGCCAGTGAGAAAGACGATCGGAATATGAATCTTCCTGGTGGCCAGCTCGCGTTGAAAATCGAGTCCACTCAATCCCGGCAGCCTGACATCCAGCACAAGGCAGCCGGGCGCATCGGGTGGATTCTTGCGCAGAAACGTATCCGCCGAGTCGAAGCTTTCCACATGCAGCCCCACGGTGCTCAAGAGGAACTTCAGTGAAGACCGTACCGACGCATCATCGTCGACGACAAAAACAACTGGAGCACCGGTCATGAGGGGCTCACGACAGTCGACGGCAGCGTGAACGAAAATACCGCGCCGTTGGGGGAATTCCGCGTAGCCCAGAGCCGGCCGCCATGATTTTCAATAAGTGAGCGACTGATCGACAAACCCATTCCCATGCCTTTCGCTTTCGTGGTAACAAAGGGAGTGAAAACGTGGTCCACCTCTAAATCAAAGCCCGTGCCGGAATCGCTCACCGCGACAAGCAGGTCCCCACTTTCGTCGATTCGCGATTGCACCGAGAGCAGACGAGGTCGATTGGTCACAGCGGTTAAGGCTTCGATGCTGTTCATGATCAAATTTAGCAGGACCTGCTGCAACTGAACGCGATCCGCCACCACGAACGGTAGATCTGTTGTCAGTTGGTGGTCAAGCAAGACTTGATTTTCAACGAGCTCGCGGCCAGCCAGAACTAGCACCTCCTGAATCACTTCATTTATGTCCAACGGTGTCTTTTCCGCCGGCTCCTTCTTTATGAATGCGCGAATTCGCGCTAAAACGGAGCTCGCACGGGCACCATCGGCAACGATTCCTTCGAGAGCGCGACGCAGAACCTCAGGTTCCAGATTACGATTCGCGAGCAGTCTGAGGCATGCGCTGGCGTTATTGATGACCGCGGTCAAGGGTTGATTTACTTCATGCGCTATCGATGCCGCCAGCTCGCCCATGGTCGTGAGCCTTGAAACCCGCACCAGCTCCGCTTGTGTCATCTGCAGATTGCGCTCGCTTGCTCGCAGCTGATCTTCGGCCTGTTTTCTTTCACTGATATCGCGGATAAACCCGGTAAATACTTTATGCCCGTCGCTCGTTAGTTCGCCAAACGAGACTTCTACCGCGAACTCCTGGCCATCCTTGCGTAGAGCCGTAAGTTCGACGCCTTGCCAGTCGAGATGCCGCTTTCCTGTAGCCAGATATCGTTTGAACCCGTTTTCATGCAGCTTGCGCATCGCTTGGGGCATGAGTATGGTCATCGGCTTACCCACGATCTCGAGCGGATCATAGCCAAAGATTCGCCTCGTGGCAGGATTAGCGAGGAGGATATTGCCCCTTTCATCCATGCTGATTACTGCGTCGTGGGCTGCTTCCACAATCACGCGATGCTTTTCTTCGCTGCTTCTCAGATCTTCCTCGGCGTGCTTGCGGTCGGCAATTTCCTTTCGCAAGTCGTCGTTGGCGGCGCCGAGTTCTGTAGTTCGTTGCGCGACGCGCAGATCGAGTTCTGTCGCGACCTGCTTCTGTTCGCTTCGCAGCCGCGCCTCCTGCAAGCCGATGGACGCCTGGTTCGCGGCTACGCTCAGAATCAGCTTCTCGGTTTGCTGCGGAAAATCCGCCCGCTCTGACCCAGCGACGATTACTCCAATTTCGCCCTGCAGTCCTAGTCCCAGGGGCACAACCGAGATGTCTCGGTCTCCCACAGGGACCCGCATCAGCGGAGGCCATTCCTGACGGGCCAGCCCCAAGCAGGATTCAAGTGTCTTGCCGAGCTCGTGCGCCTGAACTATGCGGTTTTGCGATGGAGCGAACCGGACCATCTCGATTGGCGCACGGCCGCCCGTTTCCTTCAACCGTATATAGATCAGATCGAGCTGAAGCATACGCAGCAACGCGTCAAGCAACGTATGAACAATCTGGGATGGCTCTCCGCCGCTCCACATGGCAGGAAGAGTGAGGACGCTGATCAGATCATTAACGCAGTGCCGAAGGTGCTTGATTTCCTCTGCAGGATCTCCGGTTTGCTCATCCATATCTCAGGCCGTTGCAGGCGAACTATGCCGGCCAGCTCGCCGTTGGCGAAATTCTCTCAGGAACTCATCCGGCGGTACAAAGAAGGGATTCTGCTGAAGGATGCCGCCAATGATAACCATGGGGTGAGTGCGCATGATGTCAATCACCGCGTCACCGCCAAAACGGCCGAGATGGTAAGTACAGATGACCGCATCGTCATGCCGGGCCCATACGTCGTTTACGCGCGACTCGAACTCAATTACGTCATCGACATGGGATCGATCTTCAACCGCCCAGTCCATTCGACAGCAAATCCGGCTCAGAGGAAATCCTCCCTGGGCGTTTCCGCTGGCCAGCTGTTCAAACACCTCCAGCATCCGGTCCTGATCGAACCGGCCATCTGGAAGGTAGACTTCGCTGTTGGTCCGAAGCTCGAGTTGCCCGCTTTCCTGCGCGGCGTCCGGGTCGATGCCTGCGGCAGTCAGCCGTTCAAGATGGTCCTGACGTTGCTCCGGGTTTAGGACGTGAATGGCTTTGTCGCCAGATGTTAACCCGTCCTTTATGAAGGGCAGCAGGATGCGATATTCTTCCTCGTCGTTGTTGAAAAACGCGCAGACATGACGCGTTTCGCCCAGCCGGGAGCCGGCAAGAGAAATGGGTGCTGTCGCGCTCTTCACGGCCTTTTTCCTCCTACGGTATCGTGCAACGCGCTAAGCCGGTGAGTTTTCACCCGAATTGTGCGGCCCGGAAAAACAAAGCAACGATCCAATGCCTGACGGGACTGTGGGGAACCCAGTCTAATGTAAAAAGAAGTTGCAACGCCAAGGATCGTGAGGGCTAATTGTATCCCAAAACTGGCCAGGCTATATCCGCTCTAGGGCCGGCTGACATTGGCCGACCCCGTTATGGCCCGCTGCACAGAGGGCGATTTGCGGGCGGCAGCTCGAGTTAGTTCTTCTTTAAAATTGTGAGAACAGCCTGTCTTGATGCGAACGGACCGGGGTCTGTGGGCTCTCGGCCCCTAGCGGGCGATAGCCGACAAACCTATGCCGCGTACGCGCCCGATGAAGCCTCGACTTAGCAGCCGGCACAGAGATGTTAAGCCGGGAGGCGACTTCTTTCAGCGAGCAATCCTCTGTCAACCGCTTCTGGACGATCTCCTGCAGGTTCGTGGGGAGTCTCTCGATCGCCTGCATAAGTCGTGCGCATCTCTGTTCCTGGTCACATATTTGCTCAGGACCTGGAGCCAGGTCGATGATCTCCATCGGAAGGCGCTCGTCTTCATGTTCAAACGTTGGGGCGTGTGAACTCTCCGGGCGGCAGCGACGCTTGCGCAGCATCCCTAAGGCAGAGTTGATGGCAATACGCGTCACCCAGGAATAAAAGCTCGACCGGCCTTCAAAACTCTCAAGCGCCAGAAATGCGCGAAAGAAGGAATCCTGCAGCGCGTCCTCCGCGTCTTGCCTGTTCTTGGTAATGTTGAAAACCGTACTGTAGACTCGCCGCGAGTAAAGATTCCAGAGTTCATTGAAGGCTGACCGCCAACCTGAACGCGCGGCAAGTACAAGGTGCTGGTCACCGAGCGAGGTAGTGTAACCACCGCTTCCACTCACATCATTGTCGGTTTGCAAAGACACTGCCACCCGAGAGTCGTATTCAGCTGAAAGAGCCATGGTTCCCTCCAATTAATTCAGGTAATTCGGGTTTAACGTCATCCCTTGCTGTCGACGTTCGCGATTCCAATCAAGAACCGGACCGGCAACAGCACCGACCTCGGATATCAATGTCTCCAGCAGCGTCTTCGCATCACTTTCCCGGACAAGGCTTGCACTCTGTCCTGCCCACAGTTGGAGCAACTCCAATTTGCCGGCTCGTCTCCGCCGGGATGGCGAGGTTTCTCACCAGCATGCGCTGCAGTGGATAGGGAAGAATCTCCACTCCAGGGCGATTTAGTTCCTCGATCAACTGGTTATGAACTCCGCGAGCGAGCCGTCCAGTAAAGCCCTTGGTCAACGAAGTTCTCTTAGCTTTTCCACTCAGTAGCACATTGCGATGATGGACACTTGCGCCGGAGTCTTCACTCGCCAGAAAAGCCGTGCCCATTTGCACGCCTTCAGCTCCCAGGGCAAAAGCGGCGACGATGCCGCGCGCATCGGCGATGCCTCCGGCGGCCACTACCGGTGCCGAAACAGCATCTACGACCTGGGGAGTAAGCGAAAATGTTCCGGTAAGGGAATCCTCGGCCGGCAGCAGGAAAGAGCCGCGATGGCCGCCCGCTTCAAAGCCAGAAGCGACGATGACGTTGACTCCTGCCTGATCCAGAACCATCGCTTCGGCCGCTGTTGTCGCGGTTCCGATGGTAAGTATTCCCTGGCTACGGCATTCGTCCAGGATCTCCTTCGGCGGGACTCCGGCGATGAAGCTGAAGGCAGGTACCTTTGCATCGAGCAGGACGCGAACCTGGTCTTCGAACTTGACCGGGACATAAGGCTTATAGTCCGGCAGAGGTGCGCCCAATGCTTCGATATGTCCTGCCACGTGCGCAAGGCTTCGCGCGAATTCGTCCTTGCCGGAAGCGCGTGCACCCTCATCTTCCGTCGATACCCACAGATTCATTGCGAAAGGCTTGGCAGTAAGTTCACGAATCTCAGCGATGACGTCTTTGATCGCAGAAGGGCCGAGGCTATGCGCCCCAAAGGAGCCCAGGCCGCCAAAATTCGAGACCGTCGCCGTCAATCTCTGCGTCGAAAGGCCACCCAAAGGACCCTGAATGATCGGGTAGTTAACTCCCAGGATGGAAGAGACACGAGTCTTATTCCACGCTGCGGGCCCACTGACGGACTGTTCTTGCATTGCGATCCTCCGTAGCTGTTAGTTATCGTTATCAGGGGGTGCCGGCCCGCGATCCATACCGCGCCGCCATCACCCTTTACCGCCTACCACCGCCCCACGTGCGAACCGCCGTCCACGTGCAGCACCTCTCCGGTTATGTGACGAGCCTCCGTCAGAAAAAGAACAGCTTCGGCGATTTCGTTCGCCTCGGCGATCGTGCCCATCGGCGAAAGGCTCTTTATAAAATCCTTTGAGGCGTTTTAAGGATCGGAGTATCGACAACACCCGGGGCTACTGCATTGAAGCGAATACCATTTTTCGCGTATTCGCTGGAGAGACTGAGAGTAAGCGCCTCAAGTCCTCCTTTGGTCATCATCGGGATTGACGCAGGAACACCTGCAATCGGGTTTTCGCCAGGGATGCTGTGATGCAGTAACGCTGCCGCCGGTACTTTGCGTCAGCATCTGCTTAACCGCCAGCTGGGTAATGAAGATAAATCCTTCAAGATTGGTCGAGACGAAACTACGGAATTCGTCAGCCGTATACTCCGTGAAAGGCTTGACCGAGAAGATTCCAGCATTATTGACTACATGGTCGATTGAGCCGAACCTGGCTACAGCCGTCTGCGCGACGTTCTCGGCCGTCGCTGCGTAGCCGATGTCTCCGTCGACAACCGCCAGGTCCGGTGAGGGGGCAAAACCCGCTTTCGTACATACTTCGCGATGTCGCTACAACTCGATAGCCGCGATTCAGGAATACCCGGACGATAGCCGCTCCGATCCCTTGCGAGGCGCCCGTCACGACTACGGTTTCTTGGTTTCGCATACCAATCTCCCCTTTGTTTTGTGATGGCTCCCCACAAACCGATTTGGCCGCATCAGGCAAGGACCTACCGCGCAAGTTGCCCCAGGTAGTATCCGAGCCGATTCTCTGCATCCCCGGGCTTGTGGAAGCCGCGTGCTATCAGCGCTTTGATCCCCTCCTGCGCGGCGGGCCGCCCAAGCGAAGCGATGCACGCATCCCAACCGGCGCCGAGCTCGACGTCGGGTGGAAGGCTGGTGTTGACCAGGCGCTTGGTGTTAGCGATCGCCCATTTGTCGAACCCGGCGATCCGGGTCGCGAGCGCCTCTACGAACGTGTCCAGATCGGCGTCGGGCAGGGCGCGGTTAACGTAACCGTAGGCCTCGGCTTGCTCTGCGCTGAGGTCCTCCGAGCTCAACAGCACTTCCAGAGCGCGGTTTCGCCCAATCAGTTGAGGCAGCCGCGCCATGGGGCCGCCGCCGGCCACCATCCCCACGCCCACCTCCCATTGCGAGAGGATGGCCTTTTCCCGGCTGGCGAAACTCATGTCGCATGCCAGCGCAAGCTCGCTGCCATTGCCGGTCGCCCGGCCGCGGATGAGGGCGATGGAGACGACTGCCGCGCGGGGCAGTCGCGCGAGAAAATCCGGCCACGGCGGCAAGCCTGTAGGGCCGGCCGGCATTGCGGTCAAATCCTCCAGTCTCGCCAGAAAGTCGGAGTGGTTCAGAAAGTAGTCGTCGACCGCGCTGTCAAAGACTACGACCCTGACGTGCTTGTCTGCCTCGAGATCATCAATCACTTCCTGGAACTGCCTGACCATCTCTGGTCCCATAACGTTGATCGGCGGATTGTCGATCGTGACCCGCCAATAGGTTTGTGACCGCCTGGCTACGCGAATCTGTGCGGTGTTTGTATGTGTGATCATAGTTGCCATCGGACTCTCCTTCGTATTCGTTTGTCTCTGAACCGGTTGATTGAAGCGGAGCTGGAAGTCAGCCGCTTGTCATACATTGATTCAGTCAGAAGACAATCGGCCACGCAATTGGACAATGGTATCGGCCATACTTTCGTATCAGCCCGGATTTCGGCGCCAACCTGCAACAGAACACCGATACAAAGGTATTGGTCGATACCATCGTCTAATTGTTCCGCTCCGCTCCCGTTTGCTTTCATGAAGACGCAATGATGCGGATGCATCGAGAGCAGCATTAAAACAAAGGAGACCAACATGAAAATCCTGATGGTACTTACATCCCACGATCAACTAGGAAATACTGGGCGAAAGACCGGCTTCTGGCTGGAGGAATTTGCCGCGCCCTACTATGTTTTCCGCGACGCCGGCGTGCAACTGACGCTCGCATCGCCCAAGGGCGGACAACCACCGGTAGATCCCAAGAGCGATCTGCCGGAGAATCAGACTCCTGCGATGGCTCGCTTCAAGCAGGACAAGACCGCGCAGAACGACCTGGCGCATACGGCAAAGCTCGCCGATATGAAGTCTGAGGATTTCGACACGATCTTCTATGTCGGCGGACATGGCCCCATGTGGGATATCGCTGAAAGCGCTGACTCCATCGCTTTGATCGAGTCTTTTTACAATTCCGGCAAACCAATCGCTTTGGTTTGTCACTCCCCAGGCGTCCTTCATCGCGTGACGTACAAAGGGGCTCCGCTTGTGAAAGGCAAACACGTGACAGGTTTCACGAATGGCGAAGAAGAACAAGTGCAACTGACCCATGTTGTGCCGTTCCTGGTAGAGGACGAGCTGTTACGGCTAGGAGCCATCTTCGAGAAGGTTGCCAACTGGCAGCCGTTTTCTGTGGTTGACGGCCGTCTCATCACCGGCCAGAATCCTGCTTCCTCAACCCTCGCGGCACAGAACCTCTTGGGCCTTCTGGCGCGCAAAGCCGCTTGACTGTGGGTAGGGTGGTTTAGGGTAGTTGGGCCTCTGGATACAGAATGCATTTTAGGCCGTTCGTGACTGGTCGTATCCGGCTCGTCACGCAGCCATCCACTCAAACGAGAGATAGGAAATTTATGACAACTGCAGTTGCAGTAGCAACCATGAAAGCCGCTCAGGTAAGCGGGCCTGGGGCCGGTCTTGAAATCGTTGAGCTCCAGGTTTCCGATCCGGGCCCGGGAGAGGTGCGCATTAAGGTCCAGGCATGTGGTGTGTGCCACAGCGATGCGATCATCATCGAGGGCCGCCGGCCAGGAATCCCCTATCCGCGTGTTCCGGGCCATGAAGTGGCCGGCGTGGTGGATGCGGTAGGGATTGGAGTAACGGAATGGCGAACAGGCCAGCGCGTTGGTGTTGGCTGGCATGGCGGCCATGACGGTACTTGTCCCGAATGCCGGCGTGGAGATTTTCGACTCTGCCGCAATGAGAAGAACCCCGGTCTCAGTTATGACGGCGGCTATCAGGAGTACATGTTGGCTCCGGTCGAGGCATTGGTTTCGATTCCGGAAAGCCTCAGCGACGTCGATGCGGCGCCGCTGATGTGCGCTGGAAGCGCGACCTACAACGCCCTGCGGCGTGCGGGCGCACTGCCTGGCGACCTGGTCGCGGTGCAGGGGGTCGGTGGACTCGGCCACCTCGGAATTCAATTCGCCAACAAGTTTGGCTACAAGGTGGCTGCCGTTGGGCGCGGTGCGCAAATCGAATCGCTGGCACGGAAACTGGGCGCCGATGTGTATATCGACAGCAAAGTGAAGAACCCGGCTGAGGAACTACAAAAATTAGGCGGCGCAAGAGTGATTATCGCGACCGCGCCGGACTCCAAGGCAATGACCGAACTGATTGGCGGTTTGGGTCCGAACGGCAAGCTTCTCCTGATCGGCGTAGACACCGATCCTATCGAGGTGGCCCCAGTTCAGCTCATCAGGGGTGGTAAGACCATTCAAGGATGGGCAGGGGTGACGCCGGCGGATTCGGATGACGCCCTCCGCTTTGCCGAGCTACGCGGGGTGCGCGCCATGATCGAAACCTATCCCCTGGAAAAGGCCGGCGAAGCCTATGCCCGCATGATGAGCGGCAAAGCGGAGTTTCGCGTCGTGCTGACGATGTGAATAAACCACCGATAAGGATGCCGGTTCCAATCAGAAGGTGAATCGTGCGCCCAACTCGATTCGGCGAGCGGTTTCGGCTGCAACCGGGCGCCCCACCGTCCCGGAAGAAAGTATGGTGTTTACCGCGGTGACATTGGTGTGATTTAGCAAATTGGCGCTTCGCGCATTGAATGTAAACGTGCGCGGGTGGTCTTTGTCGCCAGGGAGGGTGAACGAACGGCTCAAGTTCGTGTCGAGATGCACCGTGCTGGGTATGGTGCCTATGTTCCGTTGGACATTGCCATTCACCGTGTTGATGGTGAGCATGCCAAATTGCGTGCTGTAAACCCCCGCGCCCGGCCCGGAAGCATAGGAAGGCCGGTCATTGAAGTTGCCATCGCCATTCGCATCCGTGCCTGTTGTGATGTTGTAGGGCGTGCCACTGCTGGCGAAGAGTTCGCTCGAAAGCTCTAGTTTCAACGGCAGCTTTACATTGCCCATCAGGCCGAAGAGGCCGGAAGTTTGCCAATCCACCCGCGACGACTCGCCCTGTTCGCTGTAGCTCGACTGCGGAGTGGCCGCCCCTGATGTATCCTCACCGCGGAAACCTCCGTCGGATCGGACGCCTGTCATGTGCACATAGAACGCAGAGACGCCGAATCGCTTGTAATCGCTCTGCCCCAGAGATAACACCAGGAATCTGCCGCGCATATGGGCAACCTTCTGGTAGAGAAAGATATTCTGGTTCGGTGCAATCGGCCTCGGAGCAAGCAGAGCCGCGATTGGAGCGGGCGCAATGCCTATGCTGCTTGCAACCATTGGCGCGTTGCTGTTTGCTACCCGGATCTGATCCCAGTTCGCGCCATAGTTCAAGTCACCCTCCGCATGCCAATGATGCAAAAATTCATGCTCCACTGCGAACTGAGTCCCGAAGGAGGGTATTTGCCTGAAGGTCTTCGGGAACCGGTAGAGTGTGCTCACGCGGATCGAACCGGCAACAGGCGCTTGCGGATTCTGGAAACTTGGCGCATAGGTTGTCTCCTCCTGTTGCCGAATTCCAGTCAACCGATCCACTTGCATGGCATAGCCCGGATCCACCGCGCTCGAAAACAGGCCTGCACGCAGGTGAATCACCCATGTCGATTTCTTGTCTAGCGACCAACTCAAGCCGACTCGAGGCGAGAAGTTCGCAAAACTGCTGGGTGCGGTTTGAAACTGATAGCGGAAGCCCGAATTCAAGGTGAAGTGATCGTTCAGCTTCGCACCATCTTGCGCGTACAGCGCGAGCCGCCATTGAGTGAAGGGAACCAGCGGATTTCCCCTATTTCGCTGAAAGGTCGTCGGCGTCGCGCCAGGGAGATTCAGAACCGCGCGACGGTACTGTTCCATCGCGCTGATGGTCGTTGTTTCGCCAGCAGGATTGTTGTTCGCATCGAGCACAGGCGCACTTCCCCCGCCAAAGACGAATGCGCCGTTGAACGTGTCCGGATCGTAGACATGTTCAAATACCCCAAGAGTCTGCACGCCAAATTTCCAGGTATGGCGGCCGTGACTGAGGATTACGTCATCGTCTGCTTCGAGATCGCGTTCCCGGTTGTCGAGGTCTCCGGCGGATGACCCACCACCAACAAAATAGCCGGCTACCTGCAGGGAAGGCTCCGTCGAGAGAGGGGACTGCGCGGTACGTTTCCAGGTGTAGCCGATTCGCGTCTCATGCAACAGATTGGCGCCAAAGGTCTGGGTATTCAGCAGGCGCAGATCATATTCGCTGGACAGGCTGTTATAACCGGCTTCCGCGAGGACCAGGCCGCCCGCGCCCTGATTCCCGAGGTTGTTGACATTGAAGGCGAAGGAAACGGTCGCCAGATCGTTGGCTTTGATTTGCCAATCGGCGCGCGCTGACCCGATCCACAGCCGCTGCGGAGCGGGTATGGATTGTTGCACGGGGATGGGAACTGCGTCTGAATTCAATGTCACCGCATCGACGACATTGAACTCGTCGATATCGCGCTTTTCCAACGCCAGAAAGACGTCGCTTCTTTTCTGCGTGATCGGCCCACCGAGTTCGAAACCGTACCGCTGCTTGCTTGCGGGCGTTGCCGTTACTGACAACGGATCCGTAGCGTTGAAAGGGCTGGCACTGTCGGCAAAGAAGATGGCTCCATGCCACGGCCCGGCGCCTGGCTTGGTTGTAATCTCAATCCTCGCGCCCAGCCAGGGCACTGTCTGATATTCGGAAGAGAACAAGTCGGGGTTCACGCGGATGGAGGCGATGGAGCTCTTCGGCGGGGGTGTGCTACCGTTTTGAAATCCATCGACCGTCACGAGAGCATTCCCGGAAGCGCCGCCCCCGCCTGCAGCGAGAGCCTGCAACTCGCGACGAAAATCATCTGGATCATCTGAAAGCCGTTGCACTTCTTCCGTCCCCAGCACAGCGCTGCTTGCGCTGTGGCCGTCTGCCAGGCCTGTATTTCCTTGTACCTCTACATCCGTCTGCACGGGCGCCACAGTAAGCCGCAGGTTAATATGCGCAGCGCCGTCTGCATGGGCGTGTGCGCGGGCGGTGGCTGGGGCGAATCCGTCGGCATCTGCCGTAATTGTGGTTGAGGTCGAGGGTACGCATGCGAATGCGTAGTGACCGGTTGCATCGGTCACCACCGTTGCTCCGGCGCCGGCCTGCACGTGTGCTCCGGGGATGACCGCCCCGGTTGGATCGCTAATCACGCCGTCGATGTGCATCCCTCGCGGGCAGGACTGCTGTGCGGCCGCCGTGCCGGAAACGAGGAACCCCACGAGAAGCACGGCTCCGAATGATCGCTTGTTCATTTCGTCTCCAGTTCATCAACTTGATCTCTCAAGCTAGGTGAATGAAGACGAGGTCCGCTTCCCGTTAGGAGTGAAACGCCTGTTTATGGGCGCGAGGTGGATTCATTCAAGTTCAGTAACTGGGAAATGCTCTAGCGGCTCATTTCACGAAAAAACGAGCCCTCGAAAACTACGGCTCAATGTAACTTCGGCGCCGTTCACAAGCTTCACAATGTAGTCCCCATGAAAGAGAGGATGGAGACCCCGCACCGCGGCTTTACGCACCAGCGTAGATCTGTGGGTGCGCACGAATTCCCTTGGGTTGAGCTGGTCTTCGAGGCCCTGAATCGTCTGCCGTGAAATATGCGATCCAGCCGGTGTGTAGATAACGACATATTTGTTGGCCGCTTCAATCCAGAGGATTTCATCCACGGGCACGAACAGGATGCGTTCATCATCTTTTATCGAGAGCCGAGTAAGCCATGGACTGCCGGCGGGGCTTGAGGCAGCGGAGTGCAACCTGCGAATCGCTCGCTCAATCGATGTCGAAAGGCGCTCTTTATCGAATGGCTTGCAGAGGTAGTCAACGGCGTCGATTTCGAAGGCTCTCACTGCGTACTCGCTGTAACTGGTTACGAAGACAAAGAGGGGCGGTCTGGATCCGGCGAGCTCATGAATCATTCCAAACCCATCGAGGCCAGGCATCTGAATATCTACAAACACGATATCCGGCGACAGCTCCCGGATTTGCTGAGCTCCCTGAGCGCCATTCGAGCTTTCTCCAACGACTTCCACGTGAGGATCGCCCTCGAGCAGTTCGCGCAGATAATGACGCGCATGCGCTTCGTCCTCAACAATGAGGACGCGAGCTGCCGTTCCCGCCGTTGCAAAGGTGGGCCCTGATCCGTTCCGCATGACTCCTCGATCTTAACCCCGCTTTCAGGTGTACCCGATTGTAGGAGCGGTTGCCCTGGCCCGATCATTGCCATCCACCGCTGTCAGGGGCTCTGGTATCGAGCCAGTCGCACCAGAGTGATCGCCGGCTTCGCTGTAAGGAAGGGAAATATCGATCTGGACTCCGCCTTGCGGCCGATCGGAATAAACAAATGTTTGACGGCCTCCATAGTGAATCTGCAGACGGTCGATCGTATTGGTAAGCCCCACGCCGAAGCGCGGCAGCGCAGAACCAGGGGCGCATTGGGGGCCATCGTTGCGGATCATGATATGGAGGGTTCCTGATTTGCAGGATGCGCAAAAACAAATCTCGCAGGGACCGGTCAGGCGCGAAGCGCCGTGGCGTATTGCGTTCTCGAAGAGAGGCTGCAAGAGAAACTGGGGTACCAGGGCCCTTGTGGCCGCGGGCTCAATCTCATAGTTGAGCAACAACCGGTCTCCGAGCCGGAGCTTTTCGATGCCAAGGTACAGATCCGAGTATTCCAGTTCATCGGCGAGTGTTCGCATCCGGTTGGCATTGTCCTTGAGCGTACTGCGCAGAAGATCTCCAAGCGCAATCACCATTCGTCGCGCGGTGGCCGGATCTTCGACGGTCAGACCTGCAACGGTGTGAAGTGTATTAAAAAGAAAATGCGGGTGAAGTTGCATGCGAAGTGCTTCCAGGCGGGAAACTGCGAGCTGGCGCTCCAAATCCATCGCGCGCATTCTTTCAGCCTGAAGATCCTTGAGCACTTGCCAGCCTTCGATTGCGGTCACCATTACGATGCCAATCAGAATTTCGTTGGGCAAAAACCAGAACAGATCGGACCCCAGCATGGTCCGAAACGTGGAGAGAGACGAGCGATTTGGGAAGTAGGTCGGGTAAACGATGGCCCAGTGCGTGAAGTTGACAAGCATCGCCAGCACTGCGATCAGGATCAGAAAGATCCCTGCATTCCGGATTCGTTTTGGTTCCCGCAGCGGAAAGCGCCGAATACTCCGCACAAAAATCGGCAGAGTAAATGTCCAAAGGGCAAAATGCACGGCGTTGGAATAGAGGGCAAATCCCAGGGGTTTATGGCCAAGTTCGCTGATTTCGAGAACGGCTGTAAAAAACACAGAAGCGCCAGCCCAGCCGAGGATCACGAATTTGAGGCGAGCCAACGCAGTCATTTGCTTGTTATTGCGCCTGGACGAGAGGCACCATCGCCCATGCTAAGCAGACTACAACGCTTGTCATGGCGCGGTGCCGTACTTTGTCGCGAGATGCGGGTTCTACGGCGTGAAATGGCTAGCGTCGGCTAATTTCCATCCGAATGGCATATTGGGGAATCTAACGTGTCATGCGGGTACAAAAGGGCTTGATCGGTCTCATCGTCACTCTGCAGACCGTGCTTTTTCTGGCGCATTTTCTTGTCTATGAGACGTGGATATTTTCGCCTGCGGGAAGCGATATCCCCGGGACGTCGTGGATCAGGCTGGTTCTCGGCTTTTTGTCGGTGAGCTTTGTTGCCGCTTCGCTCCTGGCCTTCCGCTATACCAACGCCGCGGTGCGCGTGTTCTACAGGATTGCCGCGGTTTGGTTGGGGTTCTTGACGTTCCTCTTCTTCGCCGCTGTTTTCGCATGGATAGCTTTCGCAGCTGCGCGGATGGGTGGGCTGGACGTGAGCTTCCATCGGATGGTGGAATGGCTGTTCGGCGCAGCAGTATTGGCTGGCCTCTACGGAGTTTTCAACGCCGGCTGGACGCGCATCACTCGAACCACGGTGCGGCTCGCGAACTTGCCGCCGGCGTGGCTCGGGCGGAGGGTGGCGCTCATAAGCGACTTGCACTTGGGCCATGTCCGAAACGGCAGCTTTCTACGACGGATGGTGGCGAAGATTTTGAAGGAAGAGCCGGACGCGATTTTTATTGCCGGCGATTTGTATGACGGCACGGCCATCGATGCCGGGCGAGCAGCGGAGCCGTTGGCCGAACTCGTGGCGCCCCAGGGCGTGTATTTTGTTGCAGGAAACCACGAGCAGTTTGGGGATGACAGCAAATATCTGCATGCCATTGCGGCAGCCGGGGTGCGCGTGCTCAGCAATGAGAAGGTGGAAGTGGACGGCTTGCAGATTCTTGGTGTGCCGTACCGCAACGCAGCGCAAGGGCGGCATTTTACTTCGGTGCTGCAAGGCATCGACTTGGATCGCAATCGGGCGAGCATTCTATTGACGCATGCGCCAGACCATCCGGAAATTGCGGAGGCCGCAGGCGTTTCGCTGCAGCTATCCGGGCATACGCACCTTGGGCAATTCATACCCTGGAGTTGGATGGCGCGGCGGATTTACCGCCAATTTGTCTATGGCTTGAGCCGGATCGGGAAGATGCAGGTTTTCACCTCAAGCGGAGCGGGAACGTGGGGACCGCCGCTGCGATTCGGATCGAATTCAGAAATTGTAGTGCTTCACTTCCAGTGACGTGCACCGGTTGTGGCATGCAGGGACCTGAAACCCCGTTTTCCATGCCGTTCGGTTGGCCGCCGGACCGGTGGAGGAAATTTGTGGGGGCTGACTCTCCCATCGCCGGCTGCGGTTCACAGCTTCCATGAGACTTGCTACACTTGCCGTCTTAGCCATTGGCCGCTCCCGGTGGCCATCACAAGCCTGGTCATCGGCGATCGACCCGAGCCCTCCTCGTGTTCGATAGCCCTGGAAGAGAGTGCGAAAGACAGCAATGACTCCCGATTCTCAGTTCCGCGATGCCGCTCCTGCAACGGACCACGCGCACGACAGTTCGCTCCTGCGTGACTTGCGGCATTGGCCGCTCTATTTTGGGCTTTGGAGCTTGGTGGGACTCTTTTACTACAGTGAAAACCTCACGCAAAGGTTGCTTGGACAGGACCGAACCCCGTGGTGGTACTACTTGCTTGCCTGGCTGGTGGATGTCTACATCTGGGCGTTTCTAACTCCTCTCATGCTATGGCTCGGCCGCCGATTTCCCCTGGAGCGGGGCAACTGGCTCCCACGAGCCGGTCTTCATTTGCTGTTGAGCGCTGTGTTTTCTGTATTTGAAATCACCATGGAAAGTGCGATCTATCCCCACCTGGGAATTTTTCCCATGCAGATTAAGTCATTCCGCAACACCTTTCCGTTCTTGCTCGCCAGGGGATTGCAGGGCGGCATACTCACCTACTGGGCGGTACTGGGTGTACAGCAAGGAATTCTGTACTACCGCTGGTATCAGGAACGTACGCAACAGGCGTTGGACCTGGAGCTGCGTGCGTCCGAACTTCGAACCCAACTGGTGAGCGCGCAGTTAAGCGCGATGAAAATGCAACTGCAGCCGCACTTTCTCTTCAATACGCTGAACGCCATCATGGTCCTGGTGCGGCAGCAGAATGGCCGGGCCGCGGAAGAGATGCTTTCGCATCTGAGTGACCTGCTGCGCTGCGTGCTGGAAGATGTGGAGGCGCAGGAAGTTCCGCTACGCCGTGAACTGCATTACCTGAAACTCTATCTGTCCATTGAACAGGTGCGCTTCGCGGACCGCCTCCGCATCGATATCTCCGCGGACGTTGCGGTTCACGATGCTGCAGTGCCCCAGTTCGCCTTGCAGCCGATCGTGGAGAACGCCATACGCCACGGGATTGGCGCAAGCGGCTTCTGCCGGGCGAGTCGCGATCAGCGCCCGGCGAGTAGGCGATACGCTCGAAATTCGAGTGGAGGATGATGGTCCTGGCTTGCCGCGGCAAAGCGATTGTAACGAGAAGGGAATTGGCCTGGCGAACACGCGAGCGCGCCTGGAACAGCTTTACGGCAGCGCCGCCAGGTTAACGCTGCAGAACGCGGAAGGGGGCGGGGCAGCGGTAACCATGATGCTTCCTTTCCATGCCGCACTCGAAAATGCGCAACCGGAGATGACCGAGGTCGATGCCTTTTAAAACGCTCATTGTCGACGACGAGCCGCTGGCCCGCGAAGGCCTGCGCATGCTGCTGGCGCTCGATCCGGAGGTTTCGGCGATTGAGGAAGCAAAAGATGGCTGGGAAGCGGTTGCATCGATTCACAATACAAGGCCGGATCTTGTTTTTCTGGATGTACAGATGCCGGAGATGAACGGCTTTGCTGTCATGCAGGAAGTGGGCATGGAACGCATGCCCGCGGTGGTGTTTGTCACCGCGCATGACCGTTATGCGATCGAAGCATTCGAGATCAATGCGATTGATTACTTGCTAAAGCCGGTGACCGAAGAGCGGTTTCTCAAGGCGCTAGCGCGGGCCAAAACTCGCCTCTACTCAGATCCCACCGGGGGCACCAACCGGCGCATTCTCTCCTTGCTGGAGACGATCGCCTTCCCTCGCCGTTATATGAAGCGGCTAGCCGTAAGGTCGGCAGGAAAAACCATCTTTGTCGATGTTGAAGAGGTGGATTGGCTGGGAGCTGCGGAAAACTATGTGGAACTTCACGCCGGGAAAGCGAGCCGCCTGCTTCATGTGACCATGAACACCCTGGAGAAATCGCTCGATCCGGAGATCTTCCTGCGCATCCACCGTTCCACCATGGTTAATGTGAAGCGAATCAAAGCGCTGCAGCCAGCGGCGCACGGAGAGTACCTGGTCACCTTGCAAGACGGCGTACGGCTGCAATCCGGGCGAAGCTATTCGGAGAAGTTGAGAGCCTTGGCCGCCAACCCGTTTTGATGGCCTCCGGGCCTCTTCATCAATCCATTGGACCAGTTGGTCAAACTCCGCTTCCTCGCCAGGAGCCGAGGGTCGATTCTGATCAGGAGTATTCCTTATCTGAACGGAGAGCGGTTTATGACAACAACTTCTGCAACATCTACGCAACTCTCGCTGCAGCGATCGCAACGATCGAAAGCGTATCAGGGAATCCTTTTGGGCGGTGTGATAGCCGGAACCCTGGACATCACGGCTGCTTTCGTGGACAGCGGTCTTCATGGCCGGAGCCCAGTCGTCGTCCTGCAAGCGGTCGCTAGCGGTTTTCTGGGGGAGTCTTCTTTTCGCGACGGTTTAGCATCCGAGGCCCTGGGCCTTGGGTCGCATTTCCTGATTGCCTTTGGCGCTGCAACTGTCTATTACATGGCGAGCCGGAAGCTGAGGTTCCTCTTTGAGCGGCCTATCGTTGGTGGACTGCTCTATGGCATAGCCATTTACTTGTTTATGAATGCGGTGGTGGTTCCGTTGTCGGCCGTGCCTTTTAAACTTCCACACTCACCGATGGCCGTCATGATCGGATTGGCTGTGCATATACTCTGCATAGGATTGCCCATCTCGCTCGCGGTCCGTGGGTTCTCGAACGGGCCCAGCCAATGAAGAATAATTTTCTCTCCAGGCAGTACCCGAATTGCTCCAGCGATGTATCTAATCTATGTACACAGCAGCACACGATCGCACGCGTACATAGCGTTCAAAAAACGCAGAGGGGCTCCTTGCGCCTTTCGCGGCGTTTCTTCTCACGGAAACAGGGCTTGGGAGAGCTAAAAGGGGGCTTATAGCGCTTATGGCGCTTTTAGCGCTCAATTTTGAAAAGGTGATTAGGGACAAATGAGGGAATGAACAGCCAAATGTATGACCAGGAGAAATCGCTCGCGCGGATCTATAAAGCTTTCAACCGGCGAGATACGGATACCGTGCTGGCCGCCATGCATCCCGCGGTAGATTGGCCAAACGGGTGGGAGGGCGGCCGCGTCAGTGGCCGTGACCAGGTGCGCTCTTATTGGAGCCGCCAGTGGGCGGTGGTCGATCCGGACGTTGTCCCCATTTCTTTCGAACACAAAGACGATGGCAGAATCTCCGTTCGCGTACACCAGATTGTCAGGGATCTATCGGGCAATGTTCTGAACGACGGCGAGGTCGCACATGTCTACACATTCGAGGGCGGATTGATCAAAGCGATGGACATCGAGCCCGCCGCCAAGTGACCGAGCTCGATGAGGGCGCTGGTGTTCATTTGCGGACACTGTTTGCGCACCTCTGAACACTTCGGAACGGCAATTCTTCGATGAATCGAGCCGAACCCGCTGAAATGATCTGTTTCCTGCAAGGGCAATGTGGAACCGGAAGTGCAGCTGCTTCGTATACGGACTACGAGGAGCCCTATGCAGACGTTGTTTCCCGATCTCAAATTCGCGTTTCGCCAACTGCGCAAGTCACCAGGGTTCACCGTCACGGCGGTGTTGATGCTGGCGTTCGGCATTGGGGCGACGACTGCGATTTTCTCCATCGTGGAAGGGGTTCTGCTGCGGCCGCTGCCGTTTCCGAATCCCGATCGCCTGATGGAGTTGTCGGATCGCCTTCAGGGGGTGGACGTGGGCGGCAACGGCGAAGCGGGGGTCACCGCGCCGGATATTCGCGCGTATACGCGCGATACCCACTCCTTTGCAGCACTTGGAGGCTATCAATTCGCGGGCTATGAGCTTTCCGGCGCCGGCGAGCCCGCCCAAGTGAGCGCCTCGCGCTTGACTGCCGGGGTTCTCTCCGCGCTCGGAGTGGCACCGCTGCTGGGCCGAGTCTTCACCGCGGAGGAAGCCGAGCACAGCCAGCAGGTCGCGGTTCTGAGCTATACCACATGGCAGGAACGCTTCCACGGGGATAAGCAGATTTTGGGCAGCAAGATCCTGCTCGATCGCAAGCCTTATCTCGTCATCGGCGTGATGCCGCGGAACTTCGAATTTCCGCTCGTCGCGGGGCAGCTAAACCGCATGGAGCTGTGGGTTCCCATGAGCTTTACTCCGCAAGAGCTCTCATCGACGGCCGCGGGCAGCTGGGGCTACCGGATGGTCGGGCGTCTAAAGCCCGGCATCTCTCCAGCGCAAGCGCAGAGCGACGCACAGCGCGTGGCGCAGGAGATTATGCGCAACTATCCGGCGGATATGGCAAGCCTGCGTATCAGTTCCATGGTGCGTCCGCTGCAGGAGGAAACGGTTGAGCAGTCGCGTCCGCTGCTGCAGACGCTCTTCCTGGCGGTGGCGGTGGTGCTTTTGATCGCCTGCTTCAACTTGGCGGGGCTGATGCTGGTGCGTGCGATCCGCAGGCAGAGAGAAATTGCCGTACGGCAGGCGCTGGGCGCGAGCGCGAGAGCCCTGCTGCGCCAGGCGATGCTTGAGAGCCTGGTCTTGAGCGTGAGCGGCGGTGTGTCGGGTTAACGCTTGCCGCGCTGGCGCTGCGCGTAGGCAAGAGTTTGCTGCCGCAAAGCCTGCCCCGCATCAGTGAAATCTCGCTGAATTGGAACGTGGTGGGGTTTTCGCTGCTGCTTGCGGTGGGCACAGGACTGCTTTGCGGGTTGGCTCCGGCGTTTGCCGCTCTGCGCACCAACGTCAACGGCACCCTGAAGGAAGGCGGCCGCAGCGGTTCCGCGGGCGGAGGTCACGCACGTCTGCGCTCCACGCTGGTGGTGACAGAGATTGCGATTGCGCTGGTTCTGTTGACCGCCTCGGGGTTGCTGCTGCGCAGCTTTGAAAAGATGCGCTCGGTCGATCTCGGATTTCGGCCGGAACACGTGACCACCGCAGCCTATTCGCTGCCGCAAAAGCAGTACGCGACGCAGCCGTCCGTTGACGCCTTCAACAACGAGCTGCTGCGCCGCCTCAGGCAGTTGCCCGGCGCTACGAGCGTGGGCCTCACCAGCCTCCTGCCCGATTCCGGCAACAACAATAACCAGGGTTTCGTGGTCGAGGGTTATACACCGCCGAAGGGTGCGAACATGAACCTGGCCAACGTTGCGCAGGTAACCGGCGACTACTTCAGTGCGATGGGAATTCCGCTGCTGCGCGGGCGTTACTTCACCGACGCGGACAAGGCGGGCGCACAGTTGGTTCTGATCGTGAATCGGGCGCTCGCGCAGCACTACTGGCCCAATCAGGATCCGATCGGTAAGCGGTTGCGCGTTGGTATTCCGGCGATGAAGACCCCGTGGCTGACGATCGTTGGAGAGGTGGCGGACGTTAAGCTATCTTCCCCTGACGAAACAACCAAGGATGAGTACTACGAAGTGGTGGACCAGGCGGAAGAGGCGATTGGCGCGCTTGCCTCGCCTACTGATCTGAATGGCAATGGCGGCTTTATTGTGTTGCGCTCGGCGTTGCCCGCGGAACAGATGGAGAACGCACTGCGCGCTACCGTGGCATCGATCGATCGGCAACTGCCACTGACGCAAGTGCAGACCATGGAGCAGGCTGTCTCTGAGAGCGAAGCACCGCGCCGGTTCAACACCGTCTTGATCAGCAGTTTTGCCTTTGCTGCCGTATTGCTGGCGGTGCTCGGCATCTACAGCGTCATCGCCTTCTCGGTTGCGGCGCGGGTGCAGGAGATGGCCATTCGCATGGCGCTGGGTTCGCAGAGGTCTGAAATCATGCGCCTGATTCTGGTATCCGGTGCGAAGTTGGCCGCCTTCGGCTGCATTCTTGGGCTTGCGGGCGCTGCGGCTGATTCTACCCTGCTGCGTTCTTTGCTCTTCGGAGTGAGCCCGTTTGATCCGCTCGTGCTGACCTTGGCTGCAATGGGCGTCCTGCTGCTGGCCCTGACTGCCTCCATGCTACCGGCGCTCCGCGCTGCGTCCATTGATCCCATGCAAGCATTGCGCGGGGAATAGTCGTGGAACAAGGGCTATCGGCGGATTCGCCGGTTCGCCACAGGAGTGCCCCTATCCTTTGACGGCCTCTTGCGGTTGAGGCTCCTCAGCATGGCTCTTCTCGACGTCGTTCCAGTCGCTTGGAAATTCTTCTCTGCGGTCGAGAACAGCGTCGCCGCGCGACCCTCCAAAGTATTCCCAAGCCCATTCCATAAAGGCTTCGATTCTTGCGCGGGTGGAGGAGAGCAGAGCTGCGTGCACGCCAAGCCACGCGGCGAAAGCGATTGGACCGTGCACCTGAAGTCGATGCTCTCCGACTTCGGCTACGCCGGAGTTGCGTCCGATGATAGCCATGATTCCCTTGTCCAAATAATGGAACGGGGTTTTCGGTTTTCCCGCGATTTCCAGCAAAATATTTTTGCCGCACCACTTGCCGGACTGCTCTGCGACCGATGCCAGTTGAGGCAGCGGCGAGCCATCTTTGCCGGCAATATTGGCGAAGTCTCCCAAGGCGTAGACGCCCGTCCGTCCGGGGACCGAGAGGTCTGCCGCAACGTCTATACGGCCGCCGTGCCCCGGGGGCATTCCCAGATTGTCAGATAGAGATGCAGCCTTAAGACCTCCGGCCCAAATCACCGTGTGCGTGGGGATATGGGTGCCATCTGAAAGCAGCACATGCCCACTCCCGATTTCTTTGACTCTGGTATTCAGGAGCACTTGCACGCCTCGTTCCGCGAGCATTTTGGCGGCATATTCCTGCGATGCGGGGGAAAAGGCACTTAGTACGGCGTGGCCCCCATCCACCAGGAAAATCTGCACATATTTGGCATCGATATCCTTGTAGGCCCGATCCTCTCGTTTCTTCTTGAGCGATAGTTGCAACATATCCCCCAGGGCGCCTGCCATTTCCGTGCCTGTCGGGCCGCAGCCCACGATGACAGAATTCAGCGCTCCCTTGGCGGCGAGCGAAGGGTCGCGTTCCGCAGACTCGAGCATGGCCAGAATCCGAGAACGTAACCGTTCCGCGTCATGCAGTGAGTACAGCGGATAGCTGTTCTCCTGTGCGCCCGGTGTACCGAAAAAGTTTGGCTGGGAGCCGGCAGCCAGCACCAGATAGTCCCCATGGTATCGCTGACCGTGAGTGGTTTCGACCGTCCGCGATTTGACATCGATGGAGACCACCTCCGTCATCTTCACCTCAACGTTGGGATGATGCAGGAGAGTGAAGCGCAGATTGAAGGCGATATTGTCGGGGGAGAGCGTCGAGGTTGCGACCTGGTACAGCAGTGGCTGAAACTGATGGTAGTTGTTCTTATCCAACAGAGTGATGCGGACATTTGGGTTCGAGGCTAGCTTGCGGGCGCAGTTCAGGCCCGCGAACCCGCCGCCTACGATCACGACATGCTTCATGGCTTGCGGATTTCGTTCGGTCATCGGAGTCACGCCTACCTTGTATCGTTGGGTGAACGATCGAATCTTGAATCAATCAACTACGTTTGGCATGGCCTGCGGCCGGCTCGTTCACTCGCACGACCCGGCACTCTGCGTTGTTTTATTAATCGGATTCATGGAAAATTGCGTGGTTGACATCTGGCCAGAATTCCTTGGCTGCGAAGGTGCCAAAATCCAGCAAAACGTTGGTCAACCAGCGCTGTCCAATCTTTGTCCAGGTGCGGTATTGGGTAGGGTAGTAAGCGGAGGAGATGGCGGCTGCTGCACCGGCCCCAAATATCTCAGACGCATTAAAGGTTTCCCGTCCCGAATCCGTGCGGGTAATGACCGTTCGCGACACCGCATAGAAGCCGCGCTTGATAAAGCCGCCGTGGCCGAGGGTGTAGTAGCGGCTGTCTTGATGCAGGACAATCGGCAGAATGCCTTCTACCCAGAGGTTCTCATCCGTGTTGTCTGCGAAGGTGTGCCAATAATACCGGCCGTATCCGGCGGCGCCTTGGCGAAATGCCGGATACGCACTTGTGGCCTGGCTAATCCCCGCCTGGATGCCGACGAAGATGAACGAGGAGTAGTCGAAGCTATCCAAGGCGCCGGTCTTCAGCTTCTCCTTCACAGACTGCGGAGGTAGCTTTACTCCGGCGTTGACGGCCCGAAAATTCGGCATGATCCAAAGGATCCGCTTGGTCTGCTGCAGTTCTTGCGAGTTCGCCGCGGCGGTGGACGAGGAGCTTGTCGCGGGGGAAGGGTCTTGTTGTCCCTCCGGCAAGGGAGCGGGTGTAGGCGCGTCCGGAATTGCTGCGGCCGCCACCGCCGTTTGCTGGGCGCCGGGGGTTGGAAGCAACGTGGCGCTCTCTTGTGCTACGCCCGGGCTGACAGATAACAGACAGACCGCGCAGGTGATAACAAATCGCATAAAGTTGGCCGCTCTCATCAAGTCAAGATCCGTCGATACCCTGGGTTTCCTGTTGAGGTTGGTGGTGTTGATGACCTTCATGCGGCTTCGCTTCATGAAAGCCGCACACGCGGTGCTGTCTGGTGATACATAACAGGAACCCCGGGTACTCGCGCGGTCGATAAACAGTCGTTCGTGGCTGTTTGACTACAAAAACAAAATAAAGGCAGCCGCAGGATGGCTGGCTGAACTGGCGCCAGCTCAAGGGCCGGTCTGGATCATACCCGAAACAACGGCACCCCATGATTTGAGGTATACAAGGGCCAACCGGCCCACATGATGCAGGCACCAGTCGTGGCGACCGTCTTGGATGCGGTTGTGATGCCGGCTGGCCGGGCAGAAATCCCACGGGCTAATTTAGTCAAACCGATCTCGCATCCCCCAACCAGTTTACTTTCAATAACGTTTGATTACAGCTCGCGCTTTTTGGTTCTAACTTTTCTTCCTTTGCCGGCAAATAAAGTGCACATGATCATTGCCGCCGCCTTGCGCCCGGTGAGTGATTCGGTCACGACTGGGCCGAAACCCGGGTTACCTGGGATGTGATTTGACGGCGGTCCTATGTTAAATGCTGGACCAGGTTCTTCAGCCGCGTTTCCTGATCGGAATATCGCGGAGCATCGCTATAGTGGGTGCGGAGCAGTCTGCACCGAACAAAAAAGCAATACCTCAGGGGCTAAAGCCCTCATTTGTCCATTCTTTACGGCCCGACTAAAGTCGTGCCCTGACACAAAGCGCGAGCTTTTCGGGAGGCTGTACAGTCGTGCCCTGGGACAAAGCCTGAGTTTTTCCGCAAACAGTATAGTCGCGCCTGGCTGCGTAAAGCGCCAAATTGATTAGCATCTTCGCTGACTGCATGTCCTCCAAGCGGCCTCAGGGGACGATAGAGTAGCTTAGAGGAGTCGCGTATGACCCACTGTCGATCTACCCTGCTCGCCGGTCTTTCTTTCTGCTTTGCATTCGCTCCGGCTCTCGGACAGGTGACCCATGTAGCGGCTTCCAACGCGCAGCTCGCTAGCCCACAGATCGAGCGCAAGGTCGATGCACTGCTCAAGCAGATGACGGTCGACGAGAAAATAGGTCAGCTGGTCCAGTACAGCGCCACGGAGGCGCACCCGGCTCCCACCACCGGCAAGACCACTGCCGCTCTCAACGTGAATCCACCGGCCCCTGGGGGAGTCGACAGCTACGAGCTCGCGAAAAAAGGGGAACTTGGCTCCATGCTCAACACGGTCGGGCAGGGCCTTACCAACCATTTCCAGCACGCCGCCGTGGACGACTCCCGCCTGCATATTCCACTGATTTTCGGCGCAGATGTCATCCACGGTTTCCGCACCATCTTCCCCGTTCCGCTGGCCACCGCCTCCAGCTGGGATCCCGCCCTGATCACTGACCTCGCGCACATGGCTGCTGTTGAGGCTCGCACCGCCGGCGTCGACTGGGTCTATTCACCCATGGTCGACATCGCGCGCGATGCTCGATGGGGTCGCTGCACCGAGGGCGCGGGCGAAGACCCCTACCTGGGCTCCGCCATCGCTCGTGCCTATATTCGCGGCTACCAGGGTGACAATCTCTCCGCGCCGGACTCCGTCGCCGCATCCGTGAAACACTTCGCCGCCTACGGTGCTGCCGAGGCCGGCCGCGAATACAACACCACGGACATGAGCGAACTGCTGCTTCGCCAGGTCTACCTGCCGCCCTATCACGCAGCGGTTGAGGCTGGGGCTGCCACCGTCATGTCCTCCTTCAACGCGCTCAATGGTGTGCCCGCGACCGCCAACCCTTTCCTACTGCAGACAATCCTGCGCGGCGAGTGGGGCTTCGACGGCCCCGTTGTCTCCGACTACACGGCTGTGATGGAACTTACGCATCACGGCATTGCGCTTGATGCTGCCATGGCGAGCGAAAAGGCGCTTATTGCCGGCGTCGATATCGACATGATGTCGCACTACTACGACGCGGAGTTGCCGGCGCTAATCAAGTCCGGACGCGTGCCCATGCCTGTGGTGGATGAAGCCGTGCGCCGCGTCTTGCGGCTCAAGTTCGCTCTCGGCGTCTTCGATCATCCCTTCACCGAAGGCCCAGAGGTAACAGGAGCAGTGGCCGAGCATCGCCCACTTGTGCGCCGGGCGGCGGAGGAGTCCTTCGTCCTGCTGCAGAACAATCCCGCGCCTCAGGAGCCCGCTTCTACCTCTGGACAAGAGCACAAGAGGATCGCCCTCATCGGCCCGCTGGCTGACGATGCGAACGACATGGTCGGCGCCTGGTCTGGCGCCAATAATTTTGGCGACGTGCGTACCTTGCGCGCCACCATGGTGGAACGAGCGCAGCAAAGCGGAGCGGTCCTCACATACGCAAAGGGAACTGAGATCTCCGGCACTTCGGACTTCGGGTTCGCTGCAGCGGTTGCCGCTGCGCAGAATTCCGATGTTGCCATTCTCGCCCTTGGCGAATCGAGCGACATGAGCGGCGAGGCCGCGTCGCGCGCGCACCTGGACTTGCCCGGGAATCAACAGCAGTTGCTTGAGGCTGTCGTTGCCACCGGCAAGCCCGTCGTTCTGCTCGTTTTCTCCGGCCGGCCGCTGGTGCTGGATTGGGCTGCTCAGCATGTGCCCGCCATCATGGAAGTCTGGTTCCCTGGTGTCGAAACCGGACCCGCGATTGCCGAGACCCTATTCGGCGATGTGGCTCCGAGCGGTAAGCTCACCATGAGTTTCCCGCGCGCTGTGGGGCAGGAACCGCTTTACTACAACCAGCTTCCTACTGGCCGCCCAATCCAGCACGCCGACCCGGCTCACCCCGGCGCCTACGTTGAGATGAAGTTCGTCTCACGCTATCTGGACGTGCCCAATGACGCGCTCTTTCCGTTCGGGCATGGTCTTACCTATTCGACCTTCGGTTATTCCGGTGTTTCGCTTTCCACGGAATCCGTAAGTGCGGCTTCGTTGATGCGCGATAAGAAGAACCAGCCTGTGGTTGCAACTGCCACGGTCAGCAATACCGGCAAGCACCGTGCCACCGAAATCGTTCAGTGCTATGTCGGTATTCGAGGCGCAAGCACCGAGCAGCCAGTACGCAATCTCAAGGGCTTTACCCGCGTCACGCTCGACCCAGGCCAGTCCCAGACGGTCCACTTTCCACTTGGCTTCGGCGAACTTTCCTTCTTCAACGCCAAGGTTCAACAGGTTGTCGAGCCGGCTGACTATACCGTTTACATAGGCGGCAGCTCGACCGCCACCAACGCTGCCCATTTCACGACTACGCCGTAGGCGCGGGTCTGGCCGGCTGGGTCTGGCCTCTAACGAAGGACGGTGGAATCCCACATCTCGCGAAAAACGAGCGAGATGTGGGCCACCCGTCCTTTGTGAGGGGGCCAAGTCCTGTCTGGGATCTTGTCATGAACAATTGTGGATGATGCTTCGTCCAAGGGTAGGTGTTTCTTAGCAAGGAGTTGGACATGCAAGCAGCTTTTCTCTGGCGCAGGGAATGGAGTGCGTTTTCCCTACCGGCGTTCTTTGCCTTGGCGCTTTGCGCGCAGAACCCGGCAGCGACGATCCGCGGAGCGAATGGGGTTACGCTGCCTCCGCCTCCGCCGACCCCAGCGCACTCCGTTAGCGATGAATATCAGAGCGTGCAGATCGCAGATCCTTACCGCTGGCTCGAGGATGCAAAGAGCCCGGAGACGCGAGCCTGGATCGACGAGCAGAATAAGTACACGCAGCATTATCTGTCGCAGCTGAAAGATCGCCCGGAAATCACCCAACAGCTGACCGAGCTAGAACGTGTCGATAAGTACTCCATGCCTGCGCTGCGCGGCGGGAAGTACTTCTTCGCGAAGCGCCTGGCGGGCGAGAACCAGAGCTCGATCTATGTGCGCGAGGGCTGGAAGGGCACAGACGATCGCCTGATCGACGCCACCAAGCTGAGCGCCGATCAGAATACCTCCGTGAGCATCGACGATATTTCAAAAAATGGCAGCTTGCTGGTCTACGGCGTGCGGCAGGGCGGCGCTGATGAGGAATCTGTCCATGTAATGCGATGTGCGCGACCGCAAGGAACTGCCCGATGCGTTGCCATCGGCTCGCTATTTCAGCGTGAGCCTGGGTCCGGATGACAAAGGAATTTACTATTCCGTTTTCACCCACGAAGGCACCAATGTTTATTTTCACCGCTTCGGCACGCCCGTACAGAGCGACGGCAAGATCTTTGGCGGTGAATATCGTGGCCAGAAGCTAGGCGAGATCGATCTCATCGAAGCCTGGGTGAGCGATAACGATCGCTATCTGCTGCTTAATATCGGTCACGGCGTTCCGTCCACGCGAGACGACATCCTGGTAAAGGATCTGCGAAAGCCTACGAGCGATTTTGTTCCGCTGGTTTACGGCATCGAGGCACATACGCGGGCCCTGGATATCGGCGACCGCTTCTTTCTGGAGACGGATTACCAGGCGGCGAATAAGCGGATCGTGGAGGCCGTGCCCGGCGGCAAGCCCGAGGAATGGAAAACCGTTATACCGGAGGGTAAGGATGTCATCGACGGATCGAGCATTGTCGGTGGGAAACTCTTCGTCACCCGCTTGCACGATGTCAAAACCGAGACGGCGATCTATAGTCTGGACGGCAAATCAATCGGTAGCATCGACTATCCGGGGATCGGCTCGAGCTCCGGAGTTTATGGTCAGCCCAACGAGAACGAAGGCTTTTACAGCTTCGAATCCTTTATTCAACCGCCAACCATTTTTCGCTATGACACCAAGGGCGAAAAATCGGAAGTTTTCGCGACGCCCAAGATTCCCTTCGACACCTCGCAGTATGAAGTCAGCCAGGTCTTCTACACCTCGAAAGACGGCACCCGGGTCCCGATGTTCATTGCCGGCAAGAAAGGCCTGGAGCGCAACGGCCACGCACGGCTCTTGATGACTGGCTATGGCGGCTTCGATGTTCCTATGCTTCCCGAGTGGGAACCCGAGTACGCGTGGTGGATGGAACAAGGCGGATTCTTCGCGCTCCCCAACCTGCGCGGCGGAGATGAGTATGGCGAGCCGTGGCACAAGGCGGCGATGTTCGAGCACAAGCAAAACGTCTTTGACGACTTCTTTGCCGCCGCCGAGTACCTAATCGCCAACCACTACACCGTCCCCGAACGGTTCGCCCTCCGCGGGCGTTCCAACGGCGGCCTGCTTATGGGCGCAGCCATGACGCAGCGGCCCGATCTCTTTGGCGCCATCTGGTGCGGCTATCCCTTGCTCGACATGCTGCGCTATCAGAACTTCGAGATGGGCCGACTGTGGACCACCGAGTACGGGAGCACGGACAAGGCCAGGGACTTCTTCTACCTGGTCAAATACTCTCCGTACCAGAACGTGAAGCCGGGGGAGAAGTATCCCGCGATCATGTTCTTCACCGGAGACAGCGATACCCGCGTGGACCCTCTGCACGCGCGCAAGATGACCGCCCGCATGCAGGCGGCTGCTGGGGGAGGCCGTCCAGTCCTGTTGCACTATTCCCTCAAAGGCGGGCACAGCTCGGGGGTGTCGTTGACGCAACTGGTGGAAGACCAAGCGGACGAACTGGCCTTCCTGTGGAACGAGACCAGCGGAAGGTAGGATCCGCTCAGCGGCTGAAAGCCGCTTCTCCGCGGGCAAGATCGATCGCGACTCTCTTCACGCCCAGCCCCGCCGGACTAATCAATCCGTCGAACGGATGGCCGCCGTTGCTGCCATCCGGGACCAGGAAGGCCGGTTCCTGGGCAAACTCGGCCGCGCCCAGCCTCAAACTGCGCAGCTTTACTTCTTTGCGCTCCGACTCCCCGATGGTGGAGGAGGATTGCTGAACGGCGCTGACCCTCACGTCGGAAATGGCCCCCGGCGTGCTTCTGGCAAAGAGGAAGAGGGAGGACGCACCGGTATCCAGCAACAGGCGTGCTGGAAGATTGTTCACCTGTGCGTCAAGGATGGCCAGACCACCAGCCATGTGCAAGGGAATTGCGTCAGGCAAAGCTGGCAGGGGACCAAGGTGAATCTGGCGTGCTGCGTAATCAATCACGAAGGCGGTTTGGCCGAGGACATCGAGTCCGATGATTGCATCAACCCGGACCGGGAGGGCTTTCTGCAGGAAGGACAAATCTTCAATTAATACCGGGACGTTCTCCCTCTGCATCAGTCCAACGTTCAAGCTCGGGGCGACGGACTTCTCCGCTTGGACGCTGCCGCCCAGAACCGACATGCTGGCAGGGAGCCGTTGCAGGTGTAGCTTGCGCGCCAGCTGCGGATCCAGGACGGAGGAGCTGGCGCCGGTATCCAGAAGGAAGGTAAGACCCTTCACCGTCCCGGCTGATCCCCGGGCGATCATCAGGTAGCCTCGATAGAGATCGAAGTTGACCGTCCCTTCCACTGGGCGGCGCGGCCCGATTTCCTGTTCTCCCATGGCAAACGATTGTCCAGCCAGCACCAGACCCAGGAGGGCAACGAACCAGCGGAAGCGATCGCGCATAAAGGCTCACCTCGAAGCCATGCTCGATCGAGCCAGGTGGTACCTCAATGCACTGGCGGTAGCTTATAGGTACAGCGTGGGTTACGCACCGGGAGAGGGATGGGAGAGGAGCCGGTGACCCTTCTCTCCCGCAAAATAGTTGAACAATTGATTACTCTTTTGCGTAGAGAGGAAGCAGACTAATACTGATGCTTGAGACTCACAGGAACGGGGAAGCAAACGGGCGTAACGGCCACCGGACGGTCCGGTTTGGGGCCTTCGAGGCGGATCTCCATGCAGGAGAGGTTCGTAAATCGGGGAGCCGGATCAAGCTCCAGGACCAGCCGTTTAAGGTGCTGCAGATTCTGCTGGAGCAGCCGGGCGTCCTGGTGACTCGGGACGAGTTGCAGTCCCGGATTTGGCCGTCGGAGAACTTTGGAGACTTTGATCACGCAGTCAATGTTGCGATTGGCAAGCTGAGAACCGCCTTGGGGGATACCGCCGACAATCCTTGCTTCATTGAAACGGTCCCCCGGCGTGGGTATCGTTTTGTCGGGAAGTTGGAAGAACCCCCGGTAGAGGTGGCTCCGCCGAAGGCGCCGGTAAAGGAAGCTGAGCCGGCTGGTAATCAGCCCCCCGGCGATCGTCCGCCCGGGATCAAGAGCATCTATAAGCGCGCGGCTGCTTGTTTTGTTGGCTGTCGCCGTCGTCGCCGCGCTGCTCGGATTGGGAATGTGGTTGGGCCACCGCTCTGCGCCGCCGCAGCAATCGCAGGACTTTCAGCGCCTGACCGTACGTCATGGCACGGTGTACAACGCCCGATTTGCGCCCGATGGGCACAATGTGATCTATGCGGCTTCGTGGGACGGCGCGCCGATCGAGATCTTCTCTACCGACCTTAATATAGGTACCTCGCGAAACATGGAGTTGCCGGCAACCCATTTGCTTGCGGTTTCGTCGGCCGGCGAAATGGCCGTACTGCAATCGCCCGATCCTCTTTTTATGATGACCATCCAGGGGACCCTGGGTAAGGTCCCTATGACCGGGGGGTCGCCTCGCCAGATCGCGGAGAATGTCGAATGGGCAGACTGGTCCGCGGATGGCAAGACCCTGGCTGTGGTTCACGCCACAGGACAGAAGCGGCGGCTGGAATATCCCCTGGGCCACGTCCTTTATGAGACAGCAGGGTGGATTAGCCATCCCCGTATCTCGCCCAAAGGGGACGGGATTGCCTTTCTCGACCATCCTTCGCAGGACGACGACCAGGGTGTGGTCTCATACGTCGACCTTGCGGGGCACAAACGCGTGCTCTCCACCGGGTGGGAAAGCGAAGAAGGACTGGCATGGTCCCCGAATGGAAACGAGGTTTGGTTCTCGGCCACTCGTGCCGGCCTCGAACGCCGCATCTACGCGGTTGACCTGAACGGCCGCCAACGCCTGGCCTACCAGGCACTGGGCGGGGTGACGGTGCAAGACATCGCTCCCGACGGGAGACTGTTGTTAACCCGCGATGAAAACCGTGCCGGCATGATCGGCGCCGGCCCGGGCGCAACCAAGGAGCAGGATCTCTCCTGGGAAGACTGGTCTCTCCCGGTCGATCTGTCGCACGACGGCAAAACCTTGCTCTTCGACGAGCAGGGAGAGCAGGGTGGACCCACCTACACCGTGGCCATGCGCAGCACCAGCGGATCCCCACCGATTCCTCTGGGCGAAGGGATGGCGGGCGATCTGTCTCCCGATGGCAAGTGGGCGGCCACGGATGTGTCCTACTCGCAGCTCATGCTCCTGCCAACGGGTGCGGGAACGGTCAAGCGAATCGATAAGGGGGGCATCGAGCGCTATGGGCACATGATCCACTGGATGCCCGATAGCAAGCAGATCGTGTTTACCGGGAACCTGCCGGGGCACGGCGTTCGCTGTTTCATTCAGAACATTGACGGTGGCACACCCAAGCCCGCTTACTCCCGAGGGCGTTGGTGGATGTGCGGTATCGCCGGACGGGCAATTGATTGTGGGCAACAGTCTCACCGGAGGAGTAGCCCAGTTTTATCCGGATCGGACGGTGGTCCCGCGCGTGACATTCCAGGTCTTATTGCCGCACGAGATGGTTGAATGGAGCTCTGACCCGCACTTCTTGTACGCCTACCAGGTAAAGCAGCTGCCGGTCAGGGTTTATCGCTTGAATGTAGTCAGTGGCGAGAGGCAACTTCTAAGAGAATTTCACCCTAGCGATCTCACCGGTTTGTGCAACATGTCTCACGTTCTTTTCAGCGGTGACGGCAAGGCGTACGTTTACAGCTATATCCGGATGCTCTCCGAACTCTATCTGGTCAAGAGATGTGAAGTAGAGACTATTCCATGCGCAGCGCCTGCATGGGTTCGATGTACGCCGCCCTGCGTGCGGGGATAAGTGCGGCGATCAATCCAATTGCCGAGAGCGTCACAGCGACGGCGACATAAGTCAAAATGTCCAACGGCTGCACCTGGTACAAGAAGCTCTTGATCAGGCGAGCCGCGGCGAACGATAGCAGAAGGCCGGCGCCAAGCCCTGCGCCAATCAGGATCGAACCCTGGCGCAAGACGAGCTGGGCCACGCTTTTCCGGGTTGCACCCAGTGCCATGCGGACGCCAATCTCCCGGTGGCGATAGCTCACTAATTGCGATAAGACGCCGTATAACCCGGCGATCACCATGGCGACCGCAAGCCCCGCGAATGAGCCGACAAGATTCAAGCCCAACCGCTGGTTGAAGGTGTTTTTCTCTACGGCCTGCTGCATGGTTTGAAACCCATCGAGAGCGAAGCCCGGAGCAGCCTGGTGAAAGACCGAGCGCATCTCTGCCGCGACGGGAATATCGCCGTGCGTCTTCACCACAAAGCTGACCACGGTCTCCAACAGCGCCTGATAGAAGAGAGAGGTGGTGGGAACCTGCTGGTAAGGCACCAAAATAAACGGCTGGACCGCACCCCCGACGTTGCTGTCCACCTGGTCGGCAAGAACGCCGACGATAGTGTAAGGCTTGATCATGCCGGTGTCTTTGCCGCCCAGGTCAATTTGTTTTTGCAGCGGGTCTTGGCCCGCGAAGTACTTTTTGGCCAGCGATTCGTTGATGACCACCACAAAGGGAGCGGTTGCCATATCCTCGTCACCGATCATGCGGCCGCGCAATACCGACGTGCCCATGGTGCGGGCGTAGTCTCCACTGACAGCGGAGATGCGAGCTTCCGGCTTATTCGTCGGATCTTTCGCCCGCCCGAGCACGGCGAAGCTTGTCCCTATGTCCATACCGGAAAGGGGCGAAACGGTGGTGAGCGCGGCACTCTGCACGCCGGGAACCTGGCGGATGCGATCGAGAACGGGCTGATAGGCGACCGTGGCGACGGACGGCGGCGCGTGTCCCGCGTCTTGTGAAACCGCCATCGCAGAAAAGCCCGCCGCATCCGCCGGCATGGCCTGGAAAGTTGTTAGATGAGCCGTATCAAAACCTAGCCGTGACTGTTGCAGATTCCAAAGTGTGTGAAAGAGCAGCCCGGTCCCTACCAGCAGCAGGGTAGAGAGCGCCACTTCGCCCGCCACCAGCCATCCGCTCAGCCTTCGGCTCACGGCGCGAGAGCCAATACCTCGAGAAGCCGCCTGCAATGCCCCTTGTGGATTGGCCCGTGCCACCAGCAACGCGGGCAGCAAAGAAGACAACAAGGTGGTAACCATGGCGATGGCGGCAAGAGTGAGCAGGATGGTCCAATGAATGCCTATGGAATCGGCCCGAGGAATAGTCCCGGGCGGCAGTTTGCCCAGGGCGAGCATGGCGAGTTGAGCGAGGAGAAGACCGACACCGCAACCGCCGAGGCACAAAATCATTCCTTCTGAGAGAAGCTGCCGAACCAGGCGCAGCCGGCTTGCCCCCAGGGCGGCGCGCACTGCGAACTCTTTCTGACGCCCCAGGCAACGGGCGATCAGGAGATTGGATACATTCGCGCAGGCGATCAACAGAACCAGCATCAGAGCGGCAAAGAGCGCCAAAAGTGTTGGGCGCACCGGCCCTGTCAGCGTTTCCTGGTAGGATGTGGCGCGAAATGTGATGCTTTGGGCATCCTTCGTGGTGGGAATATGAGCAGCGATGGCATCGAGCTCGCGCTGTGCCTGGATTAGGCTGACTCCCGGCTGAAGTTCGCCCACGACATTGGTGAAGTGGTAGCCTCGGTCTTTCAGCATCTCTCCCGTAGGACGGAGCGGCAGCCATACGCCCGTGTGCATCTCCGGCCCCATGCTTTCAGGAAAGTTGAACGAGTTGGGCATGACTCCAACCACGGTGTGAGGCTTGCCGCTGATCTTCACCGCCTTCCCGACGATCTGCGGATCGGCCTGGAAGCTCCGCCGCCAGAGGCCTTCTGAGAGTAGGACAACCTCCGGACCGCCCATTTCACCTTCATCCGCAGTGAAAGCGCGGCCGAGCAAGGGCCGTGCTCCCAGCATGGAAAATAGATTGGCCGTGGTACGCGGGGCAACGACACTTTGCGAACCGTCCCTGCTTTCGATTACGGCTACGTCCTCGGAATACGCCGCAAGCGCCTTCAATTGCTTTGACTGGTCACGGATATCGCGATAGTTGAGCCATGATGTGCTAGTGAAACCCGGCTTGTCTCCCAGACCGATATAGACGAGGCGATCCGCCTGCGCATAGGGCAGCGGCCGCAGTAAGACGCTTTCGATGATGGTGAAGATCGCCGTGTTGGCGCCGATGCCGAGCGCGAGGGTCACAATTGCGAGCAGCGCCACCCCTGGCGATTGGCGAAGTTGGCGTAACGCTCCCCTTAAGTCATTTAGTAAAGCCTGCACGAAAACCCCCTGGCGCACACCATCCCGTGTCTAGAATGCAGCACTTCTTTGACCAAATCCGGAGCCTGCAAGCGCAGTGTTCTCAGGCTCCTTCATTGATGACGGGGATGGTGTGTCCGGAATTGGAAAAGGCTGTTCGCAAACGAACAGTTGCTTGGGAGGGCAGCTGTTACTTCTTCGGCGCCTTCATTTCGTGCCCGTTCTGATGCAGGATCAGGTACGTCACTTTTCCTTGGTCGTCCTTGAAGAATTCGATCTCCGCGGGGATAGCGGTGGGGAAGAACTTTGTTTCGGATTCGGGATAGATTGGGATCTTTCCTTGGCCAGTGGCCTGCGTCATGAGCCGTCCATCCTCCAGAGTGACCACCAAATCGAAACCCTTCTGCAATTCGAAGGAGCCGACATATTGGGCCAGGATCTTGGGGTCAACTTGAACGGCGGTGCGGACGACCGGCTTGTAGTCCGGCCACCCATATTCAACCGCAATGCTGCGCAGGACTTCGTCGCCCAGCAGACCGCCGGCGTCTCCGCTGGTCATCACCACAGCGCCGTCGCCGCTCTTTTCGTAGGCCAAAAAGATATTGCGGAAGCCCTCGTTCGCACCGCCATGGGAGAAGTATGGGTTGGCATCGGACCCATCGATCGCCAGGCCGAGACCCCAATGCCCGATCCCCGGCGTTAGCATCTGGCGCGTCATCTCTGCCGAGAGCACATGGTTGGCCTTACCCTGCAACGATTGCTCGACCTCAATGGAGTAGTGAGCGAGATCGGTCGGTGTTGTCCAAAGTCCGGCGGCCGCCATCTCGGGGTAGGTATGCGCGCCGCCTTCGACAGGTTTACCGTCGTCGCGATAGGGCGTAGCTGCGAAACTTTGAAACGCTTGGGGCAATGGTTGTTCATAGGTGCTGTGACTCATCCCGATGGGCGCCAGCACCGAATCATGCAGCAGCTTGGGAAACGGTTCCTTGGTCACGTCGATGAGGACTTGCTGCATGATCGTGTATCCGCCGCCAGAGTACTTCCAGTTAACTCCAGCCGCTGCTTCGCTACGGATTGCCGGCGTGTTCGCGGGCTTTTCCCCGTTGAGCACCTGCACCAACGTCGGGACTGGCTCATTGCTCGCATATCCGGGGAAGCCGTGCACGGTGGTCCCGGCGGTGTGTGTCAACAGCTCGCGGAGAGTGATGGGTTTGCCTGCCGTAACCGGATCGCTGGGAAACTTCCAACTGGTGAGGTAGGTGTTTACGTCGGTGTCGAGCGAAAGCTTTCCTTGCTGTACCAGGTGCAGAGCCGCCATGGCAGCGAGGGGCTTGCTGATAGAACCGGCCTGAAACATGGTATCGGCAGTGACGGGCGGTCCACCCACGCTGCGCACGCCAAAGCCCCGTGCCCATTCGATCTTGCCCTGATGAATGACCGCGATGCTTACACCGGGAACCTTGAGGTCCGTCATTCTGTCGGCGAGCGTGTGGGTTGCGTGCTCATCGCCCTTGATAACCACGCCGCCGATGAGGCCGGAGGTGACATGCTGGATGTGCTGCTCGACTTCCGCAGAAGTTGACGCCGTATTCTGCGCCACCACAGGCTGTGCTAAGCAGCAGGCCAAAGCCACAAGTGCAAATTGCCTGGAGACGCGTGTACGCATGGAATAATCCTCGCCCACACGTTATCACGCTGAGAGACCTCGGGGTCTGTCCGTCTCCTCTTAACGAACGACGGGAGGGCCCACATCTCGCTTGTTTTTCGCGAGATGTGGGGCTCCACCGATGTTGACTGCTAAGTTTGTCGCGTGAACCGAGAGTCAGAGGGAAGGAGTAGTGGCATCCCACATCTCGCGAAAAACCAGCGAGATGTGGGGCCCGTCATTGGTTAAGAGCTAGAGGCACTCCGTATTAAAAGCCCATTCTGTCGTCGGCGGAGGGGCCATAGAGCGGAGGTACAGGAAGATTGTTCAGCCGGAGATAAACACCGAGCTGGGCACGGTGATGAATCTGATGGTTGAAATACATGGTGCGGAAGAGAAGCGAGCGCGGAGCATCCGCGATGATTTTATCTCCGAAGGACATGGTCCACTTACGTTCGAGGTCGGCATCGGATTGGCGCATAAGCGTATCGCGTAGTTCGGAGGAGACCTGATCAAACGTGCGCATGGCAGCTTCAGGGGATTCAAAGACGAGTGGTGGAAATTTTTCTTTGGCCAGATCCATTTTCTCTAGCGTGAGGATCGTGGTGGCAAACCTGGGCAGCGTGGCCACATGCATGGTCAGCCGGCCCATCGGCATCGATTTTTCATGCGGCTTGAAATCGGCAAGATGGGCGGGAATGCGCTCCAGCGTAGTGCGGGTGTTTTTTGCTTCGACGTCGTAGTCCTGCAGCAGTGTTTCGGCGATGGTCATAATGAAGCCTCCAGTGGAACAGGATAGTCGCAAGAGGCCCGGTTGTGCTTGGCTTGCCGATGGCAATCTCTGCCATGCGTTTCCGCCTCGATGTTCGCGCCGTCAACACTCCGTTAATCGCGAATCTGCCAGACTGGGGCTAACATCTAAAAGCTGTACGACCCATCTCCAAACAAAAGGTGCCTATGAAATACAACACTCTTGGCCACACGGGCCTTCTCGTCTCCGAGCTTTGCCTCGGTACCATGACTTTTGCCGCTGCCGAAGGCATTTGGAAATCGATTGCGGGTGTCGAGCAAGATCTTGCGGATGAACTCGTCCGGTTCTCTGTAGATGCGGGCATCAACTTCGTGGACACAGCGAATGTCTACACCAATGGCGAGTCGGAGAAGGTTCTTGCCCAAGCGATCGCCAACGTGGGCATCGCTCGTAAGGATATTGTCATTGCGACCAAGGCTTATGGGCGGACAGGTCCGGGACGTAACGACGTGGGCGCTTCGCGGGGACATATCATGGATGCGGTGGAAGCCTCGCTCAAGCGGCTGAGAACCGACTACATCGATCTCTACCAAATTCATGCTGCCGACCAGGTCACGCCTATTGAAGAAACGATGCGCGCTCTGGATGCTTTGGTGACGCAGGGAAAAGTTCGCTACATCGGATGCTCCAACTGGTATGCCTGGCAGATCATGAAAGCCAATGGCATCTCCGAAGCAAAGAATCTTGCCAAACTCGACACGCTGCAGGCCTATTACTCTATCGCAGGCCGTGATCTGGAACGGGAGATTGTGCCACTGCTCGAAGACCAGCGCACCGGGCTACTGGTCTGGAGCCCTCTGGCCGGCGGCCTGCTTTCGGGCAAGTTCTCCCGCGAGCATCAAAAGCCGGAGGACTCAAGACGTTCCTCCTTTGATTTCCCCATCGTGGATAAGGAGCGGACCTGGCGCATCCTGGATGTGCTTCAGCCCATCGCCAAGGCTCATGAGGCCAGCGTCGCCACGGTTGCGCTGGCGTGGATTCTCGCCAAACCGTTTGTCACCTCCATCATCATTGGGGCCAAGCGTGTCGATCAACTAAAACAGAACCTGTCCGCGGTCGATCTCCAGCTGACTGAAGACGAGATGCAGAAGCTGGACGAGGTGAGCGCGCTTCCGCCTGAATACCCCGGCTGGATGATTCCTTTCCAAAACAGGAATCGTCTTGCCGACGTGCCACGCTTCTAAATTGAGGCTGGCCTCCGCAACGCGGGGGCCAGTTCGCCTTGGCCGGTTTCGCTCTCAACCGAAGCAGCAACCACCACGCCGGCGGCCACGCACTCCAGCAGGATGCGGACTCCCAGGTGTGGCTCGGATACGCCAAAGATCCAGACGGCTGCGCCAATCGCGAGCCCTGCCACTGCGCCAACCAACAAACGCGTAGACCGCCGGCGAGGAACTCCAGTCAAAGCAAAGATCCCCAGCGCGAATAATCCGCTCAGAAGACTCTCGGACGCGCCTAGCTCGATCTCACGTAGCGGCAGATCCCGTGGAAGCCAGGACAAAAACCGCCTGGGCAAGCGAGGTCTTCTTGCTCCCAGATCCGCATGCGCGACAAGCTTGCCATCCACGTACAGCCGGGAAATACGTCCGTCGTAGACGGCCGCAACGAACGCTGTGCGGTTGGGTGAGAGAACAGGTTTGGAGTAAAGCGCGGGGTTGGTCCCGTTCGAGCCAGAAGCGGGCGTACGCAAACGGAAGGTGAGCGTGTCATGGATCTGGCCCAGGGTAAAGTTACGCTCGCCGGGATCTTGAGAATAGGTGATGATGCGCGCAGCACCACCCTGGTCGACGTTGTTCGGCCGTAGGGCAACCAGGAGAGTCAGTTGGTTCCGGCTGACGAGCGCGTCATAGAGGCTGAGTTCCTCATCCCTGGTAAGAATTGAATGGCCGTAACGGGTCTGGGGATTCGTCGGCGGTACCAGCCCGCCGATCGGCAGCGCAGCGTTATCCGCATGAGCTGCTTGGCGAGCGAGATCGTCGATCTGCGATGGAGGCATGGCAAAGGGATAGATTTGAAATTCTGAGATGGTTCCAGCCCACGGCCGGTTACCGGTTAATTCGTTCCCGATTGCCAGGTGAAAGGTCGGGCTCCAGTTGGAGAAATCTGATCTTGTCGGGTGGTCAACCAGCATGATGGTGCCGACGATTGCAACCAGAATTGCCGATGCCGCGAGCGGCGCCGGGATCCGCAGCGATTTCGGATCGACCCCAGTTGCCCGAAGCCAAATCACCGCGACCAGATAACCGGCCAGGGCCCCGAGCGTGTTACTCGCAACATCAAAGCCTGACGGGATACGGTCGACGTATCCCAGCTGCAGTAGTTCAGCAGTGCTTGACAAAAGAAAGCCGAAGAGGAACGTGCGCAGGAGCGACGAACCGCTCAGGGCGATCCCTAAAGGCATGTACATGAGGATGTTGTTTACAAAATCGGGAGGTTCGAACGCGTTGTCGATGTACCTCAGGGAAGGATGCCGCAGTGCTACCGGGATCATCGTGGCTGCCACAATCAGGGCGATTGAGGGAGCCAGGAGTCGAAGGCGCAGGCGCGATAGCAAGGGTAGCTTCAAAGGAGAGATCGACCCAAGGGGCAGTGCAAGTTCGGTAGAGGTTCTCAAACCGGGCGGGACTCTCCGAGTTTACCAACTGCGGTGGGCAGCAAACAACTGAAGCAAGACTTCCTTATGATAGAAGCCAAAGGTTGCGGACTCATTAAGGGAATCGTCACCGCAGGATCCATCTTATGCGCACGCGGATATTTCAGCTGGATGCTTTTACCACTCGCCGATTCGCGGGAAATCCCGCTGCGGTGATGCCGTTGAAAAGTTTTTTGGGCGACGCGACGCTACAGGCCATTGCCGCCGAGAACAACCTGTCGGAAACGGCATTTCTAGTTCCTGAAGGCGGCGACTACCTTCTGCGTTGGTTCACGCCTGCCGCGGAGGTGCCGCTTTGCGGCCACGCCACGTTGGCCAGCGCAGCCGTGGTGATGGAGAGGCTGGAGCCTGCGCGCGGCAGCGTGGTCTTTCACTCGGCAAGCGGACCGCTCATGGTAAATCGCGCGGGTTCCGGCTACGTGATGCAGTTTCCAGCCAGGACAGCGGACCCGGTTGCGGCGCCGTTGGGGCTGGCTGAGGCGCTGGGCACGGCTCCCTTGGCGGTGTTTGCGAACACCTTCAATTACATGGTTTTGCTGGCCAATGCGAAGGCGGTACGTGAACTTTCTCCCGACATTGCTGCCATCGCACGCTTGGACCGAGGTGGATTGATTGTGACCGCGCTCGGGGACAGTATCTACGATTTTGTTAGCCGTTACTTCGCCCCCGCCAAAGGCATCCCGGAAGATCCTGTGACCGGTGCGGCGCATTGCATGCTCACTCCCTTTTGGGCCCAGCAGCTCAACAAAAAAGAGTTTCGCGCCTTTCAGGCTTCTCCACGCGGCGGCGAGGTCATTTGCCGCCTCACGGAGAGTGGTGTCGAGCTGGAAGGCTCCTGCGTCTTTTACCTTGAAGGCGAGGTCGAGATCTGATGCGGCGCCGGGCGACGAGGGGTTTTCAGGCCGGTCTTTAATTTGTTGTTGACCTCTCTCACCACACGTGCCGCCAAGGCATGCTTATGCTTTTCAAGAAAGGTCTTGGCCTGCTCTGGATGCTTCTTTGCGATTTCGCGCAAAGCCCAGGAGAGCGCCTTTACGACCATGTCTTGCTTGTCCGCTGCCAACAGCGCACAGATCCGTAACACGTTGCGAAGGTCGCCTGGATTTCCGCGCCGGCTGAGGGCAACTGTCACACTAGATAACGTCAACGAAAATATCAAAACTATTCGCTTGATGCTGTTTGGGGTCGTCCATAAAAGACGTCCGAGCCGAGGGGGGGGGGTCAGGCAAAAGTGGACAAATGCCGTAACGCTTTGAATTTGGTGAACCTATCCATGGAGCAAAAGTGGATTAGGGGGGGGGTTCAAAATCTGGAATTTTTTATTCTGACAACCAAGTCTGCTAGACTGAAGAATAAACTCGTAATGATATAGCATTTGAACAGTTTAAAAAATTTATATTGCTACTATTCCACGTAGTTTTACATGAAGAGTTCAAGTGAGTCAAATAAGAGCTGGGAGAATTTTTTGTGACTTTTACCTAAGCCTAATTTTTGGTCTAAGCCTAAGTAGGAATAAATTTGTCAAAATTGTCTAAGACTTCCTTTTATCCAAAAATCAGTCTAAAATGTGTTTGAAATAACATTTTGGTTGTGTCGTATTGTGTGAGAAAATAACTTTTTATCTCGCGGAGGCTGCGTATTTACTTTGTTGTAACTCAGTTTAACCAAATATTTTAGCTAGGGAATATATTTAAGTTATGAAAAATATTTCGCTGTCAATTTTAGAGAGGGAAATCTATTTTTGAGTAAATTTACTATGTACCATTTTTCGGTGTTTCGGGGTAAACTGTCTTCCTCTTGCAGCTATCTTGAACACAATATTACTTTCTTATTGTATTTTTTCCGTCATATTATTCCCTCATTTTTTCTCAATTTAAATAGGGCAAAGTAATTCCCCCTAAAATAGGATAACGCAATATTTTTTTCTTACATTTAGTGTAATTTCGAGTGACTTTGTTTGATGTTTATAATTAATTAGCTCTAATTTTTGTAACGTTGTTTTTCTTTATTTTTTTTTTGCTTTGCAAGCGTTTGTAGCGTACAGCCGAAAAGTTTCGCAGAAAGGGGAAGCATAAATTAGAAGTAATGGGACATCGTACACGTTCCCTATCACATGTCGTTTGTGAAAGAAACGCGCGTCGCTTGTGCTGCAATTAATTATGTAGTTGCAAAGCATCTACTTTTCAATACTTTTTACGCAGGTTTTAGCCTTTTGAATGCTTTGCGCCCAAGGGAAGTAAATAAATTGACGTTCATCACTAAAATGTGCTTCCGGTGCAACGCGCTCAGACAATGCTTTGCAGGCCGGTGCGTTTCAACTGGTAAGGCTTAAAGCATTTCAAAATTTTCTTCTTTTCGTTCGGGTGTTAAAAGTGGGCATAAATTTCTTCAAAAACTGAATTTTGGCGATTTTAGCAAAGCGACTATTTGAGTTATTAAAAATATTTTTCTCCATTTTTTGGCCAACTTATCTAAAGTCGTTTTGCTGACTTTTTCGGGTCACCCTTTTAATATATCTTGTTTGCTTTGAAAGCTCCTGGCGTTCTGGCGTTCTTGCAATAAAGTGTGAATTATCGAGGCTTGCAATTAAATACGTAAACAAAAGTCGAAAACTCTTACTCCCTCTTCTGCGCAAAAATTGAGAAAATTATCGTTTTGTTTGCAAAGAACGAATTTTCCTCCTCACGGGGCAGAACGTCTTTTGTGGAAGACCCCCAAACAGAGAGCGAAGGACACTTCTCAAGTACTATGGACGCTGACAGACGCCGTTGCCGGGTGGCGCCTAGCAACGATTGTGGAGAATTCTCAAACATCTCTCCGTCTCGGTCTCCGAGCTCGGCTAATTAGCTTGCTATGAAGTCCTCCGTGCATTCTCCGTGCAGTCTTCTAATCGCTGCACAACGATGACCGGCTATCTCGCGCGACTAATCGAGACTGCAAAAGTCTCATTGCCCTTCGGCGAGAAATGGTCAAAACGATCCCTCTTCATGCTCGCATTTCTCATCGGCTCTCTCTTCGGCAGCTGCTTCTACTACGTCTTTGATAGCTCGATCGTCATCCGAATCGAAAATCGATATTCGAAGGGGGAAGAAAAATCAATAACCGATGCGTGGATCGACGCCCTCGACCCCACCGACTGTTCGCCCCAATTCGGCGACCTCAAAATGGTCTACAACGCCACGTCTGGTCTCTGTACGACTCTCGACGGAAGCCCATCATTTGGGTCTTCTGGGACTACATTCCAATGCCAGCTTATATAAATTTATCGATCGAGGCTCTCAAGTGCCACAATGATCACTTTGTGCACGTCGAACTTGTCACCGATCGCTCTTTTCGTACTTTCGCCGCGGCGTCGAAGTTTCCTCTTCATCCGGCCTTCGACGGAATGCTCTCGGCTCACAAGGCGGACTACTTTCGTTGTACTATCCTGCTAAAGTACGGCGGACTCTACACGGACGCCGACATGCTTCACTGGAACACGTTCCAGCCGTGGTTCGAAAAGCTTACGCAAGGCTTCGACGTGATTGGCTACCGCTGGCCGGGCGAGATCGTCGGGGTCGTTCTGATTGGTCCGATGAAAACCGGTCTGGCGCTGATGCGCTATTGGCTGCGCGATGTTCACCTATTGCTGGACGCAAAGGCAGCCGCCTTCCGCTTTCCCGGAAAGGTCGACTATCCTCTTCGGATGGGCCGAGATGCTGCGCAATGTGCTCCAGCCGAGAATGTACCAGCTGATGAACGAGTCGAGAGTGAGCTACTTCTCGTTCGACGGGCCACCCAAACGCTCGGCCTCTTTCAGCAGACGCTAATCGATCGGGATCTTTTCAAGAATATCAATGAATCGGATAAGAATTTTCAGAAGCAAATCGCTACGATTCAGGCATCCGAGTTTCCGTCGTTTGTCTATCATAATACGCAGCAGGCGGAGATGCAGCCGGTGTGTTCGGATCAACATAGGCCACGACAACCAATCTGGGAGGTAAACTATTGATCACTGCAAATTCAGCACCGTATCCTGCCGATACGCCCGATTGTGACAGTGCTTCCCAGTCCGAAGTCTTGTAGGTGAAATGAAATGCAGGCTTGTCCTTGGGATTTCCTGATGGTGTCAGTGCAGAAGTCTTTAGCAATGGAAAGTAATCTGTTGCCGGGTCCGCATAATTATTTGGGTTTAATCAGGCACTTCGCTGTACCAGAGATACAGTTCATGGGTCCATGAGCGCAGCCAGAAATTTTCAAGTGCAGCAGAACCGGCCATATCCGGGTAGGCAGTGTTGGTGTAGGGATCGGTGCCACTACGCGGTGATGCACACCGATTGGCATACGTGGACGAAGCGTTGAAGATACCTGCAGTATAGGTTGTGGCCGAACTACTGCTGCTGCCACCGCCGTTCCCGTTTTGGAGGCTATTACCGCCAGTATTGGTGCTACCACCGCCGCACGCCGCAAGCATGCAGCCCATCACGAGGAATGCTGACACTAATTTCAGGGGCAGTAAGGCTTGAACAAATGAAAATGAAGTATCTACTTTAAACTTTGGATGCGAATGCATGTAATTCTCCCTGTCGTCACTGGCGAGCGCCAATGGAGCTGAGTGTCATACAAAGCGATGACATTGACAAGCGCCAAGTGAATTGTCGTGCAACAGCGCCGATTAAATTAAAATGACCCGGCTGCAATTAATAACACTTAAGATTTTGCCGCGTGACGTAATTCGAGTTCTTTCACGACATCCAGCAACGAAAGGTCGCTGAGCTTTTAACAGTAATGCGAGATGGAAGACCAGATCGGCGGATTCCGATATCAGGTGCTCCTTGTCCTGCGTAACCGCAGCGAGTGCGACTTCCACACCTTCCTCACCCACTTTTTGCGCCATGCGTGCCGTGCCTTTTTCCCAGATGCGCGCGGTATAACTGCCTTCCGGTTTTTCACTGATGCGTTGTGAGATTATTGATTCGAGTCTTGCCAGAAATGCAAAGTTTTCTGTCGCCGTGAAGTTATCATCACCAAAACAACTGGCCGTGCCAGTGTGGCAGGTCGGTCCAACCGGATTGGCGGTAATCAGCAAGGTATCCTGATCACAATCAACATGGATTGAAATCAATTGCAAGACATGACCCGAAGTTTCGCCCTTGGTCCATAGGCGTTGCTTACTGCGGCTGAAGAAAGTGACCTTTTGCGTATCGCGTGTTACTTGCAATGCTTCGCGATTCATATAGCCCAGCATCAGTACTTTGCCGCTGATTGCATCTTGCACGATGGCCGGCAGCAGACCCGAACCTTTGTCCCAGTTCAATGTCGATGTATCGGAACTATTCATGGACGAATCTCGACGTGTTGCTCACGCAAGTAAGCTTTTAAATTCGGAATCAAAATACTGCCGCTGTGAAATACACTGGCTGCCAGTGCGCCATCCACATGCGCGGTATTGAATACTTCATTGAAGTGTTCTGGTTTGCCTGCACCGCCGGAAGCAATCAATGGCACATTGCATTGTTCTCTGACTGCTTTCAATTGAGTGATGTCGTAACCCTTCTTCACGCCATCGCTGGCCATGCAGTTCAGCACAATTTCTCCCGCACCACGTTGCTGTACTTCGTTAACCCAATCCAGTGTGCGTCGAGCGCTGTCACGCGTGCGTGATGGGTCGCCGGTGAATTGATATACACGAAATTCTTTTGTGTTATTTACTTCAACCGTCTGGCTATCGATGCCAACAACCACACATTGCGCCCCAAACCGTGTGCTCAAGCGATTAATCAGATCTGGATCACTTAAAGCAGGTGAGTTTACAGAAACCTTCTCCGCGCCTTCGCCAAGAATTTGCTCTGCATCTGCAACGGATCGAATGCCGCCAGCAACACAGAATGGAATGTCGAGAATGCGCGCAATGCGACTGATCCAGCTGCGATCCACAGTGCGGCCATCAGGGCTGGCCGTGATGTCGTAGAATACCAATTCATCCGCGCCTTCATCACGATAGCGCGTGGCAAGCTCAATAATATCGCCCACGACTTGGTGATCGCGAAAGCGAATGCCTTTGACGACTTGTCCGTCGCGAACGTCTAAACAGGGGATGATGCGTTTTGCAAGAATGGCTGCAAATCCTCAATCGAAATCTTGTTTTCAAGTAATGCTTTACCACTGATCACAGCAGCAACGCCGCAATCCCGCAATGCACGTAAATCATTTGCAGAAGCTACACCGCCTGATGCCTGCCATTGAATCGTGGGAAAACGTTTCACCGCTTCACGATACAGTTCTACGTTCGCACCCGTGAGTGCGCCATCGCGTGCAATGTCAGTACACAACACATGTGTAAACCCGGTGGCTACATATTTCTCCAACAAATTCCATAAACTGACATCTGTAGTGCGTTGCCAGCCATGTGTCGTTAACCACGGCGTGTCATTGGTGATGCGTACATCAAATGCGAGCACCAATTTGTCGGCGCTGATTTGTCTGCTCCAGGCAATCACTTCATCGGGATGGGTGACAGCAACACTACCAATCACCGCACGTTGTACGCCGAGTGATAGCAGTGCCTGTACGCGATCCAATGTTCGCAATCCACCGCCCACTTGCAGTTGAGCAACATTACGCGCTGCAAAGGTACTGATCAATCCATGATTGGCTTGTGATCCGTCCTTTGCGCCATCCAGATCGACTACATGAATGCGTGACGCGCCAAATGAAACATAGCGATCCAGGATTTCAACCGGATTAGTACTGTACTGGGTCTCAGCAGCGAAGTTGCCGTGCAGCAATCGCACACAGCGGCCGTCTTTCAAATCGATGGCGGGAATTAATTGCATTGTTTACTTCAACGCCAAAAAATTCTGAATCAACTTCGCGCCTGACTTTGCCGAGCGCTCTGGATGGAACTGCGCGCCAAAGATATTGTTACGTTGTACTACCGCGGAAAAGTCATTTCCATATTCAGTCGTGGCCAATGAGTCATCGCTGACGGGTGCGCAGTAGCTATGCACATAGTACACGTAATCATCTTCAGTAAAATTGTTAAGCAAGGGCGAAGGGCGCAACACCTTCAATGTATTCCATCCCATATGAGGAACAGGCAGGCCTGCGCGATCAGCAAAGCGTTGCACGCGCCCTGGCAACAAGCCAAAACATTTCACGTTGCCTTCCTCAGAGGAATCAAACAACAACTGCATGCCAACGCATATTCCAAGAAAAGGTTGTATTACTTGCGAAATAACATCGATCAAGCCAGCGCGTTGCAAACGCGACATGCAGTCAGCGGCGGAACCTACGCCGGGCAGAATCACGTGCGTCGCATTGCGAATAACCTGTGCATCGGTGGTCAACTCAGCGCTAACGCCCAGCCGTTCGACGGCGTAACGCAGTGACGCTATGTTGGCGCCACCGCTATCTATAATTGCCAGTCGTGAATTATAAGAAGACATCACAGCACTCCTTTGCTCGAAGGCAGTTCGGTGCCTTCAATGCGAAAGGCTTGCCGCAACGTGCGGCCCACTCCTTTGAAACAGGCTTCAATCATGTGATGTGTATTTTCGCCAGTGACTTTGATGTTGATTGCCGCGCTCAATGTATCCGCGAGTGAGCGAAAGAAATGCGGTACCAGTTCAGTGGGTAGCTGGCCGACATGTTCGCGCGGGAAAATTCCTTCCCATACAAAGTAGGCACGGCCGGACAGGTCAATCGCGACTTGCGCCAGCGATTCATCCATGGCCAGTAGAAACCCATAACGACCGATACCTTTCTTGTCGCCTAATGCAATCTTCAATGCCTGGCCCAATGCCAGCGCGCAATCTTCAACGGTGTGATGTTCATCAATATGCAAGTCGCCTTTGCAAGTAAGCTGCAACGAGAAACCACCATGTCTGGCAATCTGTTCCAACATGTGATCAAAGAATCCCAATCCCGTGCTGATGGCAATGGGAGTTTCCTGATCAAGATTAACGCTCACCTTAATATCCGTTTCCTTGGTGCGGCGGATGATTTCCGCCGTGCGATCACGTTTGCTCAGTCGTGTGGCAATCTCGTTCCAGTTTTCACCGGCGTTGCGGCTGGTTGCAACACGAATGCCTTGTACGCCGATATTCGTTGCTAATTGCAAATCGGTTTCGCGGTCGCCGATCACGTAACTGTTTTTGAGATCAATCGGCTGTTTCAAATACTCCGTCAGCAAACCCGTTTTGGGCTTGCGGCATTCGCAATCGTTTGCGGGAAAGTGCGGGCAATAAAACTCGGCCGCAAAAGTGATGCCTTGTGAGCGGAACAATTCGCGAATGAAGTTTTGCGTGTTGGTGAACTGTTCTTCCGGGAAGCTGGGCGTGCCACGGCCATCCTGATTACTGACAATCACCAATTCATATCCCGCAGCTTGCAACTTTAATAACGCAGGGATGACATCAGGCAGCAACTTCACTTTATCGATGCGATCAACCTGTTCGTCAGCAGGCTCTTCGATCAACGTGCCATCTCGATCAATGAACAATACTTTTTTCATGGCAATATTCATGCGGCGGTTCCCCTGGTATTAAAAGGGACGTCAAGGCTTGCAAGACCATTCAGTAATCTCTGATTTTGTTCGGGCGTACCCACGGTGATACGCAGACAGTTGCTGCATTGAGGCTGAGTGCGTTGATCACGCACAATTAAACCCACGGACTTCACGGTAACAAATACTTTCTCTGCGTCTACACATTCCACCAGCAGGAAGTTGGCATCACTGGGATAGACATGCTTGATGGCAGGAATTTGTTTCAGTTTGTTCGACAATGATTCACGCTCCTTGAGCAGCAAGCCGATGCGATCCTGTATCTGCTTACGGTTTTCACGCGCAGTCACTGCTAACACTGTTTCGATGGTCGAAGTCGGCACTGCGTAAGGAGGAATAACCCGCGCCAGCAAGTTGATGATGTCTTCATGCGCGATGACAGTGCCGCAGCGAACGCCAGCTAATGCATAAGCTTTGGAAAGCGTACGCAAGATAACAAGATTGGGATGTTGATCGAGTTTGACAATGAGGCTGGAGCGGTTGGTGAATTCCATATAAGCTTCATCCACTACAATCAGTGCGCGTTCATTCAAAGTATTCGCAATGTTGAGGATTGCTGCTTCATCCAATGCCTGGCCAGTGGGATTGCCTGGTGAGCAGAGAAATACCAATTTGGTATTCGATGTCACTGCGTTGAGCACGGCTTCCGCATTCACGGCAAACCCATTGCTATTGCGAAGCAACGGCACTTCAATCACTCCGCCACCTTGCACTTTGGTCGCAACTTTATAGAAACCAAATGTAGGCGGGCAGATAATGACATTGTCCACATTCGCACGACAGAAACTGCGCACCAGCAGATCAATGCCTTCGTCGCTGCCGCGACCTGCCAATACTTGATCAACACGTACGCCATACAATTCCGCCAGCCGTTCATGCAGTGCTGATGCGGGTGATTCAGGATAACGATTCAATCCCGTTGCAGATGAATCACCATTTGCACGCCAGGGATTTTCATTGGCGTGCATGCGTTCAAACGCCGGGTCCCATACTGCGTGCACATAAGGCTGTAGTGTCAAGATATCCGGGCGAGCCAGATTGATATTCTTGTTGGTGAAAGAATTAGCTGCACTCATTGCGTTGCTCCTTGCAATGATTTCAAGCGCACACTCACGGCGTTGGCGTGCGCATCCAATCCTTCAAGATCAGCAATAGTGAGCGCAGTGGGGCCGAGATCTTTCAGTCCATCGCTGCTTAATTCTTGTACTGTCATACGTTTCATGAAATCCATTAATGACAAGCCACTGTACGCACGCGCGAAACCATAAGTGGGCAACACATGATTGGTGCCGCTGCAATAATCACCCATGGTTTCGGGCGTCCATTGTCCGAGGAATACTGACCCGGCATTGCGAACACTGGATAACCATGAGCGCGCTTCTTTCACTTGCACGATCAAGTGTTCGGGCGCGTAAGTGTTGCTCACTTCAAAAGCTGTGTTGATTGAATCAACCAGAATCAATCGCGCATGCGACAGCGCTTTCAACAAGGTTTCGTTACGCGATAAACGTGCGGTTTGTTGCGCCAATTCATATATCACCGCATCAATCAATGAAGTGGATGTGGTCACCAGAAGAGCTTGTGCATCGACGCTGTGTTCAGCTTGCGCAAGCAAATCGGCGGCGACAAAAACAGCATTGGCATGTTCATCCGCAATCACCAGCACTTCCGATGGGCCGGCAGGCATATCGAGTGCCGCGCCGTCGGCGTCATTCGCCACCAGCATTTTCGCGGCGGTGACCCAGCGATTGCCCGGTCCAAAAATTTTATCCACTTTGGGAATCGATGCAGTGCCATAAGCCATCGCAGCAATGGCTTGTGCGCCGCCGAGTTTGAATACCTGATCAATGCCGCACAACTTTGCAGTCACCAATACTGCAGGATCAACGCTGCCATCACGTCGTGGTGGTGAGCACAGTATCCGTGTGGGACATTGCGCAATGCGCGCAGGCACGGCGAGCATGATGGCCGTGGAGGGCAGAGGTGCAGTGCCTGCGGGTACGTACAAACCCACGGCATCAATGGCGCGCATGTGGCGTTCGCAGACGACGCCGGGAGAGGTTTCAATTTTGAGCGGTGCGGTCAATTGTGCTTCGTGAAAGCGTTGCACATTGCTGATGGCGCGCTTCAATGCATTAACTTGAGTGAAGTTCAATACTTTCTCTGCGGCAACAAATTCTTGCGTTGATACGCGCAACGATTGCAATGTCGCGCCATCAAATCTGGCAGTGATCTCGCGCAGCGCATCATCACCGCGCTGACGGACTTCATTAATCAGCGCCTGAGTCTTTTGCAATACGTCAGCAGAGTTTTCCTGTGCAGGACGGCGTAGCACTTGCCGCTGTTGTGCAGTGTTCAGTGCCGACCAGTTGATGCGTTGTGCTTGAATGATGTTCATCTCAAGGAAGCATTTTCTCAACAGGGAGTACCAGCATCGCACTCGCGCCTTCTTTCTTCAGACTCTCGAGTGTTTCCCAGAAAACGTTTTCGCGACATACGGCATGCACCGCGACTCTGTCGGTAGTGCCTTCGAGCGGAAGAATGGTGGGCGCTTCACTGCCGGGTAATAGCTCTCTGATGCGATCCAGCTTGTTGCGTGG
>CAWCAZ010000017.1:0-164017 GCA_963793525.1 uncultured Acidobacteriaceae bacterium
ACAGTAGATAGAAACCCAGCGCGGCGCCAAGGAATTCGGCCAGGTCGGTGGCCATCGCCGACAGCTCGGCGGCAATCCACAAACCTATCGCCGTCCGCCGCGAGAAATGCTCGCGGCAGTTCTGCGGCAGCGTGGCCCCGGTCGCGATACCCAGCTTTGCTGAAAGATATTGGATGAGGATGGCCATCAGGTTCGACCACAGCAACACCCAGAGAAGCTTGTAGCCGAAACCCGTGCCTGCGATCAGATTGGTGCCGAAGTTCCCCGGATCGATATAGGCGATGCTGGCCACAAACGCCGGCCCGAACCAGTACAGGGCCTGCCGGGTTTTCAAATTGGAAAGCAGCGGCGCTGGTGGGCGAAACCGGAAGCGAGGGCGGAGAAGCAGGCGGCATGGCACAATCCTCGATTTCAGCTGCTGCGAGACCAGTATAGCCTGCATTTCCATTTTTTTGTTAACCATAGTTAACGACTCTTCGCAGTCCGGCCTCGCTGCGGTAGTCTTGCCACAGTTCCCAGACCGATTTCCTGTACGCTGCACTCAAACGGGAGCCTGTGCGGCTTTCAGCGAGGAAAGCCGGAAGTTAGACGCTATCAAGCTCGACAGGAAATCCGGACGGGATTGGTTCATTAAAGAGGGGTTGGCTCGAGCGGATGAAAGTGCTTGGTCATTGGTGCGGGAGGCCGGGAACACGCGTTGGTGTGGTCCATCAGCCGGTCCCGGCGGGTCTCCGAAGTCGTTTGCGCGCCGGGCAATGGGGGCATAGCCCAATTGGCGCGCTGCATTCCCGCCAGCCAGAAGGACCTCGATGACCTGTTGCGGGTCACCGCGGCCGAGCGTCCTGACCTGGTGGTGGTTGGGCCGGAGCTTCCCTTGTCGCTCGGGCTGGTGGACGAGTTGCAGCGGCGCAGCATCCCGGTCTTTGGGCCGACGCAGAAAGCGGCGCAACTGGAGAGCAGCAAAGCCTTCGCCAAGCGGTTTATGCAGCGGCACAAGATCCCCACGGCAGCCTATGCCATCGCCACCAGCGAGCAGCAGGCCCTGGAGTCGATCGATCTCTTCCATCTTCCGGTGGTAATCAAAGCGGACGGCTCTGGCTTCGGGCAAGGGCGTGCTCATGTGCGAAACGCGGCGCGAAGCAACCGAGGCCATCTCCGGCCTGATGGCGGGAAAGCTGCTGGGCTCGGCGCAGTCTTCCATCGTGATCGAGGAGTTTCTCACCGGTGAAGAGATCTCGTTTCTCACCCTGACGGACGGAAAGCATGTAGTGCCGTTGGCGCCGGCGCAGGACCACAAGCGGATAGGCGAGGGAGATAAGGGCCCCAACACCGGGAGGTATGGGCGCTTACTCCACCGATGGCATGGTGGATGACCAGATGCGCGAGTGGATCATCAACCACATTGCGCTGCCCGCGGTCAGTGGCATGGCGGCGGAAGACTCTACCTTCGTGGGTGTTCTGTACTGCGGGTTGATGATGACCGCGCGTGGTCCCATGGTGCTGGAGTTCAATGCCCGCTTTGGCGATCCTGAGACGCAGGCCATTCTCTCCCGGCTGGACTGCGACCTGGTGGCGACGCTCGAAGCCTGCGTCGAGGGCCGTCTGAGCGACACCGAGCTGCGATGGAAGCCGGGCGCCTCCGCGTGCGTCATTGCGGCCTCGGCCGGCTACCCCGGCAGCTACGTAACCGGACGCAGGATCAGCGGGCTGGAAGAAGCGGCCCGCGTGCCGGGAGTAGAGGTTTTTCACTCCGGCACCGCCCTGGTGGACGGGCATTACGTTACCGAAGGCGGAAGGGTGCTCGGCGTGACCGCGGCTGCGGCGACCCTGGAGCAGTCGCTCTCCCACGCCTATGAGGCGCTTGGCCGGATCCAATTCGAAGGAATGTACTACCGCCGGGACATCGGGCGCCGGGCGCTCAAGAGCGCCTAGCCGAACGGCTTCGACACACGAGCCTGAATCCTCAGGGCCGCTCGAGTGGTCTAAGTAAGGGACAGGTGGGAGCATGGCAACGTAGATTTAGCCGAGGTCGACCCGGTATGCGGAATGAAGGTGCAGCCGCAAGAGGCTACGCCTTCGCTCGAGCACGCGGGACGCACCTGGTATTTCTGTTGCGCCGGATGCCGGACGAAATTCGAGGCTGCCCCAGCCAGGTATGACGGCTCGCAACCGCCTGCTTTGGTCACGTTGGGCGCAAGCAAGAAGGCATCGGCGCCCGGTTCATACACCTGCCCCATGCATCCTGAAGTGCTCTCCGGGACGCCGGGCGCTTGCCCAAAATGCGGCATGGCGCTTGAGGCCACCGAACCCTCCGCTCCGATAGAGCGCATCGAATACACCTGCCCCATGCATCCGCAAATCGTGCGTGATGGTCCGGGCGCTTGTCCTATTTGCGGAATGGCCCTCGAGCCTCGAACCGTCACCGCGAACGCGGCCAATCCTGAACTGGTAAGCATGACTCGGCGCCTTTGGGTGGGGGCAGTGCTGACCCTTCCTCTGCTGGCCATCATGGTTTCGGATCTTCTGCCCGGCAATCCATTGCAGCAATGGTTGGGCGGCGCGTTGGGATGGATTGAGTTTGCTCTGGCAACGCCAGTGGTCTTGTGGGGCGGATGGCCTTTCTTTGAGCGCGGATGGGCGTCGATTGTTCACCGCAGCCTCAATATGTTCACGCTCATTGCCATGGGGAGCGGCGCTGCCTACCTTTACAGCGTGGCTGCGGTGGCTGCTCCAGGCCTCTTTCCTCCAACGTTTCGTGATGCCTCCGGGCACCTCGGCCTTTACTTCGAAGCAGCTGCCGTCATCACGGTTCTGGTCCTGCTCGGCCAAGTGCTCGAGTTGAGGGCTCGCAGCCAAACGAGCGGCGCGATCCAGGCGCTGCTCGGCCTGGCCCCTAAAACCGCGCGCCGCATTGCTGCTGATGGAAGCGAGGCTGATGTCCCGCTCAGCGAGGTTGCGATCAGCGACCTGTTGCGCGTGCGCCCGGGCGAAAAGGTGCCGGTGGATGGCTCGGTAGTCGAGGGTCACAGTTCAGTGGATGAATCGATGGTGTCCGGTGAGCCCATCCCGGTAGAGAAAGCCGCGGGAGCAAAGGTGGTGGGCGGAACGATGAATGGTACCGGCAGCTTCGTAGTGAAGGCCGAGCGGGTCGGGGCATCCACGCTGCTGGCGCAGATTGTAAAGATGGTGAGCGAGGCACAAAGAACCCGCGCGCCGATTCAGCGCCTTGCCGACCGGGTGGCCTCGTACTTCGTCCCAGCCGTGCTGGCCGCGGCTGCCATCACGTTCGTCTGCTGGGCAGTCTTCGGACCGCAGCCGCGGTATGCACATGCCCTGGTAAACGCGGTGGCCGTGCTCATCATTGCCTGCCCTTGTGCGCTCGGCTTGGCGACCCCAATGTCCATTATGGTGGGCACTGGACGCGGCGCCGGCGAGGGCATCCTGGTGCGCAATGCGGAAGCCCTGGAGACGCTGGAAAAAGTAAACACGCTGGTGGTGGACAAGACCGGGACGCTCACTGAAGGCAAGCCTCGGCTAAGCACCGTGATCGCCGCCCAGGGTATGGACGAAACTCAGCTCTTGCAAATCATGGCCAGCCTTGAAAAGGCGAGCGAACATCCTCTAGCCGCAGCCATTCTTGCCGGGGCGCAGGAGAAGAAGATTGAGTTGCTGCCCGTGGCCAACTTTGCTTCAGTCACCGGGAAAGGTATATCGGGAACTGTGCAGGGCACGCAGGTGGCAGCCGGCAATGCTGCGTTGATGCACGACCTCGGAGCTTCTTCGCAAGCGATGGAGCAGCAGGCTGAAGCCTTGCGCCAGGAGGGGCAGACGGTCATGTTCCTCGCCTTCAATGGCCGTTTGGCTGGCTTGGTTGCGGTCGCGGACCCCATCAGGGAATCTGCGCTCCGAGCCATTCAGGAACTAAGGCAGGAAGGCATCAAGGTGGTGATGGTGACCGGCGACAACCGCACCACGGCAGCGGCCATGGCGAAGAAATTGGGCATCGATTTCGAAGCAGAAGTGCTGCCGGCACAGAAGGCCGAAGTCGTCAAAAGACTGCAATCGCAGGGAGCGGTGGTGGCCATGGCGGGCGATGGCGTCAACGATGCGCCCGCGTTGGCCCAGGCACAGGTCGGCATCGCCATGGGTACAGGAACGGACGTAGCGATGGAATCTGGCGGCATCGTCCTGGTCAAAGGGGATTTGCGCGGCATTCTCAAGGCGCGGCACTTAAGCCAACGAACCATGGGCAACATCCGCCAGAATCTCTTCTTCGCCTTCATCTACAACGCCCTTGGTGTGCCGCTTGCCGCAGGTGTGCTGTACCCGGTATTCGGATTGCTGCTTAACCCAATGATCGCCGCCGCCGCCATGAGCTTCAGCTCCGTCTCTGTCATCACCAACGCGCTGAGGCTGCGCAAGGCTTCGCTCTAGCCATCGGAGGTTTCGCTGGCATTTGGATATTCGGCGGCACGCGGCCTATGGCTCCTTCATATCCATTTGAGCGCGCCGGAAAGCGTAGTCACTCACATGGACAGACCCCTGGAAGGGCCGATTGATATCGGCAATCGCGGCCAGCACCAGCGCGATGAGTAAAGTAAATGCACCAACCTGGATGACGTGTAAGGCGCCATTCGAAGCACCAAACATACAGGTAGACGCAACCGTGACAGTTCCTCCCACCAGCAGCACCCACCAGAGCACGGCGGGAAGCCGTGATACGCTTTGCACCAGACGGATGCGGCGATATCCTGCTAAGGCGCTAAGTTCGTATAGGGCATGATCTTCCGCGGTGATCTCCGTAGGAGAAGATCCCTTGGATTCCATGAGGGCCTGCCACATCTGCCGCGTGATCTCGCGGGTTTCGGCGGGCGTAAGGTTTCGCGCCATCTCTTCCCATTCATGATCCGCAACAGCATCGCCATAAGCTCGTGCCAATACCTTGATTTTGGTCCCCTGCTGCGGCGAGAGCCCATCTGCCAGACGATAGAGGTTGACCACCGAATTAGCCTCCGCATCCGCATTCAATTCAGCCGCGCCAAAGTCGATCCAAACCGTATACAGCATGAAGCCGATGATGACCGCATACGTGGTGCCGAGAATGGAGAGCTGCCAGCCGATCAGATCGTTGTGCGCCCGTCGCCTTTCCGCAGGCCAGTAATAGTTGACAGCCGCCATAAAAAAGAACGCGCAAGCAAGGGCGATAATGACGATGAAAGCGTTTTGTGCGGTATCGAGCATTTTCCGTCTGCCTGAAGAATTGCCCCATTAGTGTATCCCGGTACGGCGCGGTAACAGTGGTTCACTCTGGCGTTTCATCTCTCCTCGGAGGTCTTCCAGTGCGGGTAGCGATTATCGGCGGAACCGGCCATATCGGCAGCTTTCTAACGCCTCGGCTGGTCGAGGCCGGTCACTCAGTCATCTGCATCAGCCGGGGCTTGAAGGAGCCTTACCAGCAACACGCGGCCTGGCAATTGATCGAGCGGGTGGAGATGGACAGGGCAGTGGAAGAGGACGCCGGACGCTTTGGCGAGCGCATTGCCAGCCTGAACGCGGACGTGGTGATCGATCTCACCTGCTACCAGTTGCAAAGTGCCGAGCAGTTGGTTGAGGCGCTTCGCGGCAATACCGGACACCTTCTGCACTGCGGCACCATCTGGGTGCACGGACCGAGCGTCGAGGTGCCGACAACTGAGGCTGAGCCCCGCAGGGCATTCGGCGATTACGGGGAGAGAAAGGCTGCAATCGAAGCCTATCTTCTGCGCGAGGCACGCCGGTCAGCGCTGCCGGTAACCATCCTGCATCCCGGACACCTGGTAGGGCCCGGTTGGGCTCCGGTCAATCCCGCAGGCAATTTCAACCCGGAGGTCTTCTCCAAGCTCATCGCAGGGAAGCCCGATCCAGCTCCCGAACATAGGGATGGAGACGCTGCATCACGTCCATGCGGACGATGTGGCGCAATGCTTTCAACGAGCCATCGAGCGCAGGAGCGTTGCTATCGGCGAGAGCTTTCACGTCGTATCGCCCGCGGCCGTGACCCTGCGGGGATATGCGGAGCGCGTGAGCGCATGGTTTGGGCGTGCTGCCCAGTTGGAATTTTTGCCCTGGGAAGAGTGGCGGCAGCGAGCAACGGCCAGGGACGCCGCATTGACCTGGGACCACATCGCGCACTCGCCCAACTGCAGCATTGCCAAAGCACGCACGCTATTAGGATATGAGCCGCGCTACAGCTCGCTCCAGGCGGTGCGCGAGTCACTCGACTGGTTGATTCAGCAGGGAGTCGTCCAGGCCGGAACTCTCTAGGCTTCGCGCCAATGCACCATCGGCAGGCCCGGCGCGGGTGCACGGAAGTAGGGGATTCGTTTACCCTTCAGCGAACCGATGTAGATGGTCTGCAGATCGGGGCCGCCAAACGTCACACTTGCCATCCATGGGGCGATGCCTTGCCCGGTGGCAAACAGCACTTGCTCATTTACCTTGCCCGCGAAGAAAGCCCGCTCCAGATCCTCAACCTTCTGCGCATCGCCCTCGTCGAGCAGCAGGCGAAAATCACCTTGAGGGGTCAGCACGAAAAGCTTGTCGGAGTACACCATCGTGCCCCACAAATTTCCCAGGCTATCGAAGGCGATGCCGTCGGGCCACGCGCCCTTTCCCAGACTCGCTGGTCCAAAAACCTCGCGGTTGCTCAGGCTGCCGTCTTTACCCACACGCAATCGGCTGATACAGCCGCCGGTCGTCTCCACCACGTACATAAATTCTTCCCGCGCATCCATGCGGATTTCGTTGGTGAAGTGAAAGCCGTCGGCGACGATGCGAAATTTTCCGTCGATGTATCTGGCGATGTAGCCATCGGGCAGATCTCTGCGCAGAGCGTGCATCCAGTTCTTAATGCGCGTGGAGACGGTAATCCAGATGCGATCCTGCGAGTCGCGCAAAACAAAGTTCACTTTACCGATCGGCTCGCCGTCGATGGTGTCGGCAAGAACCGTGGTTGCGCCGTCGCGGGTCATCACCTCGAGGCAATCGGTGCCAAAGTTCGAAATCAAGATATCGCCGTTGCGCGCAAACGCCAGACCGTTGGGTAGCGTGCCCTCTAAATACCGGCTGGCTTCGCTGGTCACGCCCTGAAAATGGCCAGACCGCTGCTGGGTAATGATCTGTTGTTTTCCATCCGGGGTAATCCTGACCACTCCGCCGCGCGCGTCCGCAGACCAGAGGGTGCCGTCCGGTTCGGCCAAAATACATTCCGGGCGCTGCAGATCGCTGCCGATGTACCGGATCGCAGACTTCTCAACCTCAAAATCCAGGACTGGATTATCTGTCAAAGTATTGTCTCGCAGCGAATTGCGAGGAATTATGCGAACTCAGCTACTGCCTTTTCCGACTCCCCATCGGTACTTTGGTCGGCATTGCTCAGCAGCAGCCCGATCGCTTGCGCGACCTTGCATACTTGCCCGGCAGCAACACGATAGCGCTCCTTGGAGAAACGCGACATGGGCGCCGAAACACCAATCGACCCGACAATCACATCGTTATCGACGCGAATCGGGGCCGCCACACAGCGCAGATCTTCGGCAAATTCCGCTTCGTCGGTGGCGTAGCCTCTCTTCTTGATCAGGGCGCAATCTTTGCTCAGCTCCTGGATAGAGGTCATCGTGTTCTTGGTGTACCTGCGCAGTTGACCCGATCCGATGAGGGCCCGCAGCTCTCGTTCATCCGCATCCGCCAACAAAGCCTTGCCATGAGCAGTGCAGTAGAGCGGCACCAGCTCGCCAACCTGCCCCGCCACCGCGATTACATTGCTGGCTGCCGCGTGGTCGATAAACAGAGCATATTTCCCCTCGCGTATGGCAAGATGCGCGGTTTCGTTGATCTGCGTCGCCAGCAGCTTCAGTTGCTTATTGGCGATCCGGATCAACATGTTGCCCCAGTCGTATCGATGGGAGAGACGCCACATGGAAGAGCCGAGGATGTAGTCCTTCCTGCCCGCCGGGCAGGCGAGAAATCCACGTCGTCTGAGCGTATTCGCCAGCCGGAAGGCGCTGCTGCGATCGATCCCCAACAACTCGGTAAGCTCCCCGAGGGAGACGGGCTGCTTGGAAAGAGCGACCGCCTGCAGAATCGTAAGGCCACGATCAAGGCTTTGGATGAATGGGATCTGGCGAACTTTGTCCTCGGGCATAAAAAGCGTCCGTACTAAACTCGCAACAATATTCCCAGCGTCTCCAGGTAGACTCTGCTGGTCTTAACTAAATCCACGGAGACAGTGGGTGATGGATTCTTGGGGTTAGCTGTCGATTGCACCCATAACGATATCAAATATTTCGCCCTGCCATGAGAGCACAACCTCTCCAGGCAAAGACCCCATCTCAACCCGCTACGAGAGTACTGATGCCAGCCGCGATTGTCCAGGGAGAGCGCCCGGATTGCGTAATACGCAAGTCTAACGCCATCCAATCTGCTTCGGCTGCCTCGGAGCAAAGCCGGGCATGGTTTATGATTTTGATGATGGGCGCTCCAAGGCGGCCAAAACCTACTGGAGGCATTCAGGACAATGGCAAGTGGTCGTGGGGTTATGTGGGGTGTCTGTACTTTGGTTGCCGCCGGTGCGATCATGGCCACCAATCTGATTGGTTTTGCCGACACGGCTACCCCTCCCGCCATGAATGCCAAGGCCAAGCGCGGTGCGGCCGTCTTCCAGCAAAACTGCGTGAGCTGCCATAACAAGCAGCCCGGTGACAGCACTCCTTTCGGCCCTCCAAATCTGCACGGCATCTTCAGCAGCAAGCCCTTGGTGACCCCTCCGATCACGCCGGCGCAAGCAACAGATGTAATCAAGAAGGGTAAGGCGCCTATGCCCGCCTTCGGCGGCATCCTGACTGACGCACAAATCAGCGACCTGATCGCGTATTTGAAGGCGCAATAGCCCTCAGCTAAGACCCGAACCGCGGTGCTGTTGTAAACCGCCCTTGTCGCTGTCGCTCGAGGGGCGACCTTACTCCGGAAATTTGACGTCGTCGAAGAATTTATAGTTGTCGAGATTGGTCGCCGGAGCGAAGAAGCACACTACCTTCATCTCCTCCGCGCCGGTATTGCGCAACATGTGCACTTTCCCCTGCGGAAATAACACTGCGCTGCCTTGCTTTACCGGCTCCACCACTCCCTCGATCATGACCTTACCCGACCCTTGAACGATGTAGATTACCTCTTCGCCATTGGGGTGAGAATGCGCGGGCCTCACCGTCTCTCCCGGCGCAACCAGGATCATGCACATCGAACAATGGCGCGCATCGACATTCTCCTGGGTCATCAACCAGCGCAAGCGCCGTCCGGGAAGATCGAGCGCCTCGATCGAATTTTCATCCACGATTGGTAACGTCATCGATTCTCCTTCCAGGTCAGGATGGTGCGAGCGATTGCGTCGGGACTCAGACCAAAAGCCGAAATCAGCTCTTCATAGGTTCCGGAGTGAATAAACTGCGCTTGGCCATCGCTCTTGAGCGTGTTGAGGGTGACGATCCGCTCCCATCCGTCTGGTTTCACCCGTCCGCGATTACGGTAAAGAATCTTGAGCAAGTTCTGCCAGATATATCCATTGTTCTGCTCCGCTAGCAGCAAAAGCTGGCCCGAATTGTAGAGTTCCAGCAGCAACTCCTCGTCGATTGAGGGCATATCCACGACGCCGACCGGCATACCTGCAGCAGAGCATTGCGCAGCTGCAGTCATGGCCTCATGTACCCCGCGCCCACTACTGACGATGGTCGCCCGATCCGCAGGGCTGCTCAGCAGACGATGGCCTTTACCAAATGCGAATACGTAGTCACTGTCATAGAGCACCGCGGAGCCCGTACGCATAACGCGGAGGTAAATCAGGCCGCGATTTCCTTCCATAATCCATCGCATGATGGAGAGCATTTGCTGCGGACAGGAGACATCAATGATCTTCAGCTGGGCAACCGCATCGAAGGTCGTGCTGTCATCGTTGCCCATGTGCGTGGCGCCGTTGGTGCGCGTTTCGAAGTTCGCCGCGGTGGCCAGGAAAGTCAGATCGAGGCCATGACCCTCGCTAAGCCAACCGTCGGGCGAAGCGATCGCTTCTTGCCGTTCCTGGGCGCCGACGGCGATGCGACGCAGCACCTTCCAATCGAAGAACGGGCAGAAGGTGCTAACCCATGTGTTGTAGCCGAGCGCGGCAAACGCCTCGCCGATCAGCATCATGTTGGCTTCGGCCACACCCACATTGAACGCCCGCTTTTGATCGACTGCAGCAATGCCTGCTTCGAGGCCGCTGGTCGATGCGAGGTCAGCGTCAATAGAAACGACAGCCGGGTCGACAGCAAAGACTTTCATCGCCCCGGTCACGATATCGGAGGCCGCATACTCCTTCTTGCGATCCAGTTGCGGCAACAGCCTGGCGTCGTAGGAGATGCGCTTGTTGCGCGCAGCAACGCGCGCTGTCAATACCGGGCCAACAACCGTGGTTATACTTCGCGCCACCGGTGAATCCAGGTTGATCTCGAGATGCATGCGGTGAGCCGCTTCCAGCAGCGAATCGCGTGTCGCCTCGCCTTCGGCGCTGCCTGCCAGCCGCTCGCAGTAAAGCACAAACTCCTCGATCCGCGCCGTGCGCTGCTCCGACTGCAGCATGTACTCCTGGGCAATCAGGCTATCCGGCAGCGTCACCTTGTGCCGGTTGAGAAAATCGGAAAAGGAGCCGAAGCCCTTGCGACTGTTACAAATGATCGCTGTCGGCATGCCGTTGCGGGGCCCAAAACGGAAGCTCTCCAGCGCCGCGACCACGCCATCGAATTGGGTTGCGTCTACCGAGTGCGCCTGCCAACCGAAGGAGCGAAACACACTCTCCAATTCTGGCATGGGAAAAACCATCCGCGTGTGCAGGTCGAGTTGGCCGTTATTGCGATCGACCAGCACGCATAGGTTGTCGAGGTGATTTTGCCCGGCATACATCACCGCTTCCCAAATAGGACCTTCCTGCAACTCACCGTCACCGGTCATGCAATAGGAATCAAACCGCGGGCTGGTTCGGCCGGCGATGGCGAAACCCTGGGCAACACCAAATCCTTGCCCCATCGGTCCAGTCGCGATGTGAATCCCGGGCAAGATTGGCCCCGGGTGCCCGTTCAGGATGCTGGCAAACGATCGCGAGTTCTTGAGCGTCTTGCGGTCGAAATAGCCCAGTTCAGCGTAGATGGAGGCCAGTGCCGCGACCGCATGTCCCTTGCTCAGGGTAAAAATATCCTGCCCGCGACGAGTGGGATCTTCGATATCCAGATCAATGAAGCCCCCGTAGAAGAGCGCCACCAGAGGAATGATAGAGGAGAAGGCGCCACCCGCGTGGAGGCCTTTATCGACGGCGTCGCGGCATTGTTCCAGGGTGAGCAGACGGATATCGGAATCCTTGATGGCGAGCAGCTTCAGGATGCCCTGCCGCGTCGCGTAGTCGTGCTTGCGAAAGAACCCACGGCTCAATCGTTCACGCAGGACGGGAGTGTGCGAAGGATTCGTCATACTTCTTATTTCCCCACCCAACCGCCATCGACGTAGATAGACTGGCCAGTCACATACCTGGCCTCTTCGGAAGCAAGAAAAGCAGCCACGGTTCCAATTTCGCGCGGTTGTCCCGTCCGGCCCAAAGAGATCTGCGCCAGCACCGACGGCAGGACGCTGGGATCAGGATGCTTGAGCACCCAGTCGACCATCGGCGTCTCGATCAAGCCTGGGTGAATGCAGTTGACGCGGATTCCCAAAGCGCCCATCTCCGCGGAAACATTGCGCGTCAGCGCCTCGATGGCCAGTTTTGCCGGAGCGTAATGGGTGCGCCCGGGTAAAGACTTTCCCGCCTGGATAGAGCCAATGTTGATGATGGAACCAGCACGGCGAGCAGCCACAGCCCGACGGCAGAAAACCTGGCTGCAGAGCCATTCTCCCCGCAGATCTACGTTCACCACATCGCTCCACTGCTCGTCTGTCAGGTCCAGGAAGGGAACGATAGTCTCGATTCCAGCATTGTTCACTAGTACATCAAGCGGCCCAAGTTCCTCTTCTACCCGGGCGAACATGGATTCGACCTGGCCCCGCTGGCTGACGTCTGCTTCGACCACCATCGCACGTCTGCCTTTGTGCGCGACCCACTCCGCAACTTCGCGAGCTTTCTCGCTTGATCCGAGATGATTGATGGCGACGTCAGCGCCTTCTTCCGCGAATATCTCGGCGACTCCCTTGCCGATTCCCTGGCTGGCTCCGGTAATCAGCGCGACTTTATTGCGGAGCTTCATTTCCACCCAACCTCTCTCCTGCTCTCGGCCTTAGTGGATCGTCCAACCGCCATCGACCATCAACACGTGGCCCACCACCATATCGGACAGCGGGCTGGAGAGAAACAGCACCGCACCCACCAGGTCCTCGGGCTGATTCCATCGTCCCCGGGGAATCATCTCCTTGGTAGCCCACTCTTTGTAGCCGGGCCGTTCCAGGATGTTCTTGCGCGACTCAGTTTCGGTAATGCAAGGCGCCACTACGTTCACCAGCACGCCATCTTTCGCCCACTCCAGGGACAGCGCGCGAGACAAATGGTGGACACCCGCTTTTGCCGCCGCATAGACCGACCGAGACTTGAAGGCGATCTCGCCGAAGTTAGATCCAATGTTGATGATCTTGCCCCCGCCTTGCGGAATCATGATGCGTGCCGCGGCTTGCGAAGCAAAAAACACGCTTTTCAAAGACGCCGCCATGGTGCGGTCGTACTCCTCTTCGCTCACGTCCAGAGCAGGAGTCGTCCCCGTCCAACCGGCGTTGTTGACCAGGATGTCGATGCGCCCGAAGGTTTCCTTCGTCTTGTCCATGAGGGCGCGCACCTGATCTACGTCGGCGACATCGGTCTGCACGATGATTGCCTTGCGCCCCAGAGCCTCGATCTCGGCCTGAACGGCTCTTATCTCGTCATGGCGCTTCTCAGGGTATTTCGCTAAAACCAGATGCGCACCCGCTTGCGCCAGCCCGAGCGCAATTGCTCGGCCAATCCCTTGAGAAGCTCCGGTCACCACCGCTATCTTGTCCAGCAGTCCGAAGCTTGAATAATCCACACGTCCCGGCTTTACAGTCGTCATGTTTTTTGTACAGTTAGCTATAGCAATTGCATAATATCCAAGGAAGCCTACCAGCTGGCTATACTCCCGTCAAGACTCGGATGGTCATTCGATTCGAGGTACAGGCGCTCTGTTACTTATGACCTCGTTCCGGCAAAGCGAACACATAAAACCCCTGCGTTTGCTGTGTATTCGGCCCCGCTTCGACCGTAGTCCGCTCGCCTGCCGGACCAAGGTGCTTCAGGCTTGGCCTCGCGCTGAAGGCCAGGTACTCTCGCCCATTTACTTCGAAGACCGCCGGAATCCCCTCCGGCCCAGCGGGCATTACCTTCTCCCAAAGTATCTTTCCGGTGTCTTTGTCATAAGCGCGCATGGTCGCATCCGAGATCGTGCCAGAAAAAATCAGCCCGCCTGCGGTGACAACCACCCCGCCCCGCGGCCAGTAACTCCCCGTATCTGTAACTCCCTTAGCGACTAATTCCGCCACGCTTCCCAGTGGAATCTGCCACTTGATGGTTCCCTTGTTCAGATCGTAGGCGGTTAGTGTCGACCAGGGTGGCTTGTTCGCCGGCAGACCCTCGCTCGAATTCATATACCCGTACCCGGTCCAGTAACGCACAGGAGGAGCACCCGCCGGCATCGGCGGTGGGGGTGGCCGAGGAGCTGAAAGGTAGGCGAGTATGTCCGGCGGCACATGCGCTTTCGACGGATCCGAAAGATAGGCGACCAATGCGTCGACTTCTTTCTCCGAGAGGCTGGTGAAAGCCGGCATAGGGGAAGCTCCGTCCTGCACCGTGGTCTTGACGCGGTCCGCGCCGATGCGTGAGACAACGCCGACCAGTGAAGGAATGGACGGTGGTTGGCCGGTCAACTCCGCCGTATGACACGACTGGCAATTCTGTATGTAGAGTATGCGGCCCTCTGTCTCGGGCGTGCCGGTCATCTGCCGTTTGGGTGGATTCGGCTCCAGTTTCAGCATCGAGGGTGCGTTCTTCGTCTGGATGTACAAGGTACCAGTCGCTGGATCAACCGCCCCACCACCCCAGTTGCCGCCGCCATTGTTCCCCGGCATCTCAACCGTGTCTCGCAAGCCGGGAGGCGTATAGATCCCTTCATTGCGAGCCTTCTGCAACTCTTCTTTGATCTTCGCGCGCTCCGCGGGGTCGCTTACATACAGATCGACGTCGTCGGGCGTGAATGACTGCTGGGCGAAAGGAGGCGGCGCGGTGGGAAAAGGCTGCGTAGGCCAGGAGTGCTCGCCGGGCATATCCGACTGGGGGACAGGGCGTTCCTCAATCGGCCAGATGGGCTTGCCCGTAACCCGGTCGAAGACATATAAGAAGCCGTTCTTTCCCGCCTGGGCGACAATGTCGACCATCTTCCCATCGTGCTTCACGGTCAGAAGCTTGGGCGCGGTGGTCAGATCGTAATCCCAAAGATCATGATGAACAGCCTGGAAATGCCAAAGATATTTGCCCGTGCGGGCATCGAGCGCCAGCAGGCAATCACCGAAGAGGCCGGCGCCGGTACGGTCCGCGCCATAGAAATCATAGGTGGGCGATCCCAGCGGAAAGTAGGCGATCCCGCGCTTTTCGTCGATCGTCATCCCGCCCCAATCGTTGGTGCCGCCAATATACTTCCAGGCATCTTTCGGCCAGGTATCGTAACCAAATTCGCCCGGATGAGGAACGGTATGAAAAACCCACACCATCTTCCCGGAGAGCACGTCGTAGGCACGAATATCACCTGGAGGCGATCCGTACTCTTCTCCAGTGGACGAACCTAGAATCAGCAGATTCTCAAAGACCCTTCCCGGGCCCCCGGACTGAATGGACCGGATCGTCTTCGGATCGCGTCCTAAGCCTTCCCGCAAATCGATACTTCCATGGTTGCCGAACGAATCCACCAGCTTGCCGGTGCGCGCATCCAGCGCATGAAGCATATTGCTCGTGGCATAGAAGAGGCGGCGGTCGCTGCGATCTTTGCTCTCCCAGTAATTGAAGCCGCGGTTGGTAATGCTTCTGGGAATGCCGTTGTCGTGAACCCAGATCTCCTTGCCGGTCGCGGCATCGAGAGCGACCGTAGTATTGTCTTTCCCCACCACGTACATCACGCCGTCGACCACCAGCGGATTAAAGCCATAGCGAAAGCCGTTGTTGCCGTCAGGATAAAACCACACCTGTTGCAGTTGGGTAACGTTCGACTTATTGATTTGCGTCAGGGCAGAGTATTGAGCCGAGTCGGCGCTGCCTTCATAATCGCTCCAGGTGGTGTACTTCTTCGCGTCTTTGGCAAAAGCAATCACTGCGGCAAGGGTACCCGCCGAGGCAAGGACTCCTATGACTTTGCCTAAGGTACTTTTCATCCTTCCCCGCTATTTAGAGGTTTTTGTTCGCTCTGCGGGTTTTCCCCAGAAGATATACGTTCCACTCCTCGTCGAAGTCACGATATCCATCGTTCCATCGCCGTTCAGGTCGACCGCGAGCACATCCGATCCGGCGCCGGAGCGATTGTGAACCAATTGCGGCACCAGTTCCGCGCCCCCTGGCGCCTTGGGATTACGAACCGTCTTATACCAATAAAGAACCGCGGGGCCGTAGGCATCCGCGTCGAAGTAGTCATCCAGATGTGACCAGAATCGCTTGCCCACGATGAAGTCCGGGATGCCGTCTCCATCCACATCGGCGATAGCAGTGCCGTGCAATTCTGAGAAAGTGACGCCGCCGGCATTCTTGGTGTTGTAGTTATCCATCACCATGTGCTTCACAAAAGTGATCTCGCCGTCTTTAGCCCGCTTCTGTTCAAACCATGCCAGCCCCCAACCATGCGCCTGCAGGCTGGTGACAACGTCGTTCAACCCATCGCCGTTTACGTCATACACGCCAATCTCGCTGCCGCCCGGTCCCGCGCGCTCCCAACTGCCAAAGGCCACTGGATGATACGTCCACAACTGATCGCCGCTTCCGGCGGGTGGCTGCTCCCACCAGCCCTGCGCGCCGAGTATATCCATCCGCCCATCGCCGTTGATATCACCAACGCCGATCCCGTGCGCCGCCCACGGACCTTTCTCGGAGATCGTATGGATAATCCAGGTTCCCGTCGGATTGCGGGGATCGGGCTTGGCGTAGCGCATATATCCGTCGGCTTCATACACCAGTTCCGGCTCGCCATCGCCATCCACATCCTTCAACACCGTCTCTTCGCTCTGAATCAGCGGGACAACTTTGTATTTCTCCCAGCGGCGCGACTCGCCCTTGGGATTTACGTAAAGCGTAGCGCCGTCTTTCCCGCCTCCCGCGTGGCTGGTAGTCAAGACATCGGGCCAACCGTCGCCGGTAAAGTCATGCGCATGTTCCACCCAGTCATTCATCGAATACTGCGTCGACGGGTTATAAGCCTCGGCGGGATAAATCTCTCGCGAGGTCAGATAATCGGGACCGAAGTAAATGAACGGACCAGAGACAATATCCATTTTCCCGTCACGGTTGAAGTCGGCGGCTGCAGCTGACCATCCGTAGTAGAAGGGGCTTAGGCGCTGCATGCGGAACCGGCTCCCTACTTCCTCAGGAGGATCTTTCTTGATGGCGAGATCTTTGTAAGCGATGTTCTTGAAACGAACCTCGCTGTCTTTGCCAACATAAAGCGCGATTGGACCGTAGCCATTCATCTCTTCGCTGGCCACGCTTGCGTATCCTCCGCCATCGTTCATGAAGGCGCGAAGTATGTCGGCATCGAACAGGAGTTCAATCTCGTTCCACTCCCCATCGCGGATTCCCTGTTGCGGCCGCGCAATCGGGATGGTCACACCTGGAGGGGTGCTCGGCGGCGACGGATAGTGGGTGGGTTGCACCGGCACAGCGGGATCGGGCGGGGGCGGCGCAAATCTGATTTGTCCGCCGGCAGAACGCAATTCCTTTCGCGCGATTTCTTTACCCGCGTTATCGATGGTGAGGTTATAGGCCTTAAGGCCGGTATCCTTGATGGTCAGATAGGTTCCTTGCATGCCACCAGGCGTGGAGCGCAGGCGCAGTAAAACACCGGTATCGCATGGGCCAACACACTGAAACGATGCGTACAGGCCGGTGTCCTGGAACGATCGATCGAGCACCAGCCAGCCGGAACCGCCCGCGGCTGTTCCTTTGCCGATAATCTCGCCCTGATCCGCACGCCAATCGGCCGGTCCCAGGGTGTGCCATCCCGCGAGGGTTGACCCGCGGAAGCTGCCATCAGGGATAAAGCTTGGGCCGCTCAGCGAGGGAGCAGAGCTGGCAGGAGACCCACCCGCTTGCGAGCCCTGACTGCACACGAGGGGAATTGCCATGAGGCAGAAAGCGGCAGCCGAAAGCGAAAGCACCTGCAGTCGAGAAACCGGAAGTCGCATAGGCCCATCCTTGGGACGGCTAGCGATTTCGTTTCACAATATGCAACGGAACTTTCGCTAGACCGCCGAAAGTTATCACGCTCGTTAAAACACAGTCAATCACACGCGCACCTCGCTTTTTACGGGAAACGGCTTCTTCCTGAGCTGTCTCCTGAGTTAAGTTAAGACGGGCGGCGGCGGTAAATTAGATAAACTGCGACGGACCCTCACGCCTACCGTTTCCTTGGCATCGTAGACCTGCAGGAGAAACTGATGAGAAGAGAGTGTAGTCGACGTTTCTTTGGCGAATGCTTTGCCAGTCTGCTTGCGATGGCCCTGCTTGGCGCCTCCTACAGTGCGCAAGGACAAGAGCTGAAACTCAGATATAGAACGGGCTCCGAACACGGATTTGTCATCTTACGGGATGCCGCCGGCGTCATCCTTGCCTCTGGAGAACTGACGCAGGTTCCCTCCAGGCAGCGGATCACACTTCACGTGGTTTTCCATTTTCGCGATGGATCGATCGATGATGAGACGACGCTCTACTCACAAGGAGAAACCATTCGCCTGATCAGTGATCGGCATATACAAAAGGGCAAGTCCTTTCCGCATCCATGCGATGTAACGATCGATGTGCCCCGGCAACAGGTGAGTGTTCGTGACTTATCCAACAACACGGACGAGGCAAAGACCGAGCACATGAATCTGCCGCCAGACCTTGCAAACGGCCTTCTGATGCCTCTGATTCAAAACATGCAAGCCAACACTCCCATCGAGGTGTCGTATGTGGGCCTCTCACCCAAACCACGACTGGTGAAACTGGCTATTGCCAAAGGTGGGGACGATCAATTCACGGTCGGAGGACGTCCCTACAAGGCGGCGAAATACGACGTCAAAGTCCATATCGGAGGGGTTGCCGGCGTCGTGGCTCCTATCATCGGTAAGCAGCCTCCGGATACCCATGTGTGGGTAACAGAAAGCCGGGTGCCGGCGGTCGTTCGGCTGGATTCTGCCTTGTATACCGACGGCCCTATCTGGAGCGTACAATTTGCCAGCCCGGTCTGGTGATTTGGCCCCCAAAGTCAACGGCACCACACCGCGCCTCTTCAATCCCCTCCCGTTGCGATGCGGCGCAATCGTTGCCAGCCAGAAACGCCGCTAATCGACCGGTAAGCGATCGAAGCAGGAACATGTACTTCTAAAGAAGCCGCTCCCGCCCTTCGGCCAGCACATCGTCGGATTGCTTGAGCGCTTCTTCCAGCATCTGACGCGTAGGGTCATCTTGCGGGATGCGCTCGGCTGCCGTCTGGAAACGCAGGATCAGTCCCCCCACGCTCTGCAGCAGAGTGTCATTCAGTTCACGGGCGATTCTTTCCCGCTCCGCCAGCTGTTCGGCGAAGCGCGCCTTCAGTTGGCGCGTGAGGTGTCGCAACCGGAGGGCAAACATTAGCGCTAGGAGTCCTCCGGCCGCAATCGCGCACAGCAACATAAACCAAACTGTCTGGAAGAAAGGCGGTGGAAGCAATTCGCCCGCGGCGCAGAGTGGCGCCATCCAGGTGTGGTGATCGAACGGGCTGATCGAGCGATCGAGAACAAATGCGTCTCTGGACGCCAAGCCGGTCAGAGGCGCGAGCGTCAGCCGCTTGATCACTCCGCGATGAATCGCCGACAGCATACGCATTTCCATATCACTTCACCGGGGGAGTTGGCTGGTTCAGCTTTGGGCCTCATCCCACCGGGCAGCCATTCTTGGTCGAGCGACATTTCGTCTTAGATTCCATACGCGACCATTTGGACTGTTTTAAAATCAAATGCGGCTGGGCTCCGTGCCGCAGCCTCGGGCTTGCGGAGCAGCGACAGCCTCGGCATAATGGGTCACTCGATTTATCCACCAGCCACGCAAACCCAAATCCCCAGGACTGGCAGGTACACGGTATGCCCGAACATGTCGAACTCTATGACGGCGCCTATGGAAACTACGATGCAGATGTCTATCGACAAGTAAGAATCGAGACATACGGAGAAGATTTCGGCCAGACAAGCTGGGTCACAACCGAGGAGTCCGAGGAGATACCGCGATCGCTTGCCATCACCAGCGATTCGTCCGTGTTGGAAATCGGCTGCGGATCCGGTGCCTACGCCTTGCATATCGCACAGGAATTCGGCTGTCACATACTTGGCGTGGATATCAATGAGCTCGGAATTCGTACTGCGAACGAGTTAGCCTCAAGCGCAGGTATGCAGCACAAGGTGCGCTTTGAAGCATGCGACGTTTCCCGCGCGCTGCCCTTTGCAGACGCGACCTTTGACGCGATCTTCGCCAACGACGTACTGTGCCACATCCCCGGAAGGCCCTCTCTCCTCTGCGAAATGTACCGGGTGCTCAAGCCTGGTGTTGGCCGGATGCTATTTAGCGACGCCCTGGTCATCGGAGGGCTGATTGGGCACGATGAAATTGCGACCCGGAGCTCGATCGGGTTCTACATATTCAGTCCACCTGGAGAGAATGAACGATGGATCCGGAACGCTGGCTTTTCGGATCTTAAGGTTCTGGACAGGACAGAGAGCGCGGCGCTGATTGCAGGCAGGTGGCACGATGCCCGGCAAAAACACGAAGGAAGATTGGTCGCGACCGAAGGTGCAGCCAAGTGGGAAGGACTGCAGCGGTTCCTCTCCTGTGTGCAGGCGTTGACGGAACAAAGGCGTCTGCTACGCCTCCTGTATCAAGCGCAGAAAGCCTGAGGCTCTTCGTTGCAAACGCCCCTGCCGCGTATGCTCAAATTCATCTTCATCGTGGTCATCCCGATCGTTCTCCCGCGAAGGGTCGGGGTGGGAGCCCCCTGCTTCAGTTGGGGGAGCGACGCTTCAGCGTCGCGGAAAGAATCGCGCTTCCATCCACCGGGCTTTAGCCCCGGCGCCTGCTACTGGACGGTTCCAAACGAGCTGCCAAGTTCTTCGCCGCCTCCAATAGATCCATTCAAGTGGGGCCGAGCTAGTGCTCAAAGATCAACATGAGATAAGCGAAAAATAACAATAGGTGCACCGCCCCCAAGAGAACATTGGTGCGATTGCTGGTGAAGGTGAGAGCGCAAACCGCCAAAGTCAAAACCAGCAAAAGCGAATCCGCCGGATCGAGCCCCAGGACGATGGTCTTGCCGGTCACCAAGCCGATAGTCAGCACTGCGGGGATAGTCAGCCCGATTGACGCCAGCACGGAACCCAACAGAATGTTGATGGAGCGCTGTAGATCGTTGGCCAGCGCCGCGCGCGTGGCGCTGAGTGACTCGGGAGACAGGATGAGCGCAGCCACCAGAAAACCACCCAACGCGAGCGGCGCATGGAGGACCTCAATGCCATGATCGATAGGCAGGGCAATCTCCTCCGCCAGCACCACAACAGGCAGCAGATACATCACCAGAAACAAGGCATGATACGTAATCGAGTTGGTTTCAATACCGGTTCCATGTCCTGGGAGAACCGCGGCGTGCTCAACCACTTTGGCCGGCTTCACAAAGTATTCGCGGTGTCTCCAATTCTGGATGATCAGAAAGAGACTATAAATCCCGATCGAGATGATAGCGAGAAAGACGGATTGAAAGACTGACAGCGTGGGGCCGGCCGAAGCCTTGGTGAAGTTCGGCAGTATGAGCCCAAGCACCGTCAAGGGCACGATCAGGGTCAAAAAGGCGTTTGCCCCCTGCAGGTTATATTCCTGCTCGTGGTGGCGTAAGCCCCCCAGCAGCAATGCGACCCCAACCATGCCGTTGAGCACGATCATCACGATCCCGAACATTGTGTCGCGAGCCAACGCGGGCTTGCCCTCGCCGGTGAGCATGACTGCGGAAATCATCATCACTTCGATGCCGATGACGGAGAGCGTAAGCACCAACGTTCCCAAGGGCTCTCCGAGCCTCACCGCCAGGCTCTCCGCGTGATGCACCACGGCAAAAGCCGAGCTCATGATGACGGAGAAAAGCCATACCAGCATCAGGGCAAACCACAGCGGATTGGATAGATCGGCGAGCCAGCCTTTGCCAAACAGCAGAAACAATGCCGTCGTGGCGAAGGCCGCTCCTAGAAGCCACTCCCGCCGCAGAGTGGAAAGGTAGCCGGCTTTTGCAACCGTTGCTTCTGAACTCATGCTGTAGTCCTATCAGAAATCACAGCGAAGCAGAAGCAGGATTGCCGGGCCCGGCGCACACACCACAAGCACACTCGCGGGCCGAGCGTTGGAGACCGCCAGAACTGGATGCTTTAAGGGGTCAGGGGATGCTTGGAATGATCTTCCGGTATTCGTCCTCGGTAAAAGCGCGGAGGGTTTCCATGCGAATACCGCCTTTCGATGCAAGAGTGAGGCTGACCCGGGCGTATGTCGCGTCATCAGGAGCCTCAATGACAGCCGCCATGTCGTATTGACCCATCAACATGTAGAAGCTCACTATCTTTGCGCCGGAGGGCTCGAGGGCTTTCCTGGCGGCGTCCAGCCGCGATGGGCTGTCCTTGATCTTTTCGATACCTTCTTTTGTCCAACGCATTAGGGCAAGGTAAGTGGCCATGCGTGCACCTCGGCGCGAATTATAGACCCCTGCGCGAAGGGTTAGACAATCGCGAAGTAAACTATCCTTAAGGCGCATTCATGAATTGGCTTGTGTGGGCCGTCCTCTCGGCTCTTTTCGCAGCGGCAACTGCTTTGCTTGCTAAGGTCGGCGTCGAACATGTCGATCCCAACCTGGCTACGGCCATTCGCACTTCGGTGGTCTTGGTCTTTGCGTGGACCATCGCTCTTAGTCTTGGCAGCCATAGCGGTCTTGCGCACGTTGGCCGCCGCAGTTGGCTGTTCTTAATCGCTTCCGGCCTGGCCACCGGCTTGTCGTGGATTTGCTATTTTCGCGCGCTCTCCATGGGTGAGGCGTCGAAGGTGGCTCCCATCGACAAATTGAGCGTGGTCTTTGTCGTACTGCTGGCGTGGCCACTTCTGGGCGAGACGATTACGTTGGCTAAAGCAGCAGGGGCTCTGTTGATCGCAGCCGGGGCAATCGTTCTCGCGTGGGCCTGAACAGGTTACGAAGAACTCACGTTTTGTCTCAGGGCACGACTTAGTCGAAGTGTAGATAATAGGGCTGATGAGGGCTTTAGAGTCTGCGTGAGAACCGGCCGATCCGTGGAGCAAGTCCCATGAGCGCGCCATAGTTTTTCCCACACCGGCAACAAATGCTGGGTGCCCCATTCAAGCCGCCCTTTGGCTTGAGTGGGATAAATGGCCTCAATTTGCCACCTCCCATTCGCCCCTGCCGCAAGCAAGATGAAGAATGCGCTGACGCACGTGGGTCACAAAGAAATTCGTCGAGAACATCGGAAAACTGCACCTCAGCGGCTGAAGCCGCATCGCGCGTAAAGCATTTACGGAACGACTGATGCCGTGCCTTTCGTTCAACGAGCTTTTCCGAAGCCTGTTTTGCCGGGCCGTGAAAACTGATCACTCCGTTCGCAGCGCCCGCATTGGTTCCAATCCAGCGGCTATGCGTGCGGGAACAAGTGCGGCCAGAAAAGCCGCCGTACACAACACCACCAACGTGATCGACAATATAATCGGATCATAGGGCTTTACTCCGAATAACTGGCTCGCCATCGCATGGCCGCCCAGGATCGCCACCGGAATTCCAACCGCCAGGCCAATGCCCACTTGCAGGAAAGCGCCGCGCAGCACCAGCCGCAGCACACTCAAGCGATCAGCGCCCAGCGCCATGCGGATACCAATCTCGCTCGTCCGGCGTTCCACTGAGTACGCGGTCACCCCATAGAGTCCGATGGAGGCCAGAACCAGCGCCAGGACACCGAAGAAGGAGGTCAACTTGGCAATCATCCCCTGCTGCGAGAAATTAGCTTTTACCTGTTCGCCAAAGCTTTCGAAATCAATGACTGCTAGATCGGCGTTGATCTGTGAAATTGCGTGCCGCACCTGCATCTCGAGTCCAGGCACGTTACCCGCAGTTTCTATCTCGATTGCAGTTGAGATATTGCGATCCGTCCTGAAATTTCTCATACCGCGGATCGTCGCTATGAACCCTCTGCCCTTGGGCCAGAAAGTACATGGGACGCATCTTCTCTGAAGGTCCCCAATAGTTCGTGTCTTCGGTGACCCCTACGATCTCAAAATATCCGGGGTGTTTCAAATCGTCGCTGAAGTGTTTGCCGATGGCGTGGCCGTCCTTGAAATATTTCTTCTCAAAGAACCGATTCACAATGGCGATGTTGCGTGTGCCGGGCGTGTCCTGCTCGTTATTGGCGCGGCCTTCAACAATTTTCGTTCCGATGGTGTCGAAATAACCGGGGCTCGCCCGCAGCCATGAAGCGCCATGATCGCGCGTCCCTGCTGCCGGCGGTGGCTCGCCTTCGATGAAGACACCTTCGCCCCAGTTATCACCCTCCATTGGGCTGTACATGGAGAAACTCACCTGCTTCACCCCTGGAATTTGCGCCAGGTTCGTGTGCAGTTGCCGGTAAAGCGCTTCCAGCTGGCCAGGAGTGTAGCCCGCCATCTGTGGATCGATGTGGGCAATGAAGCGATTCGTGGTGACAAAGCCGAAGTCCTGGTGTTGCAGGTTGCTCAGGCTCCGGGAAAGCAATCCCGCGGCGCAAAGCAGGACCACGGAGAGAGCCGCCTGCACCACTACCAGGGATTTCTGGGCCCACCCACCATGATTCGCTGTGGAGCGACCCGCACCCCTCAAGGCATCCACCGGATTCGACTTGACCGTCAACCACGCCGGAGCAACTCCGAAAAGAATCCCCGTCAGCAATGAAGCTGCAAGGGCAAAGCCGAGCACTGGAAGCGAGGGAGTCGCCTGGATAGGCACCGGCTCATGCTGGAATGCAAGATACAGAATTACCCGCGTGCCCGCGAACGCTACTACTATCCCCGCTATCCCACCCAGTACACCCAGCACAATGCTTTCCGTCAGAGTTTGCCGGACCAGCGTCATGCGCGGTGCTCCCAGCGCCGACCGCACCGATGTCTGCTGTTGTCGATTGGCCGACCGCACCAGCATCAGGTTGGCAAGATTGGCGCAGGCGATCAGCAGTACGAATCCCGAGACCCACATCAACAAGTGCAGGCCTTGCTGATACTGATCTCTCATCATCTGCACCCCATTGCCTCCATGGGAGAAGTGCAGCATCTGCTTGGCGACCAGGGGTTTGTCGCGCTCCTCTACTTTGCTCAACGGGCTCAACAGAAATTGCCGCAACTGCACCTGCATTTGCGCTTCCATGGCGGTTGGGTCTGCGCCTGGACGAATGCGGCCGATCAGATCCAGCCAATTGAGCGAGGGTTCTTCCATCAGTGCGATCGTTGGTGAAATCAGCGGCTCGTCGTGCAGCGGAATGTAGAAGGACTGCGGAGTGCTTTGTACGCGATCGCCGAAAAAACCTGGCGGCGTAATCCCTATCACCGTGAAGGGCTGGCCGTTCATCACGAACCCCGCTCCCACTACGGACGGATCCTTGCCAAATTTCTCCTGCCAGGTCCTGAAGCTCATCATGGCCACGGCGGGAGCGCCCTTCCGGTCGTCATTCGGCGTGATGGTCCGCCCCATGTAGGGAGGAATGCCGAAGGTCTGGAAGTAATTGCCGGAGACAAATTCGCTCTTGTACGACTCAGATGGCTTGTTGCTGCCATTGCGGCGCACGCCGATCAGGCTTTGCCCGGCTTGAAAGGCGGCCAGCTCCTCGAAACCGCTGGCTTGATCGCGAAACTGCTTGTACAGCTCGTAGGAGAAGACCGACCAATTGTCCTGCATGCCGCCGGTGACGCAGCAATTCTCTTCATTGCCGACCCGATACAAATCTTCCGGGTTCACCACCGGCAGCGACTTCAATAGAACCGCATAGACCAGGGTAAAAATCGCTGTGGTGGCGCCGATGCCCAGGGCCAGGGTAAGAATCGCTGTGGACGTAAACCCCGGCGCCTTGGCAAATTGACGTAACGCGTACCGGACATCTGCCGCAATCTGCATCCAGCCCTCCGCAGAGCTAGTTACGAAACGGCGCGGCGTTCGGTTCGATTTATTTTCTGGTCCTAAGGGTTTATTCGGGGGCTGCCCGTCGCCGGCGGCCGCTCAAAAGGTAGACTGCGGCACGCAGTTCCAGCAGGGGGTCATCGGAAGGTTCAATGCCATCTACCCGCGGAATCGGGTCGAAGATAATGTTCTTCTGCTCATGGGCCTCGTTTGCCACCAGCTCGGTGAACGATAGCTGCCCCAACTCAAGCAACTTGCGATCCTCCGGCCAGTGAATGGTCACATCGTCCACCACATCCCCGGCCTCGGCCAATTGGGCCACCACCTTGAACTTGACTGGCTCCTTTGCGATCCGCGTCTCAATCTCCTCGAAGAGATAATTCGGTCCTTTGGCCGCGGCCGCCGCGGCATCCAGATGATCGATGCCGGCTTCGGGGAGAATCCGATAGCGCCCATATTGGCTCGCACCATCTTTGTTGATGAATCGCATTGCGGTAAGACCGAAATACGATTCACGCGCGAAACTCGAGGCCGGCGGCTTCGGAGCCTGCACAAACGCCAGCGCAGGGGGATGCGTGCCTAGGTATTTTTCCAGCGGCGAGCCGGGGAAGTGTGTCAGATCGGTTGCGGCAATGGCGCTCAGGAATTCCAGGAAGTCCTGGCCCGTTCTTGCCGGGAAAGCATTCGTCGAATGGGCCACGATGTCGGTGTGGACACGCTCGGCAAGATGAAACCGAATGGCACAGCCGCGAGGATCAGCGTTGGGATCATTGTCGGGGATCACTGGAATCCCGGTCGAATTAGAAAAGCGCACCGTAGCCGGAGTCGATGGCCTATTCAAATGAGGAGCCCTGCTGAGCCCGGCCGCTTCCGGCGTCGGCGTGAAGGTGCCATGCAGCATGATGCCTTTGGCATGAGCTGGTCGAAAACCGGGGTGTAACCCGAAGATCTGGTCGAATTTCTTCAACAGTTCCTGGCTGAGAGCAACAATCTTTTCATCTGTGGGCAGCGGCATGGGTTCGGTCCTCAAATTAATAGGTAGGCTAGAATGCTCCCCCGGCGGTCAATGGCCAGGAGAACGGACGATGGCCCCGGGGTCCAGGACTTTTCTGTTAACGATGCTGCCCGGAGGGATCAGTCGCTTAAAAACAACAATCCTACTCTGGGTTTGTTAAAAACCATCTTGTACCTTTGCGCGGCCGCTTTATAAGGTCCACGGGCGAACATTGGCGAGACTACCATGGGGACCGCAGGAAGCCGCCCGGTGAATCTGACGGGTTCCCGGAGGCAAAAAATAATTGAGAAAGTCGTGGCCCTTCTGCCGAGCGCGGTTCCGCCTTAGTAAGTGAAGGCGATCAATGAGACGCCCTCCAAGGAGAACCGCCATGAGCACACTTTCGATTTCGAAGTTCCGCGCAGGTCTTTTCGCCGCCGTCCTTGCTGTCGCTCCCTTGTCGCCAGCTTTGCACGGCCAGGATGTAGGAATGGTCGCCAATATAAACGTACCGTTTGCTTTCGAGATTGCATCCGGACACCACTTCGCCCCTGGCGTCTACTCCGTACGCATGGATAGCCCTCACACTCTGCTTATCAGGGGTAGCTCGGACTCCGCACTGACGATGACCAGCGTAGAGGACAATGGCCAGCCGGCAAAGACCGGCTACGCCTCCTTCCATAAATATGGCAACCAATACTTCCTGAGCGAAATCACGGTCGCGGGAAGAAGCCGTGAGATTCATTTCGCCAAGTCAAAGGCAGAGAATCGGGCGCAGATTGCCGCAGAGAGAACCGGTCCCACCAACGTGCAACTAGCCCTGTTGGAAACAACACGCTAGAGCTCTCGCCAGTTGGGCCCGGATTTTAGGAAAACACACGATTTGTTGAAGCCCGGCTCTCGAAAGGGAGTCGGGCTTTTTCGGCTGCAGGAAAAAACTAATTATGAAAGTCGTGGCCCCTTTCGGGGGGCTGTTGCGCATTAGTCAGTGAAGGCGATAAATGAGACGCCCTCCCAAGGAGAACCGCCATGAAAACACTATCGATTTCGAAGTTCCGCGCAGGCCTCTTCGCCGCCGTTCTTGCCGTCGCTCCCTTGTCGCCGGCTTTGCACGGGCAAGATGTAGGCATGATCGTCAACGTGAACGTACCGTTCGCCTTTCAGACTGCGTCCGGACACCACTTCAACCCCGGCATCTACTCCATAAAGATGGAAAACGTTCACACTCTGATTATCAGGGGAGACTCGGACGTTGCCCTGACGCCAGCCACCGCGGAGGACAATGCCGAGCCTGCAAAGACGGGCAGAGCCACCTTCCGCAGATACGGCAACGAGTACTTCCTGACCGAGATCACAGTGCAGGGATCAAGCCGTAGCCTTTGGTTTGCCAAGTCGAAGGAAGAGAAGCGGGTCCAGGTTGCCACGAGCGATATTGCACCCACAAATGTGGAAGTGGCTTTGTTGGGAACAGCTCACTAGAGCCCTCAGCAGCGGAACCCGGACGGCTCGTCTCACGACGGGCCGTCATCCGTTCACTTACTCAACGCGTCCGAGGTAGTGATCGAGCCAGTCGAGCACCGCCTTCACCAGCTGGGGACGCTGCTCCGTGACATCGTGCGGCGTGTCGAGAATCAGGTGGCGCTTCTCTCCACCGGCTGCACCAAGCATGGCGTAGAGCGGATTCTGCGCCCGGTCGAGAGAGAAGCTGTAGTCATATCGCCCATTCACCATGAGCACCGGAATTTTCAGCCGGGGCGCAAAGTCGGCCTGGTCATTGCCGGGCGTAGGCGGAAAAAGGAAGTATCCGCCGTCGAGAAAAATAGAGGTCTTGAGACGATCCTGCAGCAGAGTCGAAATGATGACCCCCTTTGCCGAACCCATGCTGACCCCGAGGTACGCTAGTTTGTTTCTGTCGATGTCCGAACGGCTGGCGAGGTAATCGAGCGAGCGCGCAGCGTCCTTGTAGTGGTCGATATTGAGTTCGCTACTTAGCAGGCCTTGCGGAAGATAGAAGTTCACTCTGCGTTCGTACGTGTCCAAATAGACTGGGTACATCACGGCGCGGCCGCTTTGAATGACGTAATCAAAAAACTTGAGATCCCCCAGGTTCCGGCTGTCGCCAAGAGCCCGCACCCGCGCGCTGGGAAAGAACAGTACGGTTTGATACGGTGGGCGCACCTTCTTCGGCAGGAATAAATAGGCGGACATCCGTTGACCACCATAGGCGGCGTCGAATGTGACTTTTTCCTCGCGCCAGTCGGCCGTCTCTTCGACGACCCCGTCGGACTGTGCGTTCAGCGGAGAGTGCGGGTAAGCATAAAGAATTTTGTAGGCGTTAAACACCTCGTCGGACACGGGCTTGAATTTCGCAAAATCGCGAACCATGGGTTTGACCGGATCTAAGGCCTCTACCGGCAAAGCCTCGACGTTCCGCACGCATCGGAATCCGTTTGTCTCCGAACGATCAAACGGCGACAGTGCTTCGGGAGTCGTGGACAAGTAAGACTGCGATTTCCATGAGCCGCCCAGAATGAACCGCGAATCTCCGCCTGCGGCATTCGTCACCCACTCCCGCACGTTGCCGGTCATGTCGTAGGTTCCGTACGGGCCAAGGCCCTGGTACTTTCCAACGGGTGCGAGGGCGTTGCTCGTAATGTTGCTGGCCTGCACGGCAGTGGGTGCGAGGGCGGGCGGGTCTGCCTGGAGCCACTGTGCCAGCACGGGAAGGCTCTTCCCTGAAAACGCAGCGTAGGCAGAGGCCTCGAACCAACTCACCCCGGCAACTGGAAAGTCGGCCTGCCCCTGGGGATAGTGACCGGCGACCCAGGTCGACGGCCCCGCACGGCCCGTCGTATCCCTAAATTGCGCCATGGCGTCGGCCCACGAAAGTTCATGGCCGCCCTGCGTAAATTTCTCAGTCCAGTACCCTTGCTTTTCGTAACCCCCGTTATCGACGAACTTCTGGTATTCGCGATTCGTAACCTCGTACCGATCGACGTAAAAAGGGGGCAGCTTATAGGCGCCATAAACACCAACGAAGTCGAGGAACCATCCGCCGTCGCCACCATTGGCTCGCACCATCCCACTGGGTGATTTTTGCGACGCGCCAAGTGAGAAACCCATTCTGGCTTCGGTGAGTGGCGCGACCGTTATTTCGCCGCTATCCGGCTTCGAAACCTTCCAGCGAAAATATCCATTGGGAATGCGGAGATTTGCCAGGGGCGTCGTGCCGAGACTATGCCAAGGGGAATGCGGCGCGAGGTAATCCTGAATCTGAATCGTTGCCCCGGAGGGCGATGAAGTGATCGAGGTGAGGGTCGAGTTTTGGTCGGCGATCCGCTTGAGCTGAGGATCCGATGGCAAGTATTCTGCGGCCTTGTCGAGAAGAAGAAAGGCAGCAAGTGGTTTGTTTTCGGCGAATAGGCTCCTGGCTTGCGGAATTGCCTCTTCCCGCGCCCAGTGCTTGCGGGATGAGCGATAGTAAAGCCACAGACCCCCTGTGACCGCGAGAAGAATGGCAACCGCAACTGCGACGGATAGAGAGCGGCTTGTCCGTTTCGCTGCTTTTTCCTGTACGAGAGACGTGCTGCTTAGCAGGGATAAAAGCTCAGACGTGTCGTGAATGATCTCCGCAGCGGACTGGTAGCGGCGGTCCGGGTTCTTCTCGAGCGCATGCGAAACGATCTGCTCGCCAAGCGGCGGAACATCCGGCTGTAGCTGGCGGACCGGCACGGGTGCTTCGTCAGTGATCGCGCGTAGAACAGCAATGCTGCTGTCAGCGCGGAATGGTGCGCGGCCGGTAAGCAATTCGTAATAAATTACGCCCAGGTTCCACAGATCCGTTCGCGCGTCGAGATTCTGTTCCTGCGCTTGCTCGGGCGACATGTAGAGCGGAGTGCCCAAGAGTCCGCGCGTCTCCGTAACCGATACCGCTGGATCTCTTGCCACCGCAAGGAGCTTGGCCAGCCCAAAGTCCAGAACCTTCGCCTGTCCTTTCGGTGTGACCATCACGTTGGCCGGCTTCAGGTCGCGGTGGATCACGCCTTGCTCATGGGCCTCTTCGAGCGCCTCGGCAATTTGCAAGGCGATAGAGGTCGCATCTTTCACCGTGAGCGGGCCAGACTTGATTTTCGCCGCCAGCGATTCGCCCGGTACGCACTCCATCACGATGTAGTCGACGCCGTCCTGTTCGCCAACGTCGTACACAGCCGCGATGTGAGCGTGGCTCAGCTTAGCCAGGGCGAGAGCTTCCTTGTGGAAACGGTGCCGTGCCTCGTCTCCCGGGAACACCCCCGGTGCAAGGAGCTTGATCGCGACCACGCGCTCCAGCTTTTCATCACGCGCTCGATACACCACACCCATTCCACCCGCTCCTAAGGGCTCGATAATCGAGTAGCGGCCCAGTTTCGTCCCCGCGCTCAGGTGACGGCTTGCAGTCGATTGAGTAATGGATACGGTAGCCCCGCGGTCGGGGGTCAGAATGGGCTCAACGAGAAAGCTTCCGGCGAGTTGATTGTCCCGGAGTAGTCCCTCGACCAGGCGACGGAGCTCCGGTGCTCCCTGGCATGCTCGATCAAGAAAGGGGGCCCTATGCTCCGGCTGTAATTCGAGGGCCTCTGCAAATAGTTGCCCGGCGGATTGCTCCAGATCGGCCATAATTCCTATCCAGCCAGGTTTCCAACAAGCCCCCTCGCGATGGCCAGAATATACCATAGGGTCTGCTGGAGGCAGCCATGGATAACGACAACGGACAGGTGACACAACTCCTCAAGGCGATGCATGCAGGAGACACGCAAGCAGCGGAGAGTCTGCTCCCGTTGGTCTATGCAGAACTGCACCGTCTGGCCAAAGGGTACATGCGGCGCGAGCGGCCGGACCATACCTTGCAAGCAACGGCCTTGATCAATGAGGCCTATCTAAAGTTGGTAGGCGAGGACATCGATTGGAACAGTCGCGCGCATTTCATCGGGCTGGCGGCAAACGTGATGCGGCGCGTACTGGTCGACTATGCGCGGGCGCATAACGCGGAACAAAGAGGTGGGGGATTGAAGCGCGTGGAAATGCAGGATGAGCTAGCCATTTCCGCAGCGCAGCTGGACGAAGTAGAGCATTTGGACGAAGCACTCAAAAAACTGGAAAAGGAAAACCCGCGACAGGCGCGCGTAGTGGAGTTGCGCTACTTTGGAGGACTTTCAGTGGAGCAGATTGGCGGTTTGCTAGGAATTGCGCCGCGATCCGTTAAGCGGGATTGGGCGCTGGCCAGAATCTGGCTATTTCGTCAGCTCCGGCCAGGGGCAAAGAATCCCGAGGAGGAGCAAGAATAATTTGCTGGTGATGGCCCTGCTGGTGACAGCACCCTAACGGCAAGGCAAGCAGGTTTTTGAATGTGCGACATAAGCCCCGACACCCATGCCGCACACCGGAGATGTACTTAGGCTGCCGCCAGGGGTGCAACCCTCTTGCGTCTGCGCCGGGAGACCTGCCACAGATCAAACTGAGTTTGCATGTTCAGCCAAAGCTCAGGAGAAGTCCCCAGGGCTTAAGACAGTTTGAGCGCTATTTCCGCGGAGACACCGGAGTTACCATTCAAGAGACGGGAGAGCGTAACACGGGACACACCCAAATGAGCAGCGAGCTTGCTCACCGGCATCACTCCTATGTGCTCCCGCAAAGCTTCTCCAGGGTGCGCTGGGTTGTGCATCCGCATTGTTCCTCCTAGTGGTAGTCCTGATAGTCAACGAGGATGGCTTCCGGACCCTCAAAAGCGAACGTTAGCCGCCAGTTTCCGCTCACGTCTACAGACCAGTGACCGGCCAAATCGCCCTTTAGCGGATGAAGTCGCCAACCGGGGGAATTCATATCGCTCGGCCCGCTGGACGCATTCAGCCGTGTAAGTTGCAACCTGAGCCTTTTGGCATGAGCAGGTTGGATCCCAGCCTTCGATCCGGTCTGGAAGAATAATAGCCGTAACCGGCTTTGCGATCACCTGGTCGTAATATCCATGGTGTTGTCATCTCCATTGCGGTCGATGAGCTTGTTGTAGGGATCAATTCCGGCACGCGTGGGCTGTTCCTTCTCAATGAACTCGAAGGTCTGACGCCCTCCAGTAATCCATTCCTTGCGCACAGCGAGAGGCTTTTCCACGTCCTTCTTGCCGCTGAAAACACCTACATCGATAAGATCGTGGAGTGGTGCCGGTGACTCGACTCCGTTGCCGTCTGCATAGACCTTTCTGCCCTCGACGGTGAGCGTCACCTTGTACGTGCCATCGGGCATCTTCTGCGAACCCGCTTCGACAGCCTTGTTGTCATAGAGCGCGATCTTCTCGAAGCTGTCGTTAAGGAAGTACTGAAGATCGGATGGCGTTTGCGCGCGGAGAGCGTCTTCCAGCAGGCGCGTGTCAGGGTAGGGCCCGGACTGCGCATCGGTGGCATTGGCATATCTGTATTGCATGAGAAAGTTTTGCAGGGCGAGGTTGAGCTTTGCTTCCCCGATGTAATCGGAGAGCGCGTAAAACACAAGGCTGCCCTTCTGGTACCACACGTAAGCCTCACGCTGTACCTGGCCGAGCGGTGGCTCTTTCCGCGTCTCATTGGAGCGTCCGCGCAGGTAGCCGTCGAGTTCGTGGGCCAGAAACTTATGCATCTGGGCGTCGCCGTACTTCTTCTGTGCCACGCGCAAGGCGGAGTACTCGGCCAGCCCCTCCGACATCATGTTTGACCCTGCGACATGGCCTCCAATCAGCTGATGCGCCCACCACTGGTGGGCAAGCTCGTGTGCGGTGACGAAATAAGTAAAGTCAATATCCTTGTTGGGGTCGAGTACACGCGTGATCCAAAATGTTTCGGTGAATGGACTGGTATTGGGGAACGACTGGGCAAACTGCCGATACCGCGGAAATTCCAGGATACGGAACTGCTTGAACTGGTACGGGCTGTAGTTTGCCTGGTAGTAGTCAAGACCGCCTTTGGCCCCTTCAATCATGTCATCGACATCGAAGCCGTGTTGTGGCGCATGATAAATCTCGATATTGACGCCCTTGTAGTTCTCGCGCTTAACGTCGTAGCGGCCGGAAACGTAAGCGTAGAAGTCGAGAATCTTCACATCGCCCATGTCATAGGCATAGTAGTGGCGGCCGTTTTGATGCCAATCGCGCTGCAGGTAACCGGGTGCGAAGGCGATCTGGTCATCCGGCGTGCTGACTACCGTGTGATAACTGATCCAGTCGGAGTCCGTCGTAAAAAGATTGGTCACGCTCCCCCAAGGATCGCCGCGCGGGGGCAGATCAGTAAGCGGGGGCAGCTTTTCTTCGCGGCGGCGGCGCGGGTCATCCAATTCAATGCCGGCGTTGTAGCCAATGTAAGGGAAGTAGCTGGAGTCGAAGAACATGCCGTTGTAGGCCAATTCCGGCCGCTCGTTGCCGTCGCGGAAACCGTGCGTCTGGTAGCCGACCTTGAAGGTCAGGTTCAGCTTATCGCCGGGCGCAAGAGGCGTTTCCAGTTGATAGATCGAGTAAAGATCGCGCGGAGCCCTGCTCACAAGATGGAAGGGGCGGTCAAATTGAATGTTAGAAAGCGACTGCATCTGGTCGGTGATATGGATCTGCTGAATGGGCTGCGGCGTCTTGTTCTGCAGTACAAAATGGCCGGTGCCCGAGAAGGAGCGGTGATTGGGGTCGAGGTCGACGTTGGCGTCGACGGCGATCACTTTCGGTTGCGGGAAACGTTCGTAGCGCTTGAAGTCGCGCTCGTAGCTGGCCTGGATTTGCCGCTGCTGCTTGGTGGTGAGGAATTCGTTGCGAACGTGGGAGTTGTAGTAAAACCACCAGCCGCTGCCGATAGCGATGAGCGCGAAAAGGACGAGTGCCGGTGTCAGGCGCGGCAGCCGGTCGCGGGCCTGCATCAGGCGCGGATACCAGCCATCCTCGGCGCCCCGCCGGGCCAGCGCGATGGAGAAGCAGGCGAGCACGGCGAAGATCGCCGTCCAATACACGATGGACCACAAAAGCGCCGGGCACAAAGTGGCCGTAGCCGTTCATGTCGGAATAAGTGTAGGGGGTGTTCTGGCCGGGCAGAAGCAGCGTGTTCTCGATACCGAAGCGGAACATGATCGGATCCAACACAAAAATGCCGATCACGATCGCATGGCCCATGAACTTGTTGGAGACGACGGTCTGCACAAAGAAGGCCAACAGGGTGAAGCCGATCACCAGCGGGAAAGTGATGACATATAGCTCCTTGAAGTACTGCAGCAGATCGTAGTGGTAATAACCCGCTACGGTCTGCATGATGACGCCGCATAAGAGAATGACAGCGAGCAGGACGCCTTCGACCACGAACCAGAGCTACGAACTTGGAAAGCCAGTCAGTGGTTTCGCCCATGGGAAGCGCGTCGTGGATGCCGGAGAAGGAGGTATCGCGCTCGCGCCAGACCAGTTCACCCGCGTAGAGCGTGGCAATGATGAACAGAAACAGCGTCGCATTGCCTTCAACCGCCTGCACCATCAGGAAGGTGACAGGGTAGACATTCTGATCGTTGATTTTTCCGGCGAAATGGCCGTTGATGAGCGCGAAGACCGTCAGCAGGACAGTGATCGCCCAAAATGGCAGCTCGCGCATGGTGTTGGTAATGCGCACCCGGGTCAGCGAGACGAATTGAGCAAAGCCAGCCCTGCCGCCGAAGTACTGGTGCACGCGTGGTAACGGCGCTGCCACCAATGACCGGCGCGGCTGCGCTTCCGCCGCTTCCTGCCGCTTGGCCTTGGCTGCACGGCGGCCCTGTGCGCTCGCCGTAAGCGCTTCCACCGACATGGGAAAAAATCGATAGCAGACGGCGAGCGAGATAAACCCAACCGCCAACCAGAGAAGCCGGTTGTAGAGAAACACGCCTTGGCTTACGTGAGGCGACCAGGAGAAGAGCAAGGTGTTTTTCTCGGCCACGGTCCAGTAGCGCGCAAGCACATCGATCAACTGCAGGCCGATCGGGTCCAGGATGCCGGACCAGAAGTGTTCGAGCGAGCGGGTGGCTGCGAAGATCGCATTGGCGATCAGGTAGAGCATGAAGACGGCGACGCCCTGGAGATACACGATGAATATTTTGCGAGACAGCGCCGCGACCATAAAGAACAGCGAGCCCAGAAAGAAGATCTGGATGACCACGATGAACAGGAACGGCTGCCAATACCACCAGGCGTGGCCGCTGGCGATGCGGGTATGATCCGCCCATGGAGCGAGCGTCCCGGCCAATTCACCGAAGACCATGCCTGAGAAGGCAAAGACGCAAGTGACGAATGATCCCGCCCAGCGGCCTCCGAGATAAGCAAACTTGGTGATGGGCTTGGTGAAGATGAGCTGGAAGGTGTCGCGCTGAAAGTCGCGCAGCACAGACGTGCCGAAGATCGCCGCGATGATGATGGTTCCGAACAGGGTGAAGAAGGTGTAGAGAATGGTGTTGGAGAATGGGCCATTCAATAGCTGCTTGCCGTTGCCGGTGGAGATGAAGTCTTCCGCGGCGATGGCAAGAAAACTAAGAAGAAACCACAGCACAGAAGTAGACATAGGTCGATAAGCACTTTAGCCGGAACTTGAGCTCGAAGAAGAAGAACTCCCAAAAGAGGGTCATGCGCAGAATCTCCTTGGGATTAGTGGACTGGTTGAGGTACGGCCGGGTGGGCGAGGTTGAGGAAGTAGACATCTTCCAGGCCGGCATCGACGGGGCGGAAACCATCGCCTGGAGAGCTGTCGGCGTAAACGCGAATCTCGTGCTGGCCCGAGATCAGATGGCTGGAGATGACGCGAAGTTCCGTTTCCAGCGCGCGCAGCTCGTCATCGGTGAGGACGATTTTCGACCATATCTTGCCCTGCAGGGCCTGCAGCGTTTCCTGTGGAGCGCCTTCGAGCAGCAGCTCGCCGGCGGCGATGATGGCCATCCGTGGGCAAAGCTCGCGGACGTCTTCGACGATATGCGTGGAGAGGATCACTGTGATGTCGCGGCCGATCGAGGAGAGCAGATTCAGAAAGCGATTGCGCTCCGCCGGGTCAAGGCCGGCGGTGGGCTCGTCGACGATGATCAGGCGTGGCTTGCCCAGCAGTGCCTGCGCGATGCCAAAGCGCTGCTTCATGCCGCCGGAGTAGGTGCTGAGCGCCTTCTTGCGAAAGTCCCAAAGGTTGGTCTGGTTCAGCAGCGCTTCGACCCTCTCTTTACGCTCGCCGGCGTGGGTGATGCCTTTCATCACCGCAAGGTGAGAGAGCATGTCGACGGCGGATAGCTTGGGATAAACACCGAATTCCTGGGGCAGGTAGCCGAGCGTCTGGCGAACCGCATTCTTTTCTTTAAGAACGTCGATCGCATCCAGAAAGATCGTCCCGCTGTCGGGCTCCTGCAGGGTGGCGATGGTGCGCATCAGCGTGCTCTTGCCGGCGCCGTTAGGCCCTAACAAGCCGAACATGTTATTGCCGATGGTAAGTGAAATATTCTTGAGCGCCTGGACCCCGTTGGGGTAGGTCTTCGAGAGGCCTGTAATCGTCAGCGACATGCAGGAAATCTCCTAGAGCTGGCGTTTCTCTTGCTTGCGGTTACCAGCCAATATACCTGCACTGGCCCGCAACGGTCCGCTCCTACCAGATGCAATCTGGCTCGCAACATGATCTTTCGTTCTTTTATTTCCCGATGCAGAAGGTGGAAAAGATCAGGTTCAGGATATCGTCGCTGGTGGTCTCACCGGTGAGCGAGTCGAGATGACGGAGCCCGCCGTACAGATCCAACAGCACCATCTCGTGGGGAATGTTTTGTCCAGCAGCCGCTGCCGCAGCCCCCAGCGATTCCAATGTCGCCGTCACCGCCTGGTATTGCCGCATGCTGGTGAGCATTCCGCTCTCCGTCTCCACCGTGCGGCCGCCGACCAGCGCCAGCATCTTCTGTTTCAGCTCCGCCACGCCTTCGCCGCTGAGCGCGGAGGTGTGTACCACCGGCAAGCCGAGGCGGCCCAGCGCCTCTTCCATTGCAGTCGGCGGGCGGGCCAGGTCGCTCTTGTTCACCACCACCAGCGCTCGGCGCTGCGCCAGCGTTGCTAAAAGCTCCAACTCTTCCTGGCCCGGTGACACCGTAGCATCCAGCACCAGCAGAACCATGTCTGCATCGGCCAGTGCCTCGCGCGATTTGCGAACGCCAATCTGCTCCGCCTCATCGCTGGCCTCACGCATGCCTGCGGTATCCACCAGTTCCACCGGGATTCCACCCAGCGAAACACGCTCCGTCACCAGATCCCGCGTTGTCCCCGGTGTCGCCGTGACAATCGCGCGCTCCCGCTGCACGATGCGGTTGAAGAGCGAGGATTTTCCCGCGTTCGGCCGCCCCACAATGGCCAGCATTAACCCTGCGTGCACAATGCGCCCGCGCGCGAAGCTGTCCGCCACCGGTCGCAGCAAGCTGCGAATCTCTTCGATCCTGCTCACGATCTCGCCGGAGGGCAGCACATCCACATCGTCTTCAGCAAAATCGATGCCCGCTTCGAGCAGGGCAATCAGCGCGACCAGCCCTTCTTTGATGGGCTTGATGCGGCGCGAAAGCGCTCCATGCAGTTGCTGCGCGGCAACCCGCGCCTGGTAGAGCGTCTGCGCTTCAATCAGGTCGTGCACCGCTTCGGCCTGGGTCAGGTCGATCCGGCCCCCCAAAAATGCCCGCTGCGTAAATTCGCCCGGAGCGGCCAAGCGTGCACCGCCCTCGAGTGCCTGACGGACCAGCGACTCCAGAACCACCGGTGAACCGTGCGCGGCAATTTCGAGCACATCTTCGCCGGTATAGGAATGGGGTGCGGCGAAAAATGTCACCACCGCCTCGTCCAATTTTTCCTGGGTGTCGAGGTCCACCAGATCCGCGAAACGGGCTTGTGCGTGGCTCAGAGGATTGCGCAAGCGCAGCATCGGCTCGGCAATCCGGATGGCTTCAGGCCCCGAAAGCCGCACGATGCCAATGCCGCCGCGGCCCGGCGGCGTCGCGATGGCAACGATGGTCTCGTTCTGGAAAACAACGTGGGGATCGGGCTGCATGGAGCCTCACGATCCTTTAGACAGGCGAGTTGCGCCGCGAAGGACGTGCGGTGTTGCCAAACTCAGGAGTTCGTGGCCGGGAACGAGGACGCTCCGCACCCTTGGGATAGACGACCACAAACCGCCGCAATCCTTCGCCACTGCTCTCGGTTTCCAGATCGGCAAAATCGCGGAAGGCCAAGTGCAGCATACGGCGCTCCCGTGAGCTCATGGGGGCAAAACTGTAAGGCTGAGATGTACTGCGGACCCGCTCCGCCGCCGTCTCCGCGGACAGTTTAAGCTCCCGCGCGCGCAGTGCCTTGAAGGAATTGGCGTCGAAGGAGATGGTGTCGTGCTCTTCCGCTTCCAGGCGCACAATCTTGGCCGCGATGTGTTCCAATGCGCGCAGCAACTCGCCTCCGCGCTGGGTCAGAAGCACTGCGTCCGGCCCGGACATCTCGACGTAAATCTCGCGCGCTTCGAGGCCGTCGGGATCACGGGCTCCCGCTCCCGCGATGATCCGGTACTTCAATCGCAGGCCGCCGGTAGTGGTAAGGGTCTTGAGAAACGCTGCAATCTTTTGAGCTGCAGCCGCGTGGTCGACAATCGGCATCGGTTTAGTATCGCACTTGCGTGCAGGGAAGTCAGCCTCGCCGGAACCGAACTCTACTCCAGGTAACCGCACGGGCCGTCTGCGCCCTAGAGCCCCGAGAGGCCTGGGATGTCCAAGTGAGAATCCGCCGAACGAAGGGCACGGCTTCAAAGGCTGCGGAAAAAGTCGCTCAACGAAGGGCACGGGTTCAGCCGTGCCACAATCGGCGAGGACGGATGAGGGCTTCAGCCCCTGAGGTACGCCTTTCCTGATTCAAGGCAAAGGTTCTCTCCGCATCTACGCTGCTCAGGCGGGGTGATTTTGGACCAGACGTCTTGAAACGCGTACCCCAGCGGCTAAAGCCGTCTCGCTCGTACGCCTTTTACGGCACGACTGAAGCCGTGCCCTTCGTAGAGATTTTTTCCGCAGCCTCTTAGTCGGGCGCTACCCAACGGCGCTGATGAGGGCTCTTAGCCCCTAAGGTTGCTTGCCTACCCGATGCAGAATTTGAAGGGTACGGGCTTCAGCCGCTGAGGAACGGTCCTTCCGCTCCTCAAACCTCTACCGGCGAACCATCTGCCGGCCGCTGCCACCGCTCTTCTTGGCCGCCCGCTTGGCGGCAATATCGCGCATCTGCTTGCCAATCCCGGTGCGGTTCATAATGGCCTGCTGGATTACGTTGATGACGTTGCCGAAGGCCCAGTACAGCGCCAACCCCGAACTCAGATTCCAGGTCATGAAACCGAAAAAGACGGGCATCGTGAAAGCCATCATTTTCTGCTGCGCAGGGTCCATCCCCGGCGATGGGGTCAGATATTGCACAAGGAACATGGTCACAATGAAGAAGACCGGCAAAATATGCAGCGGGTCGGGAGCGGCCAGGTTATGCAGCCACAGCCAGGGCGCCTGGCGCAGTTCGATGGTGTGCAACAGCATGCGGTAAAACGCAAACAGCAACGGCCACTGCACCAGCATGGGTAGGCAGCCGCCGAACATATTCACGCCCTCGCGCTTTTGCAGGTCGAACATCTCCTTGTTCATGTCCGCACGCCGTGGGTCGGTAGCCTTGTACTTTTTGAACTTTTCCTTGATCGCGTTCATCTCCGGCTGGATGCGTTGCATTTTCAGCGCGGATTTCATCATCTGGATGCGCGTCGGCAGCATGGCCAGATTGATCACCAGGGTGAGCACCAGGATGGCCCAACCCCAGTTCGAGACGATATGCTCATGCACCCACCGCAAGGCCAGGAACAACGGCTTGGCGATGATGCCCGAATAGCCGAAATCCACGACCGGTTCCAGGCTCGGTCCCGGCTGCCCTCCGTTGCCTGTGGCGCGCACCGAAGCCAGCACGTCCAGCACCTTGGGGCCGGCGAAGAGGCGTAGGCTGGTGTGGCCCGAGGCCGCGCCCATCGCAGCGCCCAGCACTGGCGCCGCATCCGTCTGATCCGTCTTGCCATGGCGCGGAACGTCGATCGAATCATGCAGGCCCACCAGCAATGTTTGCTGCGGCGAGTCGGGAAGAAAAATCGCGGCAAAGTAAAGGTCGCTTACCCCGGCCCATTCGAACGGCCCGGGTATCGTGCCTCCCCCGGCAATTTTCTTGACTGCCTGGTTCTCGTTCTTGCCGCCCTGCATGGTATCGAACTGCGAAGCCGCATAATCCGGAAGAGTGTCCTGATCGCCGAAACCGCCAGGCCATGCCACCATCGCCGTGACCGGATTCCCGTGTTCGCTGGCCGTCACCTCCACGTGCACGACATACGTGGAGTCAAAGCTGAATACTTTCTTCACCTCGAGGCCGTTGTTGGAGTAGGTAAAAGTAAGCGCGGCAGGAGCATTCAACGTACCCGTAGCCGACGCCACATACATGGCCTGCACCAGTTGGCTGCGCAGGCTGGCATCATAGGTCCACAGCGAGAGCGGATACCCAACCTTGGCCGCTGCCTTTGGGTTGACCAAGTCGAGCGGCTTACCCGCGTCGTCTTTGTACTTCTTCAGAATCCAGGAGACAGCCTGGCCACCGCGATTAGAAAAAGTGATCCTGTAAAGCTCGTTCTCCACCACTGTGGTGGTTTCATCGGCGGCAACCACGGCGTCAGCCGCCGCGGTCGTGGACGCAGCTCCCGCGGCGCTCGCGGTCATAGCGGAGGCAGGGCTAATCGGCGCCTTGGACGTCGAAGTCGAAGCCACCTCGGCCGGGGTCTCCGGTTGCGTCTTTTTCTTCGGCCCAAAGTATTGCAAGCCCAGGAAAATCAAAACAAAGACGATGGAGAAGATGAGGAGCGTGCGTGAGTCCTGCCCACCGCCACCCGGCTGATTAGGATTGCGTATTTCGGCCAAAGAAAATTCCTGTCGATCGGACGATCTGAGGGCACCCAGGGATTAAACAGCCTGGAGCCACAGCCTTATGGTAAATGGCGGGGGTCATCTGTGCGGAAGCGACGGTGGGGCGGGGGCAGGTTGGCAGGGATAGGTGCCCGGAACCGGATCAAAGCCTCCCCGGCCGAAAGGGTTGCAGCGCAGCACGCGCCAGACTGCAAGTGCGGTTCCCCAGAGCACCCCGTGGTGGGACACGGCAGCCATGGCGTATTCAGAGCATGTTGGCTGAAAGCGGCACGCGCCGGAGACCCCGCTGATGGAGTGCAGCAACGGCGAGACCCAGCGGCCGTAGACCTCAGGAACGCTCATCCCGCTTCTCCCCAGCATTCTCAACGACAGCAAAGATCCTGGACACTTCGCTCCGCAAGCCGGCGAATTCCGCGGTCAGAACCGTTCGCCGGGGATGCAGCACGATGTCGACATCGCGCGTCAGCAGAGCCAGGTTCATCCGCACCGCTTCGCGCATACGCCGCTTGATGCGGTTGCGCTCTACCGCCTTACCCAGAACGCGCCCGGCAGTCAGCCCAACCCGCGGACCAACCGGCGGAGTCGAGGTCCGCTCAGCAAAAAAATACGTCATGGAACGGGAAAAGTTTTTGCGGCTCCGCTGGTACACGCGTTGATAGTCAGCATGCTTGCGTAGCCGGGCGTCGTTTTGCACTGGAACCCTCACCTGAATCATTCCCTAACGCCAAAGGACTCTGGGTGAATCAGGTATGGCGCGTCTACAGTTGCCGCTGAGCTGCGCTAGTCGCGGTAGCCGGCACTCACGGAAACGCGCTTGCGACCCTTGGCGCGGCGGCGCGAAAGCACCGCTGCTCCCGCTTTGGTCTTCATGCGCGTCAAAAAGCCGTGTGTCTTCGCCCGATGGCGGCGGTTCGGTTGGAATGTGCGCTTGGGCATAACACTGCGCTCCTGATCTCACTAAAAATTTCTGCCTGAAGGCAAGCTTTAAGTATAACGGATTCAGGCCAAAGAGCAAAGCGCAACGATGCTTGAGGCGCCGGGGACCACCGGCTTTCACTGCGCATGGTGCAACTCCGGGAAGAAAGAAATTTTTGCCCGGAATGAGCCGTTGCACGGCCTTGTAACTGTGCTAGTATCGGCTCCGATCAAGATTGATTTTCTGCACGTCCACACTACCTGATCTTTCGATCTGGATACTTTCGCGAAGGGGCTTGATTCCCCCAAAGCAGTTCCTAAGCACAGGAGCAGCAACAGCACGCACGGCTAGTATCGGTGCGAACTTGCTCTTTTGCACTTTGCAGAAGGTATCAGGCAGTCGGCGTTGAACGAAGGAAGCGTATGTCTTTTGTCGCCACCGCCCCCACCGTACCCAACCCATGGGCACGGATATTGGGTGCACTCGAAAAAAAGGTTAACCGGCAATCTTTTGACACTTGGCTCAAGCCCACGCGCTTCAGTCACATCACTGGCCGGATGCTTTTCGTGCGGGTTCCCACACCTGAGTTTCAGCACATAGGCGACCGCTATGGCGACCTCATTCAGGAAGCCATTGATGCTTTCCACCTGGAGTTCGATGACGTCTCGTTTGTCATCCCCCAGGAAGATCCGGCCGCCGTCAGGGTGCGCGAGGATGGTGGATTCGCACCGGTCCCTTCCCACTCCGCCGGCGCCCAGCGCGCAGGCAATCGCGGAGCGCCCATGCCGGCGCCCCAGCAGGCCAAGTTCGACTGGACCACGGCCGCCCAACTCAATCCGCGCTACACCTTTGACGCGTTCGTCATCGGCAATGGCAACCAGTTCGCCCGCGCTGCCTCTGAGGCGGTTGCGGAACGCCCGTCAAAAGCCTACAACCCGCTCTTCATCTATGGCGGCGTTGGCATGGGCAAGACTCACCTGATGCATGCCATCGGCCATGAGGTTAAGAAGCGGCAGCCGCAATGCTCCGTCTGCTATGTCTCCAGCGAGAAATTCACCAACGAAATGATCAACTCGCTGCGCTATGACAAAATGACCAGCTTCCGCGATAAGTTTCGCTCGGTCGATCTGCTGCTGATCGACGATATCCAATTCCTGGCGCAAAAGGAGCGCACCCAGGAAGAGTTCTTCCATACTTTCAACGCTCTGCACGAGAGCATGAAGCAAATCGTCATCGCCTCCGATCGTCCTCCCAAGGAACTACCGGAAATCGAAGACCGTCTGCGCAGCCGCTTTGAATGGGGATTGATCGCAGACATTCAGCCGCCGGATCTGGAGACCAAGGTAGCCATCCTGCAAAAGAAGGCGGAGAGTGAGCACGTCCTGCTGCCCACGGATGTCGCCCTCTTCATCGCCTCCAACGTGCGCACCAATGTGCGCGAACTCGAGGGCGCGCTAGTGCGGCTACTGGCCTGGTGCCGCCTCAACGGCGCTGAGCTCACCCTGCCGACCACCCAACTCTGCCTCAAGCAGTTCATCGATACCCAGGTGCGCAAGATTACGATCGAGGCGATTCAGCGCGCCGTTTCCGAGCAGTTCGGCATGCGGGTGGCGGAGCTGAAACAGAAAAATAATTCCCGCTCCGTAGTTGTGCCCCGCCAGATCGCCATGTATCTGGCCAAGCAGATGACCGAGGCCTCGCTCCCGGAAATTGGACGCCAGTTCGGCGGCAAGCACCACACCACAGTGATGCACTCCATCGCCAAGATCGATGAGCAACGCCGTGCGGACAAGGATCTCAATCGCACCATCAACAAGCTCCTGGAGACGCTCAACGGCTAACCGGGAAACTGGTCCCCTGTCAAACTCAAAGCGAACAGCAGATCATAGCGCCCTGCCCCGTCGCATCTAACAGGTGCATCTCTGGAAACAGGAGGGGTGGAGTCGCCTTTCCTCGTTTGGGCGCTCCCGGTATGCTCAAGTTGTCTATGTCTCGCTTCGGCTCGCCACGCCGCGTGGCCCGTTTGGCAGCTTATCTGTTCACTGGCATTCTCCTCGGCGTAGTTCCGCTGTTACCGCCGCACGCCTATGCCCGGCAGCAAGACACTGGATTTCTCAACCGCAGCATTAGCGTGAATGGCGAGGTCTACCACTATGTGGTTTACCTGCCGATGGACTGGACGCCCAAACAGAAGTGGCCGGTCATCCTGTTTCTGCATGGTTCCGGGGAGCGCGGCTCCGACGGGCTCGACGAAACCCAGGTAGGCCTGCCCAATGCGCTGCGCTCCCACTACGAACGCTGGCCCTTCGTGGTGGTAATGCCACAGGTCCCTTACAACCATCATCATTGGACTGATCCAGACATTATGGCCATGGCCATGGCTGCGCTAAACGCCGAGGTAAAAGAGTTCCATGGTGATCCCCAGCGTCTCTATCTCACCGGCATGTCTCTCGGCGGCTACGGAGTGTGGGAGATTGCCAAGGCCTATCCAGGCCGCTTTGCCGCGATCGCTCCGGTCTGCGGCGGTATCTACTGGTCATACGCCCCCGGACGCTGGCATCAGCCTGAACTTGTTCCGGAGTATGTCAAAGCCATCGGTCGCACGCCCGTGTGGCTTTTTCATGGCGCGGACGATCCCGTGGTATCCCCCACTCAGTCGCAAATCATGTATGCCGCTATCGCCGCAGCAGGCGGAAACGTGCGCTTCTGGGAGTACGCCAACTACCATCACAACGCGTGGGATCGCGCCTACACCGACCCGCAGCTGCCGCAATGGTTTCTCTCTCATCGGCTTTCCGACATCGCCACGACGAAGCCGTATGCCGAGAAACGGATCATTCCCATCCACGCTCCGCCCATCCACGTCGATCCGAGCGTGTATGACTCCTATCAGGGCGAATATATCGATGCCGGAGTGACCCAGTTGACGGTTTTTCGTCAGGGCAACAAACTGATGTCCCGCAACCGTACCGGCGACCAGACGGAGCTATTGCCTGAACTTCCCAATCGCTTTTTCTATCCCAGCGGGAGCAGTACACGCATCACATTTGAGAAGGGTACCGACGGTCGCGTCACCGGGCTCACTTTCTCCGATGATCGGCATCAGGAACTCTGGGTCAAAGCACCCAAGGCCAATCCTGAATGAAACCGATCCTAAGTGAGAGCAAATTTTTTAAATGCACCAAGATGGATGCTATGTGCAAAGCCGGGTTCTACGCGACACGCGTCAGGCCTGCATTGGACCGCTCTTTCCACTCGGGGCATCCGGTTTCCACAGCCTCTCGCGGTTGGGCTGTGGACGCCGTGGGGAAGTCGGAACGCAACTCGAACATTTTCACCGGTCTTCCTGCTTTTCATTTTGCGAGTGTCCAGTTTTCTAAAACAGGGACGTGCTGCATCCACGCCAGCCGCTTGGTTTTCGGCTTTCTTTCCACTTTTCCGGTGCGAACGGTTACTACTACTAATAAGGAATATATTTTTTAGGCTTTTCATAGTAGTCGTGATCTTCGCCGTTCGGTGGTTCGGGTTTCACACCGGGAATCCACAGAAACAACGTGCTTAACATTCTCATGCGGCTTCGGGGTGGTGTAGAGTGAGTCAAATCGACAAGGGGGAAAATGCCATGCTTAGCGCGGGCGTTGAGCAGGAGCGACCGGTCGCACAGGGAGCCGCAACGATGGAGATTACCGTGAGCCGTCAGGACCTGCTGCGTGAGCTAAGTGCAACGCAGAGCGTCGTCGAGCGGAAGACGACGATCCCCATCCTTTCCAATTTTCTCCTCGAGGCCGGGCAGGGAGAGGGTGACACTGACCGCCTCACCATTACGGCCACAGACCTGGACCAGAGCATCCGGACATCCTGCGCTGCGAAAGTGAAAAAGCCCGGCGCTTGCACCATTCCCGCGCGCAAGCTCTTCGACTACGTCAAGCTGTTGCCCGATGGCGACATCTCCATCAAACTCATGGAGAACCACTGGGTGCAAATTCGTTCCGGCCGCTCCAACACCAAGATGGTGGGCATGGCGCGCGCCAATTTTCCCCAGGTGCCGGAGTTTCCTGAGACTGGCTTGACGCAGTTGGCCGCTGCCTCCATAAAAGGCATGATCTCGAAGACCATCTTTGCTATCTCCAACGAGGAATCGCGCTATACCCTCAATGGAGCGCTGCTGATTTTGAAGGCAGAGTCGTTGTCCATGGTGGCCACCGATGGCCACCGTCTGGCGCACATCGAAAAGACAGGCGAGACGCTGCAAAATATCAGTGGCGAAAAGAAGACCCTGATTCCGCGTAAAGCGCTGGCTGAGCTCCAGTCATTGCTTGCCGATACGGACAAGGAGTCGCTGGACTTTTTCGACGACGAGCACACTCTGTTTTTCCGTCTCGGCCACCGCGTGCTCACGACGCGTAAGCTTACCGGCCAATTCCCCAATTACGAAGCGGTCCTGCCTCGGGATAACAATAAGTTTGTGGTGGTCCGCAGCGAAGAATTGATGGGTTCGATCCAGCGCGTGGCCCAATTCGCCGATGAGCGATCGGGTGCAATCAAGATTCGGTTGGAACAGAACGAGATGAAGATTTCCTCCTCCTCGACCGAATCCGGCGAGTCGGAAGACACCATCGAGACCCCCTACAGCTTCGACCCCATCGTGGTGGGCTTCAACTCAACCTACCTGATTGATTTTCTCCGGGCGGTTGGATCGAGCGGCGAAGTCCGGCTGGAATTTAAAGACGCCCAGTCGGCCGGCCAGATGCGCCCCGAAGATCCGGCGGATGACTTCAAGTACCGCTACGTGATCATGCCGATGCGCATTTGAATCAAATGCTGCGATGAACGCGGGCGAAAGCTCACTTCGAACTCCGCCAGCAAGTGCTCACTGGCAGCACTCAATCCCCCAGTCTCTGGTTTGTCAGGGACCGCAGAGGGAGCTGCAATTTCTTCTCCTTGCGCCCGTTCACTATTCCGAGCGTTTGACCGCTTTTTTTAACGCGGACTTCGGCCCCGCAGAAAGCTTTTTTACAGCTGTCTTCTTGACCACAGCCTTCTTGGCGGTCTTTTTTACCGCCGCCGCCTTCTTAGCCGGCTTGTTGCGCGCTTCCACTGTTTTTTCCCTCAGCATGGCTTTTAATTGCTCCAGGTCGATGGTGCGGGCTGACTTCCTTAGCCGCTCAATGTCGTAGTACGTTCGCTTCTCTGTGAGAAAGATGTGGACAACGAAGTCCACATAGTCCATTAAAATCCATTCGCCCTGACGCCTGCCCTCCACGGAGTTGGGGTAAGTTTGAAACTCCCGTTTGAGGCGTAATTCAATCTCTTCGGCGATTGCCTGCGTCTGGCGTTCGTTCGATCCGCTCGAGATCAGAAAAAAGTCAGTGAAGCCGGAGTCCAGGGCGTCGAGCTCAAGAATGCGGGTGTCCTCAGCCTTCTTGTCTTCGCAAGCCTCCGCGGCGGCCAAAACCATGCGGCGCGTTTCCGTCGTTGCCATTCGGTGGGGTCAAATCTCCTTGCTCTTGCCTACTTTGTCAGCAGTCTCTATGGTATCCCGGGTTTCGAGCCGATAGAGCGCGTGGGAGCGAATGTACTCCGCAACTGCGGGCGCGAGCACGGTTTGCTGCAATGAGCCTTCTGCCAGGGCGGCGCGAATCTCCGTGGCGGAGATGTTCTGGTCCAGGTCAGGCAATAGAAACAGCTCAGCGCTCTGGCCAGAAGACCCCGCAAGCGTAAAGCGGGTGAACCCGGCTTCGCGAACCTCGCCCGCGTTCTCGACGCCATTAGGCAAGACCCCATTGATCTGTTCAAGGGAGAATCCGGGTCTGCCGGCCACAATGAAATCACAGAAAAGCAGCAACTCGGCACAGCGATGCCAGCCCTTCAACGTAAGGAAGGAATCGGCGCCCACCAGACAAAACAGTTCGTCTGTGGGTTGGAGCTGCCTTCGTAACCGCTGCAGGGTCTCAAACGTATAGTTCGGCCGGCCGCCAGGTACAGGAGCGTCCACATCGCTAGCCGTGAGCCCCGGCTCTCCTGCCACAGCCAGCCGAACCATGGCCAGGCGGTCTTCAAAGCTGGAGTGGCCATAGCCGCCCTTAAGCGGCTGGGTAGCGACCGGCGCAACCAGCACCTGATCGAGCCCCAGCCGTGTAATCGCCGCCCGGGCGATCGCTATGTGGCCGCGATGCGGCGGATCGAAGGTGCCCCCAAAGAAGGCAATGCGCATAGGGGCATCGTATCGTGACCGGCAAACTGGAGCTGTATTCTAGGGCCATCTCCATGCCTACGGCCTACATTGCGCTCGGCTCTAATCTGGGCGACCGTACCGAAGCGCTATCCTCAGCCATCCGTTATCTGGGCAGCCTTGGCCGCGTGGTGGCGATATCTTCGCTCTACGAAACAGAGCCCGTTGGCTATCACCATCAGCCTGCCTTCTTGAACGCGGTGATGGCGCTGGAGACGCAATTGGAGCCGCTGCCCTTATTGCGGGGATTACTGGCTATCGAACGGCAATTGGGACGCGATCGCCGCCAGGGTCCATTGAAGGGTCCGCGTACGCTGGATCTGGATCTGCTGCTAATGGGAGACTGGGTCGTTGCGGATGAAGAGCTCTCGCTGCCTCACCCAGCCCTGGCCCAGCGGCGCTTCGTGCTGGCGCCGCTGGCGGAGATAGCGCCCGGACTTCGGCACCCGGAAAGCAAGCAAACCATGGAAGACCTGCTGTCCCAGCTGCCGGACGACGGGGAGAATCGCGTCTCTGCCGTGCAGAGACTGACCCCACACCCCGGTTGGCGCGAAATCAATTGACACAATCTTCGCCATTGCACCACAGACCGAACCAGAGCTTCTTCCGCGCATGCGGTTCTCACCTTCGATGACGTGAAGGAGAGGCCTGCAGATAGAATCACTCTTGTGTCTCTCGCTTTTCAGATAGAAGCCGCCAGTGGGCAGGCGAGGCGGGCGACCATGACGCTGCCTCATGGGCAGGTGCAAACTCCGGCGTTCATGCCGGTCGGTACCGCCGGGTCGGTCAAGGCAATCCCTCAACATCTGCTCGAAGAGCTGGACGCGCAGATCATCCTCGCCAATACCTATCACCTGTACCTGCGCCCCGGCCACGAGTTGGTGCGCCGGCTGGGTGGGGTGCATCGCTTCATCGCCTGGACGCGTCCCATGCTGACCGACTCCGGCGGCTTCCAGGTCTTCAGCCTGAATCAACTGCGCAAGATCAGCGAAGAAGGCGTCCAATTCCGGTCCCATCTCGATGGGTCTTCCCATTTCTTCTCCCCCGAGCACTCGATGGACGTGCAATTGGCCTTGGGCGCCGACATCGTCATGGCCTTCGACGAGTGCACGGAGTATCCGGCAGAGCGCTCCCGTGCCCAGCAATCCCTGGAGCTGACCCTGCGCTGGGCCAAACGCAGCCAGCAGCACTTTAACCAGCACGCCAATCCCACCCAATCGCTCTTCGGCATCGTCCAGGGCGGCATGTATCCCGATCTGCGGCGCGACTGCGCCGAGCAGTTGGTTGCCATGGACTTCCCCGGCTACGCCATCGGCGGCCTCAGCGTCGGCGAGCCGCGGCCGCTGACCCGGGAAATCATCGAAAGCACCCTGCCCCTGCTGCCCGCGGACAAGCCCAGGTACGTGATGGGTGTTGGCTATCCCGATGAGATCGTGGAATACGCTGCGCTGGGCGTGGACATGATGGACTGCACCATCCCCACCCGCGCCGCCCGGCACGGCCTGCTCTTCACCTCCGGCGGCCGGCTCAACATTAAAAACCGCCGCTTCGCCGAGGATCCTGAACCGCCTGATCCGCAGTGCGGCTGCATGGTTTGCGGCCGCTACAGCCGGGCCTATTTGCGCCACCTGATGGCGGCCCAGGAACCTCTCGCCGGAGTGCTCAACACCTTGCACAACCTCGCCTTCTACCTTGACACGATGCGATCGGTACGAAATGCTATTGCGACGGATACTCTTCCCGCGCTCCTGGCCTGCGTGCGCGGGCGCCCCGAACGCGTGGGCTGAGTTCCTCCTGCCTCCAAACCCTCTTCAACCAGTAGACAAACCGGGGCAGATAGGCTGTAGTAGATGGTTGGATAAGAAAATAAGAGGATGGTACGTTGACCTTCACCCCGTTGTTACTGGCTCCAGTCATTCCACCCGGCCTGGTGACCTTTCTCCCCTTCGTTTTGATCATCGCTGTCTTTTACCTGATGCTGGTTCGTCCCAATCAGAAGAAGCAGAAGCAATGGCAAGAGATGCTGGGAGCCCTGAAGTCGGGGGATCGCATCACCACTACCGGCGGCATGCGCGGAACCGTCATCTCGATCAAGGAGGACGCAGTCCAGTTGCGCGTCCCGCCGGACGGCATCAAGATCGAAGTCATCAAGAGTGCTATCGCTTCCGTGACCACTAACCAAGAGGAAGCTAAATAACCGTATTTCGTGGGCAGACGGTAAGCCCGGCGGAAAACCTGATTGCGACTCCCATGCGTAAAACCCTCCTGATCGTTGCAGTTCTTCTCGTGTTCGTCTTTGGTATCTTCGGCATTCCGAAGGGCATAGGCCTGTCTGCCTGGGAGACGGCGTTGACCGACCGTATCCACCTTGGGCTCGACCTCAAAGGCGGCATCCACCTGGTATTGCAGGTAATGGTGAATGAAGCCGTCAGCGCGGAGACGGATAACGCGGTCGCCCGAATCCAGGCTGATTTGCAGCAGGGCGGCTTTCCCGGCCGGGTGTCCAAACCCGATCCCAAGCGGCCGGAGCTCATCGCAATTCAGGGAACGCCTGCGGACAAATCCAGCGATGTGCGAAACCTGTTGGATTCCCGTTACAGCGCCCAGTACACCGTGGCGTCCGAGGCGAACAACAACTGGACCCTCACCATGAAGCAGACCGAGGTGCAGTCGATTGAGCAGCATGCAATACAGCAGTCGATCGACACTATCGGAACCCGAATCAATGCCTTGGGAGTTCGCGAACCCACCATCCAGGAGTACAACCTGGGCACCAACCAGATCCTGGTGGAGTTGCCTGGCGTAGACGACCTGAGCCGGGTGCGCGACATTATCCAGTCGACGGCCCGCCTGGAGATCCACTCGGTTGTGGGCGGCCCTTTCCCCACCGAGGAAGCAGCGGTGCAGAGCGTTGGCGGCACAGTACCCCCGGAAGATATCGTCATGGCCTATGGCGGCACGGAACCGGAATTATTGGGCCAATACTACGTGCTTACGAGGATACCGGTCGTGTCCGGCGACGACTTCCGCGATGCACAGCCGTCAGTCGATGAAAACGGCCGTCCGGATGCGACGTTTATCCTTACCCGCAACGCGGGTGACCGCTTCTATCAGTTCACCAGCACCAACATCGGCAAATCACTGGCTGTGGTGCTGGACAACAGGGTCCAAGAAGCAGCCAACATCCAGCAGGCGATCCGCGACCAGGGCCGGATCACCGGACTCGGGAAAGACAAGGCGCAGAATCTCTCCCTGATGCTGCGCACCGGCGCACTCCCGGCCTCCATTCACTACCTACAGGAGAGTGTAGTCGGGCCGTCGCTGGGTGCCGATTCCATTCGCAGGGGCGTGCTGGCTGCGATTGTCGGCATGCTCGCGGTCATGATCTTCATGCTCGTCTACTATCACGGCGCGGGCATCAATGCGGACCTGGCGCTGATGCTGAACCTGGTGATCCTGCTGGGCTTCATGGGCTATGCCAATGCCACGCTGACCCTGCCCGGAATTGCCGGGGTGATCCTCACCATCGGCATGGGCGTCGATTCAAACGTGCTGATCTTTGAGCGCATCCGGGAAGAATTGCGCGCAGGCAAGGCGCCCGCGGCGGCTGTCGACCAGGGCTTCGCGCATGCCTGGGTGACGATTGTCGATACCCACGTGACGACCATCGTTTCGGCGATCATCCTGTTTCTGTTCGGTACCGGCCCGGTGAAGGGTTTTGCCATCACGCTGAGTTTCGGCTTGTTCGCAAATCTGTTCACGGCGGTCTTTGTCTCGCGCCACATCTTCGATGAGATCCTCAGGCGTAAGCAGCGCGGAGAAGCACTTTCCATCGGGTAGTGGTCGCTTACCAGTAAGGCGGAGTTTCAAGTGGAACTATTTCGTGGCGTTAACGTCGATTGGCTAGGAAAAAAGTGGTACTTCCTCGCCTTTTCGCTGATCTTCAGTGTTGCCGGAGTCCTTTCGATCCTCTTCTGGCATGGCATCAAGTTGGGGATCGACTTTCGCGGTGGCACGCTGGTCTACGTGCAATTCGACCAGACGCCGGACCTCGACCGGATTCGCCAGGCGATGGATCGCGCCGGCATCCACGACAGCCGCATCCAAACCTACGGAACGGCCTCGCAGAAGCAGGTAGCTGTTTCGCTGGCGCAAAAGGAAACGCAAGAGTCGGCCCTCGATACGGGCCGGCAGACCATTGTGGAGGCGCTGAACGCTAACTACTCCAGCACTGGGACGGCCAACCAGGGCAAGCTCGATTTGGACAACGCCAGCCAGGGAGCCTTGGCCCAGTTTCTGCAACAGACCGACCCGGAACATCTGGCCGGGGCGCCGGGATCCGCGGAGAAATATGCCCAGCAGGCGGCGGCCATCCTAAATCACCGAGACAAAGACCTCAACGGCATATTTAGCAATACCGACCAACTGAACGGTGTGGCTGATCCGGCAGTGGTCAACCAACTAAAGCAGGGAGCTTATCTCTCCGGCTTCCATGTCTTCGCGGCCGATATTATCGGACCCCAGGTGGGCGCGCTGTTGCGCAGGCAGGCCTTGCTGGCGACGCTTTACTCCCTGCTTGGAATGCTGGTCTATTTATGGTTTCGCTTTGAGCTCATCTACGGCGTAGCCGCCGTGGTGGCCGTTTTCCATGACACCCTGATCACCATAGGCGCCTTCAGCTTGAGCAATCAGGAGATCACGCTGACCGTCATCGCGGCCATTCTGACCCTGATCGGCTACTCGATGAACGATACGATCGTGGTCTTCGACCGTATCAGGGAGAACTTGCGTCTTTCTCGAAGAGAAACCCTGTCCAACGTCGTGAATCGCAGCATCAACCAGACGCTGAGCCGGACGGTTCTAACTTCGGGCCTGACCTTTCTCACAGTCTTGTCGCTTTACGTCTTTGGCGGCGAGGTTTTGCGAGGTTTCTCCTTCGCCTTGGTGATCGGCATCCTCATCGGCACCTATTCCTCGATTGCGGTGGCCGCGCCCATGCTGGTGGCCTATCAGGACTGGCGCAGCAAACGGGGCAAGGCCGCAGCATTGCCAGCAGCGAAGCGCGCCAAAGCCTAGTTCTCTGACGAAAGACGGGTGCCCCATACCCAGGGTTTCCTGTACCCGGCGCTACAGGCCGCGCAAAACTCATGTTTTGTATCAGGGCACGACTAGTCGGGCCGTAGCGATGGAGAATACGACGGGCTAAAGCCCCTGCGTGAGTATTAGAAGACACGGCAGATCCCTCATATCGTCAAGGCCCAGAGGGCCGACCGCCAAACACGTCGGCCCTCTGGGCCTCGGCGATATGGGGGACCTGTAGGGGTCTTCTGGTTCTCACGAACGGACTTTAGCCCCTGAGATATTGATTTTCTGCTGCCTAAGCCGTAGAGGACCAAAAAAGAATTTGGCTTCCAGCCCCAGCCTCAAGTTGCATCACCACCGGACATCTAAAACTACGCCGGAAGCCATCTAGGGATGGGTGAGGCTGTGCTCCTGGTTCCAAAGGTTTCCGGCGCTTTTTTGGGCACGCAGAATAGAGACGAAAGTTTTCCACATCTTGCACAGGCACCCTATGCATGCCAATAGCCCTTCGGGATCAAAAGTACTACCTCTGGTGTCTAAGTTGGTACAAGTTCGAATATCCGAGGTTAGGCGATGTTTGAAGATTCTCTAATGGAGTCTGGTGGCAAGCTAAAGACCAAGAGTAAGTACTGGTCAATTGCTACTTTCGCTGTCAACGGCCTGATACTTGCAGCACTCATCATATGGCCGTTGTTGCATCCAGAAGCCCTACCCACGCAGATGATGGCCACGCTGCTGGTTGCTCCACCACCTCCCCCGCCACCTCCACCACCACCACCACCTCAGGCGCCGGTCCAGGTCAAGATCAAGTCTGAGATGCTCGACAATCAATTGCAGGCGCCAAGCAAGATCCCGAAAGAGATCAAGCAAATCAAGGAATCTGCTGCTCCGCCTTCGATGGCCGGTGTTTCTGGCATGGAAGGCATGGGTGGCGGAACCCCTGGTGGCGTCATGGGCGGTATTCTCGGCGGTATTGGATCCGGGCCGGCGATCGTCAAGGCCGCACCCCCCAAGAAGTTGAGCATCTCGTCCGGCGTGATGGCGGGCAACCTGCTTGAAAAGACAGTGCCCCAGTACCCGGCAATCGCAAAAGCGGCCCGCATTCAGGGGACCGTTGTTTTGCAGGCCACCATTTCCAAAAACGGCTCGATCCAGAACCTGAGAGTCATCAGTGGTCCTCCGATGCTCCAGCAATCGGCCATGGATGCCGTCCGCTCTTGGCGTTACAAACCCTATCTCTTGAATGGAGACCCCGTCGAAGTTGAGACAACGGTCAACGTCGTCTTCAATCTCGGTGGTTAGTCCTGCATGCCGGCGCTGCCTCGATCAAAGGTGGTAGCCGGCAATCCCCCTCGTGGCCACTTCGGGTCATTTCGTAACGAAGTTGCCCGGTGCTAGCATCTGGTTGTTTCAGAGCTATAAACGAAGTATTTCCGTAGGAGGAAAGATTCAGTGATTCTCGCTCAGCTCTCCCAACTCGCCGCCCACCAGGCTGCCCTCGGCATGTACCTCTTTCAGGATTCAGGGCAGACCGTCGGCTTCTCTCCCATGGACCTCTGGCACAACATGGGTCCCGCGGCGAAGGCTGTTGTCGCCGTCCTGTTCATCATGTCTATCTGGTCGCTGGCTGTGATCATCGACCGCGCCCTCTACTTCAGCGCGGCTCGTAAACAGTCTCGCGAGTTTGCCCCCCGGGTTGCCGGTGCTCTTAAGGAAGGCAAGCTGGACGAAGCGGTGAAGGTAGCTGACCGCAATAAGAAATCACATCTGGCCGAGGTTGTTACCGCTGGTCTGCAGGAGTTCCGCAACTTCGGTAGTGGCGGAGCGATCACTGAGGAACAGATCGAATCCAGCAAGCGTGCACTCGAGCGCTCTGAAGCCATTGTTCACGCCAAGCTCAAGAGAGGCCTGGGCGGCCTGGCCACCATCGGTTCCACCGCCCCCTTCATCGGGCTGTTCGGAACGGTCGTCGGTATCTTGAATGCATTCCAACAGATCGCTACCCAGAAGACTTCCGGTATCGGCGCAGTCGCCGGCGGTATCTCTGAAGCCCTCGTAACCACTGCTTTCGGCTTGCTCGTGGCCATCCCCGCGGTTATGACCTTCAACTATTTCACCGGCAAGGTGGAAGCCTTCGACGTGGAGATGGACAACTCCTCCAGCGAGTTGATCGACTACTTCATCAAGCAGAGCCACCGCCGCTAACTAGAAACGGCACATGCTGCAAATCACTCCTAGCGGGAATCCTGCACCGGTTGGAACGGAAGAGTAGAATCCGTTCCAACCCGGTGGTTTTCATCGGGCTCACAGAAAGTCAATCCTGAAGATGGGCAGCCTGGAGCGTTTTCACAGTCAGTGCGGGCAGGCAGCTCCACTTACTTTGAAAACGCTATAGCCGCTTGACCCACGGAGCAAAGACAATGGCAATCGCAGTCAGAAACGAAGGCGCCAAAGTTAATTCAAACATCAACGTCACGCCCATGGTGGACGTGATGCTGGTGCTGCTTATCGTTTTCATGGTCATCACCCCGATGCTGCAGAATAAAGTGAATATCGAACTGGCCAAAGTGACCGATCCGACCTCGATGCCGGATGCCGACAAAGAAGACTCGGTTGTTGTGGCCGTAACCCGGGATAACAAGGTTTACCTGGGACAAAACCAGGTCTCCATGGCAGATCTCGGGGCTAAGGTCGGTGATTTGTTGCAAAACAAGACCGAGAAGCAAATCTTTATGCGGGCAGATGCCCGGGCGCAGTACGGCACAGTCATGGATGCAATCGACGATGTACGCACCGCCGGTGTGGATCAGGTGGGTCTGTTGACCGACCGCCGGCAGGACCAGAACGCCGCTGCACCCGCTACCCCGCCAGCCGGGCAGTAAGCTGGCGGATCAGTCGCTTTAAGCAAGACACAGACCGGCCGAAGGGCTGAGCCAAGTGAAACGAGGGATGAAATGGCATTCGATACAGGCGGTGGTGGTGGCCTCAATGCAAGCATCAACGTAACCCCGATGATTGACGTTTTGCTGGTGCTCCTGATCGTCTTTATGGTCATTACGCCGGTAACTCCCAAGGGGCTCGATGCGCTGGTTCCCCAGCCTCCGAAAAACCCGCAAAAGGAACAGGACAACGACCGCACCATCGTGGTCCAGATCACGCATCGGCCAGGTGGCGGCGTGCCGGGCTACAAGATCAATGAACTGGACATTTCCCACGGAGATCTATTGAATAAGCTGGAAGGTATTTTCGCCACCCGGGCGGAGAAGGTCATGTTCGTCAAGGGAGATCCGGAACTGGACTTCTCCGCCGTGGCGGACGTGCTCGATATTGGCCATGAGGCGGGGGTCGATCACATCGGCCTCATCACTCCAAAGGTAGCGGCTGGGCAGTAAAACTGCTTGTTGTTGCAGGTTGGGCCATGGTAAGCCGGCAGCTGAGAATCAGCATGCAAGGCATTGAAGGAAAGGTTGCCCGACCCTGCTGCATGAGCCCCACGAAAGCAAGTAAACGATCAATCCAAGCGCTCTGTACGAAAAGGTCCGCGGTGCCCTCCTGGGCAGTCGCGGACCTTGTTTTATGTACGGGACTTGCCAGTAGGCCGAAACCAATTACAATCACAGCGCGGAGTTTTTTCTTCTCGAGTTGCAGGCCCGCGCAAGCATCGTAATAAGATCAGGCGCAGCCTGGCGATCATAAGGAGATTTGAACCAGAATGAAGCGAAGCGCAAATATTCCGGTGCTGGCGGTCGCTACCCTGTCGCTGCTGACCATGATTACCGGGTGCAGCAAGCTGCAGGCTCGCGATCAATTGATCAAGGGTGTTCAGGCTTATAAGAACGCCAAGTTTGAAGAGGCAATTGACCACTTCCAGAACGCGGAACGGCTCGACCCGCAGCTGGAAAACGCTCCTTTGTATCTCGCCACGGCGTATGCTCAACAGGTAGTTCCCGACGCAAACACTCCTGAGAATCAAAAGAACGCGCAGTTGGCGGTCAATGCTTACCAGCAGGTGCTGGCCAAGGATCCGAAAGACCTCAACGCCTTGAAGGGAATCGCCGCGGTCTACTTGAATACCGGCAAGACCGAGGAAGCCAAGACGTGGCAGAGAAAGGTCATTGAGGTCGATCCCAATGACCCAGTCGCGCACTACACCATCGGAGTCGTCGATTGGCGGGTCGCCTATAGGAATGCAATCCAGACTCGTAACGGCCTCGGGATGCAGGACAATGGCGACATGATCAAGGACAAGGCCGCCTGTCAGAAGTTAGCCGAACAAAACACACCCTTCGTCGAGGAGGGCATCAAGGAGTTGCAGCAAGCCGTCAATCTGCGTCCCGGGTACGATGATGCGATGTCCTATCTGAGCTTGCTCTACCGCCGCAAGGCCGACCTCGATTGCGGTGACGAAGCCGCACATAAGGCCGACATGGCCATGTTCGATCAGTGGCGTGACAAGACCATGGCAACCCGCAAGGCGAACGAAGAGAAGAAGAACCAGCAAACGCCTGGCGGTATCACTATGGACAACACCGGCAAATAACTGCCATCGAGAACCCTCAGTAAGCCCCTGGCCAAGGCCAGGGGCTTACTGTTTTGGCAACCGTCGCCGCTACAGGACGGCCCACCCCTCGTTCCCTAACAAAGGGACGGGTGCCCCACATCTCGCGAAGAACGAGCGAGATATGGGGCACCCGTGGCAAGGAAACGAGAGCGCCCCAAGCTACCGCGTTCGTGCCCCTGCTGCCTCTTCAGCCGCAGGCTGCGGGAAACTCATGCCTTGTGTCAGCGCACGATTTTAGTCCCTGCCTGATCGACAGACCTTAAGTCAAGCCGCTCTTACTGAGCGCCGTTCTTGAAGATCTGTTCCGCCAGGTGATTCTCTACCTTGGTCTGATCCCGCATCATTTCGTAATAGGCGGCTCTCAGTAGCTGGGAGCGGCTATCGCGCAGTTGCTGGCGAATATCCTGTTGCACCCGCGGGTCGTTTAGCTCACGCTGGCCGGCCGGCTCCTTCTCTAGTAACTTGTAGATCGCGTACGCCGCCGGAGATCTCGCGCCCGGCGGTACGATTGGTATCACATCCGTGATTTGCCCCGGCTGCAGCTTGGAGATCGCGGCAAAGATCGGCGGGGGTTGGCTGCGCAGGCTTGATTCGGGGATGAATCCCATGTTTCCGCCGTTATTGGCGTCATTGGGATTTTCCGAGTAGTTATTTGCCACAGTGGCGAAGTCTTCTCCGCTTGCCAGGCGGTTATGGATCATTTCGATCTTTCTGTGCGCCTCGACGTCGTTGCTTGCCTTGCTGTTTTGAAGATTGACTCCTTGTTGCGCCGGGGCGGGCTGCGAAGTCACCACAATGTCTGCGATGTTGTATTTGGGCTCGATGAAATTGAAATTTGCCTTATTGGCGTTGTAGAAGTTCGAGATATCCGCGTCAGTGATGTTGATCCGCGAGATCACTTCCTTGTTCATCAGTTTTTCTGAAGTGAGAGAGCGCCGTATCTGACGGCGAAGATCGTCCAACGACATGCTGGAGGCCTGCAATCGTTTGTCGAACTCTTCCTGGGTGTAAGGCGCCTTCATTTCCGCGAGTTTTGCGTCAACCTCTTCATCGCTGGCCACCAGGTTCATCTTCTTTGCTGCCTGCTGCAGGATTTCGTCGTCGATCAATTGCTTCAGAATGCCCAACCGCGTGGCGTCGGCTTGTTCCTTGGTAGGTTGCTCTTTGTTGTTGCCCAGGTTATCGCGGTAGTCCTTCTCCACTTCCGATCGCTCGATTGGCTGTCCGTTTACGGTGGCCACAACATCCGGCCCATAGCTCTTCTTGCAGCCGGCAACGAATCCGCCGCTCAATAGGGCGATGCTCATCAAGGCGCAGGCGGTGGCAGGCTTATAAGAGAGTGCGCGCTCTACGATTGGTTCCAACGTTCCTTATCCTCGCGATCGAAATCTTTACTTGGGGGCAGCGGGAGTCGCAACTGGCTTCTTGGCCGGCTCTTCCATCGGGGGAGGGGGCTGTACACCCGCCTCTCGTAGAGCCCGGTCGATGGCGACGCTAAGCTCCGCCTCCGGCAGCACGCCGGAGATACGCTCCCCGTTGATAAACAACGTCGGCGTGCCGTTTACGCCCAGGCTGTCTCCCTGCTTCATGGACGCGCGCACCGCAGTTTCGTCCTGCTTGGCGATGCACGCGTCGAGTTTTGCCAAATCCAGCTTGGAGCGCTCGCCCTCGTCGTGCGCCATCTTGTCCAGCGTTTTCCCAGCTTGTTGGGCATCGTGCGCTGGGCCGGCAACCTCGTCCGCGTGCCCATGCAGATAATCGACAAACCGCCAGTAGGCCTCGCCGTTCTGCTCCGCCAGGCAGCCCGAGTCAACCGCCGCGTGCATGGCCCATGGATGGATTTCCACCAGCGGGAAGTCCTTGTAGATGAACTTGACCAGCCCTTTGTAATGGTCCTGGAGGCCCGGAAACAGCTGCTGGTGCATGCGCGCGCAGTAGGGGCACTCAAGGTCGTCAAAATTTACAATCGTCACCTTGGCGTCGGGAGTTCCCCGCCAAGGACGGTTTTGGGTCGAAATCACGTCCGCGGGGTTACGGCTGATGTCAAACTTTTCCAGTCGCGCCACAGTGTTCCCATCGCTGGACAGAAGAAAATTCACCACCGACTGCTTGCCGTTTTTGGAAAAAGTGATCGGCAGGGTTTCAAATCCCGGAAAATCGCTCTTGCTCGTCGCCCCGATCATGACGTCGACATTGGGGGGCACCTCAAATTGCGAGCGCACCAGTACTTCGATTCTCCGGTTGAGCTGAGAGTTGGGGGCAGGAGAAGCGCTAGCCGATGTTGTGCTGAGGGGACTCTGAGCCTTGCAGCCTGCGGCTAGAGAGACAAGCAGGCACCAAACCAGGGTACGGCGTACAAACAAGACAACCACCTTTCCATACCATGGCCCATTAGAGCATTTCTCCGCTTGCCGTGTCGCCTTCTGGGCCGGCTGCGGGCTGCTTTTTCTTAACCGAAAACCCGCATTTCCAGTGTATTACGCAGGAAAAATGCCGGGTTTCCATTCCCGTGTCGAGCGTCATTACCCCCGGAAAGACGCAAAAACGGGCCTCACCGGAATCAGAAAATACGCTCTGAATGGGTAAGATTCCCCGCAGCGCCGACCCCGGCGAGGGTGAAGCTGAAACTGTACAGGTTCTCGTTTCTTACCGAGCCGAGAGCCAAGCGGCGGTATTCGATGACCAAGCCACAACAGTTAAGGTTGTAGGAGGTCTCAACCCCGCCATACTGTAGGGCGTCCTGCGTTAAGTCATAGCCGGCGTTGGCGGCGATGCTCAGGCCACGCTTCGTTGGCGCTCCATACCCTAGGAGTAGACGGAGCAGGTTGTATTTTGTTACCTGGCTGGCAAGATTGGCAGTGAAGGTGCCGTTCAGCGTCTGCAATGTGGAATAGCCCACACTCCCAAAAACGCTGTCGCGACGGTAGTCGGCGAAGATATTGCTGGCGTCCAGCCGCTTGCTCTTAAAGTCGTAGTCCGCATCCCATTCCAGGTCCATGTGCTCGCTGGTGCGGACCTTGAATCGTGAAATCACAGGGGAGGTATTGCGTGGCCCATTCAGAAAACTCACCCCCGTGAAGTCGAGCGTCGAATCGAGAACGTTGCGCCGGAAGGGAGACACCGGCGCCTCCGAAGTAGGGCTCGAAGAAATACTTCGCGGCTAATTTCCAGGTGATCCATTCGCTGGTTTCACCGCCGCACTCCGTGTAGTCCCACGGTACATAAATGGTCCCGTTCGTCGGCGGAGGCAGGGTGCCACTACTGCAGGGCTTGGGGTGCAGATGCTTGAATAAGAGCCTCTGGGTCAGCGAGTACTCCACTTCATTCGTATCGCTCACGATATCGACGGGATCGAAACGCGGGATGGAAGAGAAGTTGTTTACTCCGCCCACGTAGCGGTAGTGCAGCTCTGGCTCAATCGTGTGGCGCACGTCGCTTCCGAAAAGCTTTTCCAGCGTAGGCGCCTTAAAATCCCGCACCAGCGCCGGCGGCCTTAGCTCGAAGCTGGCTTCCAGATCGGTGCGGTTGACCGTAGCGCTGGACTGTATTGGCAGGGTGATGGTCGGAATCTGGCTTTGCGTGTAGAAGGTCTCTCTCGCGCCAACTTCCGGCCGCACGGTCCAGCCGTCCAGATGCAGTGGTAAAGACAGGTGAGGGTAAAGATCGAAACGCCCTGCTTCGCCCGTCGCATACCCTGGCTCACTGCGGCTAAGTCCGGCCGCCGACCCATCTACGCTCCAGCGCAGAGGAGTGCCCTGCAATCGCCGCTCCATGGTGTCCAAATCCAGACTGGGCAGGTGGAGGATCCGGATCTGCGGCGTGTCGTAAGTATCCCCAACCTGCGTGATCCCTTCGAAGTTCTGATAGCGGTCAAAGTGAATGCTCGCCGAAAGCCCATCTTCATTGTGGGTTATGTAGGCCGAAGACGTTACCTGGGAGGCGACCGCCAGGGCGAAGGATTCAGCGAATGCCTCGCGATAGACATACGAGCTTAGATACTCGCCCGTCGCAACAGCGCGGTTGTGCTCGTCCAGGTCAAAGTCCCGCCTGCCATTGAACAGGATGTCCTGCCCGCCCTGGTTGATATAAGTGGGAGCCAGGCCCCGGTCGAAGAGAGCTGTGAAGCGCGCAGAGGCAAAATCCTCCGCCCGACCGCGATAACGGAATTCGCCACTGGGCGACCATCCGCGCTTGGAGAAGTATTGCGTGCCGAAGGTGACATCTGCGCTGCGACTGAGCACCAGGTAAACCGAGTCGCCGATGACTGTCCCCTTGGTGGAGGACGTACCGAAGGTGGGTATCAGCAGGCCGCTTTCGCGGGTCTCCGTGCTTACCGGATGGGTGACAAGGGCAGGTAGAGAATGGGCACGCCAAGCAGGGTGAAATAACTGTTTTTCGCTCGTGCCTGTCCGTAATTCACCCGAATCACAGCAGAATGTATCCGCCAGTCTGGATCAGGCAACAGGCACGAGGTCATCGTGCCCTCAATCAGCTGGTAGCGCTCTGGCCCTTCCTTGATGAGAAATTTGCCGGTAAAAAGAAATGGATTGGCGGTGGTGTATATCAGCTTGCGCTTGCTCACCGAGGGCTGGCGGCCAACACTTCCGGTTACGTTTTCGAAACGGCCGGTTTCCAAATCGAAGTTGAGCTTGCCGTGATCCGCAAGAATGAGTTCGTTGTTCCGTTTGCCCTCGAGCCGCACATGGCCGTCGGCCTCGGCGTCGCTCGTTAGCCGATTGAAAGCAACTTTGTCCGCGGTGAGAATGTAGTCCTTGTACTCGATCCTGACTTCGCCCGTCAGTGTAAAGACGTCTCCGTGCTTCTCCTGCTGGTTGGCTCGAAAGACTACAGGTACCCCCGCTGGTGGAGCCTCAACGACTTCAGCAACCGGGTAGCCAGGGGCATCGGGGAGAGACCCCGCCGGTACTTGCGGACTTTGCTGTGCCGCTACGTTGTCGCCCGCAAGGTTGGACTCCGCTCTACCAGTGGCAGCGGTCCCGGGAGCTTGCGTGGGAAACTGCTTGGTCAACGTCTGCGGCCAAAGCTGAGGATGACACAGCATTAACGCTGTGATAAACAAAAAGGTGCGGATTCTCATTACCAGGGGCGAGGTTAGGATAGCAAATGACCCGCGCTCACAACGTTTGACGATTCCGCCGCTCTGGCCGTTGCAGGATCGTTCTCTCGCCTTCATTGTCTCTGCCAATGAAGAAAGAAGCGTGTCCCTGTCGCCTCCGCAAAACCCGGGTTTCCTTTCACGCCTAATGGGCTCAGCAAACTTCCTATGGTCTCGCTTGGCCGAGACCGGACACGCGGCTATTTTGGGCGCCGCGTATTAGAAAATTCCGGGTGAATTGCCGACAAAGCCGGATACACACGCTGCCATGTGTGCCCGCCTCTTCCATTGATACTACGGGGCCACGGAACACGGATCATGCAACAGGAGAACAGAATTGAGTCCTTCTTCGCCTAATGTCGGAGAGCACCTTTCCCAAGCAGACACCGAAGTCGTGCCGGCGTGGAAGCAGGAACTGAACGAGCGCCTTGCTGCGACCCGCTCGCGCCGATCGCGCATGCAAGGGGAGCACATCCATGGAGGCAGCAGGTACCACTTCCTGGCCTGGAGCACATGGAACGCAAAGTTGAATCCCGCGCCTCCAGGTTGGCCGCTAAGGTGGCTCAGCGGTATGCAAATGCACCTTCCTACAGCGAAGTCTTAACCGCCAAAGCTCGATCCGAGGGAGACACGCCAACGCCCGAGGTGTTTGCCGGCGATGTCGCTGACTTATTGCCTGACCCATCTCCCGAGAACTGGAGCGGTCCCCTGGACGCTGAGCTGATCAGCGCCAAGCCAGGACTTGCCACAGCTGTGGATACTGATCACATTACCCCCCGGTTTGTTCCCGTCGAAGAGGCGGAAGAAGCCGTGGAACCGTTGGCGGTAAACTTGATTGATGTCCCTAGGGAGCTGGTGGCAGCCCGTAAAGTCCGTCCACGGCTCGCGGAAGGTCCGTTGCGTGACAACTCGCAAGCGGCAGGACACGGTCAACTCAAAATTTTCGAAGTAGCGCCGGAGAGCATCTCGCAGACGGTAAGGATCGGAGCGGCCGGCGGGGAGTGGTCCCCCATTCGACTGGATACTGATCGCGGTTCCGAGCTTTCCAGCGATCGGCACTCGCCCCCTGAGGAGTCCTCGCTCAAGGCAGCGCCCTTGGAAGACCGGCTGATGGCCGGGATTTTCGACTTGGCGCTGGTCATAGCCGCCTTTGCTCTTTTTGTACTCGTCTTTGTTGCCTGTACCGCACATCCGCCCACGGGCAAGCCGGCGCTGTTCGCCGCCGGTTTGGTGCTGGGAGGGTTCTTCGTTCTATACCAATACCTGTTCTTTAAGTATGCCGAGGGCACTCCGGGAATGCGCTACGCAAAGATCGCGCTGTGCACCTTCGAGGACGAGAACCCGTCCCGCCAAGCCATGTGCAAGCGGGTGTTGTTCTTGTTGCTTTCGGCCGCACCGCTGGGGTTGGGGTTTGCCTGGGCGTGGTTCGACCCGGATCGCTTGGGATGGCACGACCGTCTGTCAAGGATCTACCAGCGCAGTTATTCCTAACCATCGCGGCTCGGAGAAGCACTCCACGAAGGACGCAGCCTGGTTAAACCTGAGCCGCACGTGGCGCGCCTGACGAGACCTTCAAGTGGGAGAAACTCAGTCCCGTAGGGACGGCTGAGAGTAGTCCCAGGACGTTAGTCCTGGGCTTCCTCGCCGACTCCGTCTGTAGCCTTTACAGCACGACCAAAACCCTGCCCGACGTTCAATCGAGTTTTTCCGGAACCCGCTAACTGACCGGCGCCAGCAACGCAGAAGCCGCCGCGCCGATCACCGCGATCTCGCTATTTTCCGGCACGACCTCCAATGCATAGCTCTGCAACGGGCTCATCTTGACCATTTGCCACAAATACTCTTTGAGTAGATTCAAGGTCGAGGAAGCGCACATTGATGCCGGTGAAGTAGAAGCGCCCAGGGCCGCCCAAATGGATCGAGGTAGCGGTGGCCGCACCCAGCCCGCGATGCCACAGGCGCACGAACTCCATGCAGCGCGCATCACCCTTCTTGGCGGCGGCAAAAACTTCTTCCGGTTCCATATCAAGGAAGCGCAGGCGCATCGCCCGATACCCCATGATTCCTTCCAGGTGTCCCCGGCCACCGCATCCGCAGTAGGTCTCCTTGGGATCGAGCGTCACCACCATGTGTCCGCCCTCCCACACCCCCGGCGTGTAGGGATAGCGTCCGAATCCGATACCGTTGCCGATGGTCCAAACCCGCACCAGGCGATCCGTGCGCCCTTGCGTCACAGCCAGCCCAGCCGCCACCGCATCGGCATCATTCATCGTCTTCAGCGGGGCCACAATCCCCTTCGACTGGAAAGCTGGCAGCCAGCGCCTCGGCGATTTTTCCACCCTTCATCTGGGCAAGGTTAGGAGAATCCTCCACGATACCCTCACGAATGATCCCGGGAAGGGCGACACCGATGGCATCAATCTGCCCCTCAGGGTGCAGCGCCATTACCTGGTCGGTGATCAAATGGCAAAGGCTTTCGAAGGGATGTTCCAGCAGAGCTTCGTGGTCGTCCGGATTCTCCGGATAGCGGCTCAGCTCTCCCACCAGTTTGTGGTCTTCCATGAGCCCCGCGACAATCCTCGAGGACACGACAATGCCAATGGTCCTGCTCATCAGCTCTTCCTTCAGTCCGCCGCCCGGGCCAGCCGGTTGATGCCGTTGAACGCGGCAGCCTTATAGCACTCGGCAAGGGTGGGGTAATTGAACACCGTATCGATGAAGTAGTCCAGTGTACCGCCGAGCGCCATGACGGCCTGCCCGATGTGCAGCAGTTCGCTGGCGCCCTCGCCGATAATGTGCACGCCCAGCAGATGCCGGGTTTCGCGATGAAAGACAATCTTCAGGCGTCCCGTCGTATCGCCGCGGATCTGTCCCCGAGCGATCTCGCGGTAGTAGGCGACGCCCACTTCATACGGCACATCTTCATCGGTTAGCTGTTCCTCCGTCTTGCCGATGAACGAGATCTCCGGGATCGTATAAATCCCGTAGGGGTAGTAGCTGGGATTAGACACCAGGTTCTCGTTGCCGAGGGCACGCGCCACGGCGATACGGCCCTGTTCCATCGACACGGAAGCAAGGCTGGGAAAGCCAATTACGTCCCCCACAGCGAAAATATTCGGCACCTTGGTGCGGAAGTCCTTGTCTACCGGGATGCGGCCACGAGAATCCGGCTCGATGCCCACCGCCGCCAAATTGAGTTGTTCGACATTGCCTGACCGACCGACCGCATACAGCAATGCGCCACCGGAAATTCTCTTCTTGCTTTCCAGATTTGCAACCACGCTGCAATCAGGCAGCTCTTCCACGCTTTCCACTTCCTCGTGCAGGCGCATAGTCACCCGGCTGTCGCGCAAATGGTAGCTCAGCGCTTCCACGATTTCCTGGTCAGCAAACTCCAGCAACTTGGGCCGCTTTTCGATCAGGGTCACGCGCACGCCCAGCGCGGCGAACATGCAGGTGTACTCCACGCCGATGACCCCGCCACCAACTACGATGAGCGACTTGGGCAGGTTGGGCAGGTCGAGAATCTGATCGCTGTTTACGATCGAGCGCCCGTTGATGGGCACCCTAGGGGAGTCGGCCGGCTTGGTACCGGTGGCGATGATGATGCTTTTCGCCTCATACGTCTGCGTGCCGCCCTCGTTGGTCACCTTCACATGATTGGCGTCTTCAAAGCTGGCTATCCCGGGCAGCACATCGATCCCGTTGCGGGAAAGCTGGGCTTCGGTCACATCAATCTCAGTCTTGATCACGTGCTGCACGCGGAAGGCAAGGTCCGCCATCGTGATCTTTTCCTTGACCTTGTAATTCATCCCATAGATCGAGCGATAGTTATAGCCGGAGAGATGCAGCACGGCCTCACGCATCGTCTTGCTGGGGATGGTGCCGGTATTTACGGAGACCCCACCGATGGTCCGCATTCGCTCCACCACTGCGGCCTTCTTGCCCAGCTTATTCGCGTAGATGGCAGCGCGCTGCCCCGCTGGGCCGGAACCAATGATGAGTAGGTCGTAGGTAATCATGCCTTGTTGGAAGGGTACCGGAAGAACGAATCGAAGATATTAATTTCCCATTTCTGTGAGTTCAATGAAAGCCCTGAAAGCAAATAGGATGTCTTCTGTCTAGCATACTCGGGGCCCTCTGAGAAATGCAGAATAGACTCCACCCATGCAGCTTTGTGCCATAACGGATCGCAGGCGCCTCTGCGGCGACTCAATCCGAAGCAGCACTTCGCCGCCGGCTTCTCGATCTGGTGCAGGACTGGACAGCAGGGGGCGTACATTTCATCCAACTGCGGGAGAAGGATCTCAGTGCGCCCGATCTCCAGTCGCTCGCCGGGGAGATGGCCGAGAAAATCGACCACAGCCGTTCCAAGCTGCTGGTGAATCTCTCCACCGCCGAATCGGCTGCGCTGGCCGTGGCGGCCGGCGCCGACGGAGTGCATCTTGCCGGTAAACCTGTGCCCGGGTGCGGCCGGCAAGCGTGCGGCAGATCTTCCGCGCTGCCGGCCGTGACGCCATCATCAGCGTGCCCTGCCACGGTCTGGACGATATCCAGGTGGCCCGGAAAGAACAGGTGGACCTGATCCTCTTCTCTCCGATTTTCGAGAAGCTGGCAGCCCCGCAAGCCGCGCCCCAGGGCCTGGAAGCACTCCGGCATGCCTGCGCTGCGGCAGAAGACATACCCGTCTTCGCCCTGGGGGGCGTGACCAGCCTTCAATGCTCAGGATTGCCTCACCGCAGGCGCCGCCGGAGTCGCCGGCATTCGACTCTTCGCGCTGGACGATTGGCGGCGGCTGCTCCCGGCAAACTGAGCCTGTGGAACGATATATAGTGAGATAAGACTTAACATGCAGAGTGTCCGTTTGAAAAAGTCGTTGACCTTCCCTCGCTTGGCTCCCAGATCTCATGGACCCGGCAGTTTCCCTCCTTCCTAGGCGCACTCCTGATGGCGGTGGGCATGCTCCCGTGGGCTGTTCCCTGTCTCGCCCAGGACACGCAAGCCGTGCCTGCGGCGCCCGAAGCCAAAGAGAGATTCGATGTCGGCGCGGCCGGGTTATATCAGGTGACCAACGCCTCCAACGGCAACTCCATTCGCGAGGATACGACCGAATCCGGTGGCGTCTTGGTCAGTTTTCGCCAACCCTGGCGTCCCTGGCTGGGATATGAAGCGAATCTCGGCTACACCAAATTCTACGAGGCTTACAACAAGGGCGTGGTCAAGGTGGAGAGCAACGTCACCGACTTCAGCTTCTCCTATTTGCTCCAATCGCCGCCTATTTATGGGGTTCAGCCATACTTGACTCTGGGCGGCGGGATTATTGTCTTTTCCCCGATATCCGGGACGCTAACCAATTTGAACCAGACGGTACCGAATCGCTGCCCTCCCAGCTGCTGCCGGAGTTCACCTATTCCTTGGGTCTCAAGATCCCATTGTTTTCGCGCTTCGGGGTGCAACGGCGGCCTTCGCGGCCTAAAATACAAAACGCCTGATTTTCACCAGGTCTCGATCGATACCCATACGCTGCGAACCACCCTGCAGCCAAACATCGGCGTATATTATCGCTTTTGAGCCGGAGGTAACCACGGGGGACGCCGCCGTGCATCTAATCTCTGTCGACACCCAGTCACTGTGAGAATGCCATGGCCATATTGATTACGGTGCTCGATCTGGAACGGGAGCCGCTTGAATTCAGCGAAACCGTTCCTGCCGGCGCCATCGATTACGGCTCCGGGATCCGGCAATTGGACGACATGCCGGTGAGCGGCCGCGCCGACCTACTCACCGAGCATCGCGGGGCCCACAAGCTGATCCACGACATCCGTTTGCGCGCCGGCCTACCAGGGCAACTTCGAAATGCCGTGCGCCCGCTGCCTCGATCCCGTCGCGCAGCGGCTGGAGGAACACTTCGACCTGCTTTTCCGGCCCACCGGTGTCGACGCCGACGCCGCGGAACACGCCATCTCGACCTCCGATACCGAAATCGGGTACTATGAAGGAGGCCGTCTTGCGGTTGAGGACGTATTGCGCGAGCAGGTGTTGCTCTCCCTGCCGCGCGAGAGCGCTCTGCCAGCAGGACTGCAAGGGACTTTGCCCTCGCTGTGGACGGAATCGGAATACCGAGGTCTGCGCTTGCGATAGCAAGCCAGGTCGATGCGCGGTGGACAGCGCTGGCCGATCTCCGCAGCAGGATGAAAACGTAAAGTTGAAAGCGATCTCAGGCTGCAGCCGTTTCGGGCATCCGGCATGCCGGACAGCACTGGGAGAACGCCTGAAAGGAATCTGCAATGCCGAATCCAAAGCGGCGCCACTCCAAGGCCCGCACCTCCAACCGCCGTTCGCACGACGCACTCACTCCCATCACCGTCTCAGAATGTCCTAACTGTCACGAGCGCAAACTACCTCATAGGGCTTGCCCCAAATGCGGCATCTACAAGGGTCGCGAAGTGCTCGAAGCCAAGGAAGCCTAGCTCGATTCTGTGCCCACGCTAACGGATATTGCGCTCGATGCCATGGGTTCGGACAAAGCTCCTGATCCCGAGATCAAGGGCGCAATCCTGGCATGCCGTCAGCTCCCGGTGCGAGTTCATCTGGTTGGTCCCGAGGACCGTCTGCGCGCCGCGCTGCACGAGGCCACGCGGGGCGAGGAGCTGCCCATCGTGATCGTTCCCGCAGCGGAATGGATCACCATGGACGAAAAGGCGGCGACTGCGATCCGCAAGAAGCCGGACAGCAGCATGCGTGTCGGTCTCCGCCTGGTGAAAGAAAACCAGGTCGCCGGCTTCCTCACCGCCGGCAATACCGGCGCCGCCATGGCCCTGGCCAAGATGGTGCTTGGAGCGTTGCCCGGCGTCGACCGGCCTTCCCTGGCCACGATGCTGCCGACCTCGACCGGTTCGCCCTGCGTGCTGCTGGATGTGGGCGCCAACGTCGACTGCAAGCCGCATAATCTCGAGCAGTTCGCCGTAATGGGCGAAATGTATGCGCGCAGCGTGCTCAAGATTCCGCGTCCCCGGGTCGGCTTGCTTTCGATCGGCGAGGAAGAGGGCAAGGGCAACGATCTTACCCGTGAGGCTTTTCCCCTGCTCAAGCAGCTCTCGATCAATTTCATCGGCAACGTGGAAGGCCGCGACATTTACAACGGCAATGCGGATGTCGTGGTGTGCGATGGTTTTGTCGGCAATGTCGCGCTAAAGACGTCAGAAGGGCTGGCCCGCCTGGTGCGGGATCTGCTGCGCCAGTCGCTGAACTCCACCGTCACCGCGCAGGTCGGCGCGCTGCTTTCGCGCACGGCCTTCAATGATTTCAAGAAGCGCCTGGATTATTCCGAATATGGCGGCGCTCCGCTGCTCGGCATTCGCGGAGTTTGCATCGTGAATCACGGATCCTCGAATGACCGCGCCATTTATAACGGTATTCGCGTGACGGCGGAGTTTGCCCAAGCTGGGATCAACCAGCGGTTGGAGCAGGAGTTTGCCTGCCGCCGGCCGGTGCGATGCACCCGAGCCGGATTTAGGCGTGCCCATCCAGCCGCTCCACTAGAGGCAAACCCTGCAACGATGAGCAAGACAGCCTTCCTCTTTCCTGGTCAAGGTTCGCAAAGCGTCGGCATGGGCCGCGACCTCGCCACGCCTTTCCCATCGCCCGCCAGACCTTTGAGGAAGCCAATGATGCGCTCGGCTTCGACCTGGCAGCGCTTTGCTTTAAGGGACCCGAAGAGCAGCTTCGACTGACAGAGTTTACCCAGCCGGCGATCTTTACCGTGTCCGTGGCGGCGCTGCGCGTTCTCGCCGAGGCTGGAGCCACCGCGGATTATTTTGCCGGGCACTCGCTGGGGGAGTACTCCGCCAACGTTGCTGCCGGCGACGATCGAGTTTGCCGCGGCCGCCCGGACAGTGCGCCGCCGCGGCCAGTTGATGCAAGAGGCCGTGCCTGCGGGTCGAAGGCGCGATGGCCGCCATCCTTGGCATGCCTGCGGAAGCTGTGGTTGCGGTATGCCAGGATGCATCGCGCGAGGTGGGTGCGCCGGTCGAGCCGGCCAACATGAATACTCCCGAACAAACTGTCATCTCAGGAGCGACCGCGGCCGTGGAGCGGGCTATCGCTGCTGGCCAAGGAGCGCGGCGCCAGGCGTGCCGTGCTGCTGCAGGTCTCCGCGCCTTTCCATTGCAGCCTGATGCAGCCGGCCCAGGACGCCCTCGCTCCGATACTTGCAAGGCATACCTTCTCGCCGGCCAAGGTTCCAGTCGTGGTCAACGTGGATGCCGCGCTGGTGACGGAACCCGCAGCGCTGCGCGATGCACTGGTTCGCCAGGTCACGGGCGCCGTTCGTTGGACGGAGTCTATGCAGCTGCTCATCGCCGAGGGAGTGACGAACTTTGTCGAGGTCGGTCCGGGCAAAGTGCTCAGTGGGCTGTTACGGCAGATTGACCGCAGCCAGAAGTGCGGGCAGGTGGAAGATCCGGCGAGCATTGAAAAGCTGCTGTGCGCCGTCTCAACGCTAGTCTGTCGAAAGCTGGACTGGGGAGAAGCCAATCGTCTTTCGACTTGCGCTCCACCCAAAGGAAGACGGGCGTCTTTTGTCCGTTGACTTCGACCCCGACGACCACGCCGGAACCTACCGTTTTCGACATCACAATCTTGTGCGTCTTGATGTCGCCCCAGTCGCTGGAGTGGCCCCAATCCACTTCAAAGCGGCCATAGGGGTACTGCGCATACTGCTGCGTGTGCTGCTGCCAGTCTGGATCGTGGTTCCAGATACCGAAGGCCTTCGGCATGTCCCTGGCTTCGACCGCCGCAAAGAATTGATTCACGCGATGCTCCTGCGGCCAGTTCCAGAAGTACCAGAGAAAGCCCGCGAGCACGACACAGGTGATGACGCTCGCGATCAGGATATTCTTGCGCGTGCGCGCCTTAGCGGGATCGTAGGTTGGTGCATCGAGCAGCGTCATGGCGCTCTCCTCGCCTTCCCGCAAAGTTTAGAGCAGTTGGCAACGACTGTGGTCGGATAAAGAGACACCGCACTTCCGCTCCTGACCATTTCACCGGGAGTAGGAGATCTGTTCCTGTTCCGTCTTGCGTTCCAGCGCCAACTCGATCAACCGCGAGATCAGATCCCGATACTTCACCCCCGAAGCCTCCCACAGCTTGGGATACATGCTGATCGAGGTAAAGCCCGGCATGGTGTTGATCTCGTTAAGGTAGAGCCGTCCCGAATCGCCCGCCTCGAGAAGAAAGTCCACCCGCGCCAAACCCGCGCAGTCACAGGCACGGAAGGCGTCGAGCGCCATGGCCTGCACTTGCTTGCTCTGCTGTTTCGTCAGCTTCGCGGGAATGATGGCCTGAGAGCCCTCGCTGAGATACTTGGCCTCGTAGTCATAAAATTCTTTGCCCGGGACGATCTCGCCCACCACGGACGCGATGGGCTCATCATTGCCCAGCACCGCGACTTCGAGCTCACGTGCCTTGCCCATCTTGGCCCGGTTTCCGCGTCCACCTACCGCCTGTTCGACGACGATTTTGCGATCGAAGCCGGCTGCCACGTCGATGGCTGGGCCAAGCTCCTTGCGATCGTGCGCCTTGTTGATACCGACCGACGAACCCAGGTTCGCCGGCTTAACGAAGAGCGGATATTTGAGCTCTGCCTCGAGCCTGGCCACGATCTTCTTCGGGCTTTTCTCCCACTCCCGGCGCAGGAATGTAACGTGCTTGGTGATGGGCAACCCGGCGGCAAGGAAGAGGCGCTTCATCACTTCTTTATCCATGCCGGTTGCCGAGCCCAAAACACCGGAGCCGACGTACGCCAGCCCCGCGAGCTCGAAGAGTCCCTGCATGGTGCCATCTTCGCCAAAGGTCCCATGCAGCACAGGAAACACTACATCCAGCTGCAGTACGTCGTGGGCTGGAGAAATCGAAGAGGCCTCTCTTTCAAAGGGCACCAGCGATCCGCCCCGACCACCGCCCACAGCCGGCACCGGCGGCACGATCACGCCTTCCCCCTTAGCCAGCAAAGCGGCGGGAGCCGTGTGTTGCGGATCGCCAGCGCGCAGCGTTCCAGTATCAGGAAAGTCCCCCGCCAAAAGACGCTCGGCGTCGCTGGAAACAAGCCAGCGGCCTTGTTTGGTGATGCCGATAGGCACCACCTCATAGCGGGTGCGGTCGATAGCCTTAAGAACCGATGCGGCCGACAGCAGGGAGACCTCATGCTCGCCGCTACGTCCGCCAAAAACTATGCCCACGCGAAGTTTCTTCTTCATGACCTTCTGATTCTAGGGCTCTTCCTTCGCTCCGCTAGACAACGTAAGTTGCATCTTCTGGTACGGCCGCGGCCGAAGTCCCTCAAACGCTTGTGCTCTGTCTCTAGTTCCCTCACGAAGGACGAGCGAGATATGGGCCACCCATCCTTAGGTGAGGGAACGAGACACCATTCGTTCTGCTAGGGCGCAGACTCTCCCTGAACTACGCTTACTATCAAACCGACGCCATCTGCCTTTTCTCCGCGGAGTCATTCTCGTTACGCTCCACCCGAAGCGCAATAAGCGCCACCAGCAGCGCCACGCTCGCCACCGCCGCGCTGCCCAGCGAGAGATACCGATACCCGATACCCTCGGTCAGCATGATGCCGCCAAGGCTAGCGCCCAGCGCATTCCCCAGGTTGAAAGCACCCTGATTCAAAGTCGAAGCTAAATTCGGAGCCCCCCTTGCCTGGTCCACGATGCGCGCCTGCAAGGGAGCCCCTGCCGCGAAGTGGATACAACCCCACACAAAGACCATCACTACCGCCGGCACCACAGTGGGTTCAAGCAAAGGCATGGCCAGGAAGATCACGATCAACAACACAATGCCGCCAATGAGCACCGGCATCTGTTTCCAATCCGCGAGCCTGCCGCCAAGCAAATTCCCTAGCGTAATCCCTACGCCGAAGACCACAAGCACCCTGGTCACCGCGCCCGGCGAGAGGTGTGTCACCTGTTCAAGAATCGGAGCGATGTAGGTGAAGACACAAAACAGAGAAACCGAAGAAAGCGTGCTCAGCGCAAGCACAAGTTGTACCTGTGGGCGCAGCACCGCGTGGAACTCATGCTTGAGGTGCAACTTCTCTGCCGGTTGCGGAGGCACCATGCGCAACAGGCCCAAACCGGCGACCAAGCCAATCGGAACCAGCGCCCAGAAGGCAAAGCGCCATCCGAACGCCTGGCCCAAAGCGGTTCCCGCAGGAACCCCAAGCACATTCGCCAGCGTCAGCCCGCTGAACATAAGCGCAATTGCCTGCGCCCGCTCGGAGCGCGGCACCAGGTGAGAAGCCACGATGCTGCCGATACCGAAGAACGCTCCGTGGCAAAGCGCAGTGAGAATGCGTGCGCAAAGAAGAAGCAAAAAGGTTGGCGCCAAAGCGCACAGGGCATTGCCGGCGAGGAACATCCCCATCAGAATCAGCAGCGCCCGTTTGCGGTCCATGCGCGACAAGGCCAGCGCCACCAGCGGCGAGCCCAGGGTGACGCTGAGCGCATAGCCGGAGACGAGAATCCCAGTCTTCGGGATGCTGACCTGGAAACTGTGGGCGAGATCCGGCAGCAGCCCCATGATGATGAATTCCGAGGTGCCGATGCCAAAGGCTGAGACGGCCAGTGCAAATAGGGGTTTTCGCATAGGTCATCTCTATTGTCCCCGATCTGGCGCTGCTCGCATTCACCATCTGCAGATATTCACACCAAGGTATATCCCCTCGCATGTCAGAGTGGCATCTCCATAAAAACATTCGCTCGCGTATAGGGCATCGGGGGAATGTTCTCCGGGGCCACATGGCGAAAGCCGACTGACTCATAGAGATGCACAGCGTTTTCCAGCTTGGCATTGCTACCCAGAAACAAAGACTTGGCCCCGATCAGCTTCGCCTGTGTGATCGTATGCTGCAGCAACCTGCGGCCAATCCCCAAGCCACGCAGCTCTGGCGACACCGCCATCTTCGATAGCTCATAAACACCCTGGCCGAGCGGAATCAATGCGACGCAGCCGACAGCCTGATGGCCGAGATAAGCCATGAAGATGTGTCCGCCTTTGCGAAGAATCTTGTTCTCAGGGTCGCCCAGGGTTTCCCGGTCCATCTTCTCCAAGGTGAAATAGCGGGTGATCCACTCTTCGTTCAGGGTTCTGAACGCAGTGGTGTCTTCTCCTGTTTTGAGCGAGCGAATCTCAATCTCCGGCAACCCGGCCCCTCGCTCCCCACCCGAAGTCTGCATCTCTTCTTCGCGTATCGCCATCGCCTTTGCTCCTTAATCAGCAGTCTGCCTTTTTCGATCGATTACGTCCAATATCTTGTTTCACTGGATTAAGATCTCCAGCATATGGATCGCGATATAGAACTGCGGCACTTACGTTACTTCGTTGCCGTCGCCGAAGAGCTGCACTTTGGCCGCGCCGCGGCGCGCCTGCATGTGGCCCAACCGCCCCTCTCGCAACAGATTCGCAAGCTCGAGGAGACTGCTGGGGTATCCACTCTTCACCCGCACGTCCCGCTCCGTCAGTCTTACCAGCGCCGGCGAGGCGTTACTGCAGCGCGCACGCAGGACGCTGCGTAATGTACAGCGCGACATCGACGAGACCCGCAGCATCGGCCGCGGGGACGTCGGCTCTCTTCATATCGGCTTTATCGGATCAGCCATGCTCTCCGCCTTGCCTGGCATCTTCCGCTCTTACCGTGAGGCTTATCCCCGGGTACGGCTGCACTTGCACGAGTCATTCACTGCGCTGGTGATGGAGGGCCTGGAGAACGGCACGCTCGATGCAGGGATTCTGCGCGACGGGGACCCGGTGGAAGGGGTGCACGTGACCACGATACTTTCCGAACCCTTCGTCGCCGTGCTACCGGCAACCCACCACTGCGCAAAACAAAAGAGCATCTCTCCCGCAGTGCTGCGAGGTGAACCCTTTATCTACTATCCTCGAAGCGCGGGCGCTCGGGCCTATGAAAAGCCGTTGACGCTCTGTGAGGAGCACGGCTTTCGTCCGCAAATCGTTCAGGAGGCTCAGCACTGGCTCAGTATCCTGCGTTTGATCGGCGCAGGCCTTGGGGTTTCGATCGCTCCCGCATGTGTTCGCCGCATCGCCTCAGCCGACGTCGTTTGCCTTCCACTTCGCGGCGCAAAGGCAGTCAGCAACGTCGAGTTAGCGTGGCTCGCCGGGGATGCGCGCCCCATCGTAGAGCGGTTCAAACAAATCGCTGAAAGCACTCGAGGGATGCAGTGAGTGAGTCTCGCCACTACTTTTTGACTACAGATCGTCTCGGTTTCAGCCACTGGAACGAAGATGACCTGACGTTGGCCATGACGCTCTGGGGTGATCCCAGGGTCTCAGCGTGGATCGGTGGTCCTTTCGCAGAGGAAGAGGTCCGTGCACGTCTGGCGCGCGAGATCGAATTGCACCGCGCGCACAAAGTTCAATACTGGCCAGTGTTCCTGCTTCACGACGGAGAACTCGCCGGATGTGCGGGGTTGCGGCCTTATAGAGAGGATAAGCAAATTCTGGAGTTGGGATTCCACTTTCGCCCGCAGTATTGGGGACAGGGTCTTGCTTACGAAGCGGCACAGGCTGTGATCGCCTTCGCCTTTGAAACCCTCGCCATCAAGGCGCTCTTTGCGGGACATCACCCGGAAAATGCAGCGTCAGAGCGTCTGCTTGGGAAACTCGGCTTTCGATTTACCCATCAGGAATTCTATCCTCCTACTGGCCTTCTAGAGCCGGCGTACCTGCTCGCGAATCCAAAAGCACTTTAGCACCGGTGGATTCGATGCCAGCGAGGACCGCTGTAATCTGTGCGTAGGGAATGAAGATGGCAAGACTTGGGGAGGAGGGTTTCTTTTTTAGACCGCCGACGATCCTGTCGACGGCTTCCTGACTCTGGATCCAGATGCCGGCATCTTCGACTGCCAGTAGCTTTACGCTCTCCAGTTTCTCGTTATCGATAAAGCTGGGCCCCATCACGATCACCTGGAGACCGATCAACCTGCGCAGTTCTATTTCCATCCGTACCTAGACGCTTGCCGTCGCAGAGGGGTTGTAACTGCTTGGTCAGAGAATCTTTTTCCCGAAGGCGGAGCAAATCAACTCCACCGCCAGCTCGGCCGTTCGATTGTGCTCGTCGATGACCGGGTTCACCTCGACCACCTCAAAGCTAAGCAATCGTCCATGATCGGCCAGGATCTCCATCGCCAGATGTGCTTCGCGATAGGTAGCCCCACCGCGCACGGGCGTACCCACGCCAGGAGCGTCTTCCGGATCGATCCAGTCCATGTCCAAAGAGACGTGGTATCCGGCCGTGCCCCGGCCGGCTGCGCGCAAGGCTTCTTCCATCACCGTGCGCATGCCTCGCTCGTCGATATCGCGCATGGTGTAAACCTCGGCGATTCCGGCGCGCCGGATGTTTTCCTTCTCCGTGGCGTCGACGTCGCGTACGCCGATCAGCACCGCATTGTCTGGTGTAACTTTCGGGCGCCAGTCATAGATGCTCGAGAGCATATCCGGTCCCAGGTCGAGCAGGGCTGCCAGCGGCATGCCATGTACGTTGCCGCTAGGCGAGGTTTCGGGGGTATTGATATCGGCGTGTGCGTCCATCCAGATCAAACCGATCTTCTGATTGCGCCGGCGGTAAAACTCAGCGACTCCTGAGACCGAGCCCGCGGCAACGGAATGATCGCCTCCGAGAATTAACGGGGTGATGCCTTCCTCCAGCGTTTGCAACACAATGCCGGCCACCCCGGCGCAAGTCTCGGTGATCTCTCTGAGGTACTTTGCATTGGCTTCGCCGGCATTTCGAGTCTCTGCGATGGCGACTGGCACATTACCCCCATCGCTTACCCGATGACCCAGAGACTCAAGCCTGGCTGCGAGACCGGCTACCCTGACCGCGGAAGGTCCCATATCGACACCGCGGCGCGACTGGCCTAGATCGAGAGGTGCGCCGATGATACGAATCTGGCGCGGCGGAAGGGACTGCACTCCGCCGTGCAAGAGACTACCCACCCCTTGCCTATCCGTGGGGCCGGGAATTCTTTCCTTCACCATGCTGTCCTGTTCTTCGAAAACCGCAACCTTCTCTTTGCCCAGCCTACGCCCAAAAGAATCTGTTTCGCGCTTCGGGCTGTGACATCGTGACAAAGATACCAGAGAAGCTTATAGATCGATCGCGGGCCGCGAATAGAATCAAAGGTCGAGCCGTTTCGCGAGACTAGGCCACGACGGATTGGATCCTCGATGGGCGCGAGTGAGGAAGATCGGGCCGTGCCCGGCATTGCGACTGGCAACGCAACTGGCTTCAGGCCGGTTCTCTCGTTAAGAGCGTTGGTTTTCTTTGGCCTCGCCTTCGTTGGTCCAACAGCCCCCTATACCTTCTTTGGAGTAGGGGCGGTCCAATCCCGCGGGCACTTCGCGTTGGTGTATCTGATCGCGTTGATCGCAGTCAGCTTTACTTCTGCAAGTTACGGAAAAATGTCCGGGGCATATCCCGAAGCCGGCTCCACGTATGCTTATGCCTCCAAGGCGATTCACCCCATAGTCGGTTACCTTTCTGGCTGGGTGATGATCCTCGATTACATCCTGATGCCAATGCTTTGCGTCATTGTTGTGGGCGCCACTTCCCACAAACTATTGCCGGCCATTCCCTATAGCGCCTGGGTCGTCTTCACCGCACTCATCATCACTGGTATCAATTTGCGCGGCATTGAAATGACCTCCCGGGCGGCAACCATCTTCAATATTGTTCTGGCCTTTTCCGTTCTATGGTTCCTCGGCGCAGCGGTATGGGCTTTGACCCACGGAGTCGGACGAGGAACGCTGTTCTCACTTGAACCGTTCTACTCGCCTTCGCAGTTTTCGCTCAAACTGGTGATGGCGGCGACGCCCGTCGCCGTACTCTCGTTTCTCGGCTTCGACGGAATTTCGACCTTGGCCGAAGACGCCAAGAACCCCAAGAAAGACATCGGGCGGGCTACGATACTCGTCTGCTTTATCGCCGGCGGCCTGTTCATCCTGCAGACGTATCTTGGACAACTCATTTGGCCCAACTACTCCACGTTCAATCCCGTCGAGACAGCGTTTAGTGATATTGGCAGGAGAATCGGCGGCCCCGCACTCGCCTATCTGATCGCCTTGCTGGTCATCGCCCAAGCCTGGGCCAGCGGAATTACCAGCCAGGCTAGCGCTTCCCGCCTATTGTTTGCCATGGCGCGAGATAGAAGGCTGCCGCACCCTGTTTTTGGCTATGTGCACCCCACTCTGCGGACCCCGACGTACAGCATGCTCCTGATGGGCGCCATCGCCCTGGTAGCGGGATTGTTCCTGGACCTGGACAAGGCTGCGGAGTTGGTCAATTTCGGCGCCTGCGCAGGTTTTATGGCCGTGAACCTGTCTGTCATCGGCTGCTATTTTGTTCAACGGCGTGAGCGCAATCTGAAAGGTCTCTGGAAATATCTGGTGTCGCCGCTGATTGGCTTCCTGGTGTGCTTTTGGATCTGGCTAAGCGTCTCACCGCTTGCGCTCCGGGTTGGCTTGCTCTGGAGCTTCGCGGGCGTGCTCTATCTGCTCATACTGCTTCGTCGTCAAGGCCTGAACCTGGACGGCCTCGCATCTCAGAGCTAACCAAAATCACTACTTCGCCGTGTATCCGCCGTCGACCATCAAGCAGGTTCCAGTGATAAAAGAAGCCTCATCCGAAGCCAGGAACAAGATCGCGTTGCTTACTTCCTCGCTGCTACCGAATCGATTCAAGAGGTGGAGGGGCCCCTCAATCGCCAGGTCTTCTTCGTAGGTCAACCCCGCGCGCGCCACGTCGGCGCGCAGTTGCGGTGTGTCAATACATCCGGGGGCCACAGCATTGACGCGGATCTTGTGGGGTGCGAGATCCATCGCCAGGCATCGATTAAGTCCCAGCAGGGCAGCCTTGCTGGTGTTGTAGGGGAGGCTTCGTTCCTGCGCAACAAAGCCGCTGATCGAAGTTACGTTCACGATGGATCCACCCCCCACCCGGATCATCGCGTCGACCGCGTACTTTGCGCAAAAAGCAGCCCCCATCACATTCACCGAAAGCACCCGCTCCCAATCCGCTTGAGTCGCCTGATAGGAACCAAACACAAAGGCAGCCGCGTTGTTCACCAACACATCGACGCGATGCAATTCTGCTTCCGTGCGCCGGATTGCCTCGGACACATCGGCTTCAACAGAAATGTCTACCGGTAAGAAGATAGCTTTTCCCTGGTTGGCGCGAACCTCTTGAAGGATCGCTTCGCCGCGGCTTACATCGCGATCGAATATAGCCAGGGACGCACCTTCCTGGCTAAAGCGGATCGCGGTGGCGCGTCCGATCCCCGAAGCACCGCCGGTAACGATAGCGACTTTTCCTGCCAGGCGCATGACCAATCAATCACGGTTACTGCAGGCTCGGAGCAGGCAGGCCGCGAGCGGAATCGTCCAGCAATAAGACCCAATCCCCCTCGCCCGGAGGAGCAAATTTGTGCTGGCCCAGCGTTGGAAGCATTCCGATCGCAATGGACTTTCCGTTTCGGGGGTTGAACCACCATGCCTTTGCTTCTTTGCCGGCGACTTTGGTCATATCCACGGTAATCTCACGGCTAGTCGGCATGTAAGCGATCACAGTTCGTCCCGTCTGGTAGTCCGCGCGGCGGCCAGATAATCTAATCCTCTAAATTCACCAAGTCCATCCACGACAACCTCGTGCTTTTCGTCAGGAACCAGTTGGTACCACGGTCGTGAAGTAAATAGCTCTTTGAGGCGTGTCATGTCTTGAGAACCAACATAATTGAGTGCAGCTTCCCAACCTGGATCAAAAAGCCAGATAGGACGATTGCCCATGAACTGTCCGGTTGCTCCGGAGAGTATGGCCCAATAAGCCTGGCGCCGGATTTGCACCGCCGAAGCGTTGTGCTCTCCCTCATACGAAGACTCAATCAGCACAAAGGGTGTCGTCGGCGTGTGTTGGTAGTCCTTCAGCAGCATGGCGTGCACGATGTTGTAGGTGTAGGTGGTGTTGAGGTCTACCCACCCTTCCTGCCCATACTGGTCGAGCGCGGAATTCTCCGGATGACAATGAGCGCTGAAGATGTGCCGCTTATCGAACTCCTTGATCCCCATCACGATCGCGTCGACTCCCTCGCGGGCCGTATCGGGATTTCTATCTCCGCCAATGAGCCAGACGATATTGTTGAAGCTCGCGTAGCGCTTGCCGACATAGCGTCCCCAATCCCGGCTTTTTTCAGGACCGTTCGCTAATACTTCCTTTACCCATCCTTCATTGGTGCCGATATAACCGAGGTAGATGGGCGCCAGAAAAACCTGGATCCCTTTTTCCCCAGCTTTGCGAATGACCCAATCCGCGTGTGCAAAATACTTTTCATTGGGAGTAGAGAAATCTCCAGGAACGGTGAAAGGGTTTTGTCCGTACCGATCCACCGGCCCGCGGAACTGATGCTCGATCAAATTGACGATTACCGAATTGAATCCCTTGCTGCGACGATCTTCCAGGTACTTCTCTGCCTCCTCATTCGTTAGGCCCGAAATGAGCGACCATGCCGCATCGCCCTGGACTAAGAAAGGAGCGCCGGTTTGATCCGCAAGATGCCTGTGGTCGGCGCCCACGGTCACGGGATAAATGTCGGCTGCGTCCGCGAGTTGCGAGCAGCACAGCAGAGCGAATGCGAATAAGCAATGGATTCTAAGCATGGTTCACGATCAAGTAATAGATGGGGGAGCTGAGAGGGTCTATACGGTTCCTATAGCGATTTGTCACAAAAGTATGTCTCGAGTTGGTAGCGGTCAAATCGGCGGCAGCCTCGTAGGTGAGCATGCTTACGATAGAGAATAGTGATTTATTGATAGAAATGCATGGTCAATGGCGTTACAAACAGAGGCGTCGTCTGCGAGCAAGTAATCAGGAGAAGATCGATGGACTACCAGGCAAACGCGCGGGAATATGTTCTGCATGCTCTGAGACGTGATCGATCGGTGATTTTCGCGCGCGCCGAGGGCTCCAGGTTATGGGATATCCACGGCAAGGTTTACCTCGACACCATGTCTGGCTCGGCTGGTCCGGCAATGGTGGGCCATGCCAATCCGCACGTTGCGGCTGCAGTCGCCAGGCAAATGGTGACGCTTCCTTCCGTGAACATCGTGCATGACAGTGTGCCCGTGATCGAATTCTGTACCAGGCTTGCCGGGTTTGCGCCGGCTGGATTGTCGAAAACCTTCCTCTGCGTTGGCGGTGGCGAGGCCGTGGAGGCCGCCATTAAATTCTCAATGCGCATCACCGGCCGCACCGAAGTGCTCTCTCTGACCGGTGCTTACCATGGACAATCGTTTGCCACGATGGGCCTCGGTGGCATGACGACCAGTAGAAACTGGATGCCGTCTGCGCCGCGCTGGCCGAATTTTCGCCAAATCCCATCGGCTGACACCTATCGGCCGCCACTTGGCAACGATCCGAATAGCTGGCGCGCGGCGGTCCACGCATTGGAAGCAGAACTTGCCGGCTCGCACCAGGTCGCCGCTTTCATCATGGAAGTGGTGCAGGGTCCGAACGGTCACACGGTTTATTCCCCGCAATACTATCAAGAGGTGCAGCGGGTTTGCCGCGAACGGAATGTCCTATTGATCGTCGATGAAATACAGACAGGCCTGTGCCGATGCGGCACAACCTGGGCCTGTGACCTTTACAACATGCAGCCGGACATCCTTGTGGTGGGGAAAGCGCTGGGCGGAGGAGTTCCGATCGGCGCTTTCATCACGCGTAAGAATCTGATACCCGAGGGCCTGGAGTCAGAGGCCTGGCACATGCTGACCTTCATGAATCAGCCCCTCGCGGCCGCCGCTGGCTTGGCTGTCCTCGATATCGTGGAAAAAGAAAAACTGGCTGAGCGCGCGCAAGCCTTGGGAGCTCAGGCAACCGAACGATTTCGCGATCTGGCCCGCCGTTATGACGTGATCGGCGATGTCCGCGGTCCAGGCTTGTTTATCGGCGTAGATTTCGTTGAGGATCGGCAAACCAAAGTGCCGGCCTCTACGGCGTGCCGTAAAGCCTGGGACTTTGCCACCGAGCGTGGACTGATCTTACAGTTCGGCGGAGCGGCCGGAAACGTCTTCAAATTCAAGCCTCCGCTCACGACTCCGCAAGATGAGTTCGATCGCATGTTGGAAATTTCAGAGGAAATCGTGGCCTTTATCCAGCGCGAAGTCGATGAACTGCGCAGAGTCCCAGCGGTCACAGTCCCCGCTGCTTCTTGCCAGTGATCAGCGTTTCGCTGCTTTAACAACGCAAGCCGACCCGCCCTAAGATATGAGAGAACCCGGGACAGGAGAGAAATCGGACTGCCGTCTGGACTTTCGGGGTCCGGCGTCCGCCATGTTTTCCAAACGAAATGTGAGCGGCGTCTCTCCCACGATCTGCCGAAACACGACCGTGAAATAGCTCTGATTACAGAAACCGACTTCCAGACTGATTTCAGCAATCGACTTGTTGGTGTTCATCAACAAGTCTTTAGCCTTCTTCACCCGAAACTCGTTGAGATACGCTACGAACGATTGACCCGTCACCTGCTTGAAGAGATTCATGAAGGAACAAGGGCTGGTTGCGCACATCCGTGCTGCGTCCTTGATGCGGATCGGCTCGTCCGCGTGCTCCTCGATATGTGCGAAAATCGGCGCCAGGCGGGCAGCTGACTCGTGCTGAATAGCGAAGGCGCGACGCAAAGTTCCGATCCCGGAGCAATGGTTCAGCAAGCTCAGCAAAATCATTTTGAGATAGGTCCTGACTGCAAGACGTGAGATCTCGCTAGTGGCAGGAACTTCAAGCCGGATTTTTTCAATCAGCTCCCGCACTTCGCGAGAAAGAGCATGGTTGGCACGAATCACATTCGGTACAGAGGGGCCTTGAAGATTGAAGGGCATCAAATACTGCAAATCATCCCCGAACGGAACACCCGAATGGACTGTTTGCGGCAGAAACGAGAGCACTGTCGAATATGCCGGCGGTTGCGAAGAAACTGCCGGCAGACACCTGTGGGAGAGGCGATTCCCCACAATGATGATGTCTCCTTTGGCCAGAGAACAAGTCTCGTTTCCAATTTCATAAAGCTGCTCCCCTGACTCGAAGACCACAACCTCCAGGTGATCGGGACGATGCAGCGGGATGACACTTCGTCGATCCAGAACCAGGAACCGCACATCGATAGCAAAGGAATCAGCGAACGGCCACACGTGACAATGTTCTGGATTTATCCGTGTGTCGACGAATAAGTCGGCGGGTTCCCACACGCGGCAGGCGTCTGTTTGCATCAGCACGAATCCCCACTATGATTTGCACGAGCGGCTGGCCTGAGTGTGCACAACTTTACCATATCTTCAATTTCTCAAAACATTTGTTTTCCTGTCTTCAGAAGGAAAACTTCCCTCCTAACTGCAAGATCCTTGCCGGAAACGCTGAGTTGACCTCGCCTAAAACGTTCCCGGTACAAGCAGCGCCGGGAGCTGTTTGATCGCTGCAGCCGGTATTCACCCCCTGCCATTGAGGATGGTTAAAGGTATTGAAGGTCTCCAGCCGAAGCTGCAGGCTGCTGTTCTCGCCGCTGAACCATGGCAACGTAAAGTTCTTCATTAGGGCTATATCCCAGTTGTTCCGTCCCGGTCCCTGAAGTGTGTTCTTGCCCATGGTGCCAAACATGCCGGGTTGGTTGTCGGCGGGAAGTTGGTCCAGGGTCACCTGGCCGATAATGCTGGGATCAAACCAGCCTGGAGTCGGACCGAAGGTGGGATCGATCAAATTCGCTTTCTTGATCTTCATCGGCCCCAATGCATTGCACGCAGAGAGGCCTCCAATGCCGGTAGATAGTCCGGCAATTCCGCAGGTGAAGTTAAGCGGTGGTCCGGTCATGAAGCTGGCAATCCCTGTCACCTGCCAGCCGCCCAAAGTAGTCCTGGCCAGCGCGGACGAGGAATTCGCAAAGAAGGGCAGTAGGTAAACCCAGTTGATAACCAGGGTGTGCTTCTGATTCAGGCTTGAGGTCCCGTACCAGCGGCTCGCATTGTTGTCATCGATCCCCGGCGTGGCGATGATGTTATCCAGTGTGTGCCCATAGGTATAGGAGAGCTCGTAAGTAAGCCCGTATCCCGTGGGATGACGCAGGCCCACCTGCAGGGAGTTGTAATTGGAACTACCCGAGGGATCGCGCAGCGAGATGGTGCTGTAACCACGGTAGGGCGTAAAAAACAGCGACGGCTGGTAGTTGTTAATCAGCACCGACTGCACATCGCAATTGCCGGCCGCATCACAACCAGGTGTGTTGGCAAGCGCAGGAACATTCTCTATACCCAAGCCCAGCGGCACCTGGTTCTGGTTTCTGGTCTGTTGCAAGTGGCGACCCAGGGTGCCGACGTAACTTACGCTGGCAAGATTGTTGGCCGGGAACTGATGTTGCGCGCCGAAACTGAATTGGTCTATCTCTGGCCATTTTCTGCTGGTCGGAAGATTGGAAAATGACGCCGTTCCCAGCGGGCCGGGGCCGATATTCTCGAATCCCAAAACATTGGAAGTGTTGAGCGTTGCTGCCGTAGGAGGATTGCCATTGAACCCGCCGGCGGCGAACAGCGGATTATTCGAGTCCCAGGCCAGCGCATAGCCTCCGCGAACTACGGTGGTGCCCTTTCCGAACGGATCCCATGAAAAACCGAAGCGAGGAGACACGGTTCCTTTGAACGACTTGGTACACCCCTTGATGATGGGTGCAACACCGCATTCCAATAAACCATTCCCATAGTTCAAATAATTCGCCCCCGTACCGGGGATAACGTTGCCCCCGCTATCGAGTTGCGCCTGGTTCGCGGAGGAGTAATAGCTGGGTACAAAGATGGAATCACTGGTCGGGTTGGTCGCATCCCAAAACGGCGTCAGGTAGTAGTATCGAAGCCCAAGATTGAGCGTGAGCGAGGGCAATGCACGCCAGTCATCCTGAAAATATGGCTCAAAATCCCATTGCCGCCAATGCCCGTTGCCACGGCCACCCACCAGCTGTCCGTTGATGACTTTGCCATATTCCTGATAGCTGGCAATACGGCCGAGGAACATATCCGCGAGCGAGTTACCCGTGGTTAGGCTCGAGGAATCGCTGAAGGTAAAGTTTCCCTGTGTCGACAGGCCGATATTGGTCGTGGTGTTGATGTGATTATCCAGCAGGAAAAATCCCATCTTGAGCGTGTGCTTTCCTTTGGACCAAATGAGGTTGTCTTTAAACGCGGTTTGAGGATCCCAAAAGAAAAATTGAAATCCCGTCGACTCCCCCAAACCCTGGAAGGGAACACCGCCACCGAAAGAAATGCCAGGCAGGAACGGCTGGTTTTGATTCTCCGGGAATATCGTTTGCACACTAAAACCCGAAGGCTTGTCGATGGACTTCGCCGGGCTGTCAAATCCCGTCTCATTGCTGACCGTGTTTACGTCGGCCGACATACTGAAAATGAACTCGTTTACCAGGGAAGGTTTGATGGTCTCGGTCAAGTGCACCACCAGCGATTTGGCGGGACTTGTCCAGGTCGATTTCACTGTCCCGTAGTTCGCGCTGGACCATAACGTCGGAACGAAATCCTGCGTGTACGCATCCTGGGTATAGCGCACGAACACCCGCATCTTATCCCCTATGTTCTGATCGATCTTGAACATGTCCTCGCGAAATTCTGTGGGAAGACTGGGCGAAGATACGTAGAGATTTTTGCCGGTGTTGGGTAGAGGAATCAGGCCATTGAGCAGCGCTGCCGCTGACGGATCAACGGTGACAACGTCGTTGGGATAAGGATTTCCTGTATCCGGATCGAGAGGGACTGCGCATCCGGCGGCGACATCCGAGCTAAAGTTTGGCGAGTTCGGATCGCACTCGCTAAAATCCCCCTGCCGTTGCTTGAGCGACGGAACCGGATTACGAATAATCGTTCCCTGGCGGTTGGAACGCCACTCTTCCGACACAAAAAAGAAAGTCTTGTTCCGATCCGTGTTGTAATGCTTCGGAATAAAGACCGGGCCGCCGAGCGTCCCGCCCCAATTGTTCCGCTTAAGCGGATTTCTCGGCTGACCGGCCTGATTCAGAAACCAGTCGTTCGCATCAAAGGCATCGTTGCGCACATATTCGAAAAGATCACCGTGGAAGTCTCGCGTACCCGACTTCGTCACCACCTCGACATTTGCGCCGCCGGATTTGCCGTACTCTGCGCTGTAGTTGGAGGTCGAAATCCGAAATTCTTCAATGGAGTCGATGCTGGGGTAGATCATGAGCGAATTGCTGCCCGAACCCTGATCCACGTTATTGGTGCCGTCGATCTCCCAGTTGTTGAAGTTACCCGGTACGCCATTGAACGAAATCGTGGCGTTCGCCAGCACCCCAACGGAGGAAGGATCAAAGCCCGTGCCCAGCGTGGCCGCGCCGGGAATGAGCGTAGCTAAATTGGCAAAGTTTCTTGCTTGCAGGTTTAGCTGGCTGACTTGAGAACTGGTGACCACATGGGATATCGCTCCGGTTTCCGTTTCCACCGAAATGGGACTGCTGGAAACCACCAATTTTTCAGTCGTGGAGCCCACCTGGAGCTGAAAGTCGACGCGCAAAGTTTGGCCCGCAACCAGCGTAATTCCATTGCGCACCAGGTTTTCAAATCCGCCCTTCACCACCGTGAAGCTATAGTTCCCGATCGGAACGTGCGACACCGCATAGACACCGATGGAGTCGGTGCTAACTACACGCGTAAAACCTTGATCGCTATTGGTAACCGTCACCTCGGCCCCGGGCACAGCGGCGCCCGAGGTGTCGGTGATCGTGCCCAGGATCGACGCCAGATCCTGAGCTCTTGCCGCAAGAGGAGTTACGAACAAACAAGCCAGCGCGAGCGAAACAAAAGCCTTCATCGCAATACTCCCCTTTTACGGTGAGGACTCCAGGGCGAATAGCTGCCAGGGCAAGTCGCAGAAAAGGATGACTTCCGGAAAATAGCCGAAACTGCTGCTCGCTTTCGAGAAAGCGAGGGGCCCGTTGTCTTAAGAATCACAAAAGAAGGGGCCGGCGCTTGCGGGGCCCTTGGATAATTCCCCTGAGTTTAGGGCCGGGTTCAAAACTCATCTATCGGTATCAGCGATTTTTTTGTTGTGAAATAAATGCCGGCAAGGCCACAGGGTGGCCAAATCGTGCTGTGTTATGATCCGGTCTCTCCATGGTGAACAAGCCGAATCAATTACGGGTAGGCTTGGGGTTACTTGGCGTGCTCTGTTGCCTGCCGTTGACCGCGCAATCGGTTCCACCAAGCCAGGTTCAGGCAATCTTTGCCCAGGGCGAGAAAGCTCTCGCGACTAAGCAGTATCCGGCTGCGGAAGAAGACTTCAACCACCTGCTCCGGTTGGGGGTACACACTGCGCCGGTGTACTCCAATCTGGGCGTCGTCTACCTGCATTCTGGCAAGTCGGACGATGCGATAAGGATGCTGGAAAGGGCCAAGGAACTTGCCCCCACGGTTGCCGGAATTCGTCTCAATCTTGGTTTGGCATACTTCCACGAGCGGGAATACAAGCAAGCCTCCCGCTACTTTGGCGAAGTTCTTTCCCTCGACCCCAATCATCTGCAGGCGCGTTATCTGCAGGGAATATGCGGTTTCATGACGGACGATTTTCAGGCTGCCGTCGACTCCCTTCGCCCGCTTTTCCCCCAGGAGACGAACGACCTTGAGTACTTGTTCATGCTCGGTATCAGCTATGGCATGTTGAAGAGGGCCGAGGAGTCACAGCAAGTGTTCGCTCAACTGGTCAAAGCCGGAGGCGATACACCGCAGTTACATCTCCTTCTCGGCAGGGCATACCTCGCACTCGGTGACTTCCAGGAGGCGGATCAGGAGCTTACGCAGGCCGGCAAAGATGGTCCATTGCCCTATGCCCATTATTATCGCGGTGTTCTGGCGCAAAAACAGGGCCACCTTGATCGTGCAGCAGAAGAGTTTGGGCAAGAAGTGGCTGTTGTGCCTGATAACCCCTGGGCATTCAAGGAACTTGCGACTATCAAAGTCGACCAGGGCGATGCGACGGGTGCAAAGCAGTTACTCGAGCAAGGAGTCGCCCTTAATCCGGACGCCCCGGATCTATACGCAGCGCTGGGGCGAATTTATCTCCAATCGGGCAACGCCAAAAGCGCCGTGATCGTGCTTAAACGGGCAATCTCGCTTGATTCCAAAAATGGCACTTATCACTTTCAGTTAGCGCGCGCTTACCAGGCGCAAGGGCTGCACGAGAAGGCCAATGAAGAGATGGCACAAACGCGGGCGCTCGCAAGCGAAGGCGCAGCCGGGCAGATGGAGATGCTATCCAGAGGCGCGGCGGCCACCGCGACGCCTTAGCCTTACTTCGGCTCCATGACGCGCTGTAACTTGTCCACGGGCAGATTCTTGAGTATCTGCACCACCCCAGAGGGCCAGCGAATTTCAATCTCATTCACGACGGTAGCCGCTGCCACGCCGAAATGGATTGGTCCGGCGCTGGACGACGCGTAGCCCGCCGTTGTACTCACGTGATCAAATTGTTGGACGCCGCCGGCAGTCACCTTTATCTTCGCGCCAATTCCGTCGCGGTTGCTCTTGGTGCCCTGAAGCGCCAGGTCGATCCAGTGGTTTGCGTTCTCTGTGTCATTCATCCACACTTCTGCCGGGGATCCAAGCGCAGTAACGACCAGGTCGAGTTTGCCGTCATGATTAAAGTCGCCCAAAGCCGCCCCTCGGTGACGCCTCGGCGGCTGCGAAGCAAACCCGGCCTCGGCCGTCAGGGCAGACCACCCGCCGTGTTGTGAATTCCTGAAAACCGTGTTGGGCTGCTCGATTTGCCGAGTCCTCGACATAGCTAACGATTGCACATCGCCACGGCTCACGAAAATATCCTTCCAGCCGTCGTTGTCGAAGTCAGCCACATTCACGCTATAGCCCGACATCGGCTTGCTCAACAGAGACATTCCGCTGCGGTTGGTGACCTCGGTAAATTGTCCTTTGCCATCATTCAGGAAAATGGGAAACGTCTCGTCCTGCAAAGCCGTGAACACAATATCCGGCGATCCGTCATTGTTAAGGTCGCGGCTATCGACACCCATCCCGGAGATCGGGTCGCCGTACTCAGCCAGCGTGACTCCTTTCTCGAAGGCTACTTCCCGAAACCGGTCTGCACCGGTGTTATGAAATAAGAAGTTGAACATCTTGTCATTCGCGATAAAGAGGTCGGGTAGGCCATCTCCATCGAAGTCAGCCATGCCTACCCCCATTCCCTTGCCTGGCTGCGCCCGTACGCCGGATTTGGCCGAGATATCGGTGAATGTACCGTCTCCGTTATTCAAGAACAGTTGATTGGGAAGTCCCTGAAAAAATTTCGGATGACAGTATTCCGGTTTTCCGTTGAACAGGCAGCTCGGCTCTTTATTGACGTCCCACGTCAGGTAGTTCACAACGAACAAATCCAACAACCCGTCGTTATTGACGTCAAACCAGACTGCTCCCACTGACCAAATCGGACCATATCGCGGGTCAGCCTTGTTAAGTCCCGCCTTCTCGGTCACGTCGACGAAGGTTCCCCGGCCGGTGTTGTGATAGAGCGTATTCCCATGTACGCCGGCTACAAAGATGTCCTCGTAACCATCATTGTCATAATCTCCAATAGCCACCCCTACGTCGTATCCTTTACCGGCGAGTCCCGCCTTCTCCGTTACGTCTTCGAAGGTACCGTCCCCAGTGTTTCGGAAGAGGCGATTGTGATACTTGGGCGATGTTTTCTTGAGGCTGGTGATGTCGGCGCCATTGGTAAAAAATATGTCTGGATTTCCGTCATTGTCGTAGTCGAAGACGGCCGTGCCGCCGGCCATGGTCTCAGGCGCGTGCTTCTCCGGCGTCTCGCAACTATCCAGAACAAACGGAATCGGATGGAACTGGAAATGAATGAACTGGACTTCGCTCGCAGCCTTAAGGCCGGTGGGGAAGGCGGGGCACATCAAGGCCAGACCAAACGAAATCCACAGAGCGAGCCGCCGGCGCCTTAGTGTCACCTTCATGTGAGACGGGTTGTATCACAGTTTTCCCGGAACGCAGAAATTCCTCTGCTGTGGGGGCTTCGCGTGCCTAGGGATAAATCCGGTTGAGCGTTCGCGCGAAAGGAATGGTCTCGCGCACATGCTCCAGGCCACACACCCAGGCCACCACGCGCTCGATGCCCATGCCGAACCCGCCATGGGGAACCGATCCGTAGCGGCGCAAATCCAGATACCAGGAAAAGGCTTCAAGCGGTAACTGGTGCTCTTCGATCCGCTTCTTCAGCAGTTCGTAGGAATCGACACGCTGCGAGCCGCCGATTATTTCGCCATAGCCCTCCGGCGCCAGTACATCGACGCATAGCGCGAGGCTCGGGTTCACTGGATCAGGCTCCATGTAGAAGGCTTTGACCGCGGCCGGGTAGCGGTGCACCATCACCGGGCGGTCGAACTGCGAGGAAAGATAAGTCTCATCAGGAGAGCCAAAATCATTCCCGTAGACGAACTTCGACTCGATCAAGCCTTTGGCAAAGGCATCGTCCAGCATCCCGACAGCCTGGTCGTAGCTGATCCGTGGAAAGGGCGGCCGCACCGGCTCCAGCTTAGTGATATCCCGTCCCAGCACCTTCAAGTCCAGAGCCCGGCGGGTCAGCACACGCTCGACCAGGAAGCTGAGAAACTCCTCCGCCAGCACCATCAGGTCGTCCAGCGTGGCAAAGGCCATCTCCGGCTCCACCATCCAGAACTCCGTCAAGTGGCGGCGGGTCTTCGACTTTTCGGCGCGAAACGTAGGCCCGAAGGAGTAGACCTTGCCCAACGCCATGGCCGTGCTTTCGATATAGAGCTGGCCGCTTTGCGTGAGATACGCTTCATCCCCGAAATACTCGACAGGAAAAAGCGTGCTGGTGCCTTCGCAGGCAGCCGGGGTCAGAATCGGCGGATCGGTCAGCACAAAGCCGTGATCGTCAAGATAATCGCGCGCCGCCTTGATGATCTCCGCGCGAATACGCAAAATCGCCGACTGCCGCGGAGTGCGAATCCACAGATGCCGGTGCTCCATCAGAAACTCGACGCCGTGCTCCTTCAGCGTAATGGGGAAGGGTTCCTCTTCGCTTACGCGCTGCAGCACTTCTACGTTGTCTACGTCCAGTTCGTAACCACCAGGGGCGCGCACATCCGCTCTCACCCTGCCAGTGACGATCACGCTCGATTCATGGGTCAGGCCGCGCACCCGCTCAAAGACCTCCGGCGGCACAGCGGCTTTGGGCACAATGCCTTGCACCGTCCCCGTGCCGTCGCGAAAGATGGGAAAGAGCAGCTTCCCGCTGGCGCGCAGATTATAGAGCCATCCGCGCAGCGTTACGGCTTGCCCCTCATGCTGATTCAGGGTCGCAATGGTGGCCAATGGGGCGGCCACAGGCAATCGTTCGTCTTTAGGTTCTTCTGCCATGGTCGCCTTTACAACTCGAGCATCTTGAAGGTTTCCGCAGCCCGGCTGGCGACGTGCTCCGGCGATTCCTCGGGTTGGTAATTGATCTCCAGCACGGCGGCGGACGACTCAGGAGCTGCGCGCAGTTCCTGCATCGTTTCCTTCCAGGAGATGCTTCCGTCCCCAGGCCAGAGATGCTCATCTCTCTGCCCGTGGTTGTCATGGATGTGCGAGGTGCGGATGAGCGGCTTCAACTCCGCGATGGCTGCGGCAACGCCACCGCCCATGTGCGCATGCCCGGTGTCCAGACATATCCCCACGTCCTTGAAGTGGCCGATACGCAAGATCTCCACCAGGTTGGGCGCCTCAGTCACCTCGTTCGTGAGGTTTTCCAGCAGCAGCTTTACCCCCAAAGGCCGGGAAAAGGCCTGCAGGTGCTCGATGGCTGTCATGGCGTGCTCGAGTGTTCGCGGGCTCCACATATCCTCGCGTTCCCCCAGGTGCAGCACCAGGTATCGTAGGGGCAAATCCTCGGCAGCCTCAAGGGCCCGCTTGATCTCGTCCATGCCATCGATTCGCCGTGACTTCTCCGGGTGAACCACGTTGATCGCGGGGGCCCCGCTGCGCCCCATCTCGGTATCCCCAAACAGGGGCATGTGCATGGAAAACGATTCCACGGGGTTGGCTGCGAACCACAATGCAGTTTCCTTCACCTGGGGCTTGCTGGTGTAGTCGAAATGCTGGCGCGCGGCAAAAATCTCGATTGCCTGGGCGCCTCCTTTGGCCAGGGCATCCAACAACCCTGGGTGTAGCCGCTGGCGCAGAAATACGTGGGTCGAAATCGTTCTCAGCATCGTGCCGCTTCCACGGAACTCATAGCCTGCATAATTTGGTTTCCTTAGTTCCGGAGCCAGCCCGGTTTTATTATCTTCTCACCGCGCAGGAGTACGTGAACTCTCTAGAGCCCCGCTTGGAGGGGTCACGCATCAGGAGAAATACTGGATTCCTGGCGAGGAGAATGGGCGGAGCAGGTCAAACACTACTGGGAATAATGGTCGCTAAGAAGGGAGATCGGGCGCATTTCGTCGTGCAGTGAATAAAACGGAACTGGGCGCCACCGCAGCAGGCAGTCAAGCACAGCCCTCGAGTCATATGCGATATCGGCGACCACCAGTTCCTTGCCGCCTGACCCATGGATCACGACCCCGCGGTCGCAGCGGATGCGGTACTGCCGCACATGCATGAGCTCCTGCCAGTGGATGCGGGTGGAAGCACAACCGCTCTCCAGCAGGCCTTGCCCGTCCAGGATCAGCGGTTCCGGCCAGTCCGCCAATACCACGGGAACCAGCAAGAAGCCGATGCCGAAGCAGCCCCAGCCGATCCAGTCGGACGTGCCCGACGCCAGCAGGCGGGCTGCGCCGTAACCCACCGCGCCGATTCCACCCGTCAAGGCCAGATAGTAAAGGAGCAGGCAGGTCGGTTTCACCGGGAAGCACCAACCATCCTCCGTCTCCTGCGGCTTTAATCCGAAGTTGGGGGCGATCAGGATCAGCAGCCCAACCACGCCGGCCGCGATCATACCGATCTCCATCATCTTCTCGGGAAAGGGTTGCATCGAGAAAGAGTGTCGTCTCCCGAACCCACCATTGGCAATAGGCGAAAAGTTTAGCGCCACTTTAAAGTACCGTGACAAGGAGGGTTCGAGACACCGGGCCTGCCCATAGCGAACAAATACTGGGGTGCCGGGGTGCTGGGGTGCCCCATTCAAGCCGTTCTTTGGCTTGAGTGGGATAGCGATGTGCAACCCCCGTCGACCCACTCCGCTCAATAGAAACAGGACGGGTGCCCCTGTTCGCGCCAGCCCCCCACGATCGCATTTGCTGAATTCGCAAAATCGGTTTTGGATATCCAACCGTATCTATCCACAGCCGCCATGAAATAGTCCCGCAGGGACGGCTGAAAGTGCTGAAAGTAGCCCAGGACGTAAGTCCTGGGTATATCAGCGTCAAGGACCAGTCCCGTCAGGGACGGCTGAGAATGCTGAGAATATCCCAGGATGTAGTCCTGGGCTTCTCGTTCTCCTAACCCTCGCAGACTAAAATCACAACGATGCCCACCAGCGTTCGCTCCCATACCAAGATCAATTTGGGTCTGGCAATCGGTCCTCTGCGTCCGGATGGGTTCCACCAGCTCACCACCGTCTACCAAACCCTGGCCCTCCATGAGTGGGTGACGGTGGAGGCGCGCATCGCCCCAGCGACCCGCCTCACGCTGAGCAGCAGTAATCCGAGCGTCCCCACCGATGCGCGCAACACCGCATGGCGGATGGTCGAACGCTGTCTCGACCTGCTCCATCTCCACGCCGAAGTGCACATCCACATCGACAAGAGACTCCCGCTGCAAGGCGGCCTGGGCGCCGGATCAGCCAACGCCGTGGCCGCCCTCATTGGTCTGGAGCACGAGCTCGATCGCCGCCTACCCCCGGCAGACCGCCTGCTGCTGGCCGCAGAGATCGGCTCGGATGTACCGCTCTTCCTTCTGGGAGGCGCGGTGGTTGGGCTAGGACACGGGGAGGAGGTCTATCCTCTACCCGAGATCCCCTCTTACCCTTGCGTGATCGCATTACCAGACGTAGGGGTTTCCACTCCCCAGGCCTTCCGCGACTGGGACGCCCGGCATTCGTTGACCGCGGTCCCCCCCTCAGCTACAATCGAAGAGTTGAGTCGGTCGATCGCTGTTGCATTTGGCGAGCCGCACTCCTCCGGTGTCTTCTCCGAAGCAGTGACTGCGAGAGAAGACCGGGCCGAGGATCCGCTTCTCGCGCTTGTCCGAACCGGGATCGAAAACGACTTCGAACAGGTCGTCTTTCCTCAGTATCCCTTTCTCGGTGAAATCAAGCGCATACTTGCGGGTACCTCCAGCACGGAGGAAGCGTCTACCCATGCAGGCCTTTCCGGGTCCGGATCAGCCCTTTTCGGGCTCTACCCCACTCCCGGAGCGGCACATGCGGCTCTCGAGCGGCTGGAACGGCATGCCGTAACCGGCTTGGTCACCAGAACGTTGCCTCGCGGCGATTACTGGCGCACTATGATGGTGGCTGACGGGCCGTAGCGCGCAATCGCCCGTCGCATCCAGTTGGGCGATCGACTAATGGTAGGTCAAGTGCCTTTGGAGCACTTTGTCTAGGTTCGACTCCTAGTCGCCCAGCCAGATTTTTGTGAAGAGCAGGGAGTTACTGTCACGGCGAAGCAATCCGTGGCTCAACAATCAGGCGGAACAACCAAAGCAAACCAGCTTGGGAGGTTCGTGTGAAGGGAGAATCCTCTGTACTAACGGTGCCCACCCCGCAACAAGAGGTTGGGAGCGTAACCCAGGAGCTAGTGACACCCGGCAAGGTGAAGCCGGAGCGCAAGCGTGCTGGGCGTTTGAGCGAGGATAAGCGGTTCAAGATCTTCGCCGGTTCAGCCAACCGCAAACTGGCCGAGGATATTTGTACCCATGTCGGCGTGCAGCTGGGAGAAAGCAAGCTGCAGCGCTTCGCCGACGGAGAGATTTACTTTCAGTTGCTCGAGAACGTCCGTGGCGTAGACGTTTTTATCGTGCAGCCGACTTGTTTTCCGGTAGATCAGCACCTGGTGGAACTGCTGATCATGATTGACGCGCTGAAGCGCGCTTCGGCCGGGCGAATCACAGTAGTGGTGCCGTATTACGGTTATGCCCGGCAGGACCGCAAAGATCGGCCTCGGGTGGCGATCTCGTCCAAGTTGGTGGCCGATCTGTTGACCACGGCCGGAGCCAACCGGGCGCTGTTTATGGATCTGCATGCGGCGCAGATTCAGGGGTTCTTTAACATCCCGGTCGATCACATGTTCGCCAGTCCAGTGATGGTGAGCTACTTCCGGGAGTTGAACCTGCCCAATCTCACGGTGGTTTCACCGGATGCGGGTGGTGTGGAACGGGCGCGGTTTTTTGCGACCAAGATGCAGGCTCCGCTGGCCATTGTGGACAAGCGGCGCACGGATCTGAACGTGACCGAAGTGATGAACGTAATCGGCGATGTGGAGGGAAGAACCTGCCTGATCATCGACGACATCATCGACACCGCGGGCACGCTGGTCAAAACGGCGCAGGCATTGCTTGAGGCGGGAGCAGTCAAAGTCTATGCGGCAGCATCGCATCCGGTGTTGTCGGGGCCTGCCATCGAGCGCATATCCAACTCGCGGTTGGAGGAAGTAATTGTCACTGACTCGATCCCGCTGCGCGAAGAGGCGCAAAAGCTGGAACGGCAGGGAAAGATCAAAGTGCTCTCCGTCGCCGGCTTATTAGGAGCCACGATCGAGAGTATTCACATGGAGACCAGCGTCAGCTCCTTGTTTAGTTAGCGAACGCAGGTCAGCAAGAAGTGCAGGAGAAAAGTATGGCTGAGCAGGAAGTGGTTGCAGCAAAGGCCCGCGAGGGCAAGTTCAATAAGAATGCGGCCCGCCGGGTACGCGTCGCCGGTATGATTCCGGGCGTCCTCTATGGCGCCAAGGAACCCGCGATCGCGGTCGAACTCGACCCCAAGCAGATTACCCGCATTCTGCACTCGGATTCCGGTCACAACACGATCTTCGATCTCGAGGTCGGCACCGCAAAGACCAAGGCCATGATCGTCGATTGGCAGTACGAGCCCATCAAGGGCAAGCTCATGCACATCGACCTCAAACGCATTGCCATGGATAAAGCGATGCGCGTGAAGGTGCCGATATTGCTGGAAGGCATTCCGGTTGGGGTCAAAATGCAAGGCGGCATTCTCGACCAGGTGTTGCGTGAGGTTGAAATCGAGTGCTTGCCGGGAGATATTCCCAGCCATATCGATTTGAATGTCAGCAATCTTGGATTGAATAGCTCCCTCCGCGTAGCCGATCTGCCTCGAGTCGGCAAGCTCAAGTTCATCACCGACGAGACCGCGACCGTAGCTCACGTGGTGGCGATCAAGGAGGAGGTTGCACCGGCAGTCGATGCGGTGGCTGCTGCGACTCCTGCGGAACCTGAGGTTGCAAAGAAGGGCAAGACGGACGCTCCGGAGGCGGCCCCCGAAAAGGGCGCCAAGAAGTAACCTTCTGAGCTTGACTGCGGATGAAGGTGTGCCTGGTAGGGAGAACGACCTGGAGCGAAAAGGTCCGGCCCTTGTGGTTGGCCTGGGAAATCCGGGCATCGAATACCAGTTCACACCGCACAACGCGGGTTTTCTGGCCATCGACCGGCTCGCGGAACAGGGTGGCGTTGCCGTAGCCAACCGCCGCTGCCGGGCGCTGACCGCCACTACCCGCATCGCCGGCAGAGAAGTAGTTTTGGCCAAGCCGGAGACGTACATGAACCTGAGCGGCATCTCGGTTCAGGCGTTGGTGAAAGAGTTCGATGCCGATGCGATGCGCGATCTGATCGTGATTTACGACGAGATCGCTCTTCCCCTCGGCACGCTGCGCATCCGGGAACGAGGCAGCTCCGGCGGGCATAACGGAGTTAAGTCGGTCTCCGGCGCCCTGGGCAGCGAAGAGTGGCTGCGGATTCGCATCGGGGTCGCTCCCCCAGGCGATGAGGCGGGAGAGAGAGCGCGGCGAGGGCGGAAGGATTACGTGCTCACGCCGATGCGCAAGGCGCAGTTGACGATCCTCGACGAAGTTTTGGATCGCACCGCGCAGGCAGTGGAAATGGTGCTGGCCAAGGGGGCCGGCCCGGCAATGAACGAGTTCAATCGCCGCGAACCAGGCGACGAGTAGGAAGAATTGGAGAACAGCTATGCAACGCACGTACGAAATTATGTTTATCGTTCGTCCTGACATTCTGGACGAGGATCTCGACAAGCTGATCGCCGGACTCGAGGCGAACATCACCAATGGTGGCGGCAGCATCAAGTCGCTGGAGAAGCTGGGCCGCCGCAAGCTCGCCTACACGGTCAAGAAGTTCAACGACGGCAACTATGTCCTGCTGACGATCCTCGCTGATGGCTCGCTGGTGGGTGAGATCGAGCGCCGCCTGCGCGTCTCCGAGCCGGTGATCAAGTTCATCTCCGTCCGCATGGATGAAGAAGAGAAGCGAGTGGCCAAGATCAAAGCCATCCGCGCCACGCGCAAGAAGCTCAGCGCCCAGCCGGCGGCAGCGCCTGCTGCTCCTGTGGAAGCCGCGCCTGCACCTGCATCCGAAGCGGCCAGCGCCTAAGAAATTTTTAACTGAAGAAGGAATAGGAAAATTATGGCTGACGAAATTAGCACGCCAAGCGCACCAAGTACGTCCCGGCCCGAGGGCTCTGGTCCTTCCGGTCCTGGCGGACGGCCGCCCGGCGGACGCCCCAGCGGTCCTGGCGGCGGAGGACGCAAGTTCTTTCGCCGCAAGAAGGTCTGCAAATTCTGCGTCGAAAAGATCGACGCCATCCACTATCGCGATGTGCGTTTGCTGCAGCAATTTGTCGCCGAGCGCGGCAAGATCGTGCCTCGCCGCCTCACCGGCGTTTGCACCACGCATCAGCGTGGCTTGGCGCGTGCCATCAAGCAGGCGCGCAACATCGCTTTGCTGCCCTTTGCCGCCCGCTACTAGGAGAGAGTCATGGAAGTCATTCTGAAAGAAGATGTCAACAAGCTCGGCCACCGCGGCGATGTGGTGAAGGTCGCGGAAGGCTACGGCCGGAATTTTCTCCTGCCCAAGAAGCTCGCCATGGAAGCGACACCCGGCAACAAAGCGGTGATCGAGCAGATGAAGCAGGCTTCGGTGCGACGCTCGGCGAAGGAGAAGTCTGAAGCCGAGTTACTCGTCAACCAGCTCAACCAGGTCGAGTTGGTCTTCGAGCGCAAAGTGGGCGAGAACGATCATCTCTTCGGCTCCGTCACTGCCGGCGAAATCGCGCAGCAACTGGAGCACAAGGGCTTCACTATCGACCGCCGCAAGCTGCAGCTGGAAGAGCCGCTACGCCAGTTAGGTGAGTTTCATGTGCCCGTTAAGCTGCATCGCGAAGTAACCGCGCACATCAAGGTCACCGTCAAAGCCGAAGAAGCCGAAGCCTAAAATCTTTCCACCCATAACCGACCGATGGGTGGCCCACATCTCGCTGGTTTTTCGCGAGATGTGGGATACCACCGCTCCACACCGCAGGTCTTTTACTCTATTAACAAAGAATCTTGAGGCTCGCATCCGTCGGTCCGTTGCCAGACAAGAGTTCCGGGTGGGTTTCTTATCGTCCGTAGCTAAGCCGCATGGCCAGCTGGTCGGGGAGCCCGGCACGCATAATGCGCATCTGCGCTAACCGGAAGTCATACGGTACCCGCCGAAACTCGACCACCATGCGCTGGTCGTCATAAATCGCGTATGCAGCGCGGCGATCATTATCCCGAGGCTGACCCACGGAACCGGGATTAATCAAATAGCGAGCGCCCGGAACCAGCACCAGCTCTGACACATCCGCTTCCTCGTCATTCGAATAAACCGGGTCGAGCTTGAACCAATCCTCTCCGTTGGTGGCAAAGCCCCCCTGTATGTGCGTATGACCGAAGAAGTTGATCCGCGTCTCCGCCTGCTTCAGCGGCAATCGCGCATCACGCACTGAGAGCAGATATTCGTCTTCATCGAGATACGACCCGTGCATGCAGCTCACCTGGGGACCGTCCGGCGTGATCGGTCCGCGAGCCATATGCTGTAGCCAGTCGACATGTTCCGGCGTGAGCACCTGCCGCGTCCAGCGCGCAGCGCGGCTGGCCACAGGATTAAAATCCTCCAGCGACAGCTGGCCGCTGCAAGCGCGGTCGTGGTTGCCTCGAACAAATGTCTCACCCAGGCCGCGCACCCGCTCAATCACTTCGTTCGGAGCTGCCCCGTAGCCCACCACGTCGCCCAGATTCCAAACCAGGTCATGCTCCGGGGCAACGTCCAGCACTGCCTCCAAGGCATCGATATTGGCGTGGATGTCGGAAATGAGTAGAGCGCGCATGTGGAGGTCGCCGTCGAGCGCTGAGGTGATCCAGAATATCAGACAGATTGGATGCAGCGTACCCAATGGCCGGGGGCCTCTTCGACCAAAGTTCCGGCTGCCCCGTCGGTAGCAGCTGCCAGGGTCGCCAGCGGCTGGTCCCGGTCGGTGGTGAGCGTGGGCACCGCACCCAGCAGGCTTTTGGTATAGGCATGCCTGGGCTGGAGAAACACCTGGTCGCGTGTGCCGGTTTCGAGCAGCATCCCGCGGCGCATCACCGCCACCCGGTCGGCAATCTGCGCCACCACGGCGAGGTCATGGGAAATGAACAGCATACCCAGGCCGTTCCGCTGTTGCAGTGCTTTGAGCAGAAGTAGAATCTGCGCCTGCACGGTGACGTCGAGAGCAGTAGTGGGTTCATCGGCGATGAGCAAGGACGGATGGTTCACCAGCGCCATGGCGATCAGCAGGCGCTGCCGCTGGCCTCCGGAAAACTGGTGGGGATAATCGCGCAAGCGGTTCTCCGGCTCGGCAATGGCCACCGCCGTCATCGCCTCCACAACCGCGTTCCGTACCTGCTTGCGGCCCAATTCGGGCTGATGGGTCTCGATGGCTTCCGCAATCTGCCGCCCCACCGGCATGACAGGATTGAGCGCCGTCATGGGCTCCTGGAAGATCATGGCGATCTTGCGCCCGCGATACTGACGCATCTGCTCCGGTTTAAGGGCCAACAAGTCTGCGCCTTCGAAACGGATCGAGCCTTCCACCCGCGCCGAGGCATCCAACAGCCGCAAGATGGACAAGGAAGTCAGCGACTTGCCCGATCCTGACTCGCCCACCAACCCAAGCACCTCGCCCTGCCCAACCGAGAAACTCAGGTCGCGGACCACCGCCTGGTCACGAAAATAAATAGAGAGATGGTCAACCTCAAGCAGTGGGGCCACGAGCCAAGATTACAACACCGCTCTGCCGCCAAAACTGGCAACAAATGCTGGGTGCCCCATTCAAGCCGTCCTTTGGCTTGAGTGGGATAATCGCTCTCGATGCGCCACTGCCCGATAGCCAAGCCGACACCCGACAGGAATGAAAAATTAGGGACTTTTTCCGCGAGCCCAACTCACCCTAAATCAAAAAAGTGGAGTCTGCCTCCGAGGCAGTGGCAAACCGAAATGTTCATACGCCAGCCGCGTGGCCACACGCCCGCGCGGAGTGCGATCAAGAAACCCAATCTGGATGAGGAAAGGCTCATAAACCTCTTCCAGAGCATCCTCCTCCTCCGCCAGGCTGGCGGCCAGCGTATTCAGCCCCACCGGCCCTCCATCGTATTTCTCGATAATGGTCAACAGCAGGCGCCGATCGAGCTCGTCGAAACCATGCGCATCGACTCCGTGGAGTTTCAGTGCTGCCTCGGCCGTCGCCCGGTCGATGCTGCCCGTGCCACGCACCTGGGCGTAATCACGCACCCGGCGAAGCAGCCGGTTGGCGATGCGCGGTGTTCCGCGCGAGCGTGAAGAAATCTCCGCGGCGCCCTCCCGGTCGATGGGCACATTCAGCACCTCCGCCGAACGTTCCACAATGAACCGCAGCTCATCTTCGGTGTAAAACTCCAGCCGCAGCAGGATGCCGAAGCGTGAGCGCAAAGGGGAGGAGAGCAGCCCCGGCCGAGTAGTGGCGGCAATGAAGGTAAACGGCTTGATCTCCATTACGTGTGTCCGCGCCGCCGGCCCCTGCCCGATGATGATGTCCAGCTTGTAATCTTCGAGCGCCGTATAGAGCTTTTCTTCGAGCACCGGCTGCAGCCGGTGAATCTCGTCCAGAAAGAGCACCTGGCGATCCCGCAGATTGGTCAGGATCGCGGTCAGATCCCCCTGGATCTGCAGCGCCGGACCTGAGGTCTGCTGAAAGCCAACATCCATCTCGTTGGCGATGATGGTGGCCAGGGTCGTCTTACCCAGGCCCGGCGGCCCAAACAGCAGCACATGGTCCAAAGCTTCGCCGCGCGACTTCGCCGCCGCAAGCGCGATGCCGAGCTGTTCCTTGGCCTTCTCCTGGCCGATGAACTCTCCCAGCCACTTCGGCCGCAGCTTCAACTCAAACGAATTGTCATCATCGCCGCGGTCCGCCGAGACCAGCCGCTCAGAATTACTTCTACCGACAGACATTGGCATCAGAGTAGCAGCAAGTGAGCAAGGCAGTGAAAGCCGGCAGGACGAACGTCTATATCGAGGCTGAGTGCCAGACTTGTCCCAAGTTAGCTTTTGCGACTCTGTCCATCCAGCTCACAATGCCAAGGATGTGCCACCGCCTTGAACTTTGTCAGTCCCGGGCCAGCCCCGGCATGCCGTCGGGACCGGCCGCGTGACCCGGATTTCCTGGGACACGCGAACTTGACCAACGCCACCAAGTTACAGGAAATCCGGGATGCGTAGCCGAGGGACCTGCAGTTTCCCTCGACCCCCACTCCGCAAATCGACGGATCAAGCGATCTCTAAATCAAGCCCGAATCTGACAGTTACTGGCAAACCTCACCGCCCTCGCAGAACCAGGACCCGTCCCCCGGACTCGATAGAATCAGTTCATCTATGGTTGAAACAGAAGGGCAGAGACGTCTTCGGATCGCACGCATCTTAGGCATTGTGCTGGCGACCGCGATTGCCTGCATCGCCATCATCTACTTTTCCATTCCTATGAGCGACACACAGCAGAGCCAATTCGATGTGATTCTGGTGCTGGGCAATCCGGCCAAAGACGATGGCTCCATCGGGCAGGTCGCCCGATCGCGCGTCCTGGAAGCGATCCGGCAGTACCACGCCGGAGTTGCACCGCGTCTGCTGATGACCGGAGGCGCAGTGCAGAACCAGTTTGTCGAAGCGCAAGTGATGCAGCAGTTTGCGCTCTCCCAGGGCGTGCCCGCCGATGCCGTTTTTGCCGAAGGCCAATCCCGCAACACCATTCAGAACGCTTATTACTCCTACAAAATCATGCAGGCTCACGACTGGACCTCAGCGCTGGTGGTGAGTTCGCCCAGCCATCTGCGCCGCGCCAGCCTCATCTTCATGCACTTTCCTCTTGCCTGGCAAATGCATGAGGCGCCTTGGCCGGCCGATTTCCCTCGCTGGAAAGTGGTCTGGTACTGGTGCAGCGAGACCGGCTACACCAGCTACGCGCGTCTCTTCGGCTTTCCCAACGCAAAACAATACTTACCCCATACTCATTTCACATTCCCCAAGCTGTAAGAGAAATCACCACTCATGCCCAGCAGCTTTAAGTTCAAGCGTCCCCAGCAACTCGCGGCCCTGCTGTTACTGCTGCTGGTGGCGCAATGCCTCTGGGTATTTCATCGCCAAACCCTCACCTCGCGAGACTACGACTTCGCGCGCTGCGGACGCGAGATGTGGGAAAAACCAAATCCTCTGGCCGGCTACTTCACCACCTGCGGCAATATTCCCGACGGCACCCTGGGCTATCGTGTCGCCGGGCTGCCACTGACCCTGCAGCGCATCGTCGCCGGGCAAGGTGAGGACACTTCCACCTGGGAGATGCGCCACGAACTCGCCTACGTCCTGGTGCTGCTGCACAGCGGCTTCCTGCTCACGGGAGTCTTGCTGGGGGGCGCGCTGTGGTGGGTAACGCGGCGGCTCTTTGGCAATCCTGGCGGCTTTATCGCTCTCGCCTTTTACTGCTTTTGTCCCGCGGTCATTCACGCCTGTACTTATCCCAACAACGAAATCCTCACCGCATTTGGGCTGTTTGCCTCGCTTTATACCGCGATGGGGGTAGCGCACGCCATGCAGGGCCCGCCAAAAAAGTGGCGATCACGCATCGTGCTGCTCACCCTGACCCTTGCTTTTACGGCGGCCTCGCACGTGGCCGCCTTTCTACTCGCGCTCCTGCTGTCGATAGGGTTCATGGCCTATCTGGCTGTAGGCCGCCGCGCCTATATCGTTCCCATCATGATGACAGCCATCATCGGGACTTTGCTGCTGCTGTTCGCTTCCTACGACTTCAGCCTGGACGCGTTCAGCTACTTCTTTCGCAGTGGCGCCGGGCGCATATGGTTTTCTTTCGAGCCAGCGCGTCACTGGCTGCTTAGCCTGCCTAACTCGCCTGTAACCCTGGCCGCGGTCACCGCCCTGCTGCTTTATCTGCCTACCCGCAGGTCGCGTTACTTTGGCAACACCGTCCCTCTGCTCCTGGCCCTGCTGTTCTTTCTCCTCATCACCCCCGGCATCGCCAGCGAGCCCACGCTCTGGGCACTCCCCTTTCTGTTCACTTTCATTGCCGGGGTCTTCGCCGATTTTCTTGAAACTCGCTATCGCCCCGTCCTCCTCGGCGTGGCCGCTTCGCTCCTGATTCTCGAAGCCGCTCTGAGCGTTTTTTCGCTGCCTTAGCAAAGGAAATTACGCCCCTCGATTCCCACAACCAAATTATTCAAATAAAACGACTTAGATTGACCGCCATGGCTTGCTGGGCGGCTCCGAAAGACGTATCATCAAGTTAGCCCTTAGCCGCAGATTGCGCGAACCCCACTACGTTTTCCGCAGGCCATTCCGCCGTTCGGTTAGCTAATCCCCGTCTAAGGCCCACCTCTTATGGCAGATGATCAGAATCCTCTCCTCCCTCTAGGTCCCAACGGCAGCGACGGCAACCCGCCTGAAGGCCCAGGAACTCGCCTCATCCCTATCAACATTGAAGATGAGATGAAGCGTTCGTATCTCGACTACTCCATGTCGGTCATCATTGGCCGTGCGCTCCCCGACATTCGAGACGGCTTCAAGCCGGTGCATCGCAGAATTCTTTACACCCTGCATGGCATGGGGCTCGAATTCAACAAGAAGTACGCCAAGTGCGCCAAGGTGGTCGGTCAGGCCATGGGCGTGTATCACCCGCACGGCGACTCGGCCATCTACGACACCATGGTGCGGCTGGCGCAGCCCTTCAGCATGCGCTATCCCATGATTGATGGCCAGGGCAACTTCGGCTCCGTAGACGGCGACCCGCCCGCGGCCATGCGCTACACCGAGTGCCGCATGACCCGCATTGCCGGCCAGATGCTGGCCGACATCGATCAGGACACGGTTGACTTCGTTCCCAATTACGACGAAAGCACGACCGAGCCCACCGTGCTGCCGACGCGCTTTCCCAATCTGATCGTCAATGGGTCGAATGGAATTGCCGTCGGCATGGCGACCAATATCCCGCCGCACAACCTCACTGAAGTGATCAGCGCCACGATTGAACTGGTTAAAAATCCCGCAGGCTGGGCTGGCCGAGGTGCTGCAGCATGTGCAAGGGCCCGACTTCCCCACCGGCGGCTTCATCTACGGACGTGGCGGCATTGCCCAGGCCTACAAAACCGGCCGCGGACGATTCCTGATGCGGGCCAAGGCGGCCATCGAGCAATTAAAGGGCGGCCGGCAGGCGATCATCGTCACCGAAATTCCCTACCAGGTCAACAAATCCAAACTGATCGAGCGCATCGCCGAGCTGGTCAACGACAAAGTAATTACCGACATTGCCGAAGATGATTTCCGCGACGAGAGTGATCGCGACGGCATGCGCATCGTCATCGGGCTCAAGCGCGGAGCCGAAGCGCAAATCGTTCTCAACCAGCTCTACAAGCACACCCAGATGCAAGAGAGCTTCTCCATGATCTTCCTCGCGGTCGTGAACGGCCAGCCGCGGGAACTCGCCTTGCATGACGCCATCCGCCACTTCATCAATCATCGCGTGGAGGTGGTCCGGCGCCGCACCTCTTTCCTGCTCAAGAAAGCCCGCGAGCGCGAACATATTCTCGAAGGCTACAAAATCGCCCTGGACAACATCGACCAGGTAATCCGCATTATCCGCGGATCCGGGTCCCGCGCGGAAGCACGCGAAAATTTGCGCCGCTTTTCCCTGTCCAAAGACATCGTGATCAAGCTCGACCAAGGCATCGTCACCGGGCCGGAACGCGAACCGGGCCTGACCTATCGCCAGATCGACGCCATCCTCGAATTGCAGCTCTACCGTCTCACCCAGCTTTCCACGGACGAGATCCTCAAAGAGCTCGTTGAAGTGCGTGAGCGCATTGCCGAATACGAAGCCATCCTGGCCTCCGAAGCCAAGCTCCGCTCCGTCATCATCAAAGAGCTCGAAGCTGTGCGCAAGGATTTTGGCGACGAGCGCCGTACGCAAATTCTCGACGAGACGGCCGAACTGCAGTTGGAGGACCTGATCGCCGACGAACAGGTCGCTGTCACTGTTTCTCATTCCGGTTATCTCAAGCGCACGCCGATTTCCATCTACCGCCAGCAAAGGCGAGGCGGCACCGGCCGGCTGGGCATGAAGACGCGCGAAGAGGACTTCGTCTCCCAGCTCATCGTCGATTCGACCCACGCGTATCTGCTCTGCTTCACCAACGCCGGCCGCGTTTACTGGCTCAAGGTGTATGAGGTCCCGGATGTCGGCGCGGCCGGCAAAGGCAAGTCCATGGCCAGCCTGCTCAACCTGCAGCCGGGCGAGAGCGTGCGCACCATCCTGCCCGTGCGCAACCTGGAAGAGGACGGCAAGTTCATCTTCTTCGCCACCCGCAAGGGCACTGTCAAGAAGACTCCTCTGAAGGACTTTTCCAACGTGATGGCGCGCGGCATTATTGCCATCGGCATCGACGACGATGACGAGTTGATTGGCGCTTGCCGCACCGATGGCAACCAGATCATCTTCCTCGCCACCCATTCGGGCATGGCCATTCGCTTCGGCGAGAACGATGTGCGCTCCATGGGCCGCCCTGCTTACGGCGTCCGCGGCATCGATCTGATGAAGAGCGATTACCTGGTCGGTCTTGCCGCCACACCGCTCGAACGTAAAAAGAACGGCGACGGTGGGCACTCTCCCTCTCTGATACTTTCCATTACCGAGCAGGGCTACGGCAAACGCACGGATGTGGACGAGTACCGGTTACAGACCCGCGGCGGCCGGGGAGTCATCAACGTGAAAACCACCACCCGCAACGGCAAGGTGAGCGCCATCCTGCTGGTCGATGACAGTTCGGAGCTGATGGTCATCAGTCAATACGGCAAGATCATCCGCATTGATACCAAGACCATCCGCGCCGCCGGCCGTTCCACCCAGGGTGTCAGACTGCTGCATCTCGAGGACCAAGACAAGGTCGCGGCAGCGGTGGTCATTCCGCCGGAAGAGGCCAAGATCGAACCGGAGAACGGAACCCTGCTGCAATAGCTGGGGTCAAATGGAAGGGGTATCGCGAGCGCGATACCCCCTGCCAAGGCAGATTAACAGTACCGCAAGCTTAGAAACCTTTGCTGGCTTTCAGCGACGGCTGCTTGGTCGATGCTGACTCGCTACCGCTGGTCTGGTGCGAATTGCCACAGTTGTCGACCTGATTGCGGCCGTACTGGGGCTGCAAATACAGCACGTACTGCTGGCCCACATACATGGGGAAGAAGCGAGGGCTGTTCTCGCTGAAAACTGTGACCTCAGTGTTGGGGCGAGCCTTGCCGCGGATCTTGGAGTCGACGCGCACCGTATAGTTCACGCCGTCGAGAAAGTCCCACGCCTCCGGTACTGGTTGCGCTGCCGTTACCGTACCCACAACCACGGCAGATGCCATATGCATCTCCTTGCGGGCGCTGACACGATCGGTCTTGCACTGGGCGAACCCATTGGCGGCACTTAGGCAGAGAAACAATGCAATAGCAAGCTTTTTCACAAACCCTCCTGGGGTCACAATTGAATTTTTGCGTTACGACTTAAGTTGTATGTGTACTGCTTTAGTGGTAGATTGCCGTGTCCAACGGGGGATGGCAATTGTATTGTTTTCGGACGCCCTTACTTCGGAGGAGGGATGTCGGGCCGATGGTAATGGGAGGGCGAAGGCAGCACGAATAAGCCTCTTGTTTGCAATATCTGTCACTAAGAACGTGGCAGATGCCGCGTGCGCAAGGATCCCAGAGGGTGGTGCTGCGGAAGGAGCGGGGTGGTACTTTCGGATGCACTGGGGTACCGGGCCAGGCCGGTCTCAGGCTTTAGGAAGCAGTCACAGTGCCAATTGATGTCCGATTCGAGGCTGGAGGGAAGGCCGAAGCAGGATTAATCGTTGTGGGCGGCGTGGACCATCTGCTTGATGACCGCGCTCTTCTCATCCAAAAGCCCGGAGTTCCCACACTTGTTCGCCATCCAGTGCTGGTTGTTGTTGGTGAGAAAAAGCAGGTACTGCTTACCGGTCTCCAGGTTTAGGGCATCTTCGGTGTGCTCGCTGAAGATGGTGATCTCGCCCGTTTGTTTGCCTTTGACCTTCTGATCGATATGCACGACGTAGTCGGTGCCATCCAGAGTGTCCCAGGACTGGGGTACCTGGCGTGACGACATCACAGTGCCGATGACCACCACCTGCGAGTCCTTCATCTCCTGGGAGACGGGCAACGTGTTCGTGCAAACCGCGAACGAAGCTGTGGCAAAAAAAATGCAAGCTAATCCTGTGGCGACTCGCTTCAATATGCCTCGCTTCCCTCGCGTCGTCGTAACCAATGCTTTACAGGTTATGATCCCACGACTGAGCGCCATTGCCTGCCTATAAACCGCTCACGAACCAAGAGATTCATCCCGTATTCCCACTAAAGTGGCAGTCCTTGACCTGTGTGCGAAGGCCGCGGCACAGGATCTGTCTCGTCCAATAGGTTTTTTCCGATCAGCTGACCTGGGCAGCACTCGCTGAAACAAGTCAGCTACGAGATGTATCGGAACAGTCCCGTAGGGACGGCCTGAGAATATCCCAGGACGCAGTCCTGGGCTTCACCCCTCACAGCGGGTGCGGATTGTGCGCTTTCACACAGACTCACCAGTCCCCGGAACCCGGACCGCACGCAAATGCTGATTGGCAATCATCCAGAGCCAAGCCGGGCTCTTATTCCGCCCAGCGGCGGAAGATCAGGGCTCCATTCGTCCCCCCAAAGCCAAAGGAATTGGAAAGAGCCACCTCCACCTTGGCGGCCTCCGGGCTATTGGCGATGTAATTGAGGTCGCAGGCTGGGTCGGGATCGTCGAGATTGGTGGTCGGAGGGACGACCTGGCGTTGCAGGGCCATGATCGTGATGCCTGCCTCCAACCCGCCCGCGCCGCCCAGCAGATGGCCGGTCATGGACTTGGTCGAGCTCACCAGTAATTTCCCGCTGGTCGCGTGTTCCCCGAAAAGAGACTTGATCGCCGCCGTCTCCAGAGCATCGCCCAGCGGGGTAGAAGTGGCATGAGCATTTACATAGTCCACCGCGGAGGGGTCGATCTTGGCGCTGCGCAGGGCATTTTTCATCGCCCGCACACATCCTTCTCCCTGGGGAGCCATGCTGGTGATGTGGTACGCGTCCGCGCTCATGCCGTAACCGATAATTTCGGCCAGGATCTTGGCCTCGCGGGCGCGGGCATGCTCCAACTCCTCCAGGATCAGGATCCCGGCGCCTTCACCCACCACGAAGCCGTCGCGGTCTTTATCGAACGGGCGGCAGGCACGTTCAGGATCGGCATTGCGCGTGGAGAGCGCGCGCATGGCGGCAAAGCCGCCCACACCCATGGGCGTAATGGCAGCCTCAGCCCCACCCGCGATCATTACGTCCGCATCGTCGCGTTCAATGGTGCGAAACGCGTTGCCCACGGAATGTGCGCTGGTAGTGCAAGCCGTCGACGTCGCCTCGTTCGGCCCCAGCGCTCCGTAACGGATGCTCACCTGGCCGGCCGCCAGGTTCACAATCGTCCCAGGAATAAAAAATGGTGAAATCTTGCGCGGGCCGCCATGCAGCATGGCGCTGTGCTCCCGCTCAATCACATCGAATCCGCCGATACCGGAGCCGATGTGCACGCCCACCCGCTCGGCGTTTTCCGGCCCGATCTTCAGTCCGGAATGCTGCAGCGCTTCCTGGGTTGCGGCAAGCGCGAAATGGATAAAGCGCCCCATCTTGCGCGCTTCCTTCTTTTCCACGAAATTCAGTGGATTAAAGTTCTTCACCTCGGCTGCGAACGTGACGGGAAAACCCGTCGTATCGAAGCTCTTGATGGGAGCCATTCCGCTCTTGCCGTCCAGTAGGTTGTCCCAGACTTCGGGCGCGGTATTTCCTATCCCGCACAGCAACCCGATACCGGTAACAACCACCCTTCGTGCCAAATCACTTACTGCCTTTCGCGTTCTTCTCGATGTATTCGGTAGCGTCTTTTACCGTCTTGATCTTCTCCGCATCTTCGTCCGGGATTTCCAGGTCGAAGGCTTCCTCAAACTGCATCACCAGTTCCACCACGTCGAGCGAGTCTGCCCCCAAATCCTCCTGAAACGACGCACTGGGGGTCACTTCAGCTTCATCGACCTGAAGTTGCTCGACGATAATCTGCTTTACCTTCTCTTCCACTGCTGCTGTTGCCATGCCGTTCTCCTGTCTATAGAAACAAAATCGTTATGCGGTTTCGCGATGCGCACCCCTCTAAACCCACGAGGGTTACGTAATCGTGAAATCGCGCTGCAGGGACCAGCGCCCTGCAAGGTTTAGGTGAACGGTCCGGGAAGGCGGTGCGGCAGGCGTTCCGGTTTTCCTCCAGGCGCCGCCTGCCACAGGAAAGGACCCGAGCTATGCAGAAGGTTCCCAACGGGACCAGCTGCGCCGGAAGCCAATGCCTGGCAGGAGACATCAACAGGAAAAACGGCCTAACCCGCAACCCGCGCAGTTCACGGCCCCAAAGTTTCCAGTCTACTGAGCGCTCCAAGTGGTGTAAAGCGCGGCACTCCACAGCTTTCCTCCGGGAACTTTGCCTTCAGGGCGAGTAAAGTCAGAAAAAGAAGATGGCGATGTTTCCCGGTATGCTCACCCTCGTTTTTGCCGCCGTCGGCGCCTTTGTCGCCGGCATCGTCTTGGCCACGTATTTTGAGCGCACCCGCAGCAATGCGGAGCGCGCCAGTTTGGAAAAATCCTCCAAAATCCTCCTCGACCAGCTGGCCGACGCCCGCGCCCATCTGGAGCAGGCCCGCACCGAGGGCGCGACCCAACAGGCCACCATCGCCCGGCTGGAAGAACGCCATGCCGCCACGGAACGCGTAGTCGAGCAGATGCGCGTCGATCTGCCGGAAACCTTCAAGTCGCTCGCCAGCCAGGTGCTGGAGGAAAAATCGAGCCGTTTTGCGGAGCAGAATCAGGCTGGCCTGGGCCAGGTTCTCGAGCCCCTCAAGGCCAGGCTGGAAGACTTTCAGAACAAAATCGAAGTAGCCCGCATGGAGCAGGTCAAGGGCGGAGCGCATCTGAACGCCCAAATCGACAAGCTCTTCGAGTCGAACACCAGGTTCGCCGAGCAGGCCAACAACCTGGCCAGCGCGCTGCGGGGGTCAAGTAAGGCGCAGGGCGCCTGGGGAGAGTTAATCCTGGAGCGGGTTTTGCAGGCCGCCGGCCTGCGTCCCGGGCACGAGTACCATGCCCAGGAAAACTATGCGGGTGAGCACGGAAAGCGAGCTCAGCCGGATGTGGTCATCCACCTGCCTGGCGAGCGCCACCTGGTCATCGACTCCAAGGTCTCCCTGATTCATTACGAGGCCCACAGTATCGCGGAAAACGATGCGGCCAGGGCGCTGGCCGCTGAAAGTCACACCAGTTCCGTGCGGTCGCATATCCGAGGCCTGGCGGAAAAGAATTATCAGACACTGTACGGTCTCAACTCGCTCGATTTCGTAATCATGTTTCTCCCCATCGAGCCCGCCTTCATGCTGGCCATCTCCCGCGATGACAAGCTGTGGGAGCAGGCTTGGCAGCGAAACGTTTTGCTGGTCAGTCCCAGCACGCTGCTTTTTGTCCTGCGCACCGTCGCTTCTCTCTGGCGCCAGGAGCAGCAAAAACAAAATGTGGAGGAGATTGCCCGCAAGGGTGCGGATCTCTACAACAAGCTGGCCAGCTTTGTGGCCGACTTTACCGAAGTGGGGAAGCCGCCTCGACACCGCGCAGCGAAGCTACGCCGATGCTTTGTCCAAGCTGCACACCGGAAAGGGCAATGTGATCCGCCAGGCGGAAATGCTGAAGGCTCTGGGCGTCAAGCCAACCAAGCAGCTCCCGCAGGGTCTGGTCGAGCTGGCACAGCAGGAGAAGCTGGAGCTGGGCGATTCCGAGCCAATCGAGGTGCCGGATCTCCCCGCCGACTCTGTCTTGCTCAAGGAACTGCGCGCGCCCCGTTAAGCACTTTTGTAACCTCAACCGCGCGCAAATCCCTCCCGCAGCCTCTGCCAGGTAGTCTCCAGCGTCTCCGGCAGCACCCGCGTCTCCGCAATCACCGTCATGAAGTTGGAATCCCCCAGCCAGCGCGGAAGCACGTGCATGTGCAGATGTCCGGCCACCCCGGCCCCGGCAGCCTTGCCCAGGTTCAAGCCCATATTGATCCCGTCGGGGGTGTACACCTGGCGCAGAACGGCATCGGTACGTTGCGCCAGCGTCATAATCTCGCGCCGCTGCCGCCCGGTCCAGGCCGGCCAGCGTCTCCTGGTGGGCATACGGCACAATCATGACGTGCCCGGAAGAGTAAGGGAAGGCGTTGAGAACGATGAAGCTATGCTCCGCCCGCAGCACGATATTCGCCGCGCGATCGGCGTCGACGGCGGAGCCCCCTCGCTCCACCGCGAACCGGGTGGCCGCGATCAGGTTGCAAAAGACGCAGTGACAGTCACCGGGCCAGGCAGCCAACGCCTGGGGCACGCCCTTGCGCCCTGCCAGGATCGGCATCGACCAGGTAAGGGTAGCGCCAGGGCGTCCACAAGTAGTCCATGCGGTTCAAGTATACGGAGCATCGCGGCACGCCATCTCAGCCACGCGCATAACCGCACGAAGCTGGTCTTCACCAACCGTTCACAAATCAATAAAAATAGGCATTTCCAGCGCTTTTCAGCGAGTTTTCGCACGGCGAATTGCCCAGGAGTTCGTTGACATGCTTTCCCGGCGATTGCTATAGTTGTGTATGAAGGGTCTACGTAGAGGATTCGGCGTAGACGTCCATCGCCGCTCTTGCTTTACCCCCCTCCCGGATGCTCCTACCGGAGATTGATTTAAGTGCCAAGCCATTCTGTCCGGCTACACTAACAGTCTCCCTCCGAACGTTTGCTGGTGGATGGGATAAGCTCTACGGTGCCCCTGCTTCGCGGACCATGCCTGCAAAATAGTCTGGCGAAGTAGCTGCGGGAATGAATCTCGGAGAGCCTTGGTTAAGTCTATTAAGACCAGGACATCGTGATTCAACGAAGAACCGTAGTGGTGGACGGATCGGGAGTTACCGATCGAGAATCCGGAGCTGGCATTCATGGCAGACGTCCTAAATCCTGAACGAACCGAGAGCGCACCCCTGAACACCGAATTGCAAACCCCAACGCTTGATGCACCGGCGGATCATTTCGACCCGTCCGAGGAGTTAACCCACAACCCGCAAGCTGTCGCCCCCAGCGTGCCGCACCGCGTCGTCGATCCCAAGCCAGTCGTCACCCACTCCGCTGGGGACGAAACCGAACTGACCGGCATGGAAGACTTCGCCGCCGCGCTGGAATCGTTCGACCGCGAGCAAGCCGCTGAAGCCGCCGCCCAGGCCTATGACGATAACGTCGTCACCGGCACCGTCATCAAGCTGACGGACAAGCATGTGGTGGTCGACGTCGGCCTCAAGTCCGAAGGTCTCATTCCCCTGGAGCAGGTGCTGGATCATAACGGCCAGCCCAAGCTCAAGGCGGGCGACACGGTCGAAGTGGTGGTGGAGCGCGAAGAAGCCGAAGGCGGCTTCCTGCTCAGCTACGACAAGGCGCAGCGGCACCGGGTTTGGGATGCAATCGAACGGGCCGCCAACGAGAAGACTCCGGTGGTCGGCACAGTTCTGGGACGCGTCAAGGGCGGTCTCACCGTCGACATCGGCATCAAGGCCTTTCTGCCCGGCTCCCAGCTCGAAATCCGGCCGGTACGCAATCTGGATGGCTACATCGGCCAGCAGATTGAAGTGCGCGTCATCAAGCTGAACAAGAAGCGCGGCAACGTCGTGGTCTCGCGCAAGGAGCTTCTGGAAGAGGAGCAGACCAGCAAGCGCACCCTGACGCTCGAGCATCTGGAAGAAGGCGCAATCCTTACCGGCACGGTGAAGAACCTGACCGACTACGGCGCTTTTGTCGACCTGGGCGGAATCGATGGACTGTTACACATTACCGATATGTCCTGGGGACGGCTTACCCATCCCCGCGACCTGGTAAACGTCGGCGACGAGATCCAGGTCAAGGTGCTCAAGTTCGATCGTGAGAAGCAGCGCGTTTCGCTCGGCTTCAAGCAGCTCACGCCCGATCCCTGGCTCGATGCGGTCGAGCGCTATCCCATCGGCGCCCGCGTACGCGGCCGGGTGCTCAGCGTGACCGACTACGGCTCCTTTGTCGAGCTGGAGCAGGGCATCGAGGGACTGGTACACGTCTCTGAGATGACCTGGTCGAAGCGGATGAAGCATCCCTCCAAGCTGGTCAAGCCAGGAGACGAGGTTGAGACCGTCGTGCTCAGCGTCAATCCCAACGACCGTCGCATTTCGTTGGGCATGAAGCAATTGCTCGAGAACCCCTGGGAGCATCTTTCCGAGCGCTATCCCGCAGGCACCATCGTGGAAGGCCGGGTGCGCAATCTGACCGACTTTGGCGCCTTCATTGAAATTGAAGACGGCATCGACGGCTTGGTGCACGTGAGCAACCTGAGCTGGACCAAGCGCGTAAAGCATCCTTCCGAGATTCTCAAGAAGGGCGAGAAAGTTCGCGCCGTAGTCCTCGGGGTGGAAGCGGAGAACCGCCGCCTGTCGCTCGGTATCAAGCAACTGCAGCCGGATGTCTGGGAGACCTTCTTTGCCCAGCATCGCGTCGGCGATGTGGTCAAGGGCAAGGTACTGCGCACGGCGCAATTCGGTGCATTCATCGAGATCGCCGAGGGCGTCGAAGGTCTGTGCCACGTTTCCGAAGCTGCTGACGCCATGGGCCAGCCCATCAAGCTGGAAGCTGGGCAGGAGTACGACTTCAAGATCATCAAGATGAATCAGGATGAGAAGAAGGTCGGCCTCAGCTTGCGCGCGGTAGGCGAAGAAGCCAGCCGGGCCGATGTGGAAGCCTACAAGCAGCCGGTTTCAAGCTCCACCACCACCCTGGGAGATCTGGTCAACTGGAAGCGTCTCGAACACGAATAAAGTCGAAGCACACGAATAAAAGGCACACAGTGCTCACACTGTGTGCCTTTTTCTCTTTTACTTGGAGGTGTCGATTTTCAGGTCAAAGTTAAGTTGCTTCTTGCTGTCGAAGGAGCTGATGGATCTCGGTTTTGGACTTGTGTCCTTTGAACTCTGCCCACAGCTGATAATCCACGTCTGAGCTCAGCTGCCCAAAGCGGTAGTGTCCATCTGCCTCCGTGATAAACGTCCGGACCTCCAGGTTTTTCTGATCCTGCAGGTAGACCACGGCATTAGCCTGTGGCTGCTCGTTGGAATTCTGCACCGTGCCCTGCACCACCCGTACTGCTTGCCCCAGGCTTTGCGCAAAACCTTGCGGACAGCTTGCCGCGCATGTAAATAGCAGCAGCAATAGCCAGGGTATCCATCGGGTCCCGCTACGAAGCACAACTCTCATTCCTCTTCCTCATCGGCCACTTCTTCGTCGTCATCTTCGTAGCCTTCCTCGTCCACTTGGGAGAGTTCGAGTGGTTCCGTGGCGACGACTTCGAACTCGGTGCCGCATTCATCGCAGACCACGATGTCTCCTTCTTCCACTTCGTCGGGGTCGAAATCGAGAACGCTCTCGCATTCTTGACAGACTGGCATACAGCTCTCCTTTCACGGAGCATTAAGATATTGGTGATGACCGCCACCAAGATGCGGCTTGGCTAGTTTCCGGGAGAACACCCCGAACGTCAAGGAACTCCATCCGAGACAACAAATCGTACCGCGAACGGAGACCAAGGGTTGAAAAAGAATACAGGCCTTCTGCTCGTGCTCCTGTTGTCACCGCCCTCATTACTAACCTATACGCCATCCTGCGACGAAAGGATCCAACTTTACATCCGGCGCCGCGTGCACCAGAGTAAGTGCTTCAGGGTCACGCCCGTGGTGAAAACGCGTTAGTCTTAAAAGACGAGTCATGGCACGCTTTCCTCGCACCGGTTTCTCCGCCCTATCATTCCCGAGCTTTAGTGGCGTCACCAGGCAACTGGTCCTGGCGAACGTCGTGGTCTTTTTCTTATTACTGATCCTGGAATTCGCGGCGCCGCGCATGGCGCTGGTTGTGGGCACTTATTTTTCGCTCACGCCGGTCCTGTTGCTCCACGGCTGGGTTTGGCAGCTTGTCACTTACAGCTTCCTGAATTCCGGCGTGCTGCATGTAGCCTTCAACATGCTCACCTTGTGGTTTATTGGGTCTTTTCTGGAAACGTCCAAGGGAAGCCGCTGGCTGCTGGAAATTTACTTTTCGTGCGCAGTGGGCGGCGCCCTGATCGGGAGCGCGCTCAGCTTCACCCAGGTTTTTCATTCCAGTCCCTTGTCCACCACCAACAGCGCCGACGGGGCGCTGTTCGGCCTGTTGGCGGCCTTCGCCGTGCTCTTTGGCGACCTCGAGATGTACATGTTCCCGCTGCCGGTAGCCATCAAAGCCAAATATTTGGTCATCGTCTACATGCTGATCGAGGTCGCCATGTTGCTCTCCGGCGGACCTCCGCTCGCCATTTTCGTTATTCTGAGTGGCGCATTGATCGGTTTCTTTTTTGCCCGTCGTGCTCCCCGCCGTGCCATGAGCACAGGTGTAAGCGAAGCCTTCTTCGGCCTGCGCAACAACTACTATCGCTGGAAGCGCCGCAGAGCCTCGCGCAAGTTCGAGGTCTACATGCGTAAGCAAAACCGCGACGTCCGTTTCGACAGCGAAGGCCGCTACATCGACCCCGACGAAAAGCGCGACCCCAACGACCGCAAGTGGATGAACTGAAGGGCCCAGCAAATTTCTCAGCCACTAGCTAATCCGCCCGCCCCGGCGTGCCGTGGGACCGAAGCGTAGCGAAGTGAAGGGGACCCCTGCGGTTGTCCTCTTGCTGCCCGAACAGAACCCGATAGGAACAGGACGGGTGCCCCACGTTCGCCAAAGCGTACGTGGGCCGAAAAAGAGGGCGAAGCCCACCAGAGTTTTCACTTTATCGACCTGGAATCCGGGGCGGGGATAGGAAAAGCAATCGAAAAATATCATATTCGGCCCAGGTACGCTTTGGCGAACGTGGGCACCCGTCCTGTTCCTATCGGTTCTGCGATGACACAGTCCCGAAGGGACGGCTGAGAGTTGCTGAGAGTAGCCCAGGACGCAGTCCTGGGTGTGATATGGCAAATAGGTTAAGTCCCGCCAGGGACGGCTGAAAATGGCTGAAAATATCCCAGGACGATTAGTCCTGGGCTCGTCATTCCCGCGGAACCGAGGTTTAGAGTGCTGGGTAACACCCTCAGCTCGTAGTCCGGATATGCAATTCCCGCAACTGCTGTGGGCTAACCGGCGTAGGCGCATCGACCATTAAATCAATGGCCTTGGCCGTCTTGGGAAACGCAATAACCTCGCGCAGACTCTGCGCCCCCGCCAGAATCATCGCAATGCGATCCAGCCCCAGCGCAATGCCCCCATGCGGTGGAGTCCCATAGGTCAGCGCCTCCAGGAAAAACCCAAATCGCGACCGCGCCTCTTCTTCGCTCATCCCCAGCGCGCGGAATATCTCCTGCTGCACATCCTGACGGTGAATACGAATAGAGCCCGACCCCAACTCCAGCCCATTCATGGCCAGATCGTAATAACGTGCCCGCACCGATGCCGGATCAGAAACCAGCCGCTCCATGTCCTCCTCGTGCGGCGAAGTGAACGGGTGATGCGCCGGGAGCCACCTCTGCGACTCCTTATCAAATTCAAACATGGGAAAATCCGTAACCCAAATGGGCCGGAAGGCCTTATCTCCAGCGATCTGCTGCCCCAGGAGCCGTTCCGGCGATTCGACCACCTCATCCGTAATCGCGGAGATCTTATGCCGGTCGGCATATCGCCGGGCCAACTCGACACGCAGATTCCCCGCCGCCGAGTAAACGCAAATCTCCCGCTCGGAGAGGTGCCCTTGCGTTTTGGTATCGCTGGCCTGCACATGGGTGGCTGCATCGCCGGCTACCAGCACCAACAGATCCTCCGCTTCGCCCTCTACCCGCGCCGGCGCCAGCGCGCGTACCTTCGCCACTGCTTCGGGAAAGCTTTTCTCCAACCGCTTCCAGTCGTCGATTAACTTCGCGCCTTTGCTTCCGTCGAACAGCGGCCGGTTGTCGTCGCGCTCCTTACGCGAAAGCTCACCCACTCGCGGGATGCACACCACGACCACGGGAAGCGTCGGGATCGATAGCCAGCGTCTGCAAATCCTCATCGCGGAACGCGGAGCGAACGTCCATCAACCCCGGCATCCGCAAGTCCGGCTTGTCGATGCCATAACGGCGCATCGCCTCGTCGTAGGTGATGCGTGGAAACGGCGTAGACAGCACCACGCCCACCGCGGCAAAAGCTGCCCGCAAAAAATTCTCCACCACCACAAACACGTCTTCCTGGCGAACAAACGACATCTCCAGATCCACCTGGGTGAACTCCGGTTGGCGGTCGGCCCGCAAGTCCTCATCGCGGAAGCAGCGCACAATCTGAAAATAGCGGTCGAAACCAGAGATCATGAGGATCTGCTTGAACAACTGGGGCGATTGCGGCAACGCATAAAAGTGCCCGCCATGCACCCGGCTGGGGACCAGGTAATCCCGCGCGCCTTCTGGCGTCGAGCGTGTCATGAACGGCGTCTCGATTTCCAGAAAGCCCTGGTTCGACAGGCTCTCTCGAACCGCCCGGGTGATCTTGTGGCGCAGCTCAAAATTCTGCTGCATCTGTTGCCGCCGCAGATCGATATAGCGATATTTGAGACGCAACTCTTCGTTGGCGATCGCCTCTTCGGCCGGTGAGAACGGCGGCACTTTGGAGTCGTTCAACACCAACAACTGCTCCGCGGCCACCTCGATCTCCCCGGTTGCCATCTTGGGGTTGATCACATCTCGGCCGCGCAGGCGTACCTTGCCCACCACCGCTACCACGTATTCCGGCCGCACCTGCTCGGCCTTGGCATGGCCATCCGGGGTCAGGTCCTTATCCAGGACGATTTGCGTGATCCCAGTCCGGTCGCGCAGATCCAGAAAGATCAGGTTGCCATGGTCACGGCGGCGGTTTACCCACCCCATCAGGATGACCTGTTCCCCCGCCTGCTGTGCGCGGAGCTGTCCACAAGTCTGCGTGCGTTGAAGAGTGCCTAAAAAGTCGAGCAATGCGAATGTCCTAATTTGAAGTTGGAGAGGCGAGTAGCGAGGCCAGCTTCTCGCCAAGTTGGGCTCGCGGAACCTTGAACTGCTCACCGGTCGCGAAGTGCTTTACCGTCAAGATACCGGACGCAACCTCGTCCTCGCCGAGAATCACGATGGCCCGCGCTACTTTGTTTGCGGCCTCGAACGATTTCTTTAGCCGAAACGATCCGTCGCCCAGTTCGGCCCTTAGGCCAGTGGCGCGCAGCTCCCGGGCTAACGCCAACGCAGCAGGATTCATGCGATCGCCCAGGGGAGCGATATACGCCGCTGCCAGCTGAGGTGTATGCCTGCCCTGTGCCTCGAGCACCAGCACCAGCCGATCTTCGCCAATGGCAAATCCAATGCCCGGCGCCTTGGGTCCGCCAATCGCTTCGGAGAGGCCGTCGTAGCGTCCCCCGCCGAGCAGGGCATTCTGCGATCCCAGGCCACCCTCGCCGGGTTCGTCGTAAACAAACTCGAAAGTCGTCCGCGTGTAGTAGTCGAGACCGCGCACCAACCGGTGCTCGTGTTCGTAGGGGACTCCACAGGCATCGAGCGCCGTGCAAACAGCGGCAAAATGTTCCTTGGAGCCCTCGTCGAGCGACTCCCAGATACGGGGCAGCGTGGCGATGATCGGCTGATCTTCCGGATGCTTGCAATCGAGCACGCGCAGAGGGTTGGTTACCGCCCGGCGCTGGCAATCCTCGCACATGCGTGAGACCACCGGTTCCAGGGCTGCGCGCAGGGTCTGCACGTACCGCGGCCGGTCGGTCGCCGAGCCGACGGAGTTGAGCAGCAACCTCCACCCCGTAATCCCCAACTCGCTCAGCAAGGTGGCCAACATCTCCAGCACTTCCGCATCGCGCAGCGGTGACTCGCTGCCCGCGCTGGGCGGTCCGATCACTTCGGCGCCAATCTGAAAGAACTGGCGGTAGCGGCCTCTTTGCGGCCGTTCGCGGCGAAACTGCGGCCCGATATAATAGAGCTTCTGCAGTTGGCCGGTCTCGCCCATCTGGTGCTCAATGTAGGCGCGCACCACCCCGGCCGTATTCTCCGGACGTAAGGTAAGCGACTGCGTCGCTTCGCCTTGGATCCGCGCTTCCGGAGTAAATGTGTACATTTCCTTGGAGACGATATCGGTCTCCTCTCCCACCCCGCGAGAGAAAAGCTGTGTGTCCTCAAAAATAGGCGTGCGAATCTCGCCGAACGAATAGCGCTCGAAAACCCGCCGCGCCGTGATCTCGATGTGGTTCCAAAGTTCAGTTTCCGGAGGCAGCAGGTCCCGGGTGCCCCGGACAGCTTGCAAAATGCTCATAAGTCCTGAAGTATCCAACTCTTTCCAGAATACAGGCGCACCCCAATCCCTTCCACTCAGGTAATGTCCCGCGTCTCTTTGTAATGGTTTCGTTCCCTAACGAAGGACGGGTGCCCCACATCTCGCTCGTTTTTCGCGAGATGTGGGATTCCACGGCTCTTTCCTTCCGACTCTTGATTGACCCGGCTCTTAGCGGTCAGCTGGGTGCCCCATTCAAGCCGTGTTCTGGCTTGAGTGGGCTAATGGCTCCCGATGTGCCACGTCCGTTGGGTACTCGTGCCGACAATTGACCCGATCCGTGCCGGCCATCATCAAGCACCTACCACTTCTCCATCTCCTTAAGATAAGTCGCCGTGTACTCCACATAATTCCGCGCATACTGCAAAATCGACTCACGATCGCCAGGATCAAGTCTCCGCCGCTCTTTAGCCGGCACACCCGCCCAAAGCGTATTCGCCGGCACCACCGTATTCTCCGGAACCACCGCACCGGCGGCAATGATAGAACCCTCGCCGATTCTCGCGTTGTTGAGGATCGTCGCCCCCATGCCGATCAGGCACGCATCTTCGATCACGCATCCGTGAACCGTCGCATTGTGTCCGATCGTGACCCAATCGCCCACCTTGACCGGATGTTTGTAGCGCATACCGTGCAACACGGCACAGTCCTGCACATTGCTGTACGCGCCCAGCCGTATGGAGTGCACATCACCGCGCAACACTGCATTCATCCACACGCTGGAGTGCTCGCCCAGCTCGACTTCCCCCAGGACCTGGGCGGAAATGTCAACGTAGCAGGAGCTGGGAATGACCGGATTATGACCGAGGTAGGACCGTACCATGAGGAATTCCTTCTTTTGAGCCAGGGAAAATGCTGCCCAGGATGCTGATTAAGCTTGACGCCATACCTCAAAGGTAACGTAAGCTTATAGAACCCAATTGGGACTGTTTGGAGGTGTGGTTCATTTGGCAGAGGTTCGCGTGCAGGAAGGCGAGCCGCTTGAAAATGCATTGCGCCGTTTTAAGCGCAAGGTTCAGCAGGAAGACATTATCAAAGAAGTGAAGCGTCACTCCTTCTACCTGAAGCCTGGCGAGCGCCGTCGAGTAAAGGAAGCGCTGGCGCGCAAGCGGAATCGTAAAAAAGCAAGAAAAGAGCAGGATTAACCCTGCACATGCCGGCTTACCGAGTTGCGAAGCATGCGGTAGGCCGGCAATCCCGCACTCTTCAAAGAATTTTGTGAAAAGAGGTTGGTAAAGCACCATTTCCCCTCGTATTCCCGTATATCGGATGCGAGGACAGTTGTCGAACTGACAGACGAATCAGCTGGTTGGTGACACGATGCCAATACAGCGATCCGTCGACGGAATACTGAAAATTCCAAGGCATGCTCGGGGGGACGCGTAATGGATTTCATCGACAAGATACTGAAATGTTCTGATTGCGGTAACGACTTTGTCTTTACCGCCGGGGAACAACTCTTCTTTCACGATAAGCAATTCAAGAATGATCCAAAGCGTTGCAAACAGTGCAAAATTAAGCGCGTGGCCGGAACCGGCAATGGCGTGCGCACAGAAACCCGGACCGTCTGTTCGGAATGCGCTACCGAAACAACGGTTCCCTTTAAGCCCACGCAAGGTCGCCCCGTGCTCTGCAGGTCCTGTTTCCAGCAGCGGCGGCCCCCTGTTCCGTCTACAGTAGCAGCCAGCGCCGCTTCCTGAGGAATCTCTCCCCAAGGGAGATTTCCTCAGACGGACAAATCAACGGCTTTCCGCCGGTTTGGGGAGAAGTGTGACTCCGCTTCTCCCCAAAACTTGCTTTAAAAGTCGGGCCCTGGCCTTCGCAGTCTGCCCAAAAATTCGGCCAACGAAGGGCAGGGTTCAGCCGTGCCACGCTGGGCTACCCTCGATGAGGGCTTTAGCCCGTGAGGTACGGCTTTCCTTGATTCGAGCGAATGTGACCGCGTATCTACGTTGTTTTGGTTGCCAATGCTGGGTATTTCTCCGAGGGGACTTCGAAGATCATCCCTCAGCGGCTAAAGCCGGACCTGTTCTTAATCACTTACGTACGAGCTGAAGCTCGTACCCTTCAATGGCCGGAGTTTTTCCGCAAGCTGTTTAGTCGGGCCGTACAGGATTGAAAAAGTATTGGGCTTTAGGCCCCTGGGGTTTGCTTTTCATACCTGCGGACTTTCCCGACTCTGCGTTCGTGATCAGCTCTCAGCTTTAGTTGGCAGCCGCAGGTTTCCGTGTGGCCGTGCGCCCGGTAGCCTTGACCGGCGGGCTGACTTTCGCGGCAAGCGCCTTTTGCTTCTTGTCTTCGTGGGTTACCAGGAGCGCCTCGATTTGCCGCAACAGGTTCATGATATTCATGGGCTTGACCAGCATCTCGTCCATGCCTTCGTCCCGCCACTCGGAGCCGGGAACAGGAAAAGCTGTCAGCATAGCCACCGCCGGCTGATAAGGCGCTTGCTTGGCCGCCCGCACCACATCGAGCCCCGCTGACTCATTTTCCATGCGCATATCCGTGATCACCATGTGAAAGGTGCCGGCCTTTAACTTCGACCGGGCCTCGCGAGCGGAAGCCGCCGTTTCCACCTCGAAGTCGTTCATTTCGAGGACCGCCTTGAGGGTCAACAGAATTGCGAGCTCGTCATCTACCAAAAGAATGCGACGTTTCATGGGGAAAACTCCAGGGTGCAGTGGCTCTAGATCTTCGCCATAGGTTCAGGGGAAAACTCGGCGCCTGATGGGATCCTACCTGAAATGGCGTTGCGTTGATTAGACTGGACAACGTGGCAGAATACCACGTTGAGAACTTCGGCTGCCGTGCCAGCCGGGCTGACGGCGAGATCATCAGCGCGGAGCTGCGGCATCGCGGCCTGACCCCGGCTCTGAGCGCCGCCCGGGCCGACGTGATCGTTGCCAACACCTGCAGTGTGACCGCCCAGGCGGACCGCACAGCTCGCGCCTTTCTGCGCCGCGTGCGCCGGGAAAACCCGACCGCGCGCATCCTGGTCACCGGCTGCTATGCCCAGCGGGCACCGCAAGAGGTCGCCGCGCTGCCCGGCGTCCATGCCGTCATCGGCAACAGCCATAAGGCCCTGGTAGCAGAGATCGCCCAGCAATCCGCGGCCTTTGTCCCGCTAACCGCATTACGAGCCGCCCCCGCCCTCTACGTGGACGACACCTTTGCTCACTCGGAGCTGTCCATGTCCGAATCGGGGCCGGAATCAGGCTGGTGGGCAGGCAGCCAGACGCGCCCCAATCTCAAGGTGCAGGATGGTTGTGGCAACCGCTGCTCCTTCTGCATCATTCCTGCGACACGCGGCCATAGCCGTTCCCTGTCGCTCGAAACCTGCCTGCGCAACGTACAGGACTTTGTCGCCGGCGGTGGTACCGAGCTGGTGCTTTCCGGCATCAACCTGGGGCGATGGGGTCGAGACCTCACGCCGCAACGCACGCTGGAAGAACTAGTGAGCGCCATTCTGCTCCAGACCGCCCTGCCCCGCCTGCGTCTCAGCTCCATCGAGCCGATGGACTGGACGCCGGGCTTGCTGGCCCTGTTTCGTGCCTACGCCGTTACCCCCGAGGCGCGGCTGGCGCGTCATGCCCATCTTCCGCTGCAATCCGGATCCGACGCCATCCTGCGCGCCATGCACCGCCGCTATCGCCCCTGGCACTACGCGGAGAAACTGCGCCTGATTCGTGAAAGCATGCCGGACTCGGCCGTCGGCGCTGACGTGATGGTGGGCTTTCCCGGTGAAAGCGAAGCCCTCTTCGAAGAAAGCTTCGCCTTTATTGCGGCTCAGCCCTTCACGTACCTGCATCTGTTTCCTTTTTCCCCCCGCCCCAATACCAGGGCATGGCAGCTGGCTCAGGAACATCCGGTGCCCCCGCAGGCGGTCGCTGAGCGCATGGCACGTCTGCGTGCACTGATTGCCGGAAAGAATCGTCGCTTCCGGCAGAGTTTCCTGGGCCGCGAGTTGCCCGCGGTTACCTTGCATTCCGCCGGCGAAACTACGCCCGCGCTCACCGACAACTTTCTTGAAGTGCTCCTCCAAGCCAAAATGCCGGCCAACCAGAGCATCCGCGTGGCCGTCACAGGTCTCACCGAAACAGGCTTAATTGGCCAATTAGCGACATGACCGAAGAGTTCTTCCGGTCGGTGTGCCGAAATGCTATGCTTTATTTGAGGGGCCTTGCGTCTCTCGTTTCCGGAGGAAACCATCGATAAGCGTTCGGCCAAGTCTTTTATCCGCATTAACGACAGAATTCGCGCGCGTGAAATCCGCGTCATCGACGAAAACGGTGAACAGCTCGGAATTCTGCCTCCCTTCGAAGCCTTGAAGATAGCCCGCGAGCGTGGCCTGGATTTGGTGGAAGTTTCGCCAACCGCCCAGCCGCCCGTCTGTCGCATCCAGGATTACGGAAAATTCCTCTACGAGAAGGACAAGAGCGACCGCGCGGCGCGCAAGAAGCAAAAAGTCATCGTCGTCAAGGAAGTCAAATTTTCCGTGACTGTAGACGAGCACGACTACCAGACCAAGAAGAACCAGGCCGTCCGCTTTCTGGGCGAAGGCGACAAGGTAAAGGCCTCCTTGCGTTTCAAGGGTCGCCAGATGGCGCACCGCGAGCTCGGTTACGCCATCATCAACCGCCTGATTCAAGACATGGGCGACGCAGGCATAGTGGAGTTCATGCCCCGCATGGAAGGCACCACGCTGCACGCCATCCTGGCCCCAGGCAAAAAGGCCGAACCACCCAAAAAGCCCGCCGCCCCCAAGCCGCCGGCCGCAGGCCTGGTAGGCCAGCAGCAACCCCAATCAGCCCAATCGTAAGAGCAAACCGCAGATCCCTCCGCCAACATCGCGGAGGGATCTGCATTTCCGCAACCCCAAGTCAAGCCAGCCCCAGCAACTCTTTCAGCCACGAGCCAATTCCCCGGAAGCGCCGCTCCCCCCTTTGCCATCCCGAGCGAAGCCGAGGGACCTGCAGTTTCCCCCAACCCCACGCCAAACACCTAGCGCCCCCCCCGACTCTCCCGTATAATCTCTAAAGTAGAAACACGCTAAGTTAGCAGGAAAACCATGCCCAAATTGAAGACCCATAAGGGCGCGGCCAAGCGCTTTAAGAAGACCGGTACGGGGAAAATCCTCCGCGGTCAAACCAAGAAGCGCCACATTCTGACCTCCAAGATCCAAGAAGGTTAAGAAGAAATTGAGTGGCACAGTTCTGGTTTCTGATGGTGACAAGCGCAAGGTAGCGCGAATGATTCCTTACGCCTGATCGGCCCGCAAGGGTTAGGGCCATTGGCCCCTGTCTTCCAAGACAAGACGATCGGCTTAACGCGAGTGAAGAGGTATTTCCTACCTCCAGCCGCACAACGAAGTACTAAAAAGGAGAACCACCCATGCCCCGCGTCAAACGTGGCACAAAACGCAATGACCGCCGCAAAAAAATCCTCAAGCGAGCCAGCGGCTACTTCCTAACCAAATCCAAGCTCTACCAGGCAGCCCAGGAAGCCGTTGAACGCGGTCTCAAATTCGCCTACATCGGCCGCAAGCAGAAGAAGCGCCAATTCCGCAGGCTTTGGATCGTCCGCATCGGCGCCGCCGCCAAGCTCAACGGGATCAGCTATTCGCAGCTCATCCACGGCCTTAAGCTGGCGGGTAACGACCTGGATCGCAAGATCCTGGCCGACCTCGCCGTCAACGACCCGGCTGGCTTTACCGCGCTCACCGATCAGGCCAAGAGCGCACTCACCAAGACAGCCGCCTAAACCGGCCGTCCAAAGAGTCTCGCTCCAGCCCGGTCGCACTGTGATCGGGCTTTCGAGCGCTTGTGCCAGGAAACCATGCCGCCAGAAATTCCTGAACTGAAAGACTACTCGTCGGCCTCGCTGGATAGCTTCTTCAGCCTCATCCTGGCGCAATTCGACCAGGATGCGGCCAAGGCTGATACCGTCGAGGCCCTCGAGCAGTTGCGCATCCGCTGGATCGGTCGCAAGCAGGGACTTCTGACCCGCGTCGGTGAAGTATTAAAGGGCGCTCCAGCAGAGTCTCGACGCGAAGTCGGCCAACGCTTCAACGCGCTCAAATCCACCATCGAGCCTCGTTGTGAACCCGATCTCAAGCCAGCGCCGCGAACCGATGAAGCCATCGACATCACCCTCCCCGGCACCCGCCGCGCCCTCGGCGCAGAGCACCCGCTGATCCGCACCATGAACGAGATCGTCAGCGTCTTTGCGGCGATGGGATACTCCGTCGGTCTGGGCCCCGAAGTCGAAACCGACTACTACAACTTCGAATCGCTGAACTTCCCGCCCGGCCATCCCGCGCGCGACACCCAGGACACACTGGTCATCGTCAACCAGGAGCGCAAGCCGCTGCGCGACCGGCTGTTGATGCGTACCCATACCTCGCCGGTACAGATCCACACCATGGAAGAGCAACCGCCACCATTGCGTATTGTCATTCCCGGCAAAGTGCACCGCAACGATGCCGCCGACGCCACCCACTCGCCCATCTTTCACCAGGTCGAAGGGCTCTGCGTCGATACCAACATCACCTTCTCCGATCTCAAAGGCACGCTCGACCACGCCATGAAGGCGTTTTTCGGATCCAGCGTGAAAACGCGATTCTTCCCCTCCTTCTTTCCCTTCACCGAACCATCTGCCGACGTGCAGATCAGTTGCATCTTCTGTGGCGGGCGAGGCTGCCGCAAGTGCAAGCAATCCGGCTGGATCGAACTGCTGGGCTGCGGCATGGTCGATCCCGCGGTCTTCGCCTTCGCCGCGCGGCACCAGCCTGCCTACGACGCAAAGAAAATCAGCGGCTTCGCTTTCGGCATGGGCGTGGAGCGCATTGCCATGATGAAGTACGGTATCGGAGACATAGGCCAGCTCTACTCCGGGGACATGCGATTTCTGGAGCAATTCAGGTAAGTCGCAAACCTTATGAATATTCTTTCTCAGTGGATTCGTTCCTACGTGCCCGGCCTCACCTTGGCCGATCGCGAACTCGCCGAGGCGCTGACCCTGCGCGGCATTGCCGTCGAAGGCATCTTCGATCTTGGTCCGGGCCAGGGCTCGCTCTTTGAGATGGACATCACCACCAATCGTGTCGATGCCATGAATCACTACGGCATCGCACGCGAGGCGGCTGCGATTGCAGGCCTTGGGCTCGCGCCGCTCGACGTGACACTGCCCGCACCCCAGTCACTGGCGGTGCCCATCAAGGTTTCCATCGAAGCTCCCGAGCTCTGCGGCCGCTTCACCGCGCGGGCTCTCAGCCAGGTGCGTATCCAGCCCTCGGCAGGGGTAGTCGCCGAGCGCTTCGGACTTCTGCAGCAGAAACTCATCTCGAATGCCGTGGACGCGACCAACTACGTAACCATCGCCATGGGTCAGCCCACCCACGTCTTCGATCGCGACAAGCTGGAAGGCGGCATCATCCTGCGCCGCGCCCGTAGCGGCGAAAAACTCCGCACCCTGGATGGAATCGAGCGTGTGCTCGATTCCGAAGACCTGGTGGTGGCCGACGAGAAAAAAGCCCTCGCCCTCGCCGGCGTAATGGGTGGCTGGGACACGATGATCACCGCCGAAACCAAAAATATTCTGGTGGAGGCTGCCTGGTTCGATCCGGCAACAGTTCGCCGCAGCAGCAAGCGGCACGGCCTGCACACCGATGCCTCGCATCGTTTCGAGCGTGGAGCCGACTTTAATGCGCCGCCCGTTGCCTCCGCGCTGGTCAGCCAACTCATCCTCCAGGCCGGCGGCCATATAGACGGCGAATTGATCGACGTCGTAGTTCCATCGGCAGAAGCGCGGACCGCCCGTCGCCCCGCTATTTCACTCAGCCATGGCGAGGTTCGCCGCATCCTGGGCACGACCGAAGATGGCCTGGGCGTGGTGCAGGAAACAACCGAGACCGTATTGCAGGCTCTGGGCTGTGCCTTGCACAAAGTCGCGGAAGGCGATTACCAGGTAACTCTGCCCAGCTGGCGCCTCGACCTGGAACGCGAGATCGACCTGATCGAGGAGATCGCCCGCGTCTACGGCTACAACCGCTTCGCCAATACGCTTCCCGCCTTCTCCGGCATCGTGCGCGAACTTCCCCACGCCGCCAAAGAGGCCGTCATTCGCCGGACGCTGCTCGCCCTGGGTTGGAACGAGGCTTTGTCCAGCACCTTCTGTTCTGTTACTGAAGCGGTTACCTTTGCGCCTCAACCCGGCTTGTCGGTACCCATGGGTAATCCGCTGAATGAGGAAGCCGGCATGTTGCGTCCCTCGCTGCTGCCCGGGATGCTCACCATGCTGGCGAATAATCTCAACCGCAACGTCAGCGATGTCCAGCTTTTCGAGCAGGGGACTGTTTTCAGCGGGAGTGCGGAGCGCGTCGACGAGCGTCCGGCTCTCGCATTGGGCGCATCCGGATCTCTCTGGAGCGGGCCGGAGCGGCCGCTCACGCCATCGACTTCTACGATCTCAAGGGCGCCATCGAAGAGATTTTGGAAAAATTTGCTGCGCGCTCCTTCTACTTCGACACCTTCGCCGCAGACGCAGGAATCATCCCCGCGTGGCTTCACCCCGGGCGCGCGGCGCGCGCCGTGGCCGATGGCTTGACCGTCGCCTGGTTCGGCCAACTCAATCCGGCTGAGGCGCAGCCTCGCAAGCTCAGGCAAAGCGTTTACGTTGGCGAGATTTATCTTGACCGTCTCTATCGGTTGCCTTTGCGCCAGCCCATCGCGCAGGAACTCTCGCGTTTCCAGCCGGTGGATCGCGATTTCTCTTTCGTCTTCGCCGATGCGCGTGCGCTGGCAGTCGATCGCCGAGGCGCTGGGCAACCTGCATATTGCGGAGCTGACACACTTCTCGCCGCGTGAGATCTTTCGCGATCCTTCGCAAAAAGGACATGCGCGGCCACTATTCCATTCTCATCCGCGATTACCTTCCAGGCGTTGGAGCGGACCCTGCGTGATGAAGAATTGCAAAGTTATTCACAGGCTGTCATTGCCGCCCTGGAGTCCCTCGGCGGACGCCAACGCGCGTAAAATCTCTGCCATATTCAAGATAGAGGAACATGCGTTGACAATGCGTGTTCCTCTTTTCTTGTGAATCGCGCGCGGACTTTGCAAGCTATACTTTCTCTAGTACGCAATCCCGCTTTAGTGTCAAGAGGTTTTGATGTCCTCACTCGCAGAACACCCTCCCGAGATGACGATGGCCGCAGATGATTTTCAGGCTCTCGAAGAACGCGTGCTGCGCACCGTAGAATTACTTAAGGGCGAGCGCGAACTTCGATTTTCCGTCGAGCAACACGCTTCGCGTCTTACGCATCGAGTGGAAGAGCAGGCCGCCCAGGTTGCTCAGCTGGAAGAGCAGCTCGCTGGTTTGCAAAAAGAGCGGGAAGCAGTGCGCACGCGCATCGACCGTCTGCTCAAGCAAATTGACGAAGTGGGCGAGTGATCGTTCATCAGAGCGATCAATCGGTCGGAAATCGGAGACACATGGCAGATAACATGGACGTCCGGCGTACCAGCACCTCGGTCAGTGTAGATATCTACGACCAGACGTATCATCTGCGCGCCCACGATCCGGAATACATTGAAAAGCTGGCCAACACCGTCGACTCCAAGATGCGCGCCGTCTCCGCCAACAGCAATACCGTCGATTCCTTGCGCGTGGCCGTGCTCGCTGCCCTGAACATCGCCGATGAACTCATGCGCCTGCAGGAGCATTGCCGTCTGCTTCACGGCACCATGAGCGAAACGCAGACCGATCCTGCGTACCCGGGCCAACAGCCTCTCCGGTCTGCTGGACTCGGTGCTCGACGACAAGCACCGTTACCACGAAAACGTTCCCGTCCCCGCCGGGCGGTAGCACTCTCACCGTATCGTCACTTGCCAACCAGCTTCGCTGACGTTAGCATCCATTCAGAGACCGGCCTGCAAAGCAGGTATTGTCAGTTAACGCTGGTTGAACCAATATTCATTGAACCGGGACTCGACTCGAAAAATCGGCTCCGTGTGCAGTGTCCGCCAGTCCGGAATGCCTAAAGAGCTGCGGGGAATCCCAAACGTCTCAGGACGGGTTCACCAGCGCACTGCTGCACGGCCCAGTGGGTCGGTTTCGTCTTCTCTCTTGCGCGGATCTCCTGGAAGACCGCAAACTCATTTCAATCCGTCCCGAGTTTTGTATCGGGCACGACGTGAGAGCTTTCGGAACGGCTCTCTGCACGAGGGGCGCGGTTTACAGGGTGCAGCCAAACTCATGCTTTGTGTCAGGGCACGACTTTAGTCGGGCCGTTCAACGCACGGCTATGAGGGCTTCAGCCCCTGAGAGATTGCTTTCCCGCCCGGTGCAGATTTTTCTGGGTCCTGCAACCGAAGTCATCAAATGCTGACGCGAATTGCGCCAGGTAAGACGCCCCTAACTGGCGCATCGAAATAGGAAATTCGCCCGCGTGCACCCGCATCTCTTCCAGTTCGGCCGCCTCGTCCTGCCGACCTATGGATTTCTCGTTGCCCTGGGCACGATCCTTTCCCTGCTGGTCTGCGTGCGAACCGCCCGCCTGCTCTCGCTCGACACCGACAAAGTCTGGAGTTGGGCGCTCGTCGCCATTGTCTCTGGACTCGTGGGCAGCCGGATTCTCCTCATCCTGTTGAACTGGCCCCGCTACGGCGTGCGCGCCTTGACAATGAGTCTGAGCGGTACCCGCGGCCCCGGGCCGGCTGCCATCGCGATCGCCATTGCGGTCGGTGTGGTCTATGCATTGCACCTCGGCCTTCCCATCCGGCGAACGGCCGATGCCATTGCTCCCAGCCTGGCGCTGGGTAGTTCCGTCCTCTCGGTCGGCTGCCTGGAAGCGGGATGCGACTACGGAACACCCACGCACCTTCCCTGGGCTGTGGTCTTCACCAATCCGGCTGCGATGCCCGGAACTCCACTGGGGGTTCCGCTACATCCCACCCAGATCTACGCGAGCCTGGTAGAGTTCGTGCTCTTCGTTGTCCTGCTCTGGCTCCTGCATCGCCCTCATCGCGACGGAGAAATCCTCGGCGCATGGCTCTTCCTCGGCGGCCTCTCCAGCTTCCTGCTTGCCTTTCTGCGCGGCGACGGCGGCTCGTGGCTTTCAGGTCTTGTCACGGTCACGCAGCTGGTGGCCGCGGCCATGGTGCTCGCGGGGGCTCTCTTGTGGTTGCATCGCCCGCAAGCTGCCTCAGGTCTCCCATGGCGCCCCCGTGGATAATGACGAGCCCGAGCTTGCGCCAGCTAACGGTCCCAGAAGAAGCCGACGGACAGCGTCTGGATCTCTTTCTCGCCCAGCAACTGGACGATGTCAGCCGCTCACGGGTGCAGCTGCTGCTGGAGCAGGGCAGCGTTCTGATCGGCGGCAAACTGGCCAAAGCCTCGCGCAAAGTGCGCGGCGGCGAGAGCATTTCCATCCTTGGCGATCCGCAGCCGCCTCCCTTGCGCGCCATGGCGGAAGAGATTCCGCTGGAGATTGTTTACGAAGACGGCGACCTCGCGGTGGTCAATAAGCCTGCCGGCATGATGGTCCACGCCGGCTCCGGCGCTACCGAAGATGCACGCAATCGCGGCACCCTGGTCAACGCCCTGTTGCACCACCTGCGCGAGCTCTCCTCCTCCAGCGGTCCGCTGCGCCCGGGCATCGTGCACCGTCTCGACAAGCAGACCAGCGGGCTCATCGTCGTGGCCAAGAATGACGTCGCGCATGCCAGGCTGGCATCGATGTTCTCCCGCCGCCAGGTGCGAAAACTCTACCTCGCGCTGGTGCAAGGCGAGTTGCCGCAGGATAGCGGAACGGTGAATGCCTCCATCAGCCGCGACACCGTCCGCCGCACGCGCATGACCACGCGTCGCGAAGGAGGCCGCACCGCCGTCTCTCACTGGCAGGTGCTGCGGCGCATTCACGGTCCTTACGGCAGCTTCACCTTGGCCTCGGTTCGTATTGAAACCGGGCGCACCCATCAGATTCGCGTCCACATGGCTTCGCTGGGGCATCCCGTTGTTGGGGACACGCTCTACGGAGCGTCCACCGCGATCGTGCCCCTGGCGGAATTCGCCCGGCTCCCCCGGCTCGCCCTGCAACGAAACTTCCTCCATGCGGCGGAGCTGGAGTTCGCACACCCAATCAGCAGCGAGCGCATTACTATGGTTTCCAACCTTCCTCCCGATCTCAAGGACTTCATGGCCCGGCTCGCCTCATCCCCGGTGGCCCGGTCAAAGAGTGTGGAAGGAATGTACCTCGATCAAGGATGAGCGCGGGTGGCAGACCGTTCATGCTCTAGAATAAAAAGGGCCTCTATGACCAAAATGAAAGCTTGCTGGCGGTTGGCTGCCTCGGTGCTTGGATTGCCTTGCTGGGGACTACGGCCGCGTTTGCTCAAACTGCGCCTCCCGCCACCCCACCAAAAACGGCCGCACCCACCACCGCCACGCCAACCCCCGCCCCGCCGAACAACGACCAGGCCCCGGTTCCCGGGACGCTCAGTGCCGTTCCTCAAGCTCCGAATGGCCAAGCCGGCGACGCCCAGAACAATGGCAATTTCACCATTAAGACCAACGTCAATGAGGTGAATCTCATCTTCACCGTCACTGACAAGCACGGCCGCTTCATCCCCAATCTGCAGCAGAGAGACTTTGCCCTGCTGGATAACCAGAAAGCTCCCGCGCAGGTTTTCAATTTCACCCAGCAGACCAACCTGCCCCTGCGGGTCGGCATCATGATCGATGCCAGCACCTCGATCCGTCAGCGCTTCGAGTTTGAGCAGAGCGCCGCAATCCAGTTTCTGCAGCAGGTAATCCGCCCCACAGGAAGATCTGGCCTTCGTCATGGGCTTCGACGTCACGCCCTACGTCACCCAGAACTACACCAACGATCAGGACAAGCTTGAGGCCGGCATCACCAAGCTGCGCCCGGGCGGCGGTACCGCCCTCTTCGACGCCGTATACACTGCCTGCCGCGATCAGCTGATCAAAGTGCCGCTCTCGCAGCAGGGTTCGGTGCGCAAGGCGCTCATCGTGATCTCTGACGGAGACGACAACCAGAGCCGCGCTTATCCTGACGACGCGATCAAGATGTGCCAGCGCGCCGAGACCATCATCTACACCATCAGCACCAACGTCAGTCCCAGCCGCGACCGCGGCGATGACGTCCTGAGAAAAATGGCCGAAGCGACAGGAGGCGTCCCCTTCTTCCCCAAGCGCATTGAGGACATGACTGGCAGCTTCCACGACATCGAGGAAGAGCTGCGCAGCCAATATTCGCTGGCCTACCGTCCAGCGGACTTCAAGCTCGACGGGGCCTTTCGCTCCATCTACCTGGTGGCCCTAAACCCCCGCTACATGGTGCGCGCCAAAAAAGGCTACTTCGCCCCCAAGTCCTGAGCCACTAAGCTCCAAGGTCGTTATTGTTCAACCAGAACGTAAGTGGACGGTCTGCATAAGTGTGTGGACCCTCATTTCATCTTCGCCCGCGAAAGCCTTCTACTTACTCCCACCCGCAGGCGCTGCGGTCCCGTACTTGCGCACCGCCCGATCCACGATTGCATACAGTAACTGATCGTGATCGGCCCTCGCCTGCGTCTTGATATATTGCCCGAACTCACGGCCGACGTCTTCTTTATCCGGCAAAACAAGCCCCCGCTTTTGCGCCGAAAGCTCCGCCAGGGCTTTCACAATGGCGAAAAATCCCGCCTCGTTTTTCCCCCCAGTTCCCACGCGTCGTGGACGGAGCAAGTCACCGCCTGATCGATCGTCCACGTTGGCGCGGGTTCGGTGGCCGAGGATGCCTCTTGGCCAACGGCCGGCATGGCAACGAAGGGCAGCAGCGAGCCAACCCATAGAACGGCAGCATATCTGTTCTTCATACCGATTCTCCTATAACGATTCCGGTTCAATGACACATGAAACCAGTGAAGATGCTTAACAAGAAAAGAGCTCTGAGGCCAGATGACGCGTGCAGATCAATGGCGGTAGTTGTTGTTTTGTCGATTGTCCTGCGCAGATTTCCCAATGATCGCGCCAATCCCTGCGCCTGCGGCGCCGGTAATCAAAGTACCCTTGACGCCGCCGCCAAACACTGCACCCAGCACTGCTCCAGCTCCTCCCCCGATCAATGCACCCTTACCCGGGCCAATGCCGCCCTGATTACGATTGTCGTAATAGTGATCGTGATATCTGCCCCCGCCATAATTTCCCCCCTGGGTTCCGCGTCGCGCTCCATTGTAGAAGTTGCTGTTGTTGTAGCTTCGCTTTTGGGCGGGCGCCGGAAACCCAGAGCTCAGGATCGAGCAGGAAAGAAGCACCGCGGCTGGTAAAAAAGCAAATCGCATCGTTTTCTCCGTCGCGCAATTATATGCGCCCCCTTCTGGGATGCTTATCCCAGCATCTCCAGAAGTTTCTGCCTGATCAATTACCGGCACTTTCAACTCCTTAGCTTTCTCGAGCTTCGATCCTGCGTCTTCTCCAGCCACCAGGTAATTGGTCTTCTTGCTGACCGAGCCGGATACCCGGCCCCCGGCCGCTTCAATCCGGGACTTCGCTTCTTCACGCGACAGGTCTGCCATGGTGCCGGTAAGCACAAACGTCAGGCCCTCGAGCTTGGCCGACTTCTTTTTCTTCTCTGCCGTGAAGGTCAGGCCTGCGTGGCGCAGCTTTTCTATCAGCTGACGATTCTTCTCCTCGGCAAAAAATTCCTGGATCGCCTGCGCCACGCGCGGGCCAACCTCGTTGACCGACTCCAGCTCTTCCACACTTGCTGCCATCAGGGCGTCCATGGACCCGAACGCCTCGGCAAGCAACTGCGCGGTGCGCTCGCCCACGAAACGCATGCCCAAGGCAAACAGCACCCGGTTTAGCGGCAATTTCTTTGAATTTTCAATCTCCGCCAGCAGCGACTGTGCGCTCTTCTTCCCGATTCGTTCCAGCCCCAGTAACTGCTCTTCGTTCAGCGAATAAATCCCAGCCAGGCTGGTCAACATTTGTCGCTCTAACAGTTGCTCAACCAGCGCGTCGCCCAGTCCCTCGATATTCATTACCTTGCGGGAAGCAAAGTGCAGGATGCTCTCCTTCAGGCGGGCGGGGCAATCCACATTAATGCAGCGATAATCCGCCTCGCCCTCCTCGCGCACCACCTCGCTGTCGCAAACCGGGCAGGTAGACGGAAAAACAAAAGTCTTCTTTCCCCGCGGGTGCTGCGCATCGTCCACCACGCCCACAATCTTGGGAATCACATCGCCGCCGCGCTCCACCGTAACGTAGTCCCCGATCTTCACCCCCAGCCGCTCGATTTCGTCCGCATTATGCAAGGTCGCCCGGCTCACGGTTGTGCCGCCAATAAATACCGGATGCAGCATCGCGACCGGCGTCAGCTTGCCTGTGCGCCCCACCTGTACCGCGATGTCGTCGATCTGGGTAACGCCGGAGCGGGCAGCGAACTTGTAAGCCACGGCCCAGCGCGGCGCTCGCCCGGTATAGCCAAGACGCCGCTGCAGCGCCGTCTCATTCACCTTGATGACGACGCCGTCAATCTCGTAGCCCAAAGCGTGGCGCTGCCCCTCCGCCCAGCCGACAAAAGCCAGCAGCTCGTCCATGTTCCGCAAATGTTTACGATGAGTGTTGACGCGAAAGCCTGCGCTGCTCAATGCTTCCAGGGACGTCCACTGCTCCGCAAAAGCACTCTCTCCCTTTTCCAGTGCGAAGTAAGCGTAGAAGTCCAATCTCCGCTGTGCCACGATATTCGGTTCGAGCGTTCGAATCGTTCCCGCCGCGGCATTTCTCGGGTTCACTGCCGGCGGGAGCCCCTGCTCTTCACGTTCCCGGTTCATTCGCAAAAAAGCGTCGTCGGGCAGGATCACTTCACCGCGCACCTCAAAGCCTTGCGGCAGCCGCGCGCGTTGCAACCGCTCCTTCGAAACCGAAAGTGGCACCGATCGTATGGTGCGCACATTGCTGGTCACGTCCTCGCCTGTGACCCCATCTCCGCGTGTCAGGGCAGTCTGCAACAAGGCACTCCCTGCGGGGCCGGGCTCATACTGCAGCGCCAGCGAAACCCCATCCATCTTCAACTCACAAACGAAGCTTACATCGGCGCTGCCGATGAGCGACCGCACGCGCCGTTCCCAATCGGCCAACTCCTGTTCGCTGTTCACGTTATCCAGCGAGAGCATGGGCCGTGAATGCGCTATCTTGGCGAAGCCTTCCTTGGGCTTGCCGCCCACGCGCTGGCTGGGTGAGTCGGGTGTGATCAACTCCGGATGGCTGGATTCGAGCGCGCGCAGCTCCCGCATGAGGCCGTCGTACTCCGCGTCTGAGATCTCCGGGGAATCCAGCACGTGATATTGATATTCGTGGTGTCGCAATTCGTCGCGCAGTTGGTCGATTCGCTTTCCGGCTTCAATCTCGCTTGCTGCGCTGCTGGATCGGGTTTGTGGCATAGCGTGCATTATAGAAAGCTCAGCGAGGATCACGCTCTCCTATGGAACCGGTCACGCATTTCCTTACTGGTGCATGCCTGGGCCGCACCGGCTTCAATCGCAGAACGGCTTACGCTACGTTGGCTATGACTCTGGCAGCCGAGGCGCCCGATCTGGATGTTTTTTGGAGCTTCCGCGGCCCGGTTGCCGGCTTCGAGCATCATCGCGGCATCACGCATACCTTTCTCGGCGCTCCCTTTGTCGCGCTTGCCGTGACCGCTGTGGTTTGGCTCTGGCATCGCAGCCGGCGCAAGCAGCCAGTCATCGCGCCGCGCTGGGCTTTGCTCTGGCTATTGTCATTGGTGGCAGCCTTGAGCCACATCTTTCTCGACTGGACCAACAACTACGGCGTTCGCCCATTCTTTCCCTTCAACCCGCGCTGGTACGCGCTGGACATCGCCTTCATCATCGAGCCCGTCGTCTTTGCTGCCTTGCTGCTTGGCTTGGTGATCCCGGCAATATTCGGCCTGGCGGACCGGGAAATAGGAGCAGGCAAGCCCTTGTTTCGCGGCCGCGGTTGGGCGATTGCCGCGATGGTGCTCGTAGGGATCGACTTGGGCGTGCGTGCCGTGGAGCATCATCGGGCCCTGCACCTGATAAGCAATACTCGATTCGGCGATCAACCGATGTTGCGCGCCGGAGCCGAGCCTTATCCCGTGGATCCCTTCCACTGGTTCGCCGTGGTCGAAACCCCCGGCTACTACCAGACGGGCTCGGTCAACACCTGGAGCGAAACGGTCAACACCAACGACCAGGACGACGTCATCTTCAAGCCGCCGGTAACCCCCGCGGTGATGGCCGCGAAGCGCTCCTGGTTAGGCCGCGTCTACCTGGACTGGGCGAGATTTCCCCTGGTGGAGGACCGCGGACACGCCAACCTGGTCGCCTCCGACGACCTCGCACCCGAGCCTCAGGACACCGCGGTCGAATTCCGCGATCTCAGGTTTGCCTACCCTCCCCTATCCCGGAGCGGAAGTGGCGCCACCACCGGGCACTGAACGCCTGGGCCTACATCACCCCAAACGGAGCCATCGACGCCATGGTCATGAACGGCCGCGTCCAGAAATGAGTGAAGGGAGTCTGGCTCGGTCAGGGACTGGCTGAGAGGCAGTCCTGCCCGGTGGAAGCCCCCGCATCTATGCGGGGGAAGGAGTGCTTTAGCGCTCCGTGAAGAGTCTCGACTCCGATCACGCGCTTCAGCGCTGGCAATGCCAAAGCCTCATGAGTATCAGCAGCTCCCACCCAAAGCGCGCCATGGGAAACCTGAACCCGCACGCTACTTGGGAATCTTAGCCAACTCCGTATCAACCCCAGGCAAATCCTTCTTCTCCCGCCGTTTCCACACCGTCCGCCAAACCCAGTAACCCAACACGGCAAGCAGCACGGCTAGCCCCGCTACCAGGAGCCACCGGTGCTGGGTCGCCAATCGTGCGGCGATGTGCACGATCTCTGGCCCGTACTCGATGGTCAGGATCGCCGTGATCAGGTTGCGGATCACCCGGCCAGCGAAGACTGCCATCAGGAAGGTGCTCAGCTTCATCTCGAAGACCCCGGCGGCAATCACAAAGAGTTTCCAGGGCGTGGGCGGCGGCAGGATCGAAGGGATCATCATGGCCAGAAATTCCTGCTTTTCGAAGCGGTCGCGCAGTTGCTCATATCGGCCACGATCGATTCGTTTCATCAGGAAGAGCTCACCGCCTGCCCTTCCCAGCAGGAAAAAAACCAAGCCGCCCAGAGCCGATCCGGCCGCCGAGGCGATGACATAGAGGTAAAAGTGTTTCTTGTCGGCCCAGACATACGTGGCGAGAATCAGGTCCATCGGTACCGGGAATGCCCCAGCGTCGATGAAGGCCAAGGCGCCTGCGCCCCAGAAGCCGAAAGGCTTCAAAAACGCCAGCAGCCATATCTCGTATTTTGCAAATAGATGGAGGATTTTCTTCAAGATCGATCCCGATCGTCATGGCCCTGTTAAGGAGAGATGATCCAGCCCGTCGTTCAGACTGGCGTCCCCGGGTGCTTTTCCTCCGCCCCGTGGTGTTCGTGGTGTTGGGTCACTGTTCCTTCAAGTATGTCTAAAGCATGCGGAATGATAGAGATAACAGCTTCCATCGATGCCTTGGCGCCGCCCGGGCTGCCGGGCAGATTCACAATCAGAGATCGGCCTCGCGTACCCGAAACTGAACGGCTCAAGGGGGCAAATTGCGTCTGTTTCCTGCCCTCGGCGCGCATCAGCTCGGCGAAACCGTCCAGGATCCGATCGCAGACGGCTCTCGTTGCCTCGGGCGTTACGTCTCGAGGCCCAATGCCGGTGCCCCCGGTCGTCACCACCAGGCTTGCCACCTCGCATTGCTGGCGCAGAGCATCCTCAATGTCACCTTGCTCGTCGGGCACCACCAGGCGGCTGACCACGTGGAAGCCATGCACCAGAAGCAGGTCAGCCACCACCGGCCCGGAGACATCCACCCGTTGCCCCAGGAAGCAGGAGTCGCTCACGGTGATGACTGCGGCACGCATCATAAGCAGTAGTGGTCCTCGTTTGTGCCGTGGCGCTGAACACATTCACTCGACGGCTGCGCTCAAAACGATTGTAAGGGTTCTTTGTGAAAGGCCGATCCCGGCGCCGCTCGAAACAATGAGAGAATGACATGATCTGCGGAATCCATCGCCGGACGTTGCTTCGGGCCTGGATCGCCGCCTTTACTGCCGGCCGATGCCTTCAACCGAAGTTCCAACCAGCCCCCCCGGTCGTCCACCGGAGCCGTTCACCCGACGTAAGCGCGTGCGCTACGAGGAGCTGGACCCTGACGAACTCCTACACCTGATTGACAGGCTCGAAGACGAGCGTTCCCGTGCTTTGCGCCGTGAAGGAATTTGGATCTCCTTCATCGCTCACCTGCTTCTCTTCTGGTTCTTGTTTTACGGCCCGAAGTTTCGCAGTCATCAGCCCCATGTCGTCAATCCCAGCGACAACAAGAAAGACCTGACCTACCTTGACCTTCCGCCCGATGCGCAGAAGCAGGTCAAGCCCAAACCTCAGGCCCCGCTTTCCGACAAGAACCGCGTCGCGCAAGCGCCCCATCCGACGCTCGATCGCAAGACCCTGCAACAGCTTGAGGCCATGCGCCGGGCTGGGCCGCCGCGCCCGGTCGCGCCGCAACCAGCGCCCCAGCAGCCGGCTCCGCCAGCCCCCGCCCCTGCTCCTGCGCCCCAGCAGCAGGCGCAGGCTCGCCGCACGCCGCCTCCACCGCCGCCTTCTCAGCAATCGCTGCTCAATGAGCCCAAGCCCGCGCCCACTCCACCCGCCCGGCCCAGCTTTGACACCGGGCCTCAAACTGCCGGGGATGCCATTCGCCAGGCGGAACGGAATGCTGCCCAGGGTGGCGCCCCCTCGGGCGACTACGGACAGAATGCCCCCTCCCAGCATCCGGCCATGGGGGTTGGCCCCGAAATTCTCAGTGACACCATGGGGGTCGATTTCGGTCCTTATATGAAGAGGGTGATCGCCGCTACCTATCGCAGCTGGATTCCCATCATCCCCGAGTCCGCCCGCCCGCCCCTCGACAAGCAGGGCCGGGTTGGCATTCGCTTCAAGATCTTCCCGATGGCAGCGTCAAGGAGATGATCCTCGAGTTCCCCTCCGGCGACGTCTCGCTGGACCGCGCAGCCTGGGGCGGAATCACCGGCGCGTCGCCCTATCCGCCGCTGCCCAAAGGACTTCAAAGGGAAATTCCTGGAGCTGCGCTTCGGCTTCTACTACAACACTGACCCGGATAAGATTCGTTGAGGGAAAGAGCCGCGCTGTGCCCGTCGATCCTGAATTCCGCAAACGCCAGATTTACGGCCTGTTGGTGGTAGCGGTCATTCTTCTGCTCGCCGGCCTCGGCCGTTCCTCCTTGCACGATCTCTTTCCGCCAGGATGGTGGAGAGTTTGGTAGAGGAGACCGCGGAGCCCGCTTCTGGTCGTCATTCTGGGTCCGACCGGTAGCGGCAAAACCTCTCTCTCCGTCGCGCTCGGCCGGCGCTTCGACGGTGAGATTGTCAGCTGTGATTCCGTGGCCGTGTACCGTGGCCTGGAGATCGGCTCCGCCAAGCCTTCTGCTGAGCAACGGAAGCTGGTCCCGCATCACCTGCTGGATGTGGTGGATCCGGATGCCTTCTACACCGCGGGAGACTACTCCCGAGCTGCCCGTGAAGCCATCGCCGGCATCGTTGGGCGCGGCCGGCTGCCCATCGTCACCGGGGGCACAGGACTTTATCTTCGCGCCCTGCTGCAAGGTCTATTTCCCGGTCCGCAGCGATCGGTGGCCCTGCGCGAGCGTTTGCTGCGCAAGGCGGAAACGCGGGGCCCGATCTCCTTGCACCGCATCCTCAAGCGCCTCGATCCAGCTTCGGCTGCCCGCATCCATGCCAACGATACTGCGAAAGTTATTCGCGCCATCGAGGTTACCCTGGCCGCTTCCCGGCCCATGTCCGAGGCCTGGAAGGAAGGGCAGCGAAGCATTGACTGGCTACCGCGTACTGCGGCTCGGCCTGGATCCTGCGCGGCCGCAACTCTACCAGCGCATCAACGACCGGGCGCAAGCCATGTTTGCCCAAGGCTTGATTGAAGAGACGAGGGAACTGCTTGCCCGCTATGGCCGCTCACCCGCGCTTGATTCACTAGGCTACCGCCAGGCAGCGCAGCATCTTGACGGCGCACTCACCTATGAGCAAGCCGTTGCCGCCGCCAGCCAGGGTCACCGCAACTATGCCAAGCGACAGCTGACCTGGTTTCGCCGCGAGCCTGAAGTTCGCTGGCTGAATGGGTTTGGCGACGATCCCTCCTTGCTCGCGGAGGCGGAGAGCCTGATCGCCGGGAACCGTGCCAGGTAAGCCAGGCCGCGGTCACCCGGCGAAAGCCCAACGCGATGTGCTTTCCCCAGATACAATGGGCTTTAACAGGCTGCGGACAAACTTTGTTGTATCGAGGGCACGACTTTACAGCTTGCGGAAAAACCTCATGTTTTGTGTCAGGGAACAACTTTAGTCGGGCCGGAAAAAGCCTGCATGACGAGGGCTTCAGCTGCTGAGGCTCGATTTTCGAAGGGTACGGGCTGCAGTCCGGATGTAAACGGTTGAGAAAACAGGGACGGCTTTAGCCCCTGAGGTCGCTTTTTTCCGCACAGCATGTTTTAAGTCAACAGCATCTGGAACAAAATAAAGAGCGCAAAGTCAAAGTAAAGAGAGCAGAGATCCGAAGGATGAATGTGCGGTTGAGTGTGGGCAGGCTGGGGAACATAGCAAAAGGGATGCGCACCGCCGGCTGGTGCATGGTGTTTCTGGGCATGGTAGCCGGCTTCACGGGCTCCGCGGCAGCAGCAGAAAATACAGAAGCGACCCGAACCGCCCTGGCGGTTGCCACAAACAATGCAGGTCCGCGCACCAGGGTGACGTTGACGGCCCATGTCAGCGCGGATGTGACCGGCGCGCCCTCGGGAGTGGTGAACTTTCGCTCCGGGGAAATGGATCTCGGGTCGGCGTTTTTGGATGGCGAAGGCAATGCGGCCCTGGAGACGGACAACCTCCCCGCGGGCAGCCACCAGGTGGTCGCAATCTATCAGGGCGGAGCCGGCTTATGCGACCTCGCTCTCCAACACCTGCGCATGTGCAGGCCAACGTATCGACGGTGGCAGGATTCACCGTCGCAGCCACTCCCACCTCGCTTTCGACCGCGGTGGGCGGCTTTGTCTCGAGCGTGGTGACGGTGACCCCGGTCAATGGCTTCAACGCCTACGTCAGCCTTTCGTGTTCGGGGCTGCCGGTGAACACGACCTGCAACTTTACGCCCCTGAACGTGCCGGCCAGTTGCACCACCAGTGCCGCTGGCGTCCAGACCTGCACTCCCGGAACCAGCGTGATGCAGATCCAAACACTAGCGCCCTCACCCCAACCAGGCCGCCAACGCTGGTGACGCCGGGATGCGGCGTTATGCTTTTATCTTTCCGGCATTGTTTGGTCTCGCCGGCTTGGGTGCCTGCAAGCGCCGGGCCTGGCGCAATCTAGCTCTGGGAGTGCTGGCACTTGCAGGGGCCATGAGCATGACTGCCTGTGCGCAGCGCTATAAATATCTGAATCACGGGCCGCCGGGAAACACCGGAACCCCAATTGGCAACTACACCGTCACGGTGGATGCGCAATCCTCCAACGGCTCGTTTACCGTCACGCCTCCAACCCAGCCGCAGATAACGCTGATGATCACTGCCGAACTAACCTCTGGACGCTTACAAACTTCGCAATATGGACTAGCATGGAGTTGCAGGTGCGCCGGGCGATCGCTGCTGAAGCGCTCGCGCGCTTCGGGAGAGGAAAGTCCGAACTCCGCAGGGCAGTGTGCCGGATAACGTCCGGGATTTGAGCGTCAAGGCTCAAAGACGGCCAGTGCCACAGAGAAGATACCGCCGTGGGCTTCATCGCCCGCGGTAAGGGTGAAAAGGTGCGGTAAGAGCGCACCGCGCCGTCTGTAAAGGCGGTGGCAGGGTAAACCCCACACGGAGCAAGACCAAATAGGGAGGGAATCCGCCGGCCAGACCCAGGCTGCGGATGCGTGCTGGTCCGGCGCGCTCACCAGGGTTCCGATCCCGGCTTGCCGGGACGGTGGGAAACCTCCGGGTAGGTCGCTTGAGCGGCGCAGTAATGCGTCGCCTAGAGGAATGATCGTCCTCGACAGAATTCGGCTTACAGGCCACTTGCAAACGCGGCCCCGCATCTCTCACCGAGATGCGGGGCCTCCGCTTTTTCGTGGACTTGGTTCGCATAGTCCGCTTTCTTCGCACTTTTCTACAGGCCGGCATAGCTAGGCCGGAAAACAAAACCTAAGGGGTAAAACCCGTCAGATTCGCAACCGTTTACGGCCCGACTAAACAGGTTGCGGAAAAACTCTTTGAACGAAGGGCACGGGTTCAGCCGTGCCGCAAAAGCCATTTGCTAGACACGGCTTTAGCCACTGGGGTACGTCTTTTCAAAGTGCTTGGACCGAAATCCCCTGTTTTGAGGAGCTAGTACCGGTGAAAAGCCGTACCTCAGCTAAAGCCGTCATCAGGCCATCGTGTGCGGCCCGACTAGTCGTGCCCTGACACAAAACAACCCCGCACAGCCTGCCCTGAGCTTGTCGAAGGGGACCGCTGAAAATATCCCAGGACGTGAGTCCTGGGCGTCCTTCTCCCATTCCACCAAGTCCAGTCCGGTTCCCCCACACGGTCAACTCACGCTCCGTCCCCGCTTTTATCGTCCGGGTGGGAACCAACAAACCGTCTACACTCGTATCCAAGTGTGACCAGCCATGGAACTGACCGAAGCGGTCAAAATCGCGCTCCAATCCCTATGGGCTAACAAGCTGCGCTCGATCCTCACCCTGATGGGGGTAATGATCGGCGTGGCCGCGGTCATTATGGTGATCACGCTGGTCAACGGCGCAAATAAATTTGTCGCCACCAAGGTCTACGGCTACGGTGCGGATGTCTTCACCGCCTCCAAGCAGCCTTCCGTGATTTTCAGCGACGCCGAGTACAACAAATACCAAAAGCGCAAAGACCTGAAAATCGATGACTACCGGGAAGTAGCCGCCAAGTGCAAGGACTGTGCCAGCACCGGAGCCATGGCCAGCACAACCGGCAAGGTGGTCTACAACAGCCACTCCAGCACCGACACCAGCGTTCGCGGGTGGACCTGGACCATGCCTCCCATCTACAACGTGAACATCGATCACGGCCGGGGTTTTGTGCCCATCGATGAGGAGCACAACAGCCGGGTCGCCATCATCGGACCGGACATTGTGGACAACCAGATGGGATCGATCGACCCCATCGGCAAGGAGATCCGCGTCGACGGCGGCCAATACACGGTGGTCGGCGTCGGAGAGCGCAAAGGGAAGACGCTGGGGCAGAGCCAGGATGACTGGGTGGCGATCCCGCTGACCACTTTCCTCAACGCTTATGGAGCGAATCGCAGCCTGACCATCTATGCCCGCGCCAACGGGGTGGGCGATCCGCTGGAACTGGCCGTGGGCGAAGTGCGCACCATTCTCCGTTCCCACCGCCACGACCTGCCCGGAGCAGAGGACAGCTTCTCTACGGATACCAATAGTACGTTCGTGGGCATCTGGCAGAGCATCAGCTCCAGCTTTTCCGCCGTCTTCGTTTCCCTGGCCGCCATTTCGCTGGTGGTCGGCGGCATCGTCATCATGAACATCATGCTGGTGAGCGTGACCGAGCGGACGCGGGAGATTGGCGTGCGCAAGGCCTTGGGTGCGCGGCGGGGCGATGTCATGCTGCAATTCCTGATCGAATCGGCCACCATGTCGCTGGTCGGCGGCCTGATCGGCGTCATTGCCGGGATTGTCTTTGCCAAAGCCATCACCCTGGTCATCGGCTTTCCCTCTGAGATTGAGCTATGGTCGGTCGCGCTTGGCCTCTTTGTCGCCACGGCCGTTGGCATTTTTTTCGGTGTCTATCCAGCACGCAAGGCCTCGCTGCTCGATCCCATCGTAGCCTTGCGCTCGGAGCTATAAGATGACCCTCGCCGACACCAGGGAAGCGATTGGCATGGCCATGGACACGCTGCGCACCAACAAGCTGCGCTCCGGCCTGACTATGCTTGGCATCATGATCGGCGTCACCACGGTCATTCTCATCTCATCGGTCATCAACGGACTGACGGGCAATGTCAACGGCCTAATCCAGTCGCTGGGATCCAATGTGTATTGGGTCTTTCGCTTTCCGGTCTTCGGCTCGCGGCCGACGCCCGAGATGCTGGCCAGAAAACAATTGACCTATGAAGATGGGGAGGCCATGAGAGTCCTGCCCCACGTCGTCGCCGTCGATGCATCGCTGCAGTACCGCACGCCTGAAGGCTCGCAGGGCAGCTTCTCCGTCAAGTACGGGAGCCATAAAGTACGAGACACCACCCTGAATGGCGAGTCGGAGGATCAACCCAACGTCTACGATATCGATCTCGCCCAGGGGCGCTTTTTTTCTCGCCAGGAGGCGCAGCGAGCGGCCAATGTGGTGGTTCTCGGCTCTGATACAGCTCAGGAACTTTTTGGCAACGACCCCGCCGTGGGCAAGGAGGTCCAGATCGACGGGGATTTATTTACCGTGGTCGGGGTCCTCGCGCCTCAGAAGCAAGTCTTCGGCGGGGGCAAGAATCCCATGGATAACTCCGCCCATTTTCCGACCCAAACCTTCCACAAGATCCATCCTGAGATCCTCGATCACTGGATCAGCGTCAAGTACGACGATGTTAAAAACAAAATCGCTGTCGAAGATGAGATTCGCGAACTGCTTCGCCGCCGGCGTAAAGTCCGTAACGACCAACCGGACAATTTCGCCATCTTCAGCTCCGACGCTCTGCTGGTCTTGTGGAATCAGCTTACCGGAGGCTTATTCATCTTTCTCGTCGGCGTTGCCAGCGTCGGCCTGATGGTCGGTGGCGTCGGGGTAATGAACATCATGCTGGTGAGCGTTACCGAACGAACGCGGGAAATAGGCGTACGTAAAGCGCTGGGCGCGACGCGAAAGAACATCATGTTTCAATTCACGCTGGAAGCGGTCACGCTGTGTGCGTTGGGCGGCGTGATCGGAATCCTCGTGGGCGGTCTCCTTACCTTTGTGCTCAAACTGATTCTGGGCACCGTGCTGCCGGCCGAAATGTCGGTAGCCTGGTCGGCCACCGCTTTTGTCGTTTCCTGTGCCATTGGGCTTCTCTTCGGTATCTATCCCGCCTGGAAAGCAGCATCGCTCGATCCCATTATCGCCCTGCGTTACGAGTAAAGGCTGCCTGGGCATCGCGCTCGGCTAAAGCGGTTTCGCGATAGCTCCTTCCGGTGAAAACGCCTCCCACGGGGCTTTTCACCAAGAAAAGCCCCGCCTCGCGCAGGCAAGATTGGGCACAGTAATCGTGAACCGCTTAAACTAGGAGCGTTCTATGCTGCCCATCGTAGTCGCCGCCATCACGACCATCCTCAGCCTGGCCGGCCTGGGGTATTACCTGCTTGCGCTATGGAGTGCGCGCGCCTTCCAGCGCCAGTTGCGGCGGCCTTTGCCCGATTTTCAGCCGGGAGTCAGCATCCTCAAGCCGGTAAAGGGTCTAGACCCGGAGATGTATGCCAGCTTTGCCAGCCACTGCCAGCAGCAATATCAAGGTCCTTACGAGATCCTCTTTGGCGTGAGCAGCATGTCCGACCCAGCCGTGACCGCCATCGAAAAGCTCACGGCGGAGTTCCCCCAGCGGACGATTCGCCTGGTGTTGTGCCCGCAATTGCTGGGCACCAACGGCAAGGTGAGCAACCTGGTGCAGATGCTGGGGAGCGCGCAGTACGACTATATTTTGATCAACGACAGCGACATTAAGGTCTCTCCCTATTACCTGCGCCGAATCATGGGCTGCTTTCAGCTACCTAAGCGGCGCGGCGGCCGTGTAGGCCTGGTCACGGCGCTTTACCGCGGCCAGGCGCACAGCACCATTGGCTCCCGCATGGAAGCGCTGGGAATTGCCACGGACTTTATCGCCGGGGTGTTGACCGCGCGGCAAATTGAAGACGGAATTCGCTTCGGCCTGGGCTCCACCCTGGCCGTCTCCCGCCAGGCGTTGGACGCCATCGGCGGTCTGGAGCCGCTGGTCGACTACCTGGCTGACGATTACGAGCTGGGAGCGCGTATTTGGCGGAACGGTTTTGAAGTCGTCTTAAGCGGCGAGGTAGTCGAGACCTTCTTGCCGGCGTATCCCTTCCGTCAATTTCTAGCCCATCAGATTCGCTGGAGCCGAAGCACCCGCTTTTCCAGAAAGCTGGGCTACACCGGCATGGTCTTCACCTACGGATTACCCTGGGCCTTATTCAACTTCATCGCCTCCGGCGCCAGCCTCAGCAGTATCGCGCTGCTCAGCCTGACCTTGTTGGCCAGGGTGGCGCTAGCCTTGGCGGTCGGTGTGGGTGTGCTGGGCGATCGCCAGGTACTGCGCGATCTATGGCTGCTGCCGGCGCGCGACGTGGTGGCGCTGGGCATCTGGATCTGGAGCTTCGCCGGAAACACCGTAGCCTGGCGTGGCCAGCACTTCTCCTTGAAAGACGGCAAGATGAGCCGCCTGACCGCGGTCTAGCGGCGGCCGCCCCCTGCATCTGCAGCGAATCCTGGGTGCCCCATTCAAGCCGTGTTTGGCTTGAGTGGGATACCACGGCTCCGTATCTGCAACTCTTTCAACCGCTAGCTATTCCTCCTGAAGCACCGCCCTCCCTTGTCATGGACCTGCGGTTTCACTCGACCGCCAACAAATGCTCTCGTCGTTCCTACGGCCGATTGCTAAGGATCTCCTTCCCCCCGCTCTGCGCGATCGCGTAAGCCTGCCCCGGCAACTCGGGAACCTGGTCCATCGGGGTCCACAGAAAAATCCGTTGCGGTCCACTCCAGATCCGCCGAAACGACGCATCGTCATCAAAGATCTGCGGAGCATCGCTGAAGAACGAGCCATACCAGAGATCCGAGGAACGGCCGTCGAGAATGCGGACCTGGCGGCGCAAATAGAACCCCAACGTCGAACCGGCCTCATATTCGCCATGGATCTCCACCACATCGCCCGCCTGCAACCGCGGCCGAATCGCATCCGCCAGAGCCTTTGAGGAAAGCACGGGCGAGAACGTAACCAACGCCATGTGCGCGGCAATCAGGAATACAACCATCATGGCGAAAAGCGCGTAGTTTCCCATCCGGACCCTGTTGACGAAGCGCAGGATCAGATTGGCCAGGGTCCCTGCCATCAACGCAATCGAGGTCAGAATCAGGGGCAGGCGGAAAGCGCTCATGGCCCGCGTACTCAGATCGAGAAAATGACCCAGGGAGAGCGCGTAATCTCCAGGGTTCTGCGTGAGTAACGTGGATAAGTCCACGCCCGGGGCGGGAGGCTGAGCGCGTATAGCGAAATACGCGGCGACCAGGCCTCCGGCCGCTCCCAGCAGGAAGAGAACAATGGCGATCCGGCGTCCAGCGATGCGAAGTGGGTCGCCGGGCAGGGCATTCCTCTTCCCGGCTCAGCCAGCCGCCGATCATCAGGGCGAGAGGCGGCAGCGCGGGCAGCGCATAGTATTCCTGCCGCGTAGAGAAGCTGAAGAAGAGCATCACAACAGCGGCCCATATACCAAGCAATTTCCAGCGCCTGATCTGCTCCGGACCGGGCACGACTCGCCTTGAACACGAAGGCGATCCACGGCATCAGCCACACAGCAAGCAAGCCCCAGAACAGCACCAGCGGAACGGTGTCGTAGTCCCGCGGGACCCGCCGGTTGAGGTAGCGGAGCACCTGTTCATTGACGAAATAAAACCAGAAGAACCCATGCACGTTGCCGGCTGCCGGCATGGTGCCGCTGGGGTCTCCCTGCGATGGATTGGCAATGCCCGCCGCAATATGCCAAGGCAGCGCGATCAGCAGGAAGACCAGCACGCTGGAAAAAGGGTGCCAACGCCGCAGGTGGCCCATATTCCGATTGATCAGCAAGAAGATGACGACAATGGCGAGCGGAAAAACAATGCCAATGAGCCCCTTGGTGAGCACGTTGAGGGCGCACGCTGCGGCAAAGCCCCACGCGGTCCAGCGCGAAGGCTGTGGTTGCTCAAGAGAGATCCAGAACAGCAGCATGGCCAGCGAAAGCCACAAGCAGACGATGACATCGGGAATGATGATGCGCGTGTAAATGAAAATGCCAAAGGAAGTCAGCAATATCAGCGCCGCATAGAAACCGGCGATATCGGAAGCGAACATCCGGCGTCCAGTGTTGTACACAACCAGAAACAGGGCCAACGTAGCGATAGCCAGCGGCAGGCGAGCCGCCCAATCCTGGGGCCCGAAGAGAGTGAAGCTGGCAGCCATGCTCCAGTACATGAGGGGAGCCTTTTCGAGATACCGGATCCCATTCGCGTAGAGGGTAATCCAGTCATGGCGCGCGACCATTTCTCGCGCAACCTCGGCATGCACCGAGTCGGCATCATCCAGCAGCGGCGGCCTGAAGAGCGCAAAGCTTGCGTAGAGCAGGAGCCAGAGGCCGGCAAGCGTGAGGAGTATTTTCCTCGAACGATGCGTGATATTCGCTGCGATGGGCGGGCTCCAAGGAAAATACTAACTTGTAGGAAATTCCCTGAGGGGCATGCTTCTTGAGCGATCGACTCCTGCTCAGCCCCGTAGCGCTATAGTAAGGGCAGGTTCTTCGGGATCGCGAGCCATGGCACTTGACGCAGCAGCGGGAAGAGGACCGGCGATTTTTCCGGCCAGCGATTTGCTGGGACCAGATACGTCCCTCATCTACAACGACTGGTACCCGGCCATGCGCAGCGCCGCGCTCCGGGGGCGGAAGATGGCCACCGCCATGCTCCTGGGGATCCCACTGGTGCTGGGCCGCAAAGAGGATGGCAGCATCTTTGCCATGCGCGACAGCTGTCCCCATCGCGGCATTCCGCTCTCCTGCGGATGGTTCGACGGCAGCGCGGTCACCTGCAAGTATCACGGCTGGGTCTTCGAGCCCGAGTCCGGGCAGTGCATGGAGATCCCCTCACTCACCAGCCAGGACTCCTACCCCCGGCGCATCTACGCCACCGCCTTTCCCTGCCAGGAGAGAGATGGATACGCCTGGGTCTACGTGCCCAAGCCGGGCAGCGGACGGGTCCGCATGGAGGCCAGGGATGCGCTGCCACCCGCGCCCCAACTGCCAACCTTCAGCGACCGGTACCGCAGCGCGCATCTGACGGCGGAATTGCCCTGCAACGTGGACCACGGCATCATCGGGCTGATGGACCCGGCACACGGGCCGTTTGTGCATCAGGCTTGGTGGTGGCGGTCGCGGCACAGCATCCACGAAAAAGAAAAGCACTTCGAGCCCATTCCGCAGGGCTTTCGCATGTCGGCGCATACGCCCTCAGCCAACAGCGCGCCCTACAAATTGCTCGGCGTCTACGGCGAGCCGATCGAAACCACCATCGACTTCGTGCTGCCCAACCGCCGCTACGAGACCATTCGCTGTGGACCCAAGTGGTTCGCCAGCCTGACCACGGTAACGCCCACCACTCCCGGCAATTCCCGCATCGACGTCTACGGCGCCTGGAACGTTTTCTACGGAGTGCCCTTCGTCACCGCGATCGCCAAGTTCTTCGGCGAGCGCTTCGTCCGCCAGGACCAGCTCACCATGGTGCAGCAGGCGGAGGGACTCAAGTTCAATCCCGGCCTCATGCTCATCGATGATGCCGACCGTCCCGCAAAGTGGTATTTCGCGCTGAAGCGCGCGCGGCTCGAAGCCGATGAGACCGGCCGGCCGATGCAGCACCCCATGGATGGCCCCGTCACGCTCCGCTGGCGAAGCTAGTCTCCTAAGGAGCCATGGCCTTCAGGGCCAAGGGTGCGGGTTCCAGCGAGGCATTGATGCCCCGCGCGGCCAGTGACCCTTCTTCCACCACTAATTGCTCCACCGCGATCGAGAGCTGACGGCCCAACTCGAGGAAGTTCGCCCGCCAGGCCTCCGCGGCCGACGACTCCAGGCCCAGCAGGAAACGGTTGGACTTGGTCAGCGTGTCGTACCAGATGTTTTGCGCTTGCCATAGATTGAGCTCGAACGGCAGCTCGCGCAGGGTGCGAGCAAGGGTGAGGGCGTGATCGAGGCCGCCGGGCTCCAACGGTTTGGCATGGAGCTGGACCATCGCCCGCTTCATGTGTTGATCGCTCAGATAGCGGAGCGCGTGGGTTTCCAGCACCACCCCATCGGATTTAGCCAGAGAAATCAAAGAACGGACGCGCGCCAGGTCAATGGGGTCGTCTTCGAGCGCTCGCCGCAGGCCGGCATTGATCGCGAAACCGGCAGCCATGGTAAGCGCCGGCGGCTTGGGAAGTCCCGAAGCGTTCAAAAAGTGCAACAGCGAGGCATGCTCCTCGTAAATCTTTACCAGGCTCTCCTCCACCTCGCTGAGCGTGGAGTTCAGGATGAAGCGCAGAATACGCCGCTGGTCGTCTTTGAAAAGAGAAGCGAGCGAGTAGGGACTGCCGCCAAAAAAGCTATCGATCAGTCGAACCACCTCGGGCAAATTCGCCTGGGTAACGGCCGCGCTGCACTTTTGCTTGAGGTCGTTGAACGCAGACAGATCTTGTGGCGTCGACCGTTCCACCGCGGCAGTCACGTTATGATCGCCGAAATGCAGCGCAGCAAAGGAAACCTCCTCCGCCTCTTCGGTGAGATTGGAGGTAATGCGGCAACGGCCAATCGCCAGGCGTGCGCGGCCCGAGGTTACGTTGTCGTAGTCCAGCCGGCGGATGGTGTAGCAAAAGAGAACCGTCTCCTCGGGATAGCTGCCAAAGACCGAGGAGATTGCATAGTGCGCGGCCACCTGCTCCAGGTTGACCTCCATCGGTTTGACCAGATGCCGGTAGATATCGCCGCCGTCTTTCCACGGCGTGCTGTTGCTCTTGGCATGACGCAGCCGCTCCACAAACTGCCATTCGAGTAAAGCGCAGTTGAGGCCGAAGATGTCGGCGGCCAGGCGTAGGGCCCGGGCCGCGTAGGCCATTATCTGAACCGTCTCGATGCCGGAGATGTCGTCGAAGAACCAGCCACAGCTGGTGTACATCAACTGCGTGTGACGTTGCATCTCCATCAGCTTGAGGATCAGCGTCCGTTCCTCGGTCGAAAGAGCGCGTTGCGCGTGGGCAGCAAAGAACTGCTCGATCGCCTCGTCGGCATCGGCCGTCCCGGCAGCAAGGATGACCGAGATGTAAGCGTCGCGAGCGCTCCACACATCTTTCAGCAGTCCTTTTGTCGCGTTTTCGCTGAGCGGGGTGACTGTATCCCGCAACCAGTCGAGAGCTTCGCGCAGCGGCGCGCGCCATCGCTGGTTCCACCCCTGGCGGCCGCCATTGCAGCCGCAGTCAGCACGCCAGCGCTCGATACCGTGGGCACAACTCCACGAGGTGTTGTCGACGATCTCCGCCTCCCACTTAGGCGGGAATTTGGCCAGGAACTGGCCGTAATTCGTCAATTTGGCCAGCTTCTTATCTTCGATGAAGCGCAAGCAGTAGGAGAGCGCCATCTCTCCGTGACGATGATGGTGGCCATAGCTTTCTCCGTCTGTCGCCACATGAATCACTTGCGGTTCGGCGGAACTGAGATCGAGGCCGCGCGCCAGTCGCCAGGCAAAGGTCTCGCCATTGTTAAGCATTCCTTCGAAGGCGATGGAACGGGAAACTGGGCCGTTGTAGAAAAAGACGGTGATGCTACGCCCATCCTTAAGCGGCACCTGGTAAGGATGGTTGGGATTCACCGAAGCGTTAGGCGTCTCTATCCAGCGAGCGCCGGCGCCGTCGAGTCTGGGGAGAGCCGGTTGCAGCGTGCTCTCCGCACGCTCGCGCACCCGGGCGCACTGGTGCGGCGCAAGAATGGTGAACAGTATGCCATTTTGCGCCAATAGGTCCAGGGTTTCGGTATCCACCGCGGTTTCTGCAAGCCACATCCCCTCCGGGGGCCGCCCGAAGCGATGCTGAAAGTCGGCGATGCCCCAGCGAATTTGGGTGACACGGTCCCGGGTAATGGCCAGGGGCATAATGACGTGGTTGTAGACCTGCGCCAGCGCCGACCCGTGGCCATCGTAGCGCAGCATGCTTTGCCGGTCGGCATCGCGGATCATGCGATACGTGCGCGGCGCATTTTCTTCCAGCCACGACAGCAGGGTAGGCCCGAAGTTGAAACTGATCCGCGAATAGTTGTTCATGATGCGGATGATCTGGTTCTCGCCGTTGACTATGCGCGAAGCACCGTTGGGCGCATAGCATTCGGCGGTGATCCGCTCATTCCAGTCGTGGTAGGGCGCGGCCGAATCCTCAGTCTCGACGGTTTCGAGCCAGGGATTTTCTCGCGGCGGCTGATAAAAATGGCCATGAATGCAGATGTACCGTTCCGCCGGCGTCGAATGGTCTGACATGCAGTTATGATAGCTGGATTTGCCCGCCGGGTCGCACGGGAGGCAACTCGCAGGCCCGCCACAGGTACCAACTGGCTACTGAGCGCCACGGCCTCCAGCGCGCTGCCCGGCGTTGCATCGCTTCAGGTTTAGGCAGCATATCGACGGTGATTGGCTCTCCCACCTTGGGCTTGCCGAAGGTCAGGAGATAGCCCTTGCGGATTCCGTAGTCCGTTCCCGGAAAGACGTCGGGCCGCCCCAGGCGAAAGATGAGCAACATCTCCGCCGTCCAATTTCCGATCCCGCGCACGCTGCTTAGCCGCTCGATGATCACCTCTTCGGGCATGCGCCGGATGGCGGCCAGCGAGGGAACCGTGCCGTCCAGGGTTTTGGCGGCCAGATCGCGCAGGGAAAGGAGCTTCGATTTTGAGAGGCCGGCTGCACGCAGCATCTCCTCCGGGGCGGCCAGCAATTGCTCCGGCTGCGGATGCTGATCGCCGAATCCAGCCAGCAAACGCCCAAGGATAGCCTTAGCTGCATTCGCATGCAGTTGCTGGTGCAGAATGGCCTCGAGCAGCGCTTCAAAGGGCGAGTGCGTGCTCTTCACCCGCAGCGCAAAGGGGCCAACCCGTTCGATCAGCGCTCCCAGCTTGGCGTCAGCATTGGCCAAATCTGCGAGCGCAAGCGCTGTGTCGTAGCGAACCGGGCGCAGGCCGATATCCATCGGAGTATCTTAATCGGCCCGAGGCGCAGTCTCGCTGGGCTATCTCCTGTTTTCTAACGAATGACGGGTGGCCCACATCTCGCTCGTTTTTCGCGAGATGTGGGATACCACTGGTTCTTCCCTCTGACTGCCGATTGATCCGATGCGCTTAGCGGTCCGCATTCGTGGAATTCCACACCTCGCGAAAAACCAGCGAGATGTGGGCCACCCGTCATTCGTTAGGGAAAGAGAGACAGCCACCGATGGGCGCGAATAGTCCTGACGTGTCTGACCCTCCTGAATACCCGCCGATTCCGCACTGAAGAGTACCGTAGATGCAAACAGCGCGCGCGGTTGCTACAGGCTTCTTTCCCTAATTGGCGCTTTCGTCACACTCATAAATCCCCCTTGCCTGCTCCAAGGGGTTGCCTACCCCCCGCCGTTTGCTGCTATATTCAACTTTCCAGGCATGATCCGGGGAGATGCTCCCGCGGTCGTCCCGGATCCAGTCACAGACCAGAGTTCATAGCGGAACCTTCTCAACAACCCGTAAACTGAGGAAGCAGGGACCGATCCAATGGCGCAGATTTTTGACCGGAGTTCCAACGCGCTTGCCCGCGCGAGCCTGGTCCTGACAGGGTTGATCGTCATCGCCCTGGGAGTCACCCTCGATCAGCTGCAGGGTTCTCCATGGGTAACCAAGCAAGGACAGCGCGCGGAACAGCCGGTGCCGTTCAGTCACAAGCATCACGTTATGGGCCTTGGATTGCAATGCCAGTACTGTCACACCTCGGTGGAGAAGTCCAGCTACGCAGGCATCCCGCCTACCAAGACCTGCATGAACTGCCACGCGCAGATCTGGACCAATGCGGCCCTTCTGCAACCGGTACGGACCAGTTGGGCAACCGGTGAGTCCATACCGTGGGTCAAGATCCACGATCTGCCCGACTTTGTTTACTTCAATCACGAAATTCATGTGAATAAGGGAATAGGCTGTTCCTCCTGTCATGGACGCGTGGATTTGATGCCGTTGATGTACCAGCAGAACACGCTGCAGATGGAATGGTGCCTGAACTGCCATCGCGATCCGGCCAAGAACCTTCGTCCCACCAGCCAGATTTACAACATGGCGTGGGAGGGCCCCACATCGCAGAAACCCGTATGGTGCGGTAGTGGAGGCCTGAAGGATGGCGTTCCCACTGCGCAAACGGTGAGCTGCACCACCATCGATCCCAGCCAAAGCGGAGCACAGGTAGCCTCGCTCAACATGCTGCCCGACGGACTGCATGGACAAGCTGTGAGCGACGCGCCGGCCACGGTGGTTCCGGCGGCCTTGCACTACGAGAAATTCACCGACCAGTCATCGCTCGGTAAATACCTGACCCAGCAGTACCACATCCGGACACCTCAGGAACTAAGCAGCTGCGAGACGTGCCACCGATGAGCGAGCCAGGCACTCCCAAGCCCACTGGGCAAAACTTGAACAACACGCAACCTCTTGACCAGGGAAGACGCGAAGCGAACATGGCAAACGAGACGATCCACGGCGAGGGCCGGAATAAGCAGGCACTTACGCTCGACGCTGCCAGGGCCAAACTTGCCGGACAGACGGGAAAAACCTACTGGCGCAGCGTGGACGAGTTGGCTGACACCCCGGCATTCCGGGAAATGGTGCAGCGTGAATTTCCCGCGCAGGCGGCGGAGTGGATCGACCCCGTCTCGCGCCGCGGATTCCTTAAGGTCATGGGCGCTTCTCTCGCCTTGGCTGGACTCTCCGGCTGCACCAAGCAACCGGATGAAGCGATCTATCCCTACGTCAAGGAACCCGAAGACTTGGTGCTGGGCCGCCCGGTGTACTTTGCCTCGGCCATGCCCTTCAACACTGGCGCGGTGCCAGTATTAGTCAAGAGCGACGCCTACCGGCCGATCAAAGTGGACGGCAATCCGGACCACCCGGTGAACCGCGGCTCCTCCGATCCGCTGACCCAGGGTTCATTGCTTGATCTTTACGATCCCGACCGCTCCCAGAGAGTGATCTGCCGCGGCGAAGTTCGTGAGTTTGCTGCTTTTCTCGCTGTCTTCCGCGCCATGCTGGCCGACAAGAAGGCAAGCGGAGGCGTTGGCCTCTACATCCTGAGCGATACAGTCACTTCGCCCACGCTGGCCGCGCAATGGAAAGCCGCGCAGCAGAAATATCCCAACGCCAAGTGGCTGCAGTGGGATCCGGTTAATCGCGACTCCGCCTACTCGGCCTCCAAGACGGCTTTTGGCGATTACTACGACGCCCAGTACCGGCTGCAGGAGGCGGATGTCATCGTCTCACTCGACGCCGACTTTCTCTCCGGCATCACCCATCCAGGATTTCTCCGCCTGGCGGCCGACTACGCCAGCCGGCGCAAACTACTGGACCAAAGCGCTCCGATGAACCGGCTGTACGCGGTCGAAAGCGCTCCCAGCACGACTGGCTTCAAAGCCGAGCACCGGCTGGCCTTGAAGGCCGGAGAGGTGGCTTCTTTCGCCGCGGCGTTGGCGGCCGCGGTCGGAGCGGGTGGGTCCGCGCAACCGCCCTCCGGTCCCGCGGGCAAATATCTCTCAGCCGTAGCGGCTGACCTGAAAGCCAACGCAGGCAAGTGCGTGGTCATCCCCGGTGAGCAGCAGTCGCCGCAAGTGCATTTGGCGGCCATCGCCATCAACCAGGCGCTCGGCAACGTCGGCAAGACAGTGGTTTACACCGAGACCGTAAATCCTATGCCGTCGATCCAGGGGCAGGACATCGTCACCCTGGTCAATGACATCCGCGCAGGCAAGGTTGACTGGCTGCTGATCCTGAATGCCAACCCGGTCTACACCGCGCCGGTGGACCTGCATTTTGAAGACGCCATTGCCAACGTGAAAATGACCGCGCACCTCGGCTCTCATTTGAACGAGACCGGCGTGGCTACAGAATGGCACATCAACGGCGCGCACTACCTCGAAAGCTGGTCCGACACCCGAGCCTATGACGGGACGGCCACCGTAGTGCAGCCCATGATCGAACCGTTGTATGGCGGCAAATCGGTGCATGACGTGATCCAGTCCATGCTCGACGACCCTGACACCTCGCCCTACGATGCCGTGCGCAAGACCTGGCAGGCGAATCTGGGGCCGGAAGGGGAACATGCCTGGCGCAAAATTCTGCACGACGGCATGATCTCGGGAACGCCTTTTCAGCCCAAGACGGTTTCAGCCAAAGCTGCTGACTTGGCGGGCGCCGCGCCCAACTATCCCGACGGAACCGTCGAAGTAATCTTCCGTGCTGACCCGAACATCTACGACGGGCGCTTTGCGAACGTCGGTTGGCTGCAGGAAATTCCCAAGCCGGTCACCAGCATGTCGTGGGACAACGCGGCGCTGATGAGCTATAGCACGCTGGCGAAATTCGGCTTGGCGGAGCAGGACGTGGTGGCCATCGAGACCAACGGCAACACGGTCATGGCTCCAGTGATGGCGGTGCCGGGTCACGCCGATGGTTGCGTCACCGTGTACCTGGGCTATGCGCGCCGCAATGGCGGCCGCGTTGCCGGAGGGTTGGGATTCAACGCCTACGCGATCCGCAGTTCCAACGCGTTGTTGTTTGCCCCCGGCGCGACCATGAAGAAGACCGGCCAAACCTACGAGTTCGCGGTCACCAAGAGTCACTACACCGATCACCGCTCCATCGAAGCCGGTGGAAATGGTAAAGCCGATCAGTCGCTCGAAGGCGACGAGGCCATGACGCGCGGCATCATTCGCTACGCCACGCTCGATGAGTTCAAGCAGAACCCCAACTTCGCCCATGAGGGCGAGGATGTCCCCGAAGATCCCGATCCGGACACCAGCATGTTCGCCAACTGGCGCTACGACAAGAACGCCTGGGGCATGGCCATCGACATGAACTCCTGCGTCGGTTGCAACGCCTGCGTCGTGAGTTGCTACGCAGAGAACAATATTGCCGTCGTGGGCAGGCACAACACCCAAACCGGCCGCATCATGCAGTGGTTGCGCATCGATACCTACTTCGAAGGCGATCTGGATGCGCCACGGGCACACTTCCAGCCCATGACCTGCCAGCAATGCGAGAACGCGCCCTGTGAGCAGGTGTGCCCGGTGGGAGCCACGGTGCACTCGCCCGAAGGCCTGAACGTCATGGTGTACAACCGCTGCGTCGGCACTCGTTATTGCTCCAACAATTGCCCCTACAAGGTGCGGCGTTTCAACTTCCTGCTCTTCTCCGATTTCGAGACCGAGAGCCTCAAGCTGATGCGTAATCCGGATGTCACGGTGCGCAGCCGCGGGGTCATGGAAAAGTGCAGCTATTGCGTTCAGCGCATCTCCGCCGCCAAGATTTCCGCGGATAAGGAGAATCGCGATATCCGCGACGGTGAAGTGGTGACTGCATGCCAGCAGGCTTGCCCCACCGGCGCCATCGTCTTCGGCAATATCAACGACCGCGCCAGCAAGGTGAGAAAACTGAAGCTGCAGCAGCGCAATTACGGTGTGCTGGCGGATCTGAATACCCGTCCCCGCACCACCTACATTGCGGAAGTCTTTAACTCCAACCCGGAACTGGCCGAGGCGCGGACCGAGCACGCGCCTGCGAAGAGCTGAAAGGTTAGCGCAGCATGGCGACCAAACCAGAGTTACCCACAAGCGATCCGCAGCTGGACCCGAAGACAGGCGAATTCCGGGTCATCGCGCCCGGATACACCTTCAAATCGGTCACAGATGTCATTTCGCGCATCGTGCTCACCCCGCATACCCCGTTGGGTTGGTTCTTCGGCTTTACGCTGGCGGGGAGCATTTGCATCATCCTCTTCACTGCGGTGACCTGGCTGTTCCTCAAGGGCGTCGGCATCTGGGGCCTCGACATCCCAGTAGGCTGGGGATTCGCCATCATCAATTTCGTCTGGTGGATCGGTATCGGCCACGCCGGAACGCTGATCTCGGCCATCCTGCTGCTCTTCAAGCAACAGTGGCGCAACTCGATCAATCGCTTTGCCGAGGCGATGACCATCTTTGCCGTGATCTGCGCCGGCATGTTCCCGCTCATCCACGTCGGCCGCCCATGGCTGGGGTACTGGCTCTTTCCTTATCCCAACACCATGAATGTGTGGCCGCAATTCCGCTCCCCGCTGCTGTGGGACGTCTTTGCGGTATCCACATACGCCACCATCTCTGTGGTCTTTTGGTACATCGGCATGATTCCGGATTTTGGAACCATGCGCGACCGGGCCAAGAGCCAGTTTGCCCAATACTTCTACGGGATGCTTTCGCTGGGTTGGCGCGGTTCGGTCAGGCACTGGATGCGCTATGAGACAGCCTCCCTGCTGCTCGCGGGGCTGGCGACTCCCTTGGTGTTGTCGGTTCACACAGTCATCAGCTTCGATTTCGCGGTGGCTGTCCTGCCGGGCTGGCACACTACGATTTTTCCGCCCTACTTTGTCGCCGGTGCTATCTATTCCGGCTTTGCCATGGTGATCACGCTTGCGATTCCGATCCGCAAGTTCTACCACCTGGAAGGCCTCATCACCATCCGCCACATCGACAATATGGGCAAGGTCATGCTCGCTACGGGTTTGATCGTTGCCTACGGCTACTCGATGGAGGTTTTCATGGCTTGGTACTCCGCCAGCCATTGGGAATACTTCATGATGTGGAACCGCATGTTTGGGCCGATGGGCTGGGCGTATTGGGTACTGATCACATGCAACATCGCCCTGCCGCAATTGTTGTGGCTGCGCAGCACGCGCGTTAGCCCGACCAAGATGTTCATTATGTCGCTCATCATCAATACCGGCATGTGGTTCGAGCGCTTTGTCATCGTCGTAACCAGCCTCTATCGCGACTTTCTTCCCTCGTCCTGGGGAACCTATCGTGCGACCCGCTGGGATTACGGAACATTTCTCGGGACGTTGGGCTTGTTTACCGCCCTGTTCTTCCTCTTCGTGCGCTTCCTGCCCATGATTCCCATGTCGGAGATCCGCATGATGTTGCCGCAGGCGAAGGTGACGGAGCCGGAACCGTTGGAGGCGGGTGACTGATGCCGATACGCGAGGGAATTTATGGAATGTTGGCGGAGTTCGATACTCCGGGCGAGTTGGTTGTGGCAGCAAAAACCGCCTACGACTCAGGCTGGCGGCGAATGGACTGTTACACCCCATACCCGGTGGAAGAGGCCGCAGAAGCGATCGGTTTCCATCGCAACTACGTGCCCCTGATCTGTCTCGTTGGCGGGCTCGCTGGGTTGGCTGCCATGTTTCTGATGGAGACCTGGGTGTCGGTCTTCGCCTATCCGTTGAACATCGCCGGTCGTCCACTCTTTTCCTGGCCGGCCTTCATCATTCCGGCTTATGAGTGGACCATCCTCTGGGCAGGTCTCTCTGCAGCATTCGGCATGCTGGCCATGTGTGGCCTACCGACGCTCTACCACCCGCTCTTCAATGCGCCCAACTTTCGTACCGGGGCGACGGTGGACAAATTCTTTCTTTGCCTGGAGGCAAACGATCCCAAGTTCGAGGTCATCGAAGCACGCAGCTTCCTGGAAAGCTTCCGGCCGGCTTCGGTGGTGGAGGTGGAGTATTAATCCCATCGTTTCACTCTCAACCCCAAGCCCGAAGCCGTTCTTGCTGGACGAGTGCCCCAGGTTCGCCAAGGCGTACCTGGGCCGAAAAAGATGGGCGAAGCCCTACCACTGGCAAGCAATTGTCCTGAGCGTGGCTGTTTTCGCATCCACCGGCTGCCGCCAGGACATGCAAGACCAGCCCAAATTCACCCCCCAGCGCAGCACCACCTTCTTTGCCGATGGCCGCTCTGTTCGGCCCCAGGTTGCGCGCACCGTCGCTCGTGGCCAGTTGGGCGAAGACAGCTTTTTCTACACCGGCCTGATCGAAGGCAAGGAAGCCGACGCGCTCCCCTTTCCCGTTTCCATGGACGTCCTGGCTCGGGGTCAGGAGCGGTACAACATCTACTGCACCCCATGCCACTCCCGCGTGGGCAACGGCGCCGGAATGATTGTGCAGCGAGGCTACAAGCCTGCCGGCAACTTCCACTCTTCCCGGATTCTGGCCGAACCGCTGGGCCACTACTTCTACGTGATGACGAATGGCTACGGTGCTATGCCCGATTATTCCGCCCAGCTCACCCCAGCCGACCGCTGGTCAGTGGCGGCGTATATCCGGGCGCTGCAAATCAGCCAGAGCGCAAGCGAATCCGAGGTTCCTTCGGGAGTCCAGGTACAGAATCTTAAGGACATCGCGGAGCGACAGGGATATCCCGAATCCTTTGCTCAGCCGTGGTCGTTGCCCGCAACCGCGGTCTCCGCCCAGCCGCCCGATCCCAGTCAAGGAACGCCGGGAATGGCCCCGGCAACAGCAGATTCCCCGATACCTTCGAGCCAGCCCGGCGGCGGCGCGGCCACCAGCGGCAATGCAGCCAAGCCGAAGGGCTTGCAACCGGTAGTCAGGTAAAAACATGGCTCACGAACACCACGCAAATTCGTTACCCTCGGAGCTGAATGCTCCGCTGCTGCTCAATCAATGGCGGCGCCGGGCGATGGTTGTCGGCGGCATCTTTGCTGTTTTGTCGATTGTGCTCGCATTACTTGCGGCGACCGTCGATCACGACGGGATCGATCACCTGCTCCGCTCCTATTTGCTCGGATACATCTTCACCTGGGGCTTGACGGTGGGTGGTTTAGCTCTGCTCATGGTGCAGTACGTGAGCGGTGGCAAGTGGGGCCTGCTGCTACGCCGTCCGTTGGAGGCGATGTCGCGCTGCCTCCCTCTGATCATGGTATTGTTTTTGCCCATTGGCTTCTTCATGAAGAAGCTGTACCTGTGGGCCAAGTACAGCGACGCCGCCGAAGCTTACCGCCAGCATCTGATCAACCACGAGCAGGCGCACGCCATTGCTTATAAACACCCCATGCTGAACGTTGGCAGCGTGTGGATACAGTCCGCCGTTATCTTCGCGATCTGGTTCCTCTTCATGCACCTGCTCAATAAGTGGGGACTGCAGCGCGATGCCGACCCCCATCCGAACGTGCGCTTCTGGCAAGTGCGGCTGGAGAATCTGAGCGGCTTCGGCATCCTGGTCTATGCCATCACCATGACGGTTGGCGCTATCGATTGGGTCATGTCCCTCGACCCGACCTGGTATTCGTCGATGTACGGGTTCCTCTTCCTGGTCGGTCAAGGCTATGCGGTCCTGGCGCTCTCCATCATTATCGTGATCCGGCTTTCCAAAGTGGAGCCGATGCGCACGGTGCTCCGTATGACCGAGCAGCATGACCTGGGCAAGCTGGCTTTCGCCTTCGTCATGCTGAACATCTACATCGCGTTCTCTCAGTTCCTGAT